>NZ_JBGGNS010000021.1:0-378466 GCF_041320495.1 Planococcus sp. SSTMD024 | reverse complement strand
CACGTGCAGCTGACGAATACTAATCGATCGAGGACTTAACCAACAAACTGAACATGCGTTTCCAATGTCGATTTATCCGGTTTTGAGCGAACAAGCTCAACGAGTCCAGTGATGATGGCAAAGAGGCCACACCCGTTCCCATCCCGAACACGGAAGTTAAGCTCTTTTGCGCCGATGGTAGTTGGGGGTTTCCCCCTGTGAGAGTAGGACGTCGCTGGTCTATAATTTTGGTCCCGTGGTGTAGCGGTTAACATGCCTGCCTGTCACGCAGGAGATCGCCGGTTCGATCCCGGTCGGGACCGTCATTCCCAAAAGTGAGCACAGCGAACCCGCTGTGCTCTTTTTCTGTGGAAACAATATATTTTGATTTGCGGGGGTATCTCCGCTAAACTATGAAAAGACTCAAACGAGGTGAAGAGACATGAGCTTTACAATTACAGTGCAATCACCGGAACAGACAGAGAAACTTGCCATTCGACTGGCTTCGCTTTTACAGCCACAAGATCTTCTAACACTGGAAGGTGACTTAGGGGCAGGCAAGACGACTTTTACTAAAGGATTGGCCAAAGGACTAGGCATCAAACGAACGGTCAACAGCCCGACGTTCACTATTCTTAAGCAATATGAAGGCCGATTAAATCTGAATCATTTTGATGTATACCGCTTGGAAAACAGTGATGAAGATATCGGCTTTGATGAATTATTTGCAGAAGATGCTGTGTCGGTGATTGAATGGGCTCAGTTCATCGAGGAATATTTGCCGGAAGAACGCTTAGATATTGTGATTCGCCGCTTGTCTGAAGAGGAGCGTGAAGTGGAGTTTCATCCTCACGGTGTCCGTTATGAAAACTTATGCAGGGAGCTAATGCAATGATTTTAGGAATCGATACGTCGAATTCGCCGCTAGCTATCGCTTTGGTGAAAGACGATACAGTATTAATAGAAGAAACTCAAAATCTAAAGATCAATCATTCCTTAACTGCTATGCCTGCAGTAGAGGACTTGATGAAAAAAGCAAAAATTGCTCCAGGTGATTTAACGCAAATTGTTGTTGCGGAAGGGCCTGGATCTTATACAGGCGTTCGAATTGGCCTGACAATCGCAAAAACTCTCGCATGGTCGTTGAAAATTCCACTGACCACGGTATCGAGTTTGAAAGTTCTTGCAGCGAACGGGCAGGGATTTAACGGCCTGGTTTGCCCTGTCATGGATGCGAGGCGCGGTACCGCTTTTACTGCACTTTATGACGGTATTGATCTGGCCACAGTCCTTTCAGATCGGCATAGTGATTTCAAGATGTTCTTGGAACAAGTCCATACCCATGGACAACCAGTTTTGTTTACAGGAATTGACCTTGAAATCCACCGTTCAGTGATCGAGGAAATACTTGGGGATTTGGCTCATTTTACGTCGTTCCAAAACAGGCTGCCAAGAGCATCGAATTTGATTGCACTGGGAGCGGCTGAAGAAGCGAAAGAAGTGCACCATACAGTTCCTGAATATCGCCGGATTACTGAGGCAGAAGCAAATCTTTCAAAAACGGACATAGGGAAAAGCCAATGAGCGTATCAGTGAAATTCCGAAAAATGACCATTCATGATGTGAATGCAGTGTATGAGATTGAAAAGCAATCGTTTGCGCTTGCATGGACAAAAGAGGCCTTTGAGCAAGAGATGTTGAAAAATGAATTCGCTTATTACGTGCTGGCTGAAACGGAAGAAGGAATCGTCGGTTACTGTGGGATGTGGCTGGTTATGGACGAGGCACATATTACGAATATCGCCATTTCACCTAAAGAACGAGGCAAGAAGTTCGGGGAAGCATTGATGAGAGAGGCAATAGAAACTGCAAAAGCGCAAGGTGCGAAATTGATGACATTGGAAGCGCGTGTCAGTAATATAGCGGCACTTAATTTATATAAGAAACTAGGATTTCAAAATGGTGGCATTCGAAAAGGGTATTATACGGATAACCAGGAAGATGCCATAGTTATGTGGGTGAATTTCGATGAGTAAAGATATTTTCGTGTTGGGAATAGAAACAAGTTGTGATGAAACGGCGGCTTCGGTCGTGAAAAATGGGACAGAAATCATCTCCAATGTGGTGGCATCGCAAATTGAGAGCCACAAGCGCTTTGGGGGTGTTGTGCCGGAAATTGCCTCGAGGCATCATGTCGAGCAAATTACGATTGTGATTGAAGAAGCTCTGCAACAGGCGGATTTGGCGCCAACTGAATTATCTGCTGTGGCGGTAACAGAAGGACCGGGGCTAGTTGGGGCTTTGCTGGTTGGTGTCAATGCAGCAAAGGCGTTTGCCTTTGCACATAGCTTGCCGCTGGTGGGCGTGCATCATATCGCGGGACATATATATGCCAATCGGCTAGAGCAAGAAATGGAGTTTCCACTCTTGTCGTTGGTCATTTCAGGAGGGCATACAGAGTTGATCCTCATGAAAGAGCATGGTGATTTTACAGTCATCGGCGAAACCAGGGACGATGCTGCAGGGGAAGCTTACGACAAAGTGGCGCGAACATTGAACTTGCCATATCCTGGAGGGCCACATATCGACCGGTTGGCGCATGAAGGCATGGAAGCAGTCGATTTTCCGCGGGTTTGGCTGGAAGAAGGATCATATGACTTCAGTTTCAGTGGATTGAAATCGTCAGTGCTGAATTATATGCATAATATGAAACAACGGGGGGAAACACCTGTGCCCGGAGCTGTTGCCGCAGGATTCCAAAACAGCGTCGTGGAAGTTGTAACGGCAAAGACTTTGCGCGCAGCAAGAGAATTTGGCGTTAAGCAAGTGATTGCCGCGGGCGGTGTAGCAGCCAATAAAGGACTCCGCCAATCGCTGACTGAGACTTTTGAAAAAGAGGGCATTCCATTCTTTATTCCGCCACTGCCGCTTTGTACCGATAATGCAGCGATGATTGCAGCGGCTGGAACGGTGATGTACGAAAAAGGATTAACAGGAGATATGGCCATGAACGGGCGCCCAGGCATGCCTTTGAATTCATGGATTTAACTGAAAGCATTACTGCAATGTATTGAGAATTGCGGTAATGCTTCTTTTTTTATGAATAATATCCAAATCTTACAAGGACATAGAAATGTGTTTTCTGTCAATAGAGAACATTTGTACTTATGCACAATTTGTGAATAAGCTGTTAACAAACTATCAATAAATAGTGGATTTCCTATATATTGTGAAGGCGAAAGTGGAAAACTATGTGGATAAAAGAAAAATAGCCTGTGGATAATGTTTGTAACTCTGTTGATAGTTGATTTTACAACTCTTCTGTTGTGTACAAATCTGTGGAAATATTTATTTCGCTAAATGGTATTGACCTATATATAGAAAAAGAAAAACCGCATACGGCGTATGCGGTCAGGAGTTCATTTCTTCAAGTTGTTCCTGCAGTTCGAGCCATTCGGCCATGGTTTCTTCGTGTGATTGCCTAAGCTTTTCAAGACGTGATTGCAAAGGCATGACGCGTTCGTGGTCCTGGAAAATGTCCGGTTCGCATAATTGCTCTTCAATCGCCGCGATTTCTTCATCGAGCGATTCCATCGCTTGTTCGATTTCGGTATTTTTCCTTACTAATTGGCGTTCGAGTTTTTTGGCTTCCTTGTCGATTTGAGAAGTGGAGGCGGACATTTGAGTATCCGGCTGTTTCGCTTTTGCTTCAAGTGCATCAAGTGCTGCGAGTTCTTCGGTTTCAGTCTTTTTCTCTACGTAATAATCGTAATCGCCTAAGTACTCAGTTGTGCCGTCACGGGACAGTTCAACCACTTTCGTGGTGATCCGGTTCATGAAATAACGGTCGTGGGAAACGAATAACAATGTGCCAGGATAGTCGATCAAGGCGTTTTCGAGCACTTCTTTGCTGTCGAGGTCCAAGTGGTTGGTCGGCTCATCAAGCAGCAGGACATTGGCTTTTTGCATCATGAGTTTGGCGAGTGCGACACGGGCTTTTTCGCCGCCCGATAAAGTCGAGACCGGCTTCAAGACGTCGTCCCCGGTGAATAGGAAACGGCCGAGAATGCCCCGGATGTCCTTTTCGTTCACGTGCGGGTAGTCGTCCCATAATTCGTTGAGGACGAGTTTATTGCCCTTTAAGTTGGCTTGTTCCTGGTCGTAATAGCCGAATTGGATGCCGGTGCCGTAATGGATGTCGCCGGCGAGTGCCGGTAGTTCCTTCATGATGGTCTTAAGCAGCGTGGATTTGCCGACACCATTTGGCCCGACAAGTGCAAGGCTGTCGCTGCGGTAAAGTTTCAGCGAGATGTTGTTGGACACCGGATGGTCGCCATAGCCGACAGACAACGCTTGGACGTTCAATACGTCGTTGCCGCTTTGCTTGTGGATGTCGAAGCCAAAACGTGCTGATTTTTCATCGCCTTCCGGTGCTTCCATCCAGTCGGTCTTCTCGAGCACACGGCGTCTGCTTTGCGCCATTTTGGTGGTGGATGCACGGACCAGGTTGCGGGCGACGTAGTCTTCGAGCTTGGCTTTTTCACTTTGCTCTTTCTCGTAATGTTTACGGTCGAGTTCATATTGCTTCGCTTTTTCGCTCAAATAGCGGCTGTAGTTGCCGGTGTATTTGCGGACCTTCTTGCGCGACACTTCGTAGACGAGCGTGACGACTTGGTCGAGGAAATAGCGGTCATGGGAGACGATGAGCAATGCGCCCGGGTAATTCTTCAAGTAGTTTTCGAGCCAGCTCAAGGTTTCGATGTCCAAGTGGTTAGTCGGCTCATCGAGAATCAAGAGCTGCGGCTTGGCGAGCAGGAGCTTCGCGAGCATGAGGCGGGTTTTCTGGCCGCCTGACAGGGAAGTGATTTTCTTTTCGTAGTCTTCCGGATAGAACTTCATACCGTGCAGGACAGCGCGCGTATCGGCTTCGAACTGGTAACCGCCGGCATCTTTGAAGTTGGTTTGCAGTAAGTCATACTCCTGCATGACTTTGGCGTTGCGTTCTGTGTCAGTGTAGACATCGGGATCAGCCATCGCAGCTTCAAGCTGGCGGAGTTTTGCTTCTTGCTCGCGGAAATGGACGAAGATCTTCATCATTTCCTCCCACACGGTAGCGTCTGAATTCAAGTCGGTTTGCTGTTCCAAATAGCCGATCGTCAAATCTTTCGGCATAATCAAATCGCCGCTGTCGTAGGACATTTCCCCGGCGATGATTTTTAATAATGTGGATTTTCCGGCACCGTTGCGGCCGACGAGTGCAACCCGGTCGCGGTGCTGCACTTCGAGTTTGGCGCCTGAGATGATTTCCTCGGCACCGAATGATTTATGGATTTGATTGACTTGCAATACGATCATTAGGGTCACCTCTATTCTTCTTAAGTGTAGCTGATGGGCGTGCGCTTCGCAATTGCGCAAGCCTTTACATATCAAGGCCTGTCATGTAAGATTGATACGATTTGACAACAGTTCAGAAGGAAGCGATCCCATGCTTGACGAATCCCATAAAATCCCGCAAGCTACAACGAAGCGGCTGCCCTTGTATTACCGGTTTCTCCAGAATTTTGCCAATGCCGGGCAAAAGCGTATCTCCTCGCAGGAGTTGAGCGAAGCGATGAAAATCGATTCGGCGACCATTCGCCGCGATTTTTCCCACCTCGGGGCACTCGGCAAAAAAGGCTATGGCTATGACGTGCAGGAACTCTTGGCGTTTTTCCGCAAGACGCTTGACCAGGACGAAGCGACCAATGTCGCCTTGATTGGTGTCGGCAGCCTTGGCAGTGCGTTTTTAAAATACAATTTCCACCGCAACCACAACACGAAAATCATCCTCGCCTTTGATACGAACAGCCCGCATGAAGGGACAAAAATCAGCGGCATCGATACGTATCATCCGGACTTGATCGAAGAGAAGATTAAGGAGTACGGCGTGGAAGTGGTCATTTTGACGGTGCCGTCGCGGTCGGCCCAGGAAGTTACCGACCGGCTCGCCCAGACAGACATTAAAGGCATTCTCAATTTCACGCCGGTGCGCATTTCCGTGCCGGAACACATCCGTGTCCAAACGATCGATTTATCAGTCGAGCTGCAAACATTGATCTACCAGATCAAACACGATTAACATAAAACCTTCACATTTAAACGGCCTTTGGAAATAGCCAAAGGGCCGTGTTTCATGTACACTAGAAGCATACTACAGGAGGTGTCTGATATGGCTCCAGGTCCACTAAGTTTAATCATCATCGGGATTGTCGCGTTGCTGATTTTCGGTCCGAAAAAGTTGCCGGAACTAGGCAAAGCATTCGGTTCTTCCCTGCGCGAATTCAAAAACGCGACAAAAGGATTGGCTGACGACGATGAAGACGATAAGAAAGTCAAAAATGATCTAGACAAGAAAGACGAGCACAAGTAACACGATAGGATGTTTGTCCGATGAACCAACAAAATGAAATGACAGTAGTTGAACATATAGGTGAACTTAGAAAACGGCTGACCTTGATAGTCGTTTTCTTTCTGTTCGCGCTCATTGCGGGATTCTTTCTAGCTGAGCCGCTGATCCGCTATTTGCAATTCAGTGAAGAGGCGCGGAATCTGACACTCAACGCGTTCAAGATTACCGATCCGATTAAGATATATATGCAAGTCATGATGATCTTGGCATTGATTATCACGTCGCCATTGATCATGTACCAATTTTGGGCATTCATCAGCCCTGGACTCTCTGAACGGGAACGAAAAGTGACGCTCGGGTATATTCCATTTTCCTTATCTTTGTTCATCGGAGGCATCGCGTTTTCGTATTTGGTGCTGTTCCCATATGTCATCGGGTTCATGCTCAATATATCCGAGAACTTGGATATCCAGGAAACGATTGGCATCAATGAGTATTTCCAGTTTTTGTTCCAGATTACCTTGCCGTTCGGTTTTATCTTCCAGCTGCCGGTATTGATGCTGTTTTTGACGCGTCTTGGCATTTTAACGCCGATGATGATGACGAAGTACCGGAAGTATGCGTATTTGGCACTGGTGACGGTTGCCGCATTCATTACGCCGCCGGATATCATTTCCCATATGATCGTGACATTGCCGCTGATTTTATTGTATGAATTCAGTTTGGTCATTGCGCGCATCGGCTATCGCAAGTTCCTGCGGGCAGAACAGCAGCAGGCAATTGCAGAACAGACAGAAGACCTTCCGCCGAAATGATGGCGGGAGGTTTTTTGTTTGGAATGAAACGTATAAAGAGTTTTAGAATGAAAAGTATTGGATATAGATGACTGCGCTCCAGGGGCACGCTTTCCGGAGGGCTAAACCCTTGTGCTCCCACATCTGCAAGCAGATGCGTCGCAAATGAATGGACTCGGTTCACCTCGCTCATTCATTCATTGAGCCGCTTCGTCGCTACGCAAAACCACGCCTGCTCAACTCTCACGATGTTCGAGCTTCGCAAACGAATATACTCAATGCTTTTCGCATATTCGCTTGCAGGGTCTCAATTGTCTCGTCGCTACGCTGCTCCTCCCGGAGTCGGCCCCTTTTGCTCCGTCTCTAAGTTGAGATTGAAAAGAAGTCCCTTCACTAGAATTTCGAAGCGGGAAATATCTTTAAACCAATCTTAAGGAATTTTGTGGCTGGATTATGGATGTGGAACTTTCGTCAATCAAATATTTCAACTCAGCTATGACTTAACAGAGATGGAAAAAACCGCTACTCCAACAAGGGAGTGGCGGTTTTTGAGTTATTGCAGGTTTTCCATTTGTTTGATGAAGGTTTCGATTTTGTCCATATTGAGCTGGATGAGCATGACGTAGCCGTTCAGCAGGATGTGCGCGATGATCGGGGTGAGGATGCGCTTGGTCCGCTGATAGAGGGCTGCGAGGATCAAACCAGTCGTAAAGTAGAGCAAGAGGTGCGTGAACTCGAGATGGACGAGTGCGAAGACGAGCGCCGAGATGGCTGTTGCGATCCAGAAGTTCATCGTCTGGTTCAAGGAACCGAAGACGACTCTGCGGAAGACGAGTTCTTCAAGGATCGGGCCGAACAGGACGACCGCGATGATCGCGTACGGAACGACTTCAGCGATTCGGACGAGCGTCTGGGTATTGGCGGACCCCGGGTCGATGCCGATTGCCATTTCGATCATGGCAGCGATCGATTGGCCGATGATGAGCAAGAGAAAGCCGAGGACGCCCCAGCCGATTGCAGCAGGGATGCTCGATTTTTTGCCTTTCCAAATATTGAAGAAGTTGCGGTCACGCATGATGAGAGCCATCGTCACGAGGAAGCCGATGCCCATTGTCAGGAAAATCAGCCAGCCGGACGTCGAAGCGCGGGCGGTGGCATCGTCAAGCCCTTGGTCGCGGAAATAGCCGAGCGTCGGGCCGATAAAGAGGATCGGCATGAGCTGGACGGCGACAAAGACGAGCAGGACCAGGAGCGGCGTGCGCATGTTTTTGCGCTTATACCCTTTCGCTTTCGAAGAAGAGGCGGTTTTATCGGTTGTGGTCATGTAGTCAAATTCCTTTCTTTTCGCGTGCTCCTTTTATTGTAGGGCTTAACGGAAAAAGGCGCAAAGAATTCAAAACGCCCTAAGGTTTCTGCTTGCAATTAACTGAAGATTTTATTAAACTTATCTATGGGTTAGCACTCGAGGTCTGAGAGTGCTAAACGACTAGAAGCTATTTAATTTGAGGAGGGTGTTTCAATTGTTAAGACCATTAGGAGATCGTGTCATCATTGAGCTCGTCGAAGTGGAAGAAAAGACATCTAGCGGAATCGTCTTGCCAGGAACGGCGCAGGAAAAGCCGCAGGAAGGCAAAGTGATTGCGGTAGGGAATGGACTTATCCGTGAAAACGGACAGCGTACAGAGCTGGACGTAACTGAAGGAGACCGCGTCGTCTTTTCGAAATATGCGGGAACAGAATTGAAATACGAAGGCAAAGAATACTTAATCTTACGTGAAAACGACATCCTTGCGATTGTCGGCTAAATAAGCATAAATTCTATTTAATAGGAGGAACCGAATCATGGCAAAAGAAATTAAGTTCAGTGAAGATGCACGCAGCTTGATGCTGCAAGGTGTAGATAAATTAGCGGACGCAGTCAAAGTGACGCTTGGGCCAAAAGGGCGCAACGTTGTGCTTGAGAAGAAATTCGGCACGCCGCTTATTACGAACGACGGCGTAACGATCGCCAAAGAAATCGAACTTGAAAACGCGTTTGAAAACATGGGTGCAAAACTTGTGGCGGAAGTGGCTTCCAAAACAAACGATATCGCAGGTGACGGTACGACAACTGCGACAGTTCTTGCACAAGCGATGATCCGCGAAGGCTTGAAGAATGTCACAGCTGGCGCAAACCCTGTAGGAATACGCCGCGGCATCGAACTTGCTGTGGAAAGCGCGGTCACTGGCTTGCAATCCATTTCCCAGCAAATCGAAGGCAAAGAATCGATCGCGCAAGTAGCGGCGATTTCTTCTGGCGACGAGGAAGTCGGCAAATTGATCGCAGAAGCAATGGAGCGCGTCGGCAACGATGGCGTCATCACATTGGAAGAATCACGCGGCTTCACGACGGAACTTGACGTGGTGGAAGGGATGCAATTCGACCGCGGCTACCAGTCTCCTTACATGGTGACGGATTCCGATAAAATGGAAGCGGTTCTTGAAAATCCGTTCATCCTTGTCACGGACAAGAAAATCGGCAACATCCAGGAAATCCTTCCAGTGCTGGAGCAAGTCGTTCAGCAAAGCAAACCGCTCCTCATCATCTCTGAAGATGTGGAAGGCGAAGCGTTGGCAACACTTGTCGTGAACAAATTGCGCGGCACATTCAACGCAGTGGCTGTGAAAGCTCCTGGCTTCGGCGATCGCAGAAAAGCAATGCTCGAAGACATTGCTGCACTCACTGGCGCTGAAGTGATCACAGAAGACCTCGGTCTTGACCTGAAATCCACAAACATCGCACAACTTGGACGCGCAGCGAAAGTCGTCGTCTCTAAAGACAACACGACGATCGTTGAAGGCAACGGCGATTCCGAAAAAATCATCGCCCGCGTGGCGCAAATCCGCAGCCAATTGGAAGAAACGACTTCTGAATTCGACCGCGAAAAACTGCAGGAGCGCCTCGCGAAACTTGCTGGCGGCGTAGCAGTCATCAAAGTCGGCGCAGCAACTGAAACAGAACTGAAAGAGCGTAAACTGCGCATCGAAGACGCATTGAACGCAACACGCGCAGCGGTTGAAGAAGGCATCGTGGCAGGCGGCGGTACAGCGCTTATCAATGTCTACAACCAAGTGGCGCAAATTGCGACAGAGCAAGAAGGCGACGTCGCGACTGGCATCAACATCGTGCTCCGTGCACTTGAAGAGCCGGTTCGCCAAATCGCAACGAACGCTGGCCTTGAAGGCTCGATCATCGTTCACCGCCTGAAAACGGAAGAAGTCGGCATCGGCTACAACGCGGCAACAGGCGAATGGGTCAACATGCTTGAACAAGGCATCGTAGACCCAACGAAAGTGACGCGTTCAGCACTTCAAAACGCAGCATCTGTTGCAGCTATGTTCCTGACAACTGAAGCAGTCGTAGCAGACATCCCGGAACCAGCACCAGCTGGCGGCGGCATGCCTGATATGGGCGGCATGGGCGGCATGATGTAAGTCATCAGCCCATTTAGAAAAATCCTCTCTCACATCATGTGAGAGGGGATTTTTTAAATATTGGAACTATAGGGGCTCCTACTTCCTCGAAGTATACTGAAAAACCGGATCCATCAACTCAAACTCATAGCTTTCACTATTGACCTTCCCAAGAACTTGCTCGCTATCATAAAGCTCCAGCATAAACTGTGCCATCTCTTTTGCGGTATGGAACTTTTGCACATTGTCGCCATAGCTGAAATCGTCAAGCTCCCGCGCCGTTTTCACGAATTCGGTTTCGGTCATGGATGGCGCGAGTATTTTAACTTTCAACCGAGCGCCGTTGTCCTGCAGTTCCTGGGCAAGGCCTTCTGTAAATGCACTCACGTAAAATTTGGTTGCAGCGTATGTCACGGCATTTGGCACGATTCGGTAACCTAGGTCAGAGGATATGTTGATGAGCTGCGCGCCTTCTTGGTCAGCATAATCATGTGCATAAAGAGTGGAAAGCGTGGTGAGTGCTTCTACATTTACGCGCAACATCTTTTCTGTTTTATGTACATCCTGTTCAGCGACGGTTGCGCTGTTTCCGAAGCCGGCGTTGTTCACGAAGGTTTCGATGTCGTATTCCTTCAGGGCTTCGTACAGCGCGTGGACTTGCCCGCTTTCGGATAGGTCTGTGGGTTTGATGACGACTTCGAGATTCCCGTTCATGTCTTGAATGTTCTCTTTAAGCTTATTGAGCTCGGCTTCCCTTCTTGCGACAAGAATCAAGTTTTTGCCGCGTGTCGCGAAAGCCATGGCCGCTTCGTATCCGATTCCTGAGCTGGCGCCTGTGATAACCGTGTATTTCATGTGAATCCCTCCATTGAAATGAATAGATAGCAAATGTACAGAAACAATGAAACTCTCATAAAAATGTGCTGGCTCCTGAAGAGAAAGAAACAGCATTTTATAAACTGGAAAATTCAATATTAGAGTGTTTGGAATTATGAGAGTTCTTAGATGAAGATTATACACTATTCTCTTACTAGCACAGGTGTACGAAGTGTTTATAAAACTTATATATTTGATAGAAACTCCTCAAATTTGGCATGCTACAAAGGCGGATGAATTCTGTGATCCACTATAAATCGAAAAGGTGATCACCTTTTCTACGATCAAAAATCAATGAAGTATTTTAGTATTTGGAGAAGCGTTCGCTCGACTCCTTTGGATTAGCGAGACGACCGAGACCCCGCAAGGAATGAATGAGCGAAGCTTAGCTGAGTGCATTCATTTGCGACGCATCTGCTATGCAGATGTGGGAGCACAAGGGTTTCGAAGCGACTGAGGAGGCTTGGGCGCGAGCCCACGGAGTCGTGCGATAAGCTTCGGAAAATACGACTTATTGACTTTCTCGACAGTCTAAAACTCCTTGCCGATTTAGTGGGAAGGAGTGTTTTTATGGAGCAATCCCCAAACGACCTATTGCCATAAAATCAAAGCTCTGCTATTGTATTAATCATATCAAATTACTCGGCATTAACTTCGAGTACATAATTTCTTATCCAGAGAAGTGGAGGGACTGGCCCTTTGAAGCTTCGGCAGCGGAACAGATTGGATGTCCAATTTGAAACTGTGCCAAATCCAGCAGGTGCGTGAGCATTTGAGAGATGAGAAGAGCCGGACGGTGCGCCTCTCTTCTTTTTTATGAAGAGGGGCTTTTTCTATTGAGCCGCGAGTTGATAGTGTTTCATTCAAAAAAATGGAGAACGAGGAGAGATGGCAGATGAACAAGCGTTGGGTTGGAGTGCTCGGGATTTCGGGTGCGCTGTTGCTTGCGGGATGCGGCGATAGCGGGGAAGCTTCCGGGGAAGACAAGAAAGAAGTGCGTGTCGGTTTTGGCGTCGGGACATATGAGCAGCAATTCAAGGAAGGGATCTTGCCTATTTTAGAGGAGAAAGGGTATAAAGTGGATACGACAACGTTTTCCCAGAACATGCAGTTGAACCCGGCGATGCAAGAAGGCTCGATCGATGCGAGCATTTTCCAGAGCACGGCGTATATGGAAGGAATCAACGAGGAACTCGGCATGGAGATGACAGGCATCGCGTTTGTGCCGAGCGCGCCTCAAGGCTTGTATTCCGAGCATCATCAATCCTTGGATGAAGTGAAGGACGGCTCGACTATCGGCTTGCCGAACGATCCGGTCAACCAGGAACGCGCAGTGCGCATCTTGGAGGAGCTCGGGTGGGTGACGGTGTCAGATGAGGCAGGCGTGACGGACTTTAATTTGAACACAGTGGAAAGCGCCGATTACGACTTGGACTTGAAAGTATTGGACCCGGCACAAATCCTGGTGTCGCTGCAAGACATTGACTTTGGCGTCGTCAACGGCAATTATATTGCCAATGCGCCGGACCGCAAGATTACCGATGCCTTGAAGATTGAGAACACGCCGGAGCAGCACCGGATCGTCGTGACGATCGAGGAAGAAAACGCGGATACTGAGTGGGCGAAAGATTTGAAAGACGCTTACGAATCCGAGGAATTCCAGGAATACATCGAGTCGAATGAGCAGTACGACGGCTTCATTTTGACAGAGGAATGGGCGCAATAGCTAAAGAAAGGTGAAGAATGATGGATATCACGAAAGCAAAGACATTTGAAGAACGCATGGACATATTGAATGAAACGGTGGCGCCATTTACAGAACGGGCTGCGCGTAACGACTCGGAGCGGAAATTTCCGTTTGAGAATTTCATTGAGCTGAAGGCGATCAATTACCCGGCATTGACGATTCCGAAAGAATACGGCGGAGCGGGTATTTCCTTGTCGGAGCTGCTGCGCTACCAGGAAGCGATCAGCCGCGCGGACGGGTCGACCGGGTTGTCGATCGGCTGGCATATGGGCATCGTTCAAGATTTGGGCGAGACCGGTAAATGGGACGAATCGGTGCTCGAGGCTTTATTCGACGACATCCAAGCGCGCGGTGCGTTGATCAATAATTGCGCGACCGAAAAGCAGACGGGAAGTCCGACGAGAGGCGGGAAACCATCGACCACAGCGAGAAAAGTTGACGGTTCGTGGGTCATTGATGGGCGCAAGTCGTTTACGTCAATGGCACCGGTTTTGGATTATTTTAATGTGACCGCATCTATCGAAGAAACCGGAGAAGTCGGCTATTTCCTTGTGCCGCGGACGTCGGCTGGCGTAGCGATCGACGAGACTTGGGATAGCGTGGCGATGACCGGCACCGGGAGCCATGATTTGGTGCTGACGAATGTCCACGTGGAGGAAAAAGCCTTGGTCGAAATCAGCGTGCCCGGGAAAAAACAGCCGGCGGGATGGCTGCTCCATATTCCGGCGTGCTACCTCGGAATCGCGCAGGCCGCGCAGGACTACGCGATTCGCTTTGCGCGAGACTATTCGCCGAATAGCTTGAACGGCCCGATCATTGAGTTGCCGAACGTCAAACAAAAGATCGGCCAAATCGAATTGGAATTGCAGCGGGCGCGGCATTTCCTTTATTCCGTCGCGAAACAATGGGACGACTCGGACGCCGAACAGCGCGCGCAGATGGCTGCGGAACTCGGGGCCGTGAAAGTCGCAGTGACGAATTCGGCGGTCGACATTGTGGATCTCGCGATGCGGGTCGCGGGTGCGCACAGCCTGTCAGAAAAATCGCCTTTGCAGCGCTATTACCGCGATGTGCGGGCAGGGCTTCACAACCCGCCGATGGAAGATATGCTTATTCCCGCACTTGCTGACTTTGCGATCGGCAAGCAGAAAGCGAAACAGCCGGTTAAATAAGGAAGGCCGCTGATCTTTAGGGATCGGCGGCTTTTCCTTTTTATAATTGGAAAGATATAACGAATATAAGTGCAAATTATGTCGGCGCTTACATTAATTTTTCCTTATGTGACATCTGTCACTAGCCGCTGGGGCCGCGCCTCCTGTACGTTAACTACAGCAGACAACTGCTTCCGATATGGAATTCGCATCTAGAGGGGAATTTTTAGAATGAAAAAAATCGCATGGATCACGGATACAGCAGCGCAATTGGATGATGCATTCATTCAACGGCATAATGTCTATGTATTGCCCCTTAGTGTCGTATTTGACGATGGGTCGTACCGCGAGTCGATCGACCTGACACAAGGAGAATTTTACGATAAATTACGTGCGGCGAAAGTATCGCCGAAAACTTCACAGCCGGCCATCGGAGAGATGACAGCCTTATACGAGAAATTGCAGTCCGAAGGTTATGATTTGGCCGTGGCGCTTCATTTGTCGAGCGGATTGTCCGGTACTTATAACAGCGCGCTATCAGCTGCCGAGATGGCGGATTTCAAGGTGTACCCGGTCGATTCGAAAATCGGTTCGTTCCCGATGGGGAAAATGATCGAAATCGGCAATGAATTGTTCGCAGCCGGCAAAGAACCGGAAGAAGTGGTGGAGACGATCAATCAATTGACCGCCAAATCGCATTTATCGTTCATTCCGTCGAGTTTGAACCAATTGCATAAAAGCGGGCGGGTGTCTGGGACGCAGGCATTCCTCAGCAATATACTGAACATCAAAGTGGTCATCACTTTCGTGGACGGCATCACGGTCATGAAAGAGAAAGTGCGTTCGAACAAACGCGCCAAGGAAAGCGTCAATTCGGCCTTGCGTGCGGATATGGAGAGTGGCATGGTGCCGGAAGTGGCGGTTATTCATTGCAATAACGAAGCAGGCGCCGAAGTATGGAAAAACGAATTGATGAAGGAGTTTTCCGGGCTGAAAGTGGAAGTCATCCCATTGAGCGTTTGTGTGGGTGTCCATGCCGGAGAAGGCACGACCGGCTTGAGCTGGGTCAGCTATTGAAAAATTAGAGAACCACCAAAAACCTTGGATTGCTAGCGTGTCGTGCGCTGCGATCTGAGGTTTTTCCAATTTTATGGGATTGAAGATGACTGTACGGGCAGGTATTATATGTTAAACTTTAATAAATATAGTTAAAAATTGGGTATATATATTGGTTTAATTTTCCAAAAAATAAAAATAACAATCTGACAATAATTGAGGTGCTTAATGATGGTGACATTTCGGGAATTGGAAATGTATAAGAATTTCGATGAGTTGGCGGAAGATGTGATTGGTTTGGCGAAAGAAATTTTGCCGGATCAATTGGTTTACTTGAGCTCGATTAGCGACGACCAGCAAATGATTCTTAGACTTTCGCCAAACGACACTACCATCCCTGTCGAAGAAGGCATGGTTATCAACCTGGAGGATTCGCTGTGCAGCCGTATCGATTTCAAGCACAAGCAGCCATTGGTCTACGAAGATGTCAAAGATGGGCATGCACTGGGAATGTTTGAAGAAAAGCTCGAAGCGGCCAATGTGCGCGCGTATATGGGAATTCCAATTTCCTTGGTCAATGGGGAGCGGTTTGGCACTTTATGCGCAGTGAACGATGTGAAAAGCGAGTTCGATCCGAAAAGCATCACTTTATTGCAGCGTATTGTCCGGATGTTTTCCTATTACTTGGAACTTGAGCGTTTTGCGTACAGGGATTCGCTGACGAAGCTGTACAATCGGCATTTTCTGGCGCGATTTTTCGATAAGCATCCGGAATCAGGAGGAGCGGCATTTTTTCTGGACCTGGACGGCTTCAAGAAAGTCAACGATGTGCATGGTCATGATGCAGGCGATTTGGTGTTGAAGGAAGTGGCATTAAGGCTTGAGCGGTTTACCGCACAGCGAAAAGATGCGTTGGCATTCCGCCTTGGCGGTGATGAGTTTTTTGTGCATTTCGCCGTCCCGTTAAGCAAAGTGGAAATGGACAGGCTTGCCGGGCAATTGCTCGAGAGTCTGAGCACGTGGGATGCAGATTATGCGCTTTCCACCAGCATCGGCATTGCGTCTTACGTGAACGGGGCCGATTGCGAGTTGAACACTTTACTGAAACAGGCAGATGAAGCTTTGTATTGTGCGAAGAAAGCCGGCAAGAACCGGCATCATTTTTTCGGATCCTGATCAATAGAGCGCCGTCCGATTAATGGGCGGCGTTTTTATGCGCGTTAAAAACAGCTCACTTTCCACAGCTGCGTGAATCGTGTAAACTATATAAGGTTAAGAAAAGATAAGCGCATTGTGAAGTTGGACATTTTGGATTTTCATTATAGATGACAGTGAATTTTTGGATGAAGGAGTGCTTCATCCCGTAAGGAAAGGATTGGAATTGAGTTATGAAAGAGAATTTTTGGCGTGAATTGCCGAAGCCATTTTTTGTATTGGCGCCGATGGAAGACGTAACGAATGTGGTGTTTCGCCATGTCGTAGCAGCAGCGGCGAGCCCTGATGTATATTTCACGGAGTTTACGAATACGGAAAGCTATTGCCATCCGGAAGGCATCCACAGCGTACGCGGGCGTTTGACATTCACGGAAGACGAGCAGCCGATCGTCGCCCATATCTGGGGCAACAAGCCGGAGCATTTCCGCGAGATGAGCATCGGCATGGCGGCGCAGGGCTTTAAAGGCGTCGACATCAATATGGGCTGTCCGGTGCCAAACGTTGCGGCCAAAGGAAAAGGCAGCGGCTTGATCAACTATCCCGATAACGCAGCGGAAATCATCCAGGCCGCGAAAATGGGCGGATTGCCTGTCAGCGTCAAGACGCGCCTCGGCTATACAAGTGTCGACGAATGGAAAGGCTGGCTGACGCATGTTTTAGAGCAGGACATCGCCAACCTGTCGATCCATTTGCGGACGAAAAAAGAAATGAGTGCCGTGCCCGCGCATTGGGAATTGATCCCCGAGATCAAGGCTTTGCGCGATGAGATCGCACCGGATACTTTGATCACCATTAACGGCGACATCCCGGACCGCAAGACCGGCCAGGAACTGGCGGATAAATACGGCATTGACGGCGTCATGATCGGGCGCGGGATTTTCCATAACCCGTTCGCATTCGAGGAGGAGCCTCGTGAGCACAGCACGCAGGAATTGTTCGACTTGTTGCGTCTGCACCTGGACCTCCATGATAAATACTCGACAGAAACCGAGCCGATTGCCTTCAAGCCGCTGCGCCGTTTCTTCAAGATTTATGTGCGTGGCGTACGTGGTGCCGGTGAACTCCGTAACGATTTGATGCACACCGAGACGACCGATGAAGTGCGCGCTTTGCTGGATGCATTCCAGCTGATTGCTGCAGGCAGCACACATTCGGAAGCGTAAAATCAAAAATCCCTTCCCGCGATACAAGCGGGAAGGGATTTTTTTAGTTGGCGTCTCGGTAACGGTAGATTGACTGGTAAAAGCGGGTTTGGACTTCGGTTTCAAATGTCGACCTGCTCCAGATACTCGTATTATTAGAGGTTTCTTCCGTCTCGACCAATTTCAATTCGCCTGCTTGAAGCGTCATGATATTGGACTCCACCAATTTCAGTTCGTTTTGTTGGCGATCGAGTGCGCGTATTTGCACTTGCACTTGCTTTGTCTCGTCCAAATTATTTTGGACAAAAAAAGCGTTTTGGTAATCGCTCGAGTTGCAATTCTCGGTGCGGCGGCGGACGCATTTTTTTTCGGAACTCATGAACACGACCGTAATTTCCTCGCCGTCTTGCTTTTCATTCGCGGCTGCAATTGCTGAATCGAGCCGGACAATATAGGATGCTTTTTCCGCCAAAGGGTAGACCCAGACGATGAAAAACAGGATCGTCGTGCAGAGGACACCCGTAAATGCCCACACAACTTTCGGGTTATGAAACGATTTCGGGGCGCCTTTATAGACGATGCTGACAATGATATTGATGATCGAGAAAATCACCAGGAAGGCACCGGCCACGATCAATCCAACCGTCAACTCGAACCCGTTCTGGAAGAATGCGAGATTGTATGCGTCGGAATAGAAATAATTCAGCACTGCGCTGATGAGAATGAGGAGCAGGAGGGCAGCCAGCGGTTTTTTCCAGCGGTAAGTCTCCACCATGCCGGTTTTGTTGCTGATGCTGGTCCAGAGAAACCATCCGTAAGGAAAAAAGAAAATCAAAATGACCAATGTGACAATGCCCATGGAATCATGCCTTTCATAGAGAATTATATATTGCTATCGTTTAAATTATACGTGGGAATAGATAAAAAAGATTCAATTTTTTTACAAGTAACCCTTTTGCTAAAGAGCCATTTTCTTCGTCCGGCTTGAACAATGCTACAGAATGGCCCGAAGCGTGTTATAATAGATGACTTAAGACAACTATGCGTTGTCCCAAGGCAATGGATGCCCAAAAACCTCCAGCCAATCCTAAATTGAGGTGTAACAGAATGAATAAACGATGGACGATCGATAAAATCCGGACATTCGTCAACAACAATTCAGACAGCAAATTATTGTCGACGGAATACCACGGATTCTCCCAAAAGCTCTTGTTCAAATGCGCATGCGGCAATAACTTCGAGAAGACTTTCACGAAGTTCAACAAGAACAACCAGCGCAAATGCGATACATGCCAACCACCTAAAGCACCACGCGGGCAGGAACAATAAGAAAACGCCAATCCCTATTTATAGAGGATTGGCGTTTTTTTATTGTCTGGAAACTAGGGACGGATGAAGAGATGATACAAGCTTTGAAGCGAAAAGTTAAAAAAGTACAGATGATGTTAAAAGAGTGCTAGTGAAAGCGCTATCATTTAAGTTTTCAGAATTTATACTTAAGAAGTAATTACTTATATTGACAAAGGGAGAGGGGAAAGAATATGAAAAAGAATGGTAAAGGCTTGCTGTTGCTGATGATTTTGGTGTTGTTCGCGTTAATGGCCGCTGCATGCAATAGCGAAGGGGAAGCAGGTTCTGGTTCGGGTTCTGGCTCTGGGGTGGATGTCGGAATCGTCTTGCCGACAAAAGATGAGCCGCGTTGGGTACAGGATGAGCAGCGCTTCAAAGATGCATTGGCAGATTCAGACTACTCGACAGAAATTCTCTTCAGCCAAGGGTCTTCAGCTAAAGAAAAAGAGAACGTCGAAGCGTTATTGAACAAAGGCATCAAAGTCTTGATCATCACGCCGCATGACGGGGCTGCGGCCGCGGCTGCTGTGGAAGCTGCAAAAGCGGATGACGTGACGGTTATTGCATATGACCGTTTGATCACCGATACGGATGCAGTTGATTACTACGTGACATTCGATTCATTGGCAGTAGGGGCAGCACAAGCCCAGTACTTGATCGATAACGCAGAAGGCTCGGATATCCCGTTGTACTTGTACGCAGGAGCTTCTTCAGATAACAACGCCTTCTTGTTCTTCCAAGGCGCATGGGAAGTGCTTCAGCCGAAAATCGCTGACGGCACATTCAAGATCGCCAACTCCAGCGAAGCGGAAGCTTTGTCCGATACGAAAGAATTGGACCGCGACCAGTTGAGCAAAATCATCGGCCAGGTCACCACAAACTGGGATCCAAACGAATCCAAGAACAAAGCACAGACGCATTTGACTTCGGTAAGTGAAGACATGAAAGGCAATGTAGCGATTTTGGCGCCGAACGATGGCACTGCCCGCTCGATTGCAGATGTGTTCGGATCGGATTCCGCTGTGACGGATTACACGATCACTGGCCAGGATGCTGAGAAAGCGTCAATCCAGTACATCATCGACGAGAAACAATCGATGACGGTCTTCAAAGATGTCCGCACATTGGTGCAGGATGCAATGGGCATGGCCGTTGAAGTGTTGGATGGCAACGAACCGGAAACAACAGGTTCTTATGATAACGGAGCAGGCGAAGTGAAAGCGAAGCAGACAGACGTCATCGTAGTCGATAAAGAAAACGTAAAAGCCGAATTGATCGATACGGAATATTACGAAGCAAGCGAGTTTACAGGCATCGAGTAAAACAATAGGACACAGGAATAGTGGTAGCGCCGTCTATCACTATTTCTCCATTCCTTGAGGTTTTTGTAAGGGAGGCGGAGAAATGAGAGATTATATTTTGGAAATGAACGGAATTACCAAAGAGTTTACCGGAATCAAAGCGCTGGATGACGTCAATTTCAAAGTGGAGCGCGGGGAAATCCATTGCTTGATCGGCGAAAACGGGGCAGGGAAGTCCACTCTCATGAAAGTGCTAAGTGGCGTATATCCCTATGGTACATATGAAGGGGACATCGTCTTCGAAGGGGAAATCCAACGCTTCAATGAAATCAACGATAGCGTCAAAGCCGGAATCGCCATCATCTATCAGGAGCTGGCGCTGTTTCCGGATCTGACGGTTTACGAAAATATTTTTGCCGGAAACGAAATCCGCAAAGGCCCGTTCGTCGATTGGAACGAAACGATTGTCCAGTCGGCTAAGATGCTGAAAAAGGTCAAGTTGAATGTCGATCCGGAAACTCTAATCAAAGATCTCGGGGTCGGCAAGCAGCAATTGGTGGAAATCGCCAAGACCTTGAGTAAGGACGTCAAGCTGTTGATCCTCGACGAACCGACAGCTGCCTTGAATGAAAACGACAGCGAGAATTTATTGGAGCTATTGAAAGAATTGCGGTCGCAAGGAATCACCTGCATCATGATTTCCCATAAATTAAAAGAAGTCATTTCGATTGCCGATAAAGCGACGATTTTACGGGACGGCAAAACGATCGTCACTTTGGATGCCCATAAAGGGGAAATATCGGAGAGCGTCATCATCAAAAACATGGTGGGCCGCGAAATCGCCGACATCTACCCGAAACGCCTCGATCATCAATTCGGCGAGACGGTGCTCGAATTGAATGATTGGTCGGCATACGATACGCAGCTTGGCCGCCACGTCGTGAAAAAAGCGAATATCCAAGTGAAGCAAGGTGAAATCGTCGGCATTGCCGGGCTGATGGGCTCGGGGCGTACGGAACTTGCGCTCAGCATTTTTGGCAACCCGAAAAAATACAAAGTGGAAGGCGATATGCAGGTCAATGGCCGGAAAGTGCAATTCAAACATACTAGCGACGCCATCAAGGCGGGAATTGCTTATGTGACCGAAGACCGCAAAGGCAATGGCTTGTTCTTGATCAATGACATCAAGAACAATATCACGGCGGCTCATTTAAAGGGAATCTCGCAAAGCGGCGTGCTGAATTTGAACGAGGAAGTGAAAGTGGGCTCTGAGTACAGAAAATCGATGCACATCAAAACGAGCTCGCTCGAATTGGCAGTCGGCAAACTGAGCGGCGGCAACCAGCAAAAAGTATCGCTCGGCAAATGGCTGTTCACGGGACCGAAAATCCTGATCCTCGATGAACCGACGCGCGGCATTGACGTCGGGGCGAAATTCGAGATCTACACGATCATGAACGAATTGATCAAGCAAGGCATGAGCATCATCATGATTTCTTCGGAACTGAACGAAATCATCGGCATGAGCGACCGCATCTACGTGATGGCAGAAGGCGCGATCACCGGAGAATTGTCGAGAGAAAACACGACACAAGAAGCCATTATGGAATTGGCAACGCAATAGGGGGTAGGTATCCATGACTTTTTTCAATGAAGCGCGCTTTCTGATCAAAACCAATATCCGCGATTACGGCATGTACATCGCATTGTTCGTCATCATGCTGACCTTTTCCGTTTTGACAGACGGTTTGTTCATGTCATCGCGAAACATCAGCAACTTGCTCGATTCAGCGGGCTATATCGCGGTGCTCGCAGTCGGCATGACGCTCATCATCGTCATCCGCCACATCGATTTATCGGTCGGCTTTGTCGCCGGATTCCTCGGCGCCGTGGCGGCGATTTTCCTGACGCAGATGGGCATGTCCGTATGGCTCGTCATTCCGATCGTCTTGGCGTTCGGCATCATCATCGGCTTATTCAACGGCTTTTTGGTCGCGAAAATCGGCATCCCGTCGTTTGTCGCGACACTGGCCGGCATGCTCATTTTCCGCGGAGCTTTGCTCAATGTCACGGAATCGACAGGCACCATCATCGTCAACGATGATTTGTTCAATGCACTGGGCAATGGCTTCATCCCGTCGCTTGTGGAAGTGAACGGCCTTCACTTGCTGTCGGTGCTCGTTGGGGTGATTGGCATCGCTCTTTATATTTACAGTGAAATCTCCACACGCCGCAATAAAGTGAAATACGGTTTCGATGTGATTTCACTGCCGATCTTCACCTTGAAGCTGGTTTTTGTGTCGTTCATCATCGGCTATATTACGTGGGTACTGGCTGGATACAACGGATTCTCGTGGACGGTCGTCATCATGCTGCTCGTCGTTGTGATTTATCATTTCCTATCGACGAAAACGGTTCTCGGGCGCAATATTTACGCAGTCGGCAGCAACCCGGAAGCGGCGCATTTGAGCGGCATCAATGTCACGAAAATCACCATGATCGTCTTCGGCTCAATGGGCATGCTCGCCGCCTTGTCCGGTATCCTGTTCACGGCGCGCCTGCAATCGGCAACGACGACAGCGGGAACCTTGTTTGAGCTCGATGCCATCGCCGCAGCGTATGTCGGCGGGGTTTCTTCAGCCGGCGGCGTCGGCAAAGTCACCGGTGCGATCATCGGTGCGATTGTTATGGCGTCCTTGTCGAGCGGCATGAACTTGCTCGGTGTCGGCATTTCCTATCAGTACATGATTCGCGGCGGAGTCTTGGCCGCAGCTGTCATTTTCGATGTCATGACGCGCAAACAGCGCGGGTAACTTCATCACAAACAAGCACCTTCGCTGACGAAGGAATGCGTTTCCAGAGTGTTAAAAAAGCTTAGGAGCTGCTACAAATTAGAATGGAAATGCTTTTCGCTGCATTCAAAAATCAATGAACTGTCTAAGTGTTTGGAGAAGTGTTTGCTCGACTCCTGTGGGACTAGCGGGTTTGAGAGACCCCACAGGAACGAAGTGACGAGGAGGCTCGATTCCCGCCCCACGGAAAGCGAGCAATAAACTTCGGAAAATACGAGTTTCAAGCACCTTCAAAGACGAAGGTGCTTGTTTCTATATAGACAGTATTGCGAATTTTCCGACAGGTGGTAAGATGAAAACAGTTTCATCGCGAAAAGGGGAACGAACCGTGAGAAGAAAAGTCATCTTTGTGCTGTGCTCATTATGTGCCGTGCTCGGTTTTTTTACCGTGCTGTCGGTAAATAAAGTCCTGAACTCCGAATGGGAACTGCCCTCAGCCGTCAGCAGCGACCAGGAGCGCCAGCGGATCGTGCTCATCACACAAGAATTGGATACGCCGTTTTGGAAACTGGTGGGACAAGGCGCTGCCGAACAAGCGGAACGGGAAGATGTCGGGTTTGAACTATGGGGGAGCTATGGGAAAAACCAGGAAGATTTCCTCAAACAAGTGGAAATTGCGCTTCATTCGAAAGTGGACGGAGTCATCGTGCAAGGCCATGACACCGAAGAGTTCCAGCAATTGGCGCGCATCAAAGCCGCTTCCTATGGCATCCCGATCATCACCGTCGCAAATGACGTGCCGGTCGAGAAAAGCTTGCGCAAAACCTATATCGGCTCGGACCATTACGCAGCCGGTGAATTGCTGGTGGAGCAATTGGTCGCCGATATGGGCACATCGGGGGAAATGGTCTTGCTTGGCGACGCGGAACTGGAATACAGCGAACGCCTGCGCTTGGATGGCATGGAAGACAGCCTGGCACGATACCCGGAGATCCGTTCCACTTATATCGAAAGCGGTTCTTCGGATGAAGAAGCGGCAGATGCCGCGCAGCAAGCGTTGAACGAGCATCCGAATGTCGATGCGTTCATCTTGCTCGATATCCGCCAAGCCCGTGTGGTCATGCAGGAAATCAGCAGCCGCACCGAACTCGAGCCGTTCTACCTGTATTCATTCGATGACGGTTCGGATGCTTCTGCGCTGTTAACGGAAGGCAAGCTCGATGCCATCATCGAACAATCGCCGGAAGAGATGGGCGAGAAAAGCGTCGAAATGATGATGAAGTGGTTACGCAATGAAGTCGTGCCTCTTGATTCCAAAGGATATGTGACCGATATCCGCATTGTGGAAGGAAAGGATGAATTGCCGTGAATACAATCCAAAAGAAGATTTGGATGCTCGCGGGAATCGTCATCGTCATGATGTTCGCGATTTGGCTGGCATTGACCTTTTACAACCAGAAAATGCAGGACCAATACAATGACATCTTGCAGCGCTATTTGCAGATGAACGAAGTGACCGCCTCCAGCCAGCAAACGGTGACCAATTTGAACGACTATCTATCCAATCCGACAGCCCGCTCAGCAACGACGCTCGCGTCCAGCCAAAAAAGGCTGCAGGACGCCCAGGCGTCGTTGTTGGAATTGCGCAATGCGGACAATGAATTTTCTTTGACCAATTACAGCAATATGATCGAAAGTTTTATAGAAACCGTGGAACGTTCCGCTGCTTTCAGCGAACAAGGCGAGAATGACATCGCGGCGAGCGAATTCACGGAAGCGAATCGCATGTCCGTCTATATCTCCGAAATGACCTTATCGATTTTCAATTCCGAACTCAGGACGTACGAACGCTTTTACCGGGACATTATCCGGCAATCACAGGAACTGAACACGATGGGCATTTTGCTGTTATCCCTGACAAGCGTGTTGTTGTTATTGTTTACCTATTTGTTTTCCTTAAGCATCACCAAGCCGGTCCATCAATTGACGAAAGCGGCCAACGAATTGGCCAAAGGGCGCTTTGACCAGCCAATCCGCGTGAATTCCAATGACGAAATTTCCTTTTTGGCGAAAACCTTTGACCATATGCGCGTGAACATCAATAAACTGATCATGGAAATTCAGCAAAAAGCCCAAGTGGAGAGTGAATTGCAGGAGAGCCAATTGCTGCTGCAGCAAAGCCAGATGCGCCATCTCCAAAGCCAGATCAATCCGCATTTCCTGTTCAACACCTTGAACACCTTATCGAAAAAAGCCTATCTGGACGGCGCCGAAGACACCAGTGATTTATTGGTCAGCGTGGCCGGTTTGCTGCGCTATAATCTGAAGCGCCTCGACCATACCGTGACACTTGAAGAAGAAGCGCATGTGTTGACGCAATATATGGACATCCAAAAAGCCCGTTTCAGCGACCGGTTGACCTTTCACATCGACTTGGATCCAGCGGCCTTGGTATATCAAATGCCGAGCCTGACGCTTCAGCCGCTCATCGAAAATGCCGTAATCCATGGGATTGAGCCGAAAGAAGACGACGGCGAAATCTGGTTCCGCATCAAAGAAGAAGACCAGCACATACGGGTGGAAATTGAAGACAACGGCCAAGGCATGGACGAACATAAAATCGAACAGCTATTAACAGGCGGCATCGACCCACAAGAAGGGCATGCAACGGGCATCGGCTTTGCCAATGTCGCGAAAAGGCTGCAGCTGTTCTACGGCAGCGACGATGTCATCAAAATCGAAAGCATGCCGCAGTGTGGAACGAAAATCGTTTTGAAATTGCCGAAAGTAACGGAGGTTGAAAGCTATGTTTAAGCTCCTGCTCGTAGACGATGAACCGATGGAACGTGAAGGGATGAAAGCGATCCTGGAGCGGTCATTCGAGGAAATAGAGATCAAGCAAGCGAAAAATGGCAAACAGGCAGTGGAAATTGCAGCTGACTGGCAGCCGGATATTATCTTCATGGACATCATGATGCCGGTCATGACGGGCTTGGAGGCGATCGAACAAATTCGCGGGACCGACCCGGAAGTCGAATTTGTCATGATGACAGCATTCGATACTTTTGGCTACGCCCAGCGAGCGATCAAATTGGGCGTGAAAGATTATTTGCTGAAACCAAGCAAAGCGGCAGAAATCGTGGCCATCGCGGAGAAGTTGTTCAGTCATTTGAAAAAGAAAGCACAGCAATCAGCGCAACGCGAGCAGCAACAAAGCGCCTTGCAAAAAGCGATGGCCATCGTGGAGATGGATATCGTTACGCAATTATTGTTCGATCAAGTCCAGGACATGCACATCGATTTGCTGGTAGACATGAAAGGAACCGAGCCATCCAACGAGAAATTCGTCATGACGATCGCCGTCCCAAAAGGCGTGGAGCAACTATGCCGCGATATTAAACGGGACATCAGCGAAACTTCTCATATTTGGGCGGGCCCTTGTTATGACTGGCAATTGCCGCTCATCGTCTTCCGCGATCCTGCTCATTCATACCGCTCCCAGGCGATCACGCTTGCGAATCGGATTTTGGCAGCATCCGGCAAGCGGGAGCAATGCTTTGTCGGGATTGGGCCGGTGTGCGATTCTTTGGAGCAGGTGCGGGATTCCTACCAGAAATCATTGATCGCCATGATGGATTTAGCGGTTCCTTCGCGCTACCGTTTTTATTCGGCAGACTTAGAACCTATCCGCACACATGACCCCGCGCTCATCAAGCAGCAGGAAAAGAGAATGGCTGATTGTGTCCGGACTGGCGATTGGGAAGCGGTCGAAGATATCGTAAACGGATTGATCCGGCAATCGGAGCAGACAGGCGAAAATGTCCTCAGAACCCAGCAGCGTTCGCTTGAATTATTATGGCTTTCCAGCCGGATCATGGAGGAATCCGGAATCGAGACGGAAGCGCCTTATTATGCGATCCCGGCACAAGACTATCGCCAATTGATGTTAGAAACCTCGGATTTGATAAAGGCTTTGAAGCAGCATTACACCATGCATTTCAGCCGTGTGGAATTCGACAAGATCCATAAAATCAAGCAATTCATCATGGAGCATTCCCATGAAGACATTTCACTCGAAGTGCTGGCGAAGAAAGTGGATTTGAGCCCCATCTATATCAGCAAATTGTTCAAAGAAAAACTCGGCATCAATTACATCGACTTTTTGACGGAATGCCGGATGGGAAAAGCCAAGAAACTGCTCGCCGACCCGGAAATCAGCTTGAAAACGATTGCCCTGGAAGTCGGTTACCACGAACCCAATTATTTCAGCAAAGTGTTTAAGAAAATGCACGAGCAGTCCCCGACTGAATACCGTTTGAACCTGCTGAATTCAGGCCGCACGCAAGGAATCAGCACATGAAGCGGTTGCTAAGGGGATTGTTGCTGATGAGTACGGGCGTTTGGCTGGCAGCGTGCCAGGAAGACGCTAAGCTGCCCGAAAAAAGTGTGTTCAAGGAAGACGACAAGGCACAAGACGAGGAACCGCTGAAAATCGGCTTTGCAATGGACACCTTGAAAGAAGAGCGCTGGCTGAAAGACCGAGAATTGTTCGAACAAGCGATTGAATCGCGCGGATTGGAAGTGGAGATTGCCGCAGCGAATGGGGACGACGCGCTGCAGATCGCCCAAGCCGAAGAGATGATCCAACAAGGCATCGACTTACTCGTCATCGTGCCGCATAACGCAGAAGCGACCGCAGCGATTGTCCATAAAGCGCACGGGGCAGGCATCAAAGTCATCGCTTACGACCGGCTCGTGAAAAATGCGGAAATCGATTTATACGTCTCCTTTGACAATGAAAAGGTGGGGGAGCTGCAAGCCGAGAAAATGCTGGAATTGGTTCCAGAAGGCAATTACGTCTACATCGGCGGCGCCCCGACAGACAATAACGCCCATCTTTTGAAAAAAGGCGTGTTTGATGTGCTGCAGCCGGCAATCGAACGCGGCGACATCAACATCATTTATGATGAGTGGACTGAAGATTGGGCGCCGGAACAAGCTTTTGCGCATATGTCGCAGGCGCTCGACATCAACGGCAACCAAATAGATGCGGTTATCGCGGCAAATGACGCGACCGCCGGCGGGGCGGTCGAGGCGCTTGCGCAACAAGGGCTTGCCGGGTCCGTCCCGGTCGCAGGGCAGGATGCCGAACTGGCAGCTGTGCAGCGGATTGTCGACGGCACACAATCGATGACCGTCTATAAACCGATCCAGCAATTGTCCGAACGTGTCGCAGCGCTTGCTGTCGAATTGGCGGAAGGGAACGAAATCGGACCGACCGTCAGCATCAACAACGGAAAAAGCGAAGTGCCGTCTGTGTTGCTTGAACCAGTTGCCGTCAACGACGATAATATTCAAGATACGCTCATTGCGGACGGGTTTCATCGTGCAGAAGACGTTTACCGCAAAGACTGAAAACTGGAACTGCCTGCCAGCAGCGTCTTGGCGGATAATTTTCATTCTGCAGAAGAACTGGACGGGCTGGAATGACACCAGCTGTTTGAATCTGTAAGAGCAAGCGTAAATGCCGCTACCCGGTTGAATGGGAAGCGGCATTTTTCGGTGGCGAAAGCCGGACGATCGAAAAAATCTAAAAAGAATTTTAAATATTCGGTTGACTTCTCTATTTCCTAGTATTAAGATAGGGATTAATTTAATAATCTTATCCAGAGAAGCCGAGGGACTGGCCCGATGACGCTTCAGCAACCCCTGATATCAATCAGGAAGGTGCTACTTCCAGCAAGGAGAGATTCCTTGGGAGATAAGAGAGCGGACCCGACCATTCAAATAGCCCTCTTTTCTCGTTTTCAGAGAAAAGAGGGCTATTTTTATTTTCTACAGAGGGCTGCGGAAATTGCGATTTCAAAAGGAGGAATTTGACGATGACGAAGAAACGGATTTATTTGAACGCTTTTGAGATGGTGTGCGCAGGCGGGCACCAGTCGCCGGGGTTGTGGCTGCATGAGGACGACCGGTCGCATACGTATAAGGACAGCGAATATTGGATCGAACTTGCGAAACTATTGGAAAAAGGCAGATTTGACGCGGTGTTTTTGGCCGATGTGCTCGGAACCTACGATGTCTACGGCGGCACGCGCGATGCCGCATTACGCAATGCGGTGCAGACGCCGGTCAATGATCCGCTACTGGTCGTGCCGCTCATGTCATCAGTGACGGAGCATTTGAGTTTCGGGGTCACGGCTTCTGTCAGCCACGAACATCCGTACACCTTCGCACGGCGCATGTCGACACTCGACCATCTGACAAAAGGGCGCATCGGCTGGAACGTTGTCACTTCCTATTTGAAAAGTGCTGCAGTGAATATCGGGCTCGATGACCAAATGAGCCACGACGAACGCTATGAATTCGCGGCCGAGTATTTGGACGTCTGCTACAAGTTATGGGAAGGCAGCTGGGAAGACGGCGCGGTCGTCCGTGATCAAAAATCGAAAGTCTATACCGACCCGGCGAAAGTCCATGACATCCGCCACGAAGGCAAATACTTCAAAGTGCCGGGCGCGCATTTATCCGAACCGTCGCCGCAGCGCACGCCGGTATTGTTCCAGGCAGGCGCTTCGCCGCGCGGCCGTGAGTTCGCCTCGAAGCACGCCGAATCGGTGTTTACGGCAGGGCCAACGATTCCGGTGGTGAAAAAAGGCGTCGACGCACTCCGTGAACGCATCAAAGCGAATGGCCGAAACCCGGAAGATGTGTTGGTGTACACAACCTTCACCGCGATTGTCGGCAAGACCGAAGAAGAAGCGCAAGAGAAATACGAAACCTTGAAAAGCCATGTCAGCTACGAAGGCGCACTCGCGCTGCTCAGCGGCTGGACCGGCATCGACTTTTCCGGATACGAGCCGGAAGATACGCTCGAATACATCCAAAGCAACGCGATGCAATCGGCGGTGGAAGTGTTCACGCGCGCCGATCCGGATCGAAAATGGACGATCGGCGAACTCGCGACATTTGTCGGCATCGGCGGAAGAGGGCCGGTCGCAGTCGGCACGCCGGAGCAAGTGGCGGACGAAGTGGAGCGCTGGAGAGATGAAACCGGAGTCGACGGCTTTAACTTGGCGTATACGCTCGCACCCGGAAGCTTCGAAGACTTTGTCGAACTGGTCGTTCCGGTCTTGCAGGAACGCGGGCTCGTGCAGAAAGAATACGCAGACGGCACATACCGTGAGAAAGTCTACGGCAAAGGCCAAGCGCACTTGAAAGACAATCATCCGGGCAGAACGTTCAAGCAATTGCACGAAACAGTTAACAACTAGAAGGGGGAATGAGGATGCTGACAGCTTACTGGATCGCCGTCGCCGTCTTTTGGATCGCGGGGCTGACTTTATGGAACAAACTCTATCCAAAACCGAAACCAAAAGGAGGCGAACAGAATGGGGGATGATACAACTTGGCTATTGCCGCTGATTGCTTTGATGCTCGTCGGCTATTTCGCCTTGACGACATGGCTCGGGAAAAAAGGCAAAGCCCACAGCGGATCGATGAAAGGCTTTGCGATCGCGAAAGGCAAAGTCAATCCGGCGGTTGTTGGCATGAGTTTCGGCGCCTCTTACGCCAGTGCCAACCTGTTTCTCGGCGTGCCGGGCTGGGCGTATACATACGGCTTGTCGACTTTGTGGTATACGATCGGCTGCTTTGGGGTCACATGGCTCGGGCTGTTGTTGTTCACGAAAGCTTTCTGGCGCTACGGGCAGAAAAATGGCGGCAGCCTGACGATCCCGCAGTGGCTCGGCAACCGCTACAACAGCAAAGCCTTGCGCGTCCTCGTCGCCTTATTGGTGCTGTTCAATATTTATTACATTGTCGGGCAGAACGTCGGACTCGCGACGATGTTCGAGACGGTCATCGGCATTCCGTATTTATGGGGCATCGCAATCGGCGTCGTCATCACCGTCGTCTACGTGAGCCTCGGCGGCGCGTTCGCGCAAATTGTCAGCGACGGCATCCAAGGGGCAACGATGGCGGTCGTGTCGCTATTGTTATTCATCTCATTATTATGGACGATCGGCGGCGGATGGAATGTGTTCGGCACGCTGCAATCGGAACTTCGCGCGATCGACCCGGCACTTGTTTCGCCGCTGTCGACTGGCGGGCCGTTCTATAGCGGTTTCGCGATCTTGAGCATCCAGTGGCTGCTGTTTTCATTCGTGCTATTGCCTCATTTGATGAATAAAGTGCTGACGGTCGAAAAAGAACAAGACTTGCGAACCTTCACTTTATCCGCCGGCGTCTCCTTGTTCACCTTATCGATCTTCTCGGTGTTCGCCGGACTCGCCGCGCGCATCATCTTGCCGGGGCTCGCGTCGGCTGATAGCGCCATTCCGGCGTATATCATGGAAGCTTTCCCGGTGGTCATCGTTGCGCTGCTCGTCATGGGCTTGATTTCCGCGATCCTGTCAACGACCGACAGCCTGTACCTTGGCATCACCAACAGCATCGGCAACGATTTGTTCAAAGTGCTGGCAGTGCCGGTTCTCTATAAAAACAAGAATTTGACGGAGCAGGAACTTGATGCCAAAGTGCTGAAAGCGTCGAAAGTGTCGCTGGTCTTTATCGGCCTCGTGTCGCTTTATATGTCGATCAACCGGCCGGAATCCTTGGCGCTTTTGACGAACTTCGGGACCTCCGCGATCATCAGCGGCATTGCAGCCCCGATCAGCCTCGGCTACTTCTGGAAGCACGCCAATAAATCCGGCGCCATCGCTTCCGTCGTCAGCGGTGCCGGCTGCTATATGATCTTGACCGGCACCGGTGTCATCGAGCACGTTTTCCAGGCGATGTTCTTCAGTTCGATCCTCGGCTTCACGTCGATGATCACGGTGAGCCTGCTTGCCGAAACTTTGAGAAAGCGCGAAAAGACTTCGCAGGAAGCAGTTCGTGGATTGTAAAGAGAAAGCCTCGAAATCATTCGGGGCTTTTTCCTATGCTGCCAATCTTCAGAGAAAATTCATAAATCCAAATGCGCCGCTCTTGTTTCTTGCGTGCAAATGAAATAGGCTGAAAAGAGTTGTTGCAATAATTGAGTTGACCTAACAAGAAAGAAGGAATCTTACCTATGAAGAAGACTTTGGTTTTATTAAGTGCATTACTGGTTTTGCCGATGACAGCGCATGCGCATTCGGTGCTTGAATCGTCCACTCCGGCAGAAGGCGCGGTTGTGGCTGAGCCGATTGAACAAGTGGTGCTCGATTTCAGCGCCGGCATCGAACAGGGCAGTGGCATGACGATGACGATGGACGGTACCGCTGTGGATTTCAGTGAAGTGGCTGTAATGGAAGACCAATTGGTCGGGACGCCGGCGCAGGAACTGGAAGACGGTTCGTATGTCGTGGAATATGACGTGCTGAGCGAAGATGGCCACCCAATCCAAGGGTCACTTGCTTTTGAATTGCAGGCAGGCGAGGAAGAAGCGGCGCAAGAAGAGCCGGCTGAAGAAGAAACGGTTGAACCGGAAGCTGATGAAACGGAAACAACGGAAGCAGCAGAGATGGAAGAGGCAGCCGCGAGCGGTTCGGAAGTTCCTTCAGAAGAAGGCGGTTCCAGCATGACCTTGATCATCGCGGGCCTCGCCATTATCCTGTTGGTCGCTGCCGTTGTGTTAATGCGTAGAAAACGATGAGTTGGTTGATCGCACTGTCGGATTTTTTTCTTTATGTGGTGTTGGTGTTTCTGGCAGGGGATGTTGTCTTGCGCTGCGTCAAATCGGAGAAAAAGCCGCTTGTTGAGGTTCCGAAAAAACTGCTCTTGATGGCGCTTGCGCTTATTCCGCTATTGCTTGCCCCGCCTGTCATCCAGCTGGTTTTATTGCTTTCGGAAAGTTTTGGGCCGGGTCAGGCATTGATGGATGTCGCAACAGAATTTCGCGCCGGCCAAAGCTACGTATTCGGCGTCTTGATGGCAGTGGCATGGGTGATCGTGGTGTGGCGCGACGGATCGTGGGCGTTCCGCGCGTTTTGGCTCGTGCTCAGCGTGCTCAATGTGGCGTATGCGAGCCATGCTGCATCGATTGCGGACTGGCAAGGCTTTATTGGGCACGCGCTTCATTTTCTGGCGCTCGTATTATGGGCGGGCGTATTGATCCACATTGCCTGGTTTTTGGGCGATGGGCGCAATTGGCGCGCATTTCTCAAATGGTTTACGCCGTTTTCTGTTGCCATGATGATCCTATTGATCGGCAGCGGCATTTGGCTCATGTTGTTTTTTGTGGCGCCGGAAGATTACGCGAGCTCGTGGATTTTGCCTTACGGGCAGCTCTTGCTCTTGAAGCATTTGAGCATCGTGCCGCTGTTGCTCGCAGCGTTCATCAATGCCGTCTTATCCAGAAGCGATGCCCCGAACCGCGCATGGCTTAAAGTCGAGAGCTGGCTGTTGCTGTTGGTGTTATTAATCACCGCCTTCATGAGCAAGCTCGCCCCGCCGCATAATATCAACGAAACGTTCCGCATGGAAGGCGGCGCGCCTTTTGTCGAATGGTTCGCCGGGCCGCAGTATCTGCCGGTGCATGCGGTATGGACACCGAATATTGACGCGTTCTTGATGCTGGCGATCGGCCTGATCTTCCTCGGTTTGCAATGGCTGGGCTATCGCAAACAGCTGCCCGAATGGCTGTCGTTTACGTTCGGCCTCGGGTTTGTTGCGGCGACTTACACCGGATTGATGTTCAGTTTCTTATTCTAATGAAAACCTTGCCTGAAATGGCGGGTTTTTTTCTTGCAAAGAATATTTCGACTATCGGCTAAGCTATTGAGACTGCCAAATGCTTGCGTTACACTTGCAAATGGCAAGGAATGGGTTTTGATAATTCGAAAATTTCCAGTTCAATATTAACCTTAAAGATTTTATGATCTTTAGTTTTTGGTTATTCCTTTTCCGCAAAATTAAAGAATGGCGAGGTACAACAAATGACGGATTTACGAGTGCCTCATAAGCGTTTCCGCCCGGAGTTAGAAGGAATCCGGGCAGTTGCAGCGCTTTTGGTGGCAGTCTATCATATTTGGGTCGGATCGGTATCCGGCGGGGTCGATGTCTTCTTCATCGTCTCGGGGTATTTGATCACGACATCTCTCTTGTCACGGATGGTGCGCGATGGCCGCATCAATTATTTGGAAAATCTGTTGGGGCTCGCGAAGAGGCTGTTTCCACTGGCGTTTACGGTAATGGTCGTCTCTGCGATTCTGTCGATTGTTCTATTGCCGCTCAGTGTGTGGCGCCAGACGATTGCGGAATTGTTCGCGTCGATGTTCTATTTCCAAAATTGGCAGTTGGCCAAAAGCGCTGTTGATTATTTAGGGCAAAATAACGAAGCCAGCCCGTTCCAGCATTTCTGGGCGCTGTCGATTCAAGGCCAGTTTTATGTGACATGGCCGGTCCTCATCACGCTTGTTTATTTGCTGGCGACGAAACTATTGAAGACGCCGGTGCGCAAAACTTTGCTTGCGGTGTTGTCGGTCATTTTCGTCGCTTCACTCAGCTATTCGGTGTACATTACCGCGGTCAATCAGCCATGGGCGTATTTTGATACATTCGCGCGCGTCTGGGAATTCAGCCTCGGCGGGATGCTTGCGCTCTTGCTGCCGTATCTGAGGTTTTCGGACCGTGCGCATCTCGTCATGGGCTGGGCCGGGCTTGCGATCATCGCGTTCACTGGAATGGTGCTGCCGGTGTCGACCGTGTTCCCGGGATTTGCGGCATTGCTGCCGACCGGCGGGGTGATCCTGGTCATCATCGCTGCTGAAAACGGCCAGGCATTCGGCGTGCAGAAATTGCTCGGCTCGAAGCCGTTCCAATATTTCGGCAGCATTTCCTACGGCTTTTATTTATGGCATTGGCCGTTGCTGGTGTTCTATTATGCGTATTTCAATACGGAAACGGTTACCGCATTTGGCGGTTTGGGCATCTTGGCGCTGACTTTTGCGTTGTCGGTCATTACGATCCGTCTCGTTGAGGCGCCGGTGCGCAAATTGCCGGTCAAACAGTCGAAAAGGCGGTTGTCGAAAGTGCTGGTAGCGATGATGATGCCGGCGCTAGTCGTTGGCTTGTCATGGAGCGTTTTGGTACAGGCAAGCACAGGCGGCAGTTTTACAACAGAAGATAATCCAGGCGCACGCGCCGTTTCACAGGGCATCCAGCCGACAAAAGGCGCTGATGTACAGCCCGATTTCCTGACGGCGAAAGAAGACTTGCCAACTTTTTACGGCGAGGATGATTGCACGACCAAGGGCGGCAAAAGCACCGATATTAAAGAGTGTTCGTTCGGCGTGACGGAAAACCCAGATCATGTGGTGGCGCTGGTCGGCGGTTCGCATTCAGGGCATTGGTTCCCGGCACTCGAGGAAATCGCGGAAGAATTGAATATGCGCATCGATGTCTATATTAAAGATGCGTGCCGTTTTACCGCGGATGATTTCGGCGAATTGCTGACCGAATCGTGTATGGAGTGGAACGATAATTTGGAACAGCATTTGCTGGAAGATCCGCCGGACACGATCTTTACGACCGCAACAGTCGGAAAAGGGGATACTGTACCTATCGGATATATCGACAAATGGCAGCGTTTTGAAGGGGTCTCTGCTGTTTTTGCCGTACGCGACAATCCGCGCATGAAAGTCGATCCGACAAAGTGTTTGGAAAACTTAAGCCAGGCGAACTGTTCCATGCCGAGGGAAAAAGCATTGTCTGATGTCGTGCCGTGGGAAAATACAGAAGGCATTCCGGACAATGTGACGTTCGCCGATTTGTCCGAGTATTTCTGCACGGATGATACGTGCCCACCTGTCGTTGGCAATGTCCTTGTCTACCGCGATGAACATCATTTGACGACGCTTTATTCGCAAACGATGGGGCCGGCATTGAAAGAACATCTTGAACCGGCTCTTGAAAATCTAAACTGATGAATTTTAAACGCCTCCGGAATGGCCCTCTTCCGGAGGCGTTTTCTATTGGCCGAGCTAGGCAGGGAAAACAGCTGCCGTGTCGAAAGAGATACACAAGGAGATAGCTTGAACGTAACAGCGCAGCATAATCGGAAAGGGGTCTGAGGCATGAAACGCATATGGCCGGTTTTAGCATTGACGACGCTTGGGGCATACGGAGCTTACCGAAAATACAAAGACATGACGCGGCTCGTCAAACCGACGTGGCCGGAAGTCCGCCATGCCGGGGAAGTGGAGAAGGCGAGGACGGACAATCTCCCGAAACCGATCGCCAAATGGCTGGAAGCAAGCGGCGCGATCGGGCGCGAACAAGTGATGGGCGTTTATGTTAAGCAAGTGGGCTGGATGAAAATGAAGCCTGAACAGGAAGAATGGAGCGAATCGACCGCTGAGCAATACAGCTTTGTCGAACCGCCCTCGTTTTATTGGAAAGCACGCATGAAAGTGGATGGGCTGTTCGTGACGGGGTCCGACAGTTTCCGGGACGGCCGCGCCGGTATGCGCATCCGTTTCGCGGGGCTGGTGCCGATCAACCGGTCGATGCCGGATGGCAAGCTCGATGAATCCACCTTGCAGCGCTTTTTAATGGAAATGGCGTGGCTGCCGGGGCTCGTGTTCAGCCCGTACGTGCGCTTCTTGAACAGCACGGATCACTCCGTGGAAGCGGAAATGACCTATAACGGATCGACCGCCAATGTGACCTTCGAGTTCGACGAAAAAGGGCGCATGAAACGGGCGCGTGCGATGCGCTATAAGGACATCGGGGAAGATGCCAAGCGCTTGCCGTGCATTGCGGAAGTGCACGAATGGCAGAACATCGAAGGCATCGAAATCCCGCGGCGCATCGACATCACCTGGATGATCGACGGCCAAGCCTTCACTTGGTATAAATTCACCGTCGAAGCCGCCAAATTCAATCCGCGCGTCCCGGATGCCTGGTGAGAGATCAGGAATGTAACAGAAAGTTCGTTGTTTTTTGATAAATCAGCTTGACCCGAATCACCGCAGGGGGTATCATGTGGGAATACTGAAAACTGCATAGTGAATTCTTATCTAGAGAAGTCGAGGGACTGGCCCGATGACGCTTCAGCAACCAGCCGCTTGCGGTCAGGTGCTAATTCCAGCAGGCACACGCCTGGCAGATGAAAAGGAACGAGTCCGATATCGTAAAGCCTTCTTTTTCATGGAAGGCTTTTTTTGTTTCATATCGATGCGTCCGCAGCTGCACGGCAAAATCAGACGGAGGAGGACGAATCATGTTATTAGATGAACTGAACAAACGGATGCTGACGGCGGACGGTGCCATGGGGACATTGTTGTACTCCTACGGCATCGAATACTGCAACGAGGAATTGAACATCCAGCGCCCGGAAGTGATCGAAAAGATCCACCGCGACTATATCGCGGCCGGAGCGGACATCATCCAAACAAACACCTACGGGGCGAATGCCCATAAACTGGCGCGCTACGGGCTCGAAGAACAGACCGAAGCGATCAATAAAGCAGCGATCGCCATCGCCAATAAAGCGGCAAAAGATGGCGGGCAGTTTGTTGTCGGCACAATCGGCGGCATCCGCGGCATCCGCAAAAGTGATGCGACTTTGGATGAGATCGTCGCCATGGTCGACCAGCAAGCCCGGCATCTATTGTCCGGCGACCCGGACGGCTTGTTGCTCGAGACGTATTACGATTTCGAGGAACTGGCGGCGACTGTCACGCATTTGAAGAAACTGACGGACGCCCCGCTTATCGCCCAATTGTCGATGCACGAACCCGGCATCCTGCAAAACGGCATGAGCTTGAACGAAGGGCTGAAACGGCTCGATGCGCTCGGCGCGGAAATTGTCGGCGTCAACTGCCGCCTTGGCCCGCACCACACGATCCAGGCATTCGAAGGCGTTGAACTGTCGGAAAAAGCCTTTTTGTCGGCGTACCCGAACGCTTCGCTATTGGATATCGAAGACGGGCGCATCGTCTACGAATCGGAAGCCGATTATTTCGGCCGTGCGGCACTATTGCTGCGCGAAGAAGGCGTGCGCCTCATTGGCGGTTGTTGCGGCACGACGCCGAAGCATATCGAAGCGGTGAAAAAACGCATCGGCCATTTGCAGCCGATCACCGAAAAGAAAGTCGAAGAGAAAAAGCCGATCGTCATCCGCGAGGCGGAGGCGTTAAAAGACAAGCCGCTGCACGAAAAAGCAAAAACCGAGCGGACGATCATCGTCGAACTGGATACGCCGCGCCATTTGGATATCGAGAAATTCCTCGAAGGTTCAAAAGCATTGGACGCAGAAGGCATCGACGCCATCACGATGGCCGATAATTCACTCGCCTCGCCGCGTATCAGCAATATGGCGATGGGTTCGATCATCAAGCATAAGCAGGATGTCAGACCTCTTGCGCATATTACGTGCCGCGACCGCAATTTGATTGGCCTGCAATCACATATTATGGGGCTTGACGCACTTGGCATCCACGACATACTCGCCGTCACGGGCGACCCGACCAAAGTCGGTGATTTCCCGGGCGCCACCAGCGTCTATGATGTCTCGAGCATGGAATTGATCCAGCTCATCAAAAAGCTCAATGAAGGCATTTCATTTTCCGGAAAACCGCTGCGGAAAAAAGCGAACTTCTCGGTCGCTGCCGCGTTCAACCCGAACGTCCGCGTCGTGGAACGGGCGGTTCAACGGCTCGAGAAGAAAATCGAAGCCGGGGCGGATTACTTCATTTCACAGCCGGTCTATACAAAAGAGAAAATCATCGAAATCCACGAAGCAACGAAGCATCTGGACACGCCGATTTTCCTTGGGGTCATGCCGCTGACGAGCATCCGCAGCGCCGACTTCCTGCACAACGAAGTGCCGGGCATCAAATTGTCCGAAGAGGCACTTGACCGCATGCGGGCTTGCGGCGAAGACAAGGAAAAAGCGACGGCTGAAGGCATCCAAATTGCCAAAGAGCTGATCGACACGGCAGCGGAATTGTTCAACGGCATTTATTTGATCACGCCATTTGTGCGCTACGACATGACGGTGGAATTGATCCGCCACATCCGACAACTAGATTTAAAGAAAGCGAGCGATCGTGCCTATGCCTAAACATCTAATTGAACAGCAGCTCGAAAAACGCATCCTCATCATTGACGGCGCGATGGGGACGATGATCCAAAACGCGGACTTGTCTGCGGAGGATTTCGGCGGCGAGGAGTACGACGGCTGCAACGAATACTTGAATATTGTCCGACCCGATGTGCTCGAAGGAGTGCACGACGCCTATCTCGAAGCGGGCGCTGACATCATCTGCACGAACACTTTCGGCGGCACGCCAGTCGTCCTCGATGAATACGGGCTCGGCCATCGCGCCGCGGAAATCAATCAAAAAGCAGTCGAAATCGCCAAAAAGAGCCAGGCGAAATATTCGACCCCGGAATGGCCGCGCTTTGTGGCGGGTGCTCTCGGGCCGACGACGAAAACTTTGTCGGTAACCGGCGGCATCACATTCGATGAATTGAAAGCTGACTTCCAGGTCCAGGCGAAAGCCTTGATTGAAGGCGGCGCGGATCTATTGCTCCTTGAGACGAGCCAGGATATGCTCAACGTCAAAGCGGCGACGATCGCAATACGCGACGCCTTCGAAGAAACCGGCGTGGAATTGCCGGTGATGATTTCGGGGACGATTGAACCGATGGGCACGACGCTCGCCGGACAGACGATCGAAGCGTTTTATGTGTCGATCGAACACATCAAGCCGCTATCGGTCGGCTTGAACTGCGCGACGGGGCCGGAATTCATGACCGATCATTTGCGTTCATTGTCTGAATTGTCATCAGGCTATGTCAGCTGCTACCCGAACGCCGGGCTGCCGGATGAGGAAGGGCATTACCATGAGACGCCGGAATCTTTGTCAAAAAAACTGCGCGGCTTCGCTGAAAAAGGCTGGCTTAACGTCGTCGGCGGCTGTTGCGGCACGACGCCAGCGCATATCGCGGCGGTGCGCGAAGCGGTTGACGGGCTGGCCCCGCGCGAGCGCAATGAAACGAGCCATGGCCATGCGGTATCCGGCATCGAAGTGCTCGAATATGACGAGTCGATGCGCCCGTTATTTGTCGGCGAACGCACGAATGTCATCGGCTCGCGCAAATTCAAGCGGCTGATCATTGAAGGAAAATTCGAGGAAGCGGCGGAAATCGCCCGCGCCCAAGTGAAGAACGGGGCGCATGTCATCGATATTTGCCTGGCGAACCCGGACCGCGACGAACTCGAGGACATGGCGGCATTCATGCAGGAAGTCGTCAAAAAAGTGAAAGTGCCACTCGTCATCGACTCCACGGACGAAGACGTCATCGAAGCGTCGCTGAAATTCTCCCAAGGCAAAGCGATCATCAACTCGATCAATTTGGAAGACGGCGAAGAACGTTTCGATGCGGTCATGCCGCTCGTAAAAAAATACGGTGCATCGGTTGTCGTCGGCACGATCGACGAAATCGGCATGGCGGTCACACGCGAGCGCAAACTTGAAATTGCGGAACGCTCATACGAATTGCTGACGGAAAAATGGGGGATCGCCCCCGAAGACATCATTTTCGACCCGCTCGTGTTCCCTGTCGGAACGGGTGATGAGCAATACATCGGCTCGGCGGTTGAAACGGTCGAAGGCATCCGCCTCATCAAGGAGAAATTGCCGCGCGCCTTGACGATTCTCGGCGTCTCGAACGTGTCGTTCGGCTTGCCGCCGGTCGGCCGCGAAGTGCTCAATGCCGTTTATCTGTACCACTGCACGCAAGCCGGGCTTGATTATGCGATCGTCAACACCGAGAAGCTCGAACGTTTTGCGTCGATTCCGAAAGAAGAAGTGAAGATGGCGGAAGAATTATTGTTCGAGACGACCGACCAGAACCTGGCGGACTTCACGGATTTCTACCGCGACAAGAAAAAGGAAAAAACGGAGGACGATATTCCGGACACCGTGCCGGAGCGCCTCGCCTATTATATTCTCGAAGGCACAAAAGAAGGGCTCATTCCCGATCTTGAAAAAGCGCGGGAGCTGTACGAAGACCCGCTCGAGATCATCAACGGCCCGCTTATGGAAGGGATGGCCGAAGTCGGGCGCTTATTCAACGACAACCAGCTGATCGTCGCGGAAGTGCTGCAATCAGCAGGCGTCATGAAAGCGGCCGTGTCGTATCTCGAAGGCTTCATGGAGAAAAAAGAAGACGATAGCGGAAAAGGCAAAGTGGTGCTTGCGACCGTCAAAGGCGACGTCCACGACATCGGCAAAAATTTGGTCGATATCATCTTGTCGAACAACGGCTTTAAAGTGATCGACATCGGCATCAAAGTGACGCCGGCGGAACTGATCGAAGTGATCCGCAAAGAACAGCCGGATATCGTCGGCTTGTCGGGGCTGCTCGTGAAATCCGCCAAGCAGATGGTGCTGACGGCGCAGGATTTCCGCGAAGCGGATATCGATGTGCCGATCTTGGTTGGCGGCGCGGCCCTGTCCCGGCGCTTCACCGAAACGAAAATCGCTGCGGAATACGACGGTCCGGTCATTTACGCAAAAGATGCGATGCAAGGGCTGGACCTTGCGAACCGCCTGCAAAGCGGGGCGGGAAAAGCGGTCTTGCTGGATGAACTGGATGCCCAGCAGGAAAAACGCCAGGCGCAGGAAGCGGCACGCGCTGAAAAAAGCGCCGTCGCCATTTTGGAAAAACCGGTCAAGACCGTGCGCGAAGATGCGCCTGTTTACGTACCGAACGATTTGCGCCGGCATGTCTCGAAAGAGTATTCAGTGGCGCATCTGTATCCATACGTCAATATGCGCACATTGATCGGCCATCACTTGGGGCTCCGCGGTTACAGCGACAAACTGTTGCAGCAAGGCGATGCAAGGGCGGTGGAACTGCACGAACTCGCGACGAAGTTTCTTCAATCGGGCTTGTTGAAGCCGGCGGGGATGTATCAATTCTTCCCGGCGCAATCGGACGGCGACGATGTCGTCATCTACGACCCGAAAGACGCTCAAAAGGAAATCGAACGCTTCACCTTCCCGCGTCAACAAAAAGCGCCGTTCCTGTGCCTGGCCGATTATTTGAAATCAACGGCAAGCGGCGAGATGGATTATGTCGCGTTCATGCAAGTGACGGCAGGGCACGGCGTCCGTGCGGAAGCGACGCGCTTGAAAGAAGCGGGGCGTTTCCTCGAGAGCCATGCGCTGCAGGCGACCGCTTTGGAACTGGCAGAAGGTTTCGCGGAACGCATGCACCAGGAAATCCGCGACCAATGGGGCTTCCCGGACGCGACGGATTTCTCGATGCGCGACCGGTTCGCGGCAAAATACCAAGGCCAGCGCTTCTCGTTTGGCTACCCGGCCTGCCCAAATCTGGAGGACCAGTCGAAACTGTTCGGCCTCATCAAACCGGAAGACATCGGCGTCCACTTGACGGAAGAATTCATGATGGACCCGGAAGCATCGGTATCGGCGATTGTCTTCGCCCACCCGGATGCGCGCTATTTCAACGTAGAATAAAGGCAACGGACCGGGGAAGCCTGGTCCGTTTTAAAATTATTAAAGAAGTAATAACTATTGCAACTTATGATAAGAGCAGTTAGTGTTACCAGATTTAAAAATCGATAATCTATCTCAGTATTTGGAGAAGCGTTCACTCGACTCCTGCGGGAGCAGCGAAGCGACGGGTTTGAGAGACCCCGCAGGCAATGAATGAGCGAAGCATCGCTGAGCACATTCATTTGCGATGCTCAAACGCAGTGAGAGTTGAGCAACGTTGTTAGTGACGAGGAGGCTCGATTCCCGCCCGCGGAAAGCGAGTGATAAGCTTCGGAAAATACGGCTTCTTCACTTTCTCGACAAGATGAAAACGAACCAGGAAGGCCCGGTTCGTTTTTTCTATGAGCTCGAGTGGTATGATGAAGAGTAGAGAGTTAAAGGAGGTGCGGACGTATGACCGTCTTGAATATTTTGGATTACTCGCCGATTGATGAAGGCGAAACGGCGGCTTCTGCGCTTCGTTCGACAGCGGAACTGGCACAGCTTGCGGACCATTTGGGCTACAAGCGCTACTGGGTCGCGGAACACCATCAAGTGTTTTCGGTCGCGGGCAGTTCACCGGAAATGCTCATGATGCACCTCGCGACACTGACCCAACGCCTGCGTATCGGTTCTGGCGGCGTCATGCTGCCGCATTACAGCGCCTATAAAGTGGCGGAGAATTTCCGTTTGCTTGAAGCGCTGCACCCCAACCGAATCGATCTCGGCATCGGGCGGTCGCCAAGCTTTCGGCTCGTCAACCAAGCGCTCAATGAATCAAAAGGCAAGCGCGTTTCTTATGCCCAGCAGCTCATTGACCTGGAGAAATATTTCAGCGATGATGTGGACAGTGAACACCGCTTCCAGAAATTGAAAGCGACGCCGATCACAGAGACAGCGCCGGAACTGTGGCTGCTCGGTACCGGCGAAGGCTCGGCAAAACTCGCGGCTGAACGGGGCATGGCTTATGCTTACGCACATTTTGCCCGCCCTGAAAAAGCAGGAATCGATGCGATTGGACGCTACCGGGAAACGTTCGCCCCGTCCGGATTGCGTGAACAGCCGCATGTCGCCATCGCCGTTTTCGCCATTGTCGGCGAGACGGAACAACAAGCCGAACAACTCGCCAAGGCATTCGATTTATGGCTGTTGTTTGTCGAATCCGATTTCCAGCCGCCGTATTACCCGTCGGTCGAGACCGCTGAAAAGCGGCGCCTCAGCACAGCGGAACAAGAACGTGTCGAACGCAACCGGAGCCGCATGCTTGTTGGCACGGCTGATCAAGTCAAGCGGCAAATCGAAGACATCGCCGGCCAATTCGGGGCCGACGAGATCACCATCATTCCGAATATCGCCGGCCATCAAGCCCGCCTGGCCACCGTTCGTCTATTGGCTGAAGCATTTAATATGCAGTGAATGTCTTAAGAAATCCAATATAAGTCAGGATTTCTTAGTATTTACTGATAATGGGATAGTTTAGGTGAATAAGTATTCAGAAAACTTTATAAAAACTGAGAATATGCAATATTGCCTTTTATTTAAGGAAATTGTCCTTTATAATAGTGAAAAAGCTATTAGGAGGAGAACATATGAACAAATATAAATTAAGCGCTTTCACGGCTGTAGTCGCTGGCGCGATGACGCTTGCTGCATGCGGCGGCGGTGAAGAAGAAGGATCCGGCGGCGAGGGCGGAGGAGAAGGCCTTGACTCGAACATCGTGACGATTGCAACGGGCGGCGCATCCGGCCCTTACAATATCATCGGCTCCACACTTGCAGATGTGTACAGCAACGAGTACGGCGTCAACTCCCGGACCCAGACGACCGGCGCATCGGTTGAAAACGTTAACTTAATGAAGGAAGATAAAATCGAAATGGCGTTCACGATGAGCGATGTGGTCAGCCAGGCCGTTGAAGGAGAAGAAAGCTTCACGGAGCCGACAGACAAAATCAGCCAGATCGCGGCATTGTATCCGAACTACGTGCAGGTCGTGACAACAGCGGATTCCGGCATCGAAACTTTCGATGACCTTGTGGGCAAACGCATTGCCGTCGGTGACCAGAACTCCGGCGTCGAAGTCAATGCCCGCACACTTCTCGAAGGACATGGCATCACATATGACGATATCCAAGTCGATTACCTCGGCTATGCAGAAGCGGCTGACGGTTTGCGTGCAGGCCAATTGGACGCAGCATTCCTGACGAGCGGCTTGCCGAACGCATCACTTCTTGAGCTTTCTGAAACGCTCGATATTCGCATGGTGTCGATCGACCCTGCCGATGTAGAGGAAATTGCACAGGATAAGAGTTATTTCATCGCGCTTGATATCCCTGCAGATACGTATGGAAACGAAGAAGCGGTTCCGACTGCAGCGATCATGAACGCCTTGGTCGTCCGTTCGGATATGAGCGAAGACGATGTTTACAAATTGACGCAGACCTTCTTCGACAACCTGGAAACACTCGGGAATTCCCACCAGGCAGCAACCGACATTACGCTTGAAGAAGCGCAAGAAGGCCTAGTGGCGCCATTGCACCCAGGCGCTGAACGCTACTATAGTGAACAATAAAAAGCTTTTGGGGGGAGGGGCATTCATTGCGGTGCTCCTTTTTTTCCTGCTGATAAAACTGCCGGTCATTGCCTTTGAAACGGATGGCGAGCGGTTTTATTTGAAGGAAGAGGCGTTCGAATTGTCGTGGGTCCATTCGGTTGAAAAAGAAGAATGGCGCGAATACTACGAACGCAACGGGCAGACGCTGTTGTTGACGGAAACCCATTTCAAGACATTCGGGGCAGGGGTGCCGTCAGATGGCACGATTTTGCCGTCGGATGACGGATTCGTCCATATGCAGATCGACCGGGAATTCGAAGAACTGAATTTGACCGTTTCGGAAAATGCCCAGACATTGATCCGTGCAGGCGGCCGGGAAATCCCGCTGCATGCCTTAGCCGATGATTACGAAACATTCCGCATTTCGGTCGAGTATATTCATTTATGGAATTATGTAGGAGGGAAGACATTATGAACAAAGACAACCGGGATTTGGATATCGAGAGCGTGTCAGCGCATCCCGACGACAAATCCGTCAACCAGGAAGTGCTGGAGAAATACGATGTGGACGCCAAAGTCCGCAAATTGCGCAGCCGCAATATCGTCTTCGCCATCGCGGCGATTGCCATCGCTTATTCCCTTTATCACCTATGGGTGACATTCAATCCATTGCCTGCACTCCAGGCGCGCTCGATTCACGTCGCCGTCGGGATGGGGCTTGTGTTCCTGGTCTATCCTGCATTCAAAAAGCAGGACAAGACGCGCATCCCGTTCTATGACTGGATTTTATTCTTATTCAGCTTGGCGACCGCTGGGTATTTGATTTACGAATACGACGCCATCATGACGACGCGCGGCGGGATTCCGAATACGCTCGACATCATCATGGCCATCGCGACCGTCGTCCTGGTACTTGAGGCGGCGCGCCGCGTGACGGGAATCATCCTGCCGATCCTTGCGCTCGTGTTCCTCGTCTATCCGTTCATCAGCCACAATCTGTGGATGCCGGATATGCTCATGACACGCCCGTTTGACCTCGGCGATATTTTCGGCCAATTGTATTTAAAGACGGAAGGTTTGTACTCGACGGCGATTTCCGCCTCCTTGCAATTCATCTTCCTGTTCATCTTGTTTGGCGCGTTCCTCGCGAAATCAGGGATGGGCCAATTGTTCAATGACTTGGCGATGGCACTTGCCGGATCCAAGCAAGGCGGACCGGCGAAAGTCGCGGTCATCTCGTCCGGCTTCATGGGAAGCATCAACGGCTCCGCGATTGCAAACGTCGTCGGAACCGGCGCTTTTACGATCCCGTTAATGAAAAAAATCGGCTACAATAAAAACTTTGCAGGCGCCGTTGAAGCAAGTGCCTCAGTCGGCGGGCAGATCCTGCCGCCGATCATGGGGGCAAGTGCCTTCATCATGGCGGAAACGACAGGCATCGCCTACGGCACGATTGCACTCGCTGCACTCTTGCCGGCGGTCCTGTATTTCCTCGGGGTCATCATGCAAGTCCATTTCCGCGCCGGCAAAGACAGCTTGCGCGGCATCCCGAAAGCCGACTTGCCGCGCACCAAAGAAGTATTGAAAGAAAAAGGGCATCTGCTGTTGCCAATCGTGGGGCTTGTGTTCATGCTCTATACCGGCATGCCGATCGCTTATGCTGCGTTCTATACGATTGTCCTGACCGTTGTCGTCGCGGCGTTCCGCAAATCGACGCGCATGGGCGTTCGCGATATCCTCGAAGCGCTCGAAAACGGCGCGCGCCAATCGCTTTCCGTCATGATCGCCTGTGCGGTCGTCGGGATCATCATCGGCGTCGTCAGCCTGACGAGCTTCGGAACGGTCATGACGTCTGCCATCACGGCGTTCGGTGCAGGCTCCCTGTTCTGGACCTTGTTCCTGACCATGCTCGCATCGATCGTGCTTGGCATGGGCTTGCCGTCCATCCCGGCGTATATCATTACAGCGACGATGACAGCACCGGCGCTTGCTGAATTCGGCATCCCGGTTCTTGTCGCGCATTTGTTTGTGTTCTACTTCGGGATTTTCGCGAACATCACGCCTCCTGTTGCACTGGCCGCCTTTGCGGGGGCCGGGGTGTCGGGAGGGGATCCGATGCGCACCGGCTTCAATGCTTTGAAGCTCGCGATCGCCGGGTTCATCATTCCGTACCTGTTTGTCTATAACCCAGCGATGCTGATGATCGATACGACCGATGTGGCTGTCAACGCGACGGAATTCGCATTGCCGCCAATACTTGAAATACTCATGATCACGGTGACGGCGATCATCGGCATCATCGCACTCAGTGCTGCAGCAGAAGGCTATTTCCAGACACGCATGAATATCGTGACAAGAATTCTTCTCGGCGCCGGGGCATTGATGACGATCTTCCCGGAAACCTTGACGGATACGATCGGCTTAATCATCGTGCTCGGAATCTTCGCCCTCAATTACATGAATGCACGCAAGAAAAATCAGTCGCCAAAAACGGCCTGAAGAATGAAATGAAGCCGAAACCGCCAGGAATTTTCCTGGCGGTTTTTTGTGCTTTAATCGTATGTTTTACGAAGGGTTATCAAAGCTTTTAAAAAAATAAGTAAGTTGAATAGCTTTCGCTATTCAACTACGTTACAGGGGCTGCTTGGGGCCCGCAGGATGCGGGTCATGCAGCTGATGCGACAGGACGTCGCGTTTTCAGCTGCCCGGGTATGGGGAGGGGTGTTGAGCCAAGGTGGCAAAAAGCGCCACCTTTGTCTCGCCAGCTCGCTCGGTCCCCCAGGCGTCGCCCCCTTCCACTCCGTCTTTAGTTTTAGAGTGGTGAATAGTTTCTTCAATCCGTTCAATATGAAATGTGGAAATGCGTCATGTTATGTAGCTCATACATGTGGTTCGAAGAGAATGCGACTTTAATTCCTAATCTTCCAGCAAACTTCTCGGTTCAAGCACCTATTTGTCAGACGCTGTCCTCCTGGAAGCGATTACCCCTCTAGCCCTGCATAAAGAAGCAGATCCATTTAAACAAGCTGCATACAACGAAATCTCCAAGCCGTCCAGCGCCAAGGGTGAGCCGATGCCGTAAGACAGGCTTATGGCGAGAGGCCAACCCCAAGCAGGACGGCGAATACAAAGATGTCGCTCCATTGAAACCCCGAAACAATACGACACGAAAACCCTCGCTATCTCCAATATTTCCACAAGCCGCATTCGGTTCATTCATCAATAGACAAGACAACTAGCGCCATCCTGTATAATAGCCATAAAGACAGCAAGTAATATGTGGGAGCAGAAAACAAAGATGAGGATCATTTTCGTAGAAGGAGGTCTTGAAGTGGGCAAAGAGTTAGTATTCAAGGATGTGTTAGTAGTCAATGTGGATGGTGCAGAGCGGGCGGATGTGCTGGTCGCGGACGGGCGTATCCAACAGGTGGGTGCATCGATCGAAACGGGCACCAGAAAAATTGACGGTCGCGGAAAAATCTTGATGCCTGGATTTATCGATATCCATATACACGGAGCGAACGGGTTCGACGTGATGGACGCCGATGCTTCAGCACTTTCCGGGATGGCGCATGCTTTGCCGAAAGAAGGCGTGACGGCATTTGTTGCGACGACGATGACGCAAACCGAGAACCAAATCGCCCGTGCTGTCGAAACGGCCGGGAAGTATAGAAGCGCGAGCGGGGAAGCGCAATTGCTCGGGATTCATCTCGAAGGGCCATTTCTATCTCCGGAACAAGCCGGGGCGCAAAATCCTGAATATTTCCGGAAGCCCGATCTTGCTTTATTCGAACAGTGGCAAGCATTGAGCGGCGGCAATATCCGCATCGTGACTGTGGCGCCGGAGCTTGAAGGAGCGGAAGAATTTATCGAAGCGCTCGTTGAATCGGGGTGCATTGCCTCCATTGGGCATTCGGCCGCGACTTATGAACAAACGATTGCGTCGAAAGCGAATCACATGACCCATCTTTTCAATCAAATGTCGGCGTTTCATCACCGCGAACCGGGTGTGGTGGGTGCGGCCATGCTCGATGCGCGATTCTACGTTGAATTGATTGCGGATTTGATCCATAGCCATCCAGCGGCGGTAGAGCTGGCGTACCGGCAGATCGGTGCGGGGCGCTTGATCTTGATTACTGATGCGATGCGCGCCAAAGGCCTCGGTTATGGAAAGTATGATCTCGGCGGCCAGGCCGTTGTGGTCGATGAAACGGGCGCACGGATTCAAAATGGCCGGCTTGCCGGCAGTGTGCTGACGATGGATCGCGCCATCCGCAATGTTCGGGAATTGGCCAAATGCAGCTTGCCGGAACTGGTGCGGATGAGTTCGGCCAATGCCGCAACCGCGCTCGGCCTGTCGCGGAAAGGCAGGATTGCACCTGGGATGGATGCCGATCTCGTGCTGCTGACGGATGAGTTGGAAGTGGAATTGACTTTATGCCGGGGAAACATCGCTTTTTCGGCATACTAAAAACGCCTGGATGAAAAATCCAGGCGTTTTTTTGGTTACTCGGCTGTTAATTCGCTTTCCGTAACCCATTTATGGTTGACGACTTCTTCGCCAGTTTCGGTATTTTCGAAGTCGATCATGTAGACGGTCGTTTCTTCAGCGGCGTCGACTGCTGCGCTTGCGCCTTCCATGCCTTCCATATGGTCAGCGTCGAGGGTCACGGCATCGCCTTCAGCGTAAGGGGTTTCTGGTGCATCCTCAAGTTCTTCATGAATGACCCATTTATGGTTCTCGACAGCTGCCCCGCCGTCTGTCGGCGTGTAGCTGACGCTATAGGCAACGGTATCATAAGCGCCGGCGATGGTTGCTGTTGCACCATCCATCCCAGGCATGTGGTCTGCTTGAATCGTCGCCGTATCCCCGACGGCATAAGTCGGATTATCGGCTTCCATCAAATCATCCGGCACTTCGCCATCGCTCGAGTGGTCCATGCCCCCGTGGGCCTCGCTATCCTCGCGTTCTTCCGGGTCGTCGATCTCTTCGAGCACTTCGCCCGCTTCATTCGTCGTTTCGGATTGCTCTTCGGGGGCGGTTGAATTGTCCGTTTCCTCGCCTCCGCAAGCAGCAAGGGTCAGAGCTGCTGCGAGCGATGCGCTGCCCATCATGAGTTTTTTCCTGATCATGCAATTCCCTCATTTCCTGAAAATCTGGTTCTACTTGCCACATACCCGATACGCGGCGGAGTATGTATTTTGTGACAAAGATGCATCATTTTGAGCAATTAGTTGACCTTTCATTCGGTCCATGAAACTATAGAAACAGCACAAGAGAGAGGAAGATCGGGCGATGAAAAAGAACTGGTTATGGCCGGTGATGGCAGCTGGGCTATTCATTTCAGCTTGCGGCGCAGAAACGGGCCAACAGGAAACTGACGAGACAGAGGAAACCGCACCTGAATCAGCGGAAGAAACAGAAACAGCTTCGGCTGTGGACAGTGCGGCGATGGAGCTCGAAGTGCCGTTTGACGGCGTGATGGATCACGTCCACGGCATGGGGTATATTGAAGAAAATGGCGGCTTGTATTTCGCTTCGCATCACGGCTTGAAAGTGCAACGCAACGGAGCATGGACAGAAATAGAAGACCAGTACCATGATTTCATGGGCTTTAACGCGACAGCGACCGGTTTTGTGTCCTCAGGGCATCCTGATATGCAATCCGGCATGCAAAACCCAATCGGCATCAAACGCAGCGATGACGGAGGAGAAACATTCGAAGACCTCGGATTTGAAGGGGAAACGGATTTCCATGAAATGGCAGTCGGCTACAATACTAACAACCTGTTCGTCTTTAATCCGCAGCCGAATTCCGAAATGGACACCGGCTTCCACCGGAGCGACGATGCCGGGGAAAGCTGGCAGCAAACGGCAGCAGAGGGGCTGGACGGGAAAGTGACCTATCTTGCGATGCACCCAGACGATTCGATGATGATTGCAGCGGCATCGAACCAGGGCATCTTCTTGTCAGAAGACGGCGGCGAGAGCTTTACTCGCATCACAGAAGGCGAACTCGGAACCGCTGCATTCTTCAGTGAAGACGCGCTTTATTACGGCACGTACAGCGAAGACGCCAAACTGGTGAAACGCGGTCTGTCGGGTGAGGAGCAGGAAGTTTCCTTGCCGGAGATGACGGAAGATGGTGTTGTCTACATTGCGCAGCATCCAGGGAATCCGGAGCAGCTGGCCATTTATACCGCCAAAGGGCATGCATGGCAGACGCAGGATGCTGGTGAAAACTGGACACAGATCTTGAATGCGGGACAAGTACAGTAAACGGCGATTTAGTGATGTCACCGCAGAGCATATCGTAAATGACAAACACCCGCCCTCAAACCTGAGGGCGGGTGTTTTTTACGAGAGCAAGGCTTTTCCGGAAATCGAACGCGCACAGTGGATGCCGCTCGCTGCAACGCCGATCGTGCCGCCGCCCGGGAAGATGTGGTCGCCTGTCAAATACAGCCCCGGCAACCCGCTATGGTGCGAGATGGACTTGAACAATGCTGCGTCCAAAGTCTGCGCGAAGCCGCCCACATAGCCGTTCGGCCGTCCGGTATAATGCTGCCAGGCGAGCGGGGCGCCGCTTTCGAAATGAACGATCGCCGAGCGGAAGCCGGGGATGTGCTGTTCGATCAAGCCGAGCATGCGCTCCGTGAGTTCTGTACGCGTCGCTTCATACTCTTCCTGCGTCTGCCAATAGCCGGGCTTCGAGTGTGTCGAAATGGTCACCGTCTGGAAGCCTTCGGGCGCGCGCAGCTGGTCATCCATGCGTGATGCCGACATGAAGAAATGATGCCCTTCGTCCATGGCCGCGCCGCTCGAGAGCTGGCGGAACTCGGGAAGCGGCTCTGTGAGTTTGTCGGCGTCGATTGCCAAGTACAAAGTCAAAGTCGTCCAGGTTTCGGTTTCGATGCCTTCTTGCAGCGGGCGCTTCAACCTGCGGTGATGATCAGCCGGCAAGAGTTCCGTCAATAACTGGATCGGCGCATTGAAGACGACCGCATCCGCTTCGTATTGATTGCCGCGCTGGTCGACAGCGTGCCAGGTGCCGTCTTTGTGTTCGAGCGTCTGGACGGTGCGCGGTTTTTTCACTTGGCCGCCGTTTTCCTTGATGCTGTCCGCCATCAATTCCGCGAAACGATACAAGCCGCCCGGCACGTAATACGCACCTTCGTGGTAAATATCGAGCGCCACTGCCGCGAGCAGATACGAGACATCTTCCGTCGTCGTCTGCATGCTGTCGATCAACAGCCCATCGAGCACATGGCGGAACGCATCGAGTTCGTGGAGGCCATGTTTTTTCAATACTTGCCCGAGCGTCAGCTGGAATTTCGGCAGCAGCCGCAAATGAACCGGGCGCAAGGCTTTCATTAATGCCGACCATTCCTGCGTGTTGGCAGGCGGCAGCGCTGGCAGCGGCCCCATCAAGGTGCGGGTGATGCGCGCCGTCCGGTACAATTCCGCATAGAACGACAGAATCGCGGTTTTGTGCTCCGGAAAATGGGCCGCGAGTTCGCGGACATGCGTGCTGCGGCCTTTATGGAAAACGAAGGTGCCTGCCGGGTGGACCATTTCCATCACGCGCTCCAGCGGTTTGAGTTCCATCGGCTTTTCGAGGTGGCGGAAGACCCGTTCGTGAATGCCGCCGGGCTCGAGTCCCATGCCGAGTGTCGCGCCGACCGGAAATAAATACCGGTGGCGTTTGAATTTTCCGGCGCAGCCGCCGAGTTCTGCAGCGGCTTCGAGCACGGTCACCTGATAACCTTCTTTCGCCAGCAAGGATCCGGCCGTCAATCCGCCGATGCCGGCGCCGACGACCAATATGCGCTTCGTCATTTCATCTCCTCATTTCTCCCATGAAAAAACGCCCGGCAAATCAGCCGGACGCATGTCTCTTATGCCACTTGTCTGCATGCTTCTGCGCATTTCATGCACGCTTCCGCGCATTTTTGGCAATGGTCATGGTCATGTTGTTTGCATTCGTTTCCGCATGCTTCACAAATCTCCGCGCATACTTTTGCGAGCTGTGACACAAACGGCGAGTTGCGTTCGATCGCTTGTGCGAGATAGCTGCACATATCGGCGCATTCGCGGTCGAGCCGGATGCACTCGGCCATCATTTTTACATCGTCTTCCTTCAGGCAAGCATCGAAACAATGGTTGCACGCCACCATGCAGTCATGAAGCGTCTGGGAAAGTTCTGCGTGTTTTGCATGTTCTACCATTCCATAAAACCTCCTATTAGAATTATGGTCATTCGCTTATTCCTTGGATTTCCCGACTGGCAGGAAAGTAAACAAATAGCGGCGGGTGCTATCCGTTTTTGCGCAGTGTTGATTTTTGTTCAAGCTCCTTTATGCGCTTGCAAAATTCGTCTTCCGACAGCTCCCCGCGTGAAAAACGTTCTTTCAATAACTGCGCTTCGTGGTGGGGGGCTGGCAGTTGATGCGGCTTATGGCGAATGAAAAACAATACGAGGCACAGAATGAGGAGGACGACCACCAACGCGATGAGAACAAAAAAGAGCCAGAACATAAGCGTTCACTCCGTTCGCTTTCTTTTCTTTTAGTTTACGCCATTAGACTGAAAATTGCGTCTATTTAATTCGTAAAAAACATATCCGCGTCAGGTGCAGGATATGCTACGCTTATGGATAATTCAGAAAAGGGGGAAGCGGGATGTTTGTACATAAGATTGATAAGGACTTGGCGTTGAAATTGGTCGAGGCGCAAGACGCAGAGCGGATTTTTGAATTGACCGACCATTCCCGTGCGGCCTTGAGGGAATGGCTGCCATGGCTCGATCACACGAAAACCGTGGAGGATACGAAAAGTTTTATCCAGTCGGGCGCTGAAAGTTTCGCGCTCGGCAAAAGCTTGAACTGCGCGATCGTCTACCGCGGCGAACTGGCAGGAATCGCCGGCTTCAACGAAATCAATGAAGCGAAGCAAACCGCCTATATCGGCTATTGGCTCGACACCGAATACCAGGGGAACGGCATCATGACCAGGGTGGCGGGAGCACTGACGGATTATGCGCTAACCGAACGCGGGCTCAATAAAGTCGAAATCCGTGCAGCGGCCGGCAACGAGAAAAGCCGCAACATCCCGATCCGCCTCGGCTTTACAGAAGAAGGCATAATCCGCCAAGGAGAATGGCTATACGATCATTTCGTCGACAGTGTCGTCTACGGCATGCTGAAATCGGAATGGCCATCTGAAAAAGGCGAATGAAGTTCATGCTTCCTTTTTCAGAGTGTTGAAGAAGACTGTGATCCGCTATGAATCAAAAAGGGAATCACCTTTTCTGTATTTAAAAAACAATATTGTATCTGAGTATTTGGAGAAGCGTTTGCTCGACTCCAGTGGACTAGCGAGACGACCGAGACCCCACAGTGAACGTAGTGAGCGAGGAAGCTTGGGTGCGAGCCCACGGAGTCGTGCGATAAGCTTCGGAAAATACGGCTTATGACTTTCTCTACAACACAAAAAAACCACATGAAGTGTACACATCTTTTTTTGTGCAATGTTTCCCACAGCCTTCCTCATTTAGTAAAATAAGAAGGAAACTAGAAATACAGGAGGAATACTATTATGAAGCACTTTCTACTCGGCCTTCTCGTGTCAGGCCTTATCGCACTTATCGCTTTCCTGGCGGATGACTGGTCGCTATTGTTCCCGATCGCGGGCGCAGTCGCTGTCATCGCGCTTGTCTGGGCGGTCATTTCGTCCATCACGGCAGGCAAGCAAGTGAAATCTTCATTCAACACGAGCTCAGAGCGCCGCCGGGCACAGCAGGCGCGCAACGCCAAAGTGAAAAACCTGGTGCTGTTCGCCTTGCCGAACCTGGTGTTGGCGCTCTACGGATTGTTCATACTTTCTTAAACGAAAGAGGGGGATGTCATGCTTAGTTATTATAGTTCCTTGTCCGCAGAAGTGTATGACCTCGATAAGCCGATCGGCAAATCGTTTGGCGATGTCGAGTTCTACAGGGAGCGGCTAGCCGGCAATGAAGGGCGTATTTTAGAGCCCGCCACAGGGACCGGGCGCTTGCTCGTGCCGCTCCTGGAAGATGGCCTGCACATCGACGGCTTCGACAGTTCGCCGGAAATGCTCGATATTTGCCGCGCCCATTGCAAAGAACGCGGCTTGCATCCGAAACTATTCGAAGCGGATATGGAAACTTTCCGCATCGAGGTCGAATACGATGCCATCATTTTACCGGCGGGGACGTTCCAGCTGCTGGCGGGGCGCGAACAGGCGATCAAAGCCTTGAAGAATTTCCGCAAGCACTTGGCGCCGGGCGGCCGTTTGCTCGTCGATCTGTACGTTCCGCAAGGCTTCGAGATCGACCGGCCGAGAACACGGACCTGGCAGACGAAAGCCGGCGCGGTGATCACCCTCGAGAGCAAGACCGTCGAAGTCGATTGGATCAGGCAATGTTCCGTTTCGCATAACCGCTACGAGAAATGGCAAGACGGCAAGTTGATCCAGACCGAACTCGAACGTTTCCCGATGCGCTGGTACGGCGTCGAGGAATTCAAGCTTCTGCTCGGCAGCCAAGGTTTCGAGGACATCATCGTGTCGTCCAATTATGACTACGGGCAGTACCCGAAAAATGCTCAGCATGCCATCACCTTTGAAGCAATCGCACATATTTGAATGCAGACAGACGCCTGGAGAACATTCCAGGCGTTTTTTGTGTTCATTCAAATATAGTTCATCCACAAAATAATTAGAGGGTTAGTGCCGGACGGGGCGAATGTATATACTAACAATCCACCGGGCGGATCAACGCCGCTTGTTATTGCTGCTGCCTTGGCCATGAGAATTCATCGTCAAAAAAGGAGTGTAGAACATGGATGAAAAAGAAGTAATCCCGTTCCAATCGTCCCCAGTACGACCGATTTTCGAAAAGTTTTCGACCGCGCGCGATGTGTCGCTCGTCTATGGCGACCCGATCGAAATGCAGGGCAGGACCATCATTCCCGTCGCAAGAATCCGGTACAGCGTCGGAGCGGGTGCTGGCGGCGGCTATGAGCGTGAAGACAAAGATGCAGAATCGCCGGGCTTCGAGGAATTCGAAGGCGGCCACGGGGAAGGGGCAGGCGGTTCGTTCTCGGTCAAACCCGTCGGCATCTACGACGTGACCGCGGAAAAAACCGTCTACCGGCCGATTGTCCCGATTGAGCTGCTCGTCATGCTGCCGCTTATGATGACCGGTCTCGGGTTTCTGATGGCTGCGAGCCAAGACAAGGGCAAAAGGATCAAACAGAAAAACCGCATGCATGCCGGAAAACGCTGCGATAAGAAAGGAAAGGGCAAGAAGATGAAAGGTGTGGGATACAGCGGCTAAACAAGCACAAGACTCCCTTGGGCATCGGATGATGGCCAAGGGAGTTTTAAAAGTGGTGTGGATGGAGTTCATGTTTTCCGCGTCAGCAAATAGGCCGTGATCCAGGAGGCAATCGGGATGACGAGCGCAATCCCGATGCCGGCGCACAGGATGGTGATCATTTCGGCGGCGAAGATTTTCGAGTTGATGATATCGCCGAGCGAATAGGACAGGTCCTTGAACCAGATCAATAACGCCAGGTAACTGCCGAAAAAGGCGAAAAACAAGGTGTTGGTGCTCGTGCCGAGAAGGTCTCGGCCGATGGCGAATCCGGCATGGACCAGTTCGCTTCGGCTGAGGCCGGGATTGTGCAGGTGGACTTCGCGCATCGGCGAGCTGATCGAAATGGAAATGTCGGTGATCGCCCCGATCGTGCTGATGATGATGACCGCTGCCGCGAGTTCGACAAAACTGATACCGATGTAAAGCGAGAGCAAGCTGAGCTCGTCGATTTCCTCTTCGCCGAATCCATTGATCATCGTCAGGTCGGTCATGAACAGGATGAACACCAACAGCACAATCATCGTGGCGACCGTCGACAGGAAGGCGGCGATGGTTGTGGTGTTGATGCCGTTGATGAAGAATAAATTGATGCAGCTGATGAGGACGCAAGCGATGATCACCCAGAGAATCGGGTCGTTGCCAGGGTCGTTCATCATATAGACGGTAAACAGCAGCACGAGGAAATTGGCGAACAAGCTGAGAAATGAGACCGCCCCTTTTTTCCCGCCGATCATCACCATGGCCATGCACAGCATGAAAGCTAACAGTATCAGTACATTCATTGGGCAGCCCTCTTTATCTTAATGAAGAAAATGGACGTGTAGATGCCGATCGGGATGGTCAGCACAATGCCAAGACCGCCTGCAAGCGCACGGGCGATTTCCAGCGACAAAGTGATCGAGAACGCAAACGGCCAAGCGGCGCCATTCGATAAATACAACAGCAGCATCGGAATCGATCCGCTAATATAGACGAAAAATAAAATATTCGCCATCGTGCCCATGATGTCTTTGCCGATTTCGATGCCGGAGGTTTTCATCGCTTCGATGGAAATGTCCGGGTTTTTTTCATACAAGGTAAAAATTGAAGCAGACATCGTGATGCCGACATCCATTACCGCACCGAGCGAGCCGATGAACAGGCCGGCCATGAACACCACTTCGTAAGGCCGTGACAGGAACTGCATTTCCTCATAGTTCAAGCCGTTTCCGCCCGAAGTCCAAATCGCAAAGGAAGCGAGCAGCAGCGCGGCGAAAACGCCGGCAACCGTGGACAGGATCGCTGCATAAGTTTTTTCGTTGAAGCCGTTGACGAGCAGCAAAGACGTCACTGTGAACAATAAGACGCTGATACCGGCAATCATCAGCAAGCCGGCATTTTCCGTGCGGATGTAGATGTCCAAAGCGAAGGACAAGATTGCAGCGTTGAGCGCCAGGCTGACAATCGAGTAGAAGCCCTGCTTTCTTCCGATGACAAGCAGCACAAAAATGAAAACCCACGTAATCGCCAGCACATAATGATCCCGCTTCACATTATCGATTGTCCCGGACAACGCCGCATCATTTTCGCCCGCCCCGTCGATAAAGACGAACAGGTCTTGCCCGGTCCGGTACTCATGGTCGTTGGCGCCGGACAAGGAATATTCATTATCGAGTTCGATTGCCCGCCCCTTGTACTCGCCGTTCTGGATTACACCGAGCAGCTGTTGCGAAGACAAGACGTCTTCATTCCCATACATATCGGAAAGTTCCTCGGTGTCCTCGACAACCGCTTCGGTGATGGTGGCGATGGGCTGGCTGTAGAATGCGTGATTATGGTTGACGAAAAAGAGGGAGCCGATAAAACTGATCAGCAACACGGCATACATGGAAAACCGTATAGTAGATGTATTTTTGAATAATTGCTTCATGCAGCGATTCTCCCGTCCGGCCATCTGTCCTTCATGGCGATTGAGCTCTTTTACCACTGATTGTAACAGAAAATTTCCCAGGCATTTGGCTCAGCTTGTTTTCGATGAGACCAGCAAAAATTTCACTTCCCTGTCGGTCAAATTGAACCAATAATGCTTTTGGCTGGCATTGAACATCGTCGAGTCGCCAGGTGCGAGCGTCGAGCGTTCGCCCGCGACTTCGACGGTCAATTCCCCTTCGACGACGAACAGGAATTCATAGCCGCTATGGGCGAAGGGATTGCCTTCGCTGTCGCCAGGGTGCAAAGTGACGAGCACGGGGACGAAATTCGCTTCTTTTACGCCATGCGTCAAGTCTTTGTAATAAAAGCGCTCCAGGCGCGATGTCCAGTCACTGTCCTCTTGTTCAGCAAAAAAGATGCTTGGGTCGACGTGGAGCGCATCGGCGATTTTCCGCAGCGATTCCAGTGTAACGCTCGATTTGCCGCGCTCCACTTGGGATAGGAAACTGATCGAGACGCCGGTCTCTTGCGCCAATTGTTTCAATGTCAGCTTGCGTTCTTTGCGCAGCTTTTTCAAGGTCGTGCCGATGGATGGATCAGCCATAACAGATTCCTCACTTTTTCAACATGCTCCTTTTATCATACAGGAGGCTGGAGAACAGGGGCAAATGCCGCCGCAATTAATTTCAATATCTTATTGACAGAAAATTGATAGTTATCTAAACTATTCCCAGGGAGAAATTAAAGTGTCACTTCAATTTGTAAAATTCAAAGGGGGAAATCAGTTTGGATAAGAAAACAACACGCCGTGTCCTGACGGCGAGTCTTGTGGGGAGCTCGATCGAATGGTTCGATTATTTCCTGTACGGGACGATGGCTGCACTCGTCTTTAACCAATTATTTTTCGTCAATGATGATCCGACCGTCGGCTTGATGCTGGCGTATGCTTCATTTGCGTTAGCATTCTTCATCCGCCCGTTCGGCGGCATCATCTTCAGCCATATCGGCGACCGCATCGGCCGCAAGAAAACATTGGTCATCACGCTCAGCTTAATGGGCATCGCCACGTTCGGCATGGGCTTATTGCCGACCTACCAGGCAATCGGCATCTGGGCGCCGATCCTGTTGATCACACTGCGCCTCGTCCAGGGGCTTGGAATCGGCGGCGAATGGGGCGGCGCGCTGTTGCTTGCGACGGAATACGCACCGCCTGAAAAACGCGGCTTGTTCGGAAGCATCCCGCAAATGGGCGTCACCATCGGGCTCGTTCTCGGGACACTCGCTTTGTGGGTCATGACTTTGCTTCCAAACGACGCCTTCATGACATGGGGCTGGCGCGTGCCGTTCATCTTGAGCGCCTTGCTCGTCGTGTTCGGCTTGTGGATCCGCAAAGGCGTGGACGAAACGCCGGAATTCAAAGCGGTCCAGGCATCCGGGGAGATCCCGAAAGTGCCGATCGTCGAAACCTTGAAATACCATTGGCGTGAAGTGTTGATCGCCATCGGGGCAAAAGTCGTCGAAACGGCACCGTTCTATATTTTCGGAACGTTCATCGTTTCCTACGCCACGACCAATCTCGGTTTTTCCCGCACGGCAACACTCGGCGCGGTCATGGTCGCAACAGTCATTACGACCATCCTGATTCCGGTGATGGGCTCGCTATCTGACCGAGTCGGCCGCAAAAAATTGTATATTGCGGGAGCATCAGCGATGGCTCTGTTCGCGTTCCCGTATTTCTGGATGATCCACCAAGGCTCCGTCTTTATGCTTGTGCTGGCAACGATCATCGGCCTCGGCGTCATTTGGGCACCGATCACCGCCGTTCTTGGCACGATGTTCTCTGAAATCTTCGATGCCAAAGTGCGCTATACGGGCGTCACGCTCGGCTACCAAATCGGTGCAGCGCTTGCAGGCGGTACGGCACCTCTAGTTGCGACGGCGCTTCTGGCGCGCTTCGACAATTCGTATGTGCCGGTGGCCATCTACATCATTTTCACCGCTTTGATTTCACTCGTCTCCATCTGGGCAGTCAAAGACTTGAAACAACAACAAGCGGCGCATCCAGCCGCCACCATAGCAAAAGAGAGCCGCGCGTAAGCGGCTCTTTTTTTTAGGAGGTCCTCATGAAAATCATCAACGAACAGCAAATCCAACACAGCTATCTAATGAACGACGCTATCCAAGACGTCAGCGCATTGCTTCACGCCAAGCAGCAAGGAAAAATCGACAATCCGCACCGCACCGTCATCGATTTTCCGGAGCGGCAAGCGTCCGCTTTGTATATGCCGAGTGCCGATACACATGAAGAACTCGCGGGCGTCAAAGTGGTGACCATTTTCCCGGACAACCCGAAACAAGGCAAGCCGACGACGCAAGGGGTGATTTTATTGTCCGATGCGACAAACGGCGAGCACGTCGCGATGATGACGGCCTCGTATTTGACGCGGCTGCGCACGGGTGCGCTCAGTGCCATCGCGACCGATCATCTCGCACGTACGAATAGCCGCGTGCTCGCAGTCATCGGGACCGGCGCCATGGCGTTCGAGCAAGTGCTCGGCGTGCTGGAAGTGCGGGACATCGAAACGATTGTATTGTTTAACCGCACAGAAGAAAAAGCCGTGCGCTTTAAAGAACAATTGGAAGCGTTCGGCGTCCTGGCTGGAATCGAAATCGCAGCGAGCGCCAAACAAGCCGTCGAAGCAGCGGACATCATCGCCTGTGCGACGCGCTCGACCGAACCGGTATTTGACGGCAATGACTTGAAACCAGGCACACATATCAACGGCGTCGGCTCCTATTTGCCGCATATGCGCGAGATGGACGAAACGACCATTGCGCGGGCGGATAAAATTGTCGCAGACGATCTTGCCGGTGTCCGGGAAGAGGCAGGCGAGCTGATCCATGCCGCGAATTCCGGCCATTGGTCGTTCGACCGGCTCCATGCAGAACTGACCGAACTCTCATCGGGACAACATGCAGGACGCGAGACGGAAGAGGAGATCACGTTCTTCAAATGCGTCGGTGCGGCGTATTTCGACCTCGCCGTCGCAAAAGGCGTCTACCGGAAAGCGCAGCACGACCAGCTTGGCACCGATGTTGAGCTTTAAATTCAGACACAAAACTGCCCAGAGGCCAAGCCTCTGGGCAGTTTTTTGAATCGCATTGATTAAGGAATTTCATAGCACCTGCTCATTTGAAACACGGAACAGCCCAAACGCACGGATTGATAACTTTCTTGTGGTGGCAGTCTGGAATCTTTTGTCATCCATTATGCTTTGGTTGCAGGAACCGTAGTGAAAAGCCGGTTCGAGGCGAAAAACAACAGGACTGGAGGCAGCAAGGTGAATAAGGACAGCACACCTGCAAGCGAGAACAGCACAGCGGGCACGAAGCGGTTCAGCTTGATGGTCATTAAACCGCCAACACTCAATAACGCGGATGCGACGAGCAAATAGAAGGGATAAAAGAGCAATTGTTTTGCGCCTTCCACTACATCGGCGGCGAATATTTCCGAATTCAGCTGTGCTTCCGTACGCGTCATTTCCCGCTGTACTTTCGGGTCATTCTGGAACAGCTCTGTTAATCGGTTTTGGGCGATTTGGCTGTCATCAAGCGAGAACATCAAGAAGCCCGAAAATCCAGCGCATATCAGCAATAGCGCCAGAGAAACGATTGCCAGTTTGATGGGAGTGAATAAACGTTCGGTTGAGATGATGAGCCCTCCTTTAAAATGATCGAGTGTATAATCATTTCGATGGCGATTTGGGAATTCCTGCTATTTCATATGAAAAGTGGAAGGACAAAGAAAGGGGTTTTTAGGCATACTTTAAACTGAGCACTTGTCTGACTTTGAACAACACACATGATTTTCGAAAAAGATTAGTGAGACTAGATTTTAAATGTTATGTATCCATATATATTCATTTTTATATATTTTCTGGAAAAATATACACTTAAAAGCTTTTAGGACTTGGGAGAGGGGGTACGTGAATAACAAAGAGGCGTTATGAGTGAGGAATCTAAACAAAATGGCTGGAATGACTTTTGCCGCACTTCTGCTCGCAAGCTGCCAAGAAACTGAAGATCAACCACCGAGCACAGAGGATACAGATTCTCCAAGTGAAACTACACCGGATGAGGAAGAAACGGTAGAAGCAAAGGAAAATAACGAAGATAGCCAGGACAATGAGGATGAAGAAGCGTCCGATGAACCGGTCGATCAGGCAGATGACGATGCTTCAGATGATTTTGAAGAAACTCAGGCGAGCCCATCCTATTCTATCGAGACCCATGCCTATGTCACAGAAACCGGCTATCTTACAGCGTTCAACATTGAACGCGATGAAAATGAGGAAGGCACATTTGAAGAAATCTTAACGCAGTCCCTGATTGAAAATGACCCTTCCACACAAGAGATTCTGGGTTCTTTCGCTGAGCTGACTGTGGATAACCAAAAGCTTGATGTGAAATTTACGGAAGAGGGAAGTGCATTGTCGACAACTTCTGCGCAAACGAACTTTTTCTATAGCTCATTGTTTGGGATCAGTGATCTATATGGCATTGAAGAAATTGTGTTTACCAACCCCGAGGGCGAAGAGAATGTCACCGTAGCCCAGCGTTTAGTGGACGAGCCCATGATTGTTGAAGAAGAAAGAGGGATATCGCGCGGCTACTACACCATCTACGATAAAGAGTTGGAACAGACGAACTTCTTAGCAGGCGTAGAAGTCGAAGAGCAAGTGGCGGATGAGAACGGGGAGCCGTTGTCCTTCGCTGATACGATAAATGCGATGAAGGCAGCCGATCAGGAAGGAGCCACATACTCATCAGCCATTGTGGAGGGATTGGACGTGGTTGACGCTTCACTTGAAAACGATACGGCCACAGTTCGCTTCACTTCAGATGAAGAAATAGTCACAGACCCCGACCTGATCGTCTTTGAAAAAGCCTTGCAACTGGCAGCCCTTGACTTTGGCGTAGAGGAACTCCGTTTAATAAACGAAACTTTAGAAGAAAGCACCACCTACCCGTTTGCCGTGAAGTAAAGATGAATAGAGATGAAAAGGCTTGGAGGAATCCCTGCTTCTTGTTCGCTCTTACAAAAACAAAGACGAAGGCACTTTGAAGTCATTCAGCCAGGAAAAAAGCCCAGAGATCATGCCTCTGGGCTTTTTCATTTTATTCAGCTGGAGTGCCTGGTTCGATCTCGTACGATTTCTGGACGGTTTCGTTGCGCTCGCCCAGTCCTTCAGTGGTCGTTTTGCTCCACATGGCTTCCATGCGTTCTTTCACTTGCGGAATCATTTTTTCGGGGATGACGTTGCGGTATTGATCCGTTTCGCCGAGAATCACTTTTACCGACGGTTCGGTGACTTCTTTCGGATCGAATTGTTCGTAAGGGAAAGCGGCTTTCTCGTAGTCGAAGACCGTGTTTTCCGAATCGGACTGCCAGTTTTTCCACGTTTCAAACTCGCGGTCGTTGAAGCCGGTCAAATACGGCCCCGGGTTGATGGTCGCTACTTCCACATTGAATTCCTGCAGCTCTTTGCTCAAGGAATCCGCGAAGGCTTCCGTCGCGTGTTTTGTGCCGCAATAAGGCCCCATCAACGGATCTGCCATGAGTCCGGATACAGAAGAGACGAAGACGATGCGGCCGGAGCGTTTTTCGACCATTTGGCGCGCAAACCCTTTCGTCAAGAGGATCGGGCCGAATACATTGACCTCGAATTGGTGGCGCAGGTTTTCTTCCGGGATGTCGACAAGCGACCCGCCTTCAGACACTGCCGCATTGTTCACCAAGACATCAATGTCCCAGCCCCACGCTTTTTCGCGGTCTTTCGGGTTCGTGACGTCCAATTTCTCGATTTGCATCGATACGCCGCGTTCTTTCGCTTCCTGCTCCAAAGCAGAAACCTGTGAAATGATTTCAACACCCGCGATGACGGATTTGCCCTGTTCCGCCAAGCTGAACGCAATGTTTTTGCCGAATCCGGTGCCAGCGCCGGTAATTAGTATTTTTTCGTTTGCCATTCTAAATTCCTCCTCAGGTTGTTTGTTGCAGTCGTTTTTACTTATACTTCCATAGCATACCCGGGCTCCACTTTCTTAAACGAGTATGAATGGTGTTGCCCGGTACTGAAAGGTCTATAGTTTCTCGAAATTGCTTAGTGAATATCTTGATGTACAGTTAAACTATACAGTTTAGCTGTATATAATAAGACTATATAGTTCAACTGTATAGGAGATGACTGGATGAAAAGACACAAGCTGCTGCCCTTAACCGAAACGATGCATTATATCTTATTGGCAGTGAGAGAGCCTTTGCATGGATACGCCATTATGCAGAAGGTGGAACGAATGAGCGATGGGCAAGTGAGAATTGCGGCCGGAACCTTGTACGGGGCAATTGAAAACTTGTTGAAGGCAGGATGGATTGCGTTGCTGCCATCGGAAGATCCGCGGAGAAAGGTGTACCGGATTACCGAGGAAGGTTTGCAGATTTTAGAAGCGGAACAACAAAGGCTTCAGCATATTCTTTCACTTTACGAAGGGAGCGGGGATCATGAGGAAGTTTAGGGTGTTCATGGATATCGAAAAAGAAGAGAACTGGTTGAACGCCATGGCGGAAAAAGGCTGGTTGTGCACACGGGTCAGTTCTCTCGGCTATTATCATTTTGAAAAAAGAGCAGAATCAGATCACGTCATCCGCATCGATTACCAAAGCTTCAAGTCAAAAGAAGCGAAAGAGCGCTATATCGAGTTGTATGAAGATTATGGCTGGAAGTATTTAGGCGGCAGTTACTTGCATTATTGGCTCAAGCCGGCCGACGGGATGGACGAACTATTTTCAGACCGTTCTTCTGAGAAAGCTTATCTTAAGCGCTTGCTGTCGTATTACGGCACTTTAGGCTTTTCGATGGTGTTTATGACATTCTTGTTGTTTAACAATTCCGCTCAATACACCAGCTTGAAGCAAGCCTATTTCACACCCGGCTTATGGGATAAAGAGGGCAGTGATTTTGTCTTCGTTTTTCTTTTCGAGACGCCTTTTGCCTTGATGCGTTTCGGGATGCCATGGCTGTTTTTCGTCTTTGGCATCGCTTTTGTCATGATGTATTTGAAATTTCACAAGAAAATAAAAGAAGGGCAAGAACCGGGGTAGAACTATCGTAAAACCCAAGACCGGAACATTGCTCTTGAGGGATATGGCTGCTGTGAGAAGCATATAAATAAAAACCTGAAAGGACACCACTTGCCGGTGCTCTTTCAGGTTTTTCATCATGGTCTGCGTATATCAACGATAAATCAGATATTCGTTGCGATTGGATTCTTTCGCTTTATACAGCGCCATGTCGGCGCATTTGATCAATTGCTTCTCGGTATCGGCGTGATCGGGATAGATCGCGAGCCCGATTCCGATGCCAATGGGGATTTCAAAGCCATTGAACAGGAGTGGCGTTTCAAACGCTTCCAAAATCCGCTTTGCCGCCTCTTCAGCAAGCTCGATGGAATCGAGTTCAGGGAACACGACACCCAGCTCGTCGCCGCCTAGACGGGCCGGGGTATCGACCGGGCGGACGCAGGATGCGAGCCGCTGCGCCATTTCCTTGATGACAGCATCCCCTGCGTCGTGGCCGAACTGGTCATTGATTTTTTTGAATTTGCGCCCGTCGAGCATCAACACACCCACTTTCTTTTGGGAGGCATCGGCTTGCCGGATTGCTTGCTCTAATTTGTCATCAAACGTCCGGCGGTTCGGAATGCCCGATAAATGATCATAGAAAGCCATTCTCGCAATTTCGCTCTGCAGCTTCCGGCGCTCTGTGATGTCTCTGGCAATCGTGAACAATTGGACGACTTCGTCACCCGCGATAACAGGAGTAGGCGAAACTTCCATCCACACATAACGGCCGTCCTGATGGACAAAACGGACTTCGACAGTGACAGGTTCTTTGCCATTTATCAATGAGGTGACGCTGTCGATCAACCGGATGGCGTCGTCAGGATGAACATTTTCCGTATACGAACCGCCTATATGAACGTCTCCGGAATAGCCGAGGATCTTTTCGTGTGCGGGCGAGACGTATTCGATCGAGCCGGACAGATCGATCAAGGTAATGATGTCGAACGTACTTTCCGTGATGAGCCTGTATTTCTCTTGGCTTTTCTGCAGTTCGCGCTCCGCCTTTTTCAGGTCCGTCACGTTTTTGTAGATGATGTTCGAGCCGATGATTTGCTTGTTCGCATCCCTTACCAGCGAATAAGAGGAGATGATGTTCAAAGGCTCACCTGATTTGGTGATGCGCAGCGTATCGTGGGAATTGACCGTTTCTCCATTCAAGATCCTCTCCACAATTTGGTTTTGGTCGAATCTCATATCGGGCGGAATGATCGTCCCTTTTCCGGTAACCATTTCTTCTTCCGTAAAGCCGAACGTCTTTTCGAACGCGGGGTTCACTTTTAAAATATCTCCCTTGGCGTCAATGGAAAAAATGGGGTCAATCGAGTTTTCCCAGAAGATTTCAAGCATTTCAATCGTCTCGTTCAAGGTTTTCTGCGCGCAATTGGCTTCTGTCACATCCGTGATGATGCTGTGTATGCCTGTTAGCTTCCCGTCCACGATAATGGGAATATTGATGGCTTGGAGATCGATCAGCTGCCCATCTTTATGGCGGAACACCAATTCGAAGCGCTTGGATTTTTGGTGATGGATCGTTTTATAGAAATGGCGCCGTACTTTTTCGGTATCAGCAGGGAGGACGAGTTGTTCTAATGCTGCATCCTGCAATTCCTGGAGCGTGTAGCCGGTAATGGTTTCTGTTGCGGCAGTGATGCTTTCCAGTTTTCCTGTCTGGTCGAAAGTGAACAAGCCGTGAGGGTGGTTGTCGAACAGCGACTTATAGCGCTGCACATCATGTTGCAGGCGCTGCTCCGTTTGTTTCTGTTCGGCGATGATTTTGGCAAGGGCATAGAAGCCCGTCACGCTATGATCGATCACGATAGGCGTCAAGTTCGTCAGCACAACAACGGGCTCTTCGCCGCTCTCGATGGCCATCTCAAACTCAACGGCCCTTCCACTGAGCACTTGATCGATATGGGATTGGGCTTGTTCGCGAAAGCGTCCATCCACCAACGACAAGAACGAATGCCCGAGCAGTTGCGCTTCTGATTGTTGCGTCACGCGACTAGCCGCTTTGTTAGCTCGGACAATCACTTGTTGCATGTCCACTTCAAACAGTGCATCGGCGTTATGGCTGAACAAGGAATCAAGCTTATGGAGTTCCATGTTCGCGGGAAAGAGTTCGCTGGAATTTGACGTCATCTCTTTGACGGTCGCTAAAACATAATGGCATTGCCCGTCTTCAGTCACTAGCGGCTGCAAGGTCGTTTCTCCCGTGTATTCCCCGGCCGGGAGCTTTAGCGTATCGATAAACGCTAAGGAGTGTTGGCTCGATTGCGCCGAATGGAGATATTGGAGAGCTTTGCGGCTTTGCTCCGGCAATAGCAATTCTTCAATCCGGCTGCCGATCAGTTCTTGGCCAGGCAGCAAAGCCAGCGCCGGGGGATTGGCGTATATAGTCCGAAATGAACCCCGATCGTCTTCGAACAAAAAGACCGGGTCTTGGACCAAGTCGAAAAGAGCTGTCGAACCCATTATGTCCTGTCCCATTTTTCGAGAAAAGTACGTCATCACAACCAAGCTCCTTTGATAAAGAAAGATAAGCTTTCCATCCACACTGCCTGTCATGGAAGAAGTTCATTTAAAACGATAGTAATCTCTATGTACCATTATTTTACTTTAATTAAACAAAGTAAGATAGTCGAATTGTTACATTTGTATAAAATAATAGGAATTTTATTACATATTAATACTATAAATTAACTTTTTTGATCTTAATAATCTTGATCCCAAAAAAATGCAAGAAGCAGCCATGAAAAGTCCCATCTGTACAAATACTGCAAAGGAAAGTTCCTGGAGCTTTTTGATTCTTTATATTTTGAGTTAACATGGTTTTCAAAAAAAAAAAAAACTCAATGGCATCTTAAAGAACGTACCAAAAAGCATTTCAAAACGATCGAAGGCAACAAAAAAAACCGCTGTGGAAGGCGGTTTTTCAAAAGAATGGATTATTCAGCGCAGCGCGGGGAACTTCAGCCGGGCGAGCCGGTAGACATTCTGCACGACGGCCTTGCCGACAGCGTATACCGGGATGACCAAGATCATGCCGATGATTCCGGCAAAGCTTGCCCCGATATAGAGCAGGAAGATGATGGTCACGGGATGGACCTCGAGTTTATGGCCCATGACATTCGGCGAGATGAGGTTGCTCTCCAATTGCTGGATGATGATGATGGCAATCGCTGTCCAGAACGCGAGGACCGGTTCCTGGAAAAACGCCACGACCAGTACCGGGACAGCGCCTATGAATGGCCCAAGGAACGGGATCAAATTGGTGAACAAGGAGACGAGCGCCAAGATGACGGCATATTGCAGGCCGAGCACCATGTAGGCGATTAAGCTGAGCACACCGACGAACAGGCTGACGATGGCCTGGCCTTGGATATACGCGCTCAAATTATCGTCCATGTCCTGCAGGATTTTTCGTCCTTCCTCGCGTGAATCCTGCGGCAAGATCTTCAGGAAACTATCGGGCAAGCGCTCGCCGTCTTTCAAAAGGAAAAACAGCACAAACGGCACGATGACCAGTTTGGAGACGAAGCTCACCAAACTGCCGAGAAACGCCATAAGACCCGTGCCGAATCCAGCCGAAGCACTGAAGAAATCATCCATCAAGGTGGACGGCTGAAGTGACGGCATGACGTCCTGGTCTTCGATGTATTGCCACCACTCGCTTTCAAGTGCCATATCGATCCAGTTCTGGACACGTTCTACGATGGTCGGGAAATTATTGACCAAGGTCATGATCTGGTTTGCAAGCAATGGCCCGAGCCAGCTGCCGAGGAAGAAGAGGATGATCGTGAAAATAGCGAAAATCGACAGGATAGCCGTGATGCGGCCGGTCCGTTTCTCCAGCAGGCGGACAAGCGGGCGGAAGATGTAGTAGAGGATCCCGCCGACGATGATGGTCGGTGCGACCGTCGAGAAAATGACGCGAAAAGGGTAGAGGAGAAACGGCATCCGGGCGGCCAAGTACATGATGATCAGGATCAGCACGACGCTGTAAAGAAATAAAAACCATCTGGTCTTCGGCATAAGCGGTCCCTCCAGCTTCCGGCTGTTTCGCATACAGCCCATAATCTTCATTGTTCATTAAGTAAACTTAAAACTTTTAGAGCTGTTTGATGACTTCCGCTGGGTTGCCGCCGACGACGGTGTTCGCGGGAACATCTTTGATGACGACTGAACCCGAGGCGATGACGGCATTGTCGCCGATCGTGACGCCTGGATTGATGACGGCGCGCCCGCCGATCCAGACGTTGTGGCCAATGCGCACCCCTTTGCCATATTCGTAGCCGGCAAGCCGCTGTTCGATATCGAGAGGATGGGTCGCCGTATAGATATGGACGCCAGGCCCCACCAGGCAATTATCGCCGATGCGGATGTCGCAGACGTCGAGGAAGACGCAGTCGAAATTGGCGAAGAAATTATGCCCAACGTGGATGTTGTAGCCGTAATCGCAGCGGAAATTCGGCTCGATATACAAATGGTCGCCGTTCGAGCCAAGCAATTGGCTCATGAAGCGCTTGCGCTCCTGGCTGTCGGTCTCCATCGATTTATTGAACAAGCGCAACAGCCGCTTGGCATTGACGCGTTCGCGCACGAGCAATGGATCGTCCGCCCGGTAAAGTGCCCCGGCGAGCATTTTGTCTTTTTCTGTATGCATCAAAATCCCTCTTTCCCGATCAAGTTAAAATCCGAATAGCCGCCTCGCGATAAACGCGAATGCCGCGACCGCGGTAATGAACGCCGCCACAAAAAATGCCACGGCATAGGACACGAGATTGCCCGGCACCACCGCTTCGCCAAGTTCAAAGAAATAAAACTGGATCGCGACCGGTTCCGTGGCATGGCGCATCAACCACACTTGTACGCCTTTGACGGCAAACAGGATGCTGATGGCCAACAGGACCGAAAACGCAGTCCAGCGGATGCCTTTCCACATAGAACCGCCTCCATTGTTCATGATATGGATATTATAACAGAATAGAAAAACGAGCCGTCATGAAGTTTTCGAATTCTTTGAAAATTTTACATGCAATTAACAGGAAAGACTTTATAATATAGGAAAGGAGTGGAACCAATGAAAACGATCAACCGAACCATCAAAACGGATAAAGGCCAAGCGATCAACTACAGCCTCGTCCTGAACCAAGACCAAACGAGAAAACTCGCGATTTTCCTGCCGGGCATCGGCTATACAGCGAAAAGCCCGTTATTTCATTACACGGAGCGGCTGCTCGCGGAACAGGAATACGACATCCTGCGCATCAACTACGATTACACAAATCCCTTTTACGACGAGTACACGATGGCGGAAATCGACGAAGCGGTGAAAAATGACGTCAAACAAGTGATCGACCATGTGCTGAAGGGGAGTCTCTATGAAGAATTCTTCCTCGTCGCGAAATCGCTCGGCACCGTCGCTCTTGCCACCGAACTCGAGCGCAAGAAATTCAAGGGCGCGAAAACCGTCTGGCTGACGCCGCTCATCAAACATGAAGACGTGTTCCAGGCCATGAAGCAATGCCCGAATCCGGCGCTCAGCTTTATCGGCGACAAAGACCATTATTACGACAAAAGCCGGATGGAAGAGCTCCAAGCCAACAGCCAGCTGGATTCGCACGTATTGAAAGACGTCAACCACGGCATGGATTTCATCGGCGACCCGCTGAAATCGATCGATATCCTGAAAGACATCATCACGGACGTCCAGGCCTTCTCGAAAAAAAGCAGCGAACACGCGTAATGAACTGCCGCCCGCGAGGCGGTTTTTTCGTGCTGTTTTTCAAGCGGTGCGAAGGGGTATAGGTTCTGCAGAAGGAGGGTGCAGCATGGCATTCGATTACGATCTGGACTATAAAAATTTGGACTTGCGGAAAAACCCCGAACTGTACCGCGTCGGCAAAGGCGAGCAGGGCGTGTTGATGGTGGAACCGTATAAAAGCGAAATCCTTCCCCATTGGCGATTCAAGACGCCGGACATCGCCCAGGAATCGTGCGACAAGATTTCCGAGCTGTTTGAAGAATACCGCGAAAAGGATGATTTCGTCGGCATGGACATGGCCCGCAAATTCATCCAAATGGGCTATACCCGCGCACGGCGCTATACGAATTACAAAGGCGGCCGCAAATACAACGAAGACGGCTCGATCAAAGACCGCGAAATCGATGATGAAAAAGCTGAATCCGCCGCGATCTTCAAAAAACGCTGGGACGAGATCCGCGAAGACGAAGATTATTTGCGCCGAAAAAAAGAACACCAGAAAAAATACGGCTGAGACGGTCCAGGCGTGAAACGGCGGCGCTCATCAAACGTCGAATAGAGGAGACGGAAGGGGGAGCACGCCAATGAATCGGTTGTGGAAAGCCATCGCCTTGATCGCCGCACTCCTGTTTCTCGGGGCTTGCGGCGAACAGACTTTCACGAACGGCGAAGAATCCGGTTCCTATGCCGGCATCCTCATGGTAGGAGGACAAGAATATTTGTGGGAAGGCGAACTGGAAGGCAGCGAATACAGCGAGTCCACCAGGCTCGGTGCCATCACCCAATCGACGGCACCGGAAGTCATGCCGAGCGCAGATTTTTCTTCCAATTTCCTTGCCGAAGGCGCTGAAATTTATAGAAGCAACGAAGATCCCGACGTGCTCCTCGCCAAACGGCAAGACGGCAGCTGGGACGTGTTCAGGAAAAGTGTCGAGCAAGAATAACGAAGCTGCATCCAATCGGGTGCGGTTTTTTTGTGGAATTGAGAGGGTTGTTTGTGGAATGAAGAGGTTTGTTTGTGGAATGAAGAAGTTTGTTTGTAGAATGGAGCGATTTATTTGTGGAACTAAGATAATGTGATATTTTATCGATTGCATATTCGCTGCCTCTGCTTTCTCGGGGGTGTGTAGATGAGGATAGTGGAGAAGTCGCTTTCCGAGACAAGTTTCGAATAGGTATTGAGAGTTTGTGTGTTGAACTGTTTCGACATTCAATTGTGGTTTCGTCTTACTATTCGCCGCCGTGCTTTGGGTTGGCCTCTTGCCATAAGCCAATGAAATGGCGAAAGGAAGTTGAGTCATTTCATTTGCGACGCATCTGCATAGCAGATGTGGGAGCAAAGTGCTTGATGTGATGCTCGGATTAACTTTTTATCCTCGGCATCGGCTCACCCTGGGCGCTCGGTGGCTGAAAGATTGCGTTGTGAGAAGTGCGATTCGCTGGATCTGCTTCTTTACACAGTTGCCGGCTAGTGGGGGAATCGCTTCCCGGCACGTTGGTGCTTGGACCAGAAATTTGGTTGATGGATCAGAACTAATTAACTTCCATTCACAATAAATTCGACGTGAGCTACAAAACATGACGCATTTCCACAATTTCTATCGAGTGGACAGAAGAAATACCCTTCCCCTCCAAAATTAGAGACGGAGTGGAAGGGGGCTGACGCCTGTGGGACCGCGCGGGCTGGCGAGACAGACGTGACGCGCTCTTTGGCACATTGGCCGGGCACCCGCCTCATCCACGGGCAGCTGAAAGCGCGGCGTCCTGTCGCATCAGCTGCATGACCCGCATCCTGGGGGCCACAAGCAGCTCCCTGCAACGTAGTCGAAAAGTAGAAGCTTTTCTCATCACTTCATTTCCCAACAAACAGATGCAAAATCGATGGGGATGGTGTAATCTGAAAGCCAAGCAGATCAACGGAAAAGGATGAACGTATATGAAATCGACTGTCAATGCCAAGGATGTCGCAAAGCTCGCAGGGGTCTCCCAGTCTTCTGTGTCCAGAGTGTTTTTCGACGGGGCGAAAGTCACAGAAAAAACCCGGCAAAAAGTGCTGGCCGCGGCCAAAGAGCTCGGTTACCGCCCGAACGAATACGCCAGAAGCCTGATCACCAACAGCTCGAAAATCATCGGGCTGGTCATGAAAGGCGTCCAGAACCCCTTCTACCCACAAGTCCTCAAGCAATTCACCACGTCATTCAAACAACACGGCTACAGCGTGTTGTTTGTCCATACGAATAACGACGAAATCCAAAGTGATGACATCGACACCTTGCTCAATTACAACGTGGCGGGAGTCATCATCACCGATGCGTCGATGTCGATGAACGTCGCAGAAGCGTTCCAGGCGAACCACATCCCGCTCGTCTTTTTCAACCGCAAACTGACGAGCAGCCAATTCCATTCGGTGTGCTGCAATAACTTGAACGCCAGCCGCAAAATCGCAGAATACTTGGCGGACAGCGTCGCGGGGCCGATGGTATATATTTCCGGAAACGAAGACACCTCGACGAGCCGCGAGCGCGAACAGGGATTTGCGGAAGTGTTGGCGCATCGGGGCATCGCATACAAAAAATACAGTTCGGATTTCAGCTATACCGGAGGCTACGAAACCGCACAGAAAATCCTGTCAGAAGGCGAAATCCCGTCTGCCGTATTTGCGGCGAACGACATCATGGCACTCGGTGTCATGGATGCGTTTCGCAAGCAGGGCGTCAAGATTCCGGAACAAGTGAAAGTGATCGGGTTCGACAATATCGACATGGCTTCTTGGCCGGCGTATGAACTGACAACGTGGGAGCAGCCGATCGAAAAGATGGTCGATGAAACGGTCAATTATTTGCTCGGGGAAATCGGTGAATACACAGGCCAGGCGCGGGTTGTCGAAGTGGAAGGCAGCCTTGTGGAAAGGAAAACCACGTAAACAGTGGTTGACTTTCTGCAATAATTAAAATATTCTTGTTCTTAACAACATGTTTGCATACGTATTCAAGTAAGCGCTTCATTTCATTTTGAATACGTATGCAATAAATCATAGATGGAGGTTTTCATAATGGCCAAAGTATTGAAAGCAGGGAAATCACAAGAAGAAGTGAGCGCAAACGACTCGAAAGTCTCGCAGATTGTTGCGGATGCGTTGAAAGATGTGGAAACACGCGGCGATGCGGCGGTTCGCGAACTGTCCGAGAAATTCGATAAATGGGCGCCAGAATCGTTCCGCTTGTCGGATGCGGAAATAAATGAAATCGTTTCCAAAGTGCCGGACAGCGTCATCGAAGACATCAAGTTCGCACAAAAGAACATCAAGGCATTTGCCGAAGCGCAGCTGGATTCCTTGAATGATGTGGAAGTGGAACAAATCCCAGGCGTGATCCTGGGGCATAAAAATATCCCGGTCAACAGCGTCGGCTGCTATATCCCAGGAGGGCGCTACCCGATGGTCGCTTCCGCCCATATGAGCGTCTTGACGGCAAAAGTGGCGGGCGTTAAACGCGTCATCGCGTGCACGCCGCCGATCAACGGCGAGATTCCGCATGCGACAATCGCGGCGATGTCCCTTGCCGGGGCGGATGAAATTTACCTGCTCGGCGGCATCCAGGCAATGGGTGCGATGGCGATCGGTACAGAAACGATCGAAGCGGTCGATATGATCGTCGGGCCGGGCAATGCGTTCGTCGCTGAAGCGAAACGCCAGCTTTACGGACGCGTCGGCATCGACTTGTTCGCAGGGCCGACCGAAACATTGGTCGTCGCCGATCACACGGCAGATGCGGAAATGGTCGCAACGGATATCCTCGGGCAAGGCGAACACGGGCCGACTTCACCCGGTGCATTGATCACGACTTCTGAAGAATTAGCGAATGAAACCGTCAAAGAAATCGAACGCCAATTGGAAATCTTGCCGACCGCAGACGTCGCGCGCGTCTCATGGGACGATTACGGCCAGATCCTGCTTGTCGATTCGATCGAAGAAGCACGAATTGAAGCGGACCGTTTGGCATTTGAGCACGTCGAGATCCTGACGGAAGATCCAGACTACTTCCTTGAGCACATGACCAATTACGGCTGCTTGTTCCTCGGGCCGGAAACGAATGTCGCATACGGCGACAAAGTCATCGGCACGAACCATACCTTGCCGACAAAAGGCGCCGCCCGCTACACTGGCGGACTGTGGGTCGGGAAGTTCATCAAGACCGTTACGTACCAGAAAGTGACGACACCGGAAGCGAGCGCCTATATTGGGGAATATGCGGCGCGCTTATGCCAGCTTGAGAATTTCGCAGGGCATGCCGAGCAGGCACTCCTCCGCGTCAGAAGATACGGCAAGAACTAATTCTATTTAGGTGGTATGGGAGGAATAACGTATGCTCGGTTTGATCGGCATGTTTGGTGGATTGATTTTACTCATTGTCCTGACGATGCGCGGCATGAACTTATTGATTGCAGCGCCGCTGACGGCATTGTTTGTGGCAGTATTGAACGGCTTGCCTTTATTCCCGCAGCTAGCGGGAGAAGGCGCGGCCAATTATTTGACGAATTACATGGACGGCTTCACCGGCTTTATCGCGTCCTGGTATTTGATGTTCCTGACCGGGGCCATCTTTGGTAAAGTGATGGAAGACACGGGTGCTGCCGATAGCGTCTCGCGTTGGATTGTCGGCAAGATGGGCATGAAACGCGCAGCACTTGCAGTTGTTCTCGCCTGTGCCGTTCTTACATACGGCGGCGTCAGCTTGTTCGTCGTCGCCTTCTCCGTCTACCCGATGGCGCTCAGCCTCTTTAAGCAAGCGAATTTGCCGCGCCGCTTCATTCCGGCGGCACTTGCTTTCGGGTCGACGACATTCACGATGACGTCTGCCGGATCCCCGGAAATCCAGAACTGGATCCCGATTGAATTTCTTGGCACCTCACCGTACGCCGGCTGGGAAGTCAGCGCAATCGTCGCGGTCTTCATGATGGTCTTTGGGTACTGGTGGCTGACGAAAATGATCAACAAAGCGAAAGCGAAAGGCGAAGAGTTCGAGTCACGCCCGACCGACCCGGACAACGAATCGCGCAAGGACTTGCCGAACCCGCTCCTCAGCATGGTTCCGCTTCTGATCGTTCTCGGCTTCTCGTATATTTTCCATGATTCACTCGGCACGTCTGCATTGATCATCGCCTTGACCGGCGGGATCATCTCGACTTGCCTGATCAATATTAAATTCATCCGCAACTTAAGCAAAGCGCTCGGCGACGGGGCGATGGGGGCGGTCATCGCGATTGCCAACACCGCTGCGGTCGTCGGTTTCGGAGGCGTCGTCAAAGCGACACCATCCTTTGAAGCAGCCGTCGATGTCATGACCGGCATCCCGGGCAGCCCGTTGATCGGCGGGGCACTGGCCGTTGCGGTCATCGCCGGACTCACCGGATCGTCTTCCGGTGGCCAGGCGATTGCGCTTCCGCTATTAGCACCGCATTATCTCGATATGGGCGTCGATCCGGAAGCCTTGCACCGGACAGTTGCCATTTCGTCCGGTTCGCTTGATTCCTTGCCGCAAGGCGGTTACGTCGTAACGACGATCCGCTCGATCGCAGGGGAAACCCACCGCGACGCCTACCCGGCATTCGGCGCATTGTCCGTTGTCGTGCCGCTTCTCGGTGCGGTACTCGCTGTCGTGTTGTTCTCAATCGGTCTATAAGATTTATGTGCCCAACAGCTGTCCGATCCGGAAGTTGTTGGGTTTCCTTGTATCATCCAATCTAAAGAAGAGGTGCATTCATATGGAGAAACTGACAATTCTTGGAGCTGGGACGATGGGGCATTCGATTGCCCTGTCCGCCGCCTGGTCCGGCCAAACGCCGATCGTTTACGGCATCAACGAGCAAGATTTGGCGAATGCCGACAAAGGCTTGGCGCAAAAACTCGCCGTCATGGCCGACAACGGGCTGTTTGATGAAAATGAAGCGCAGGAAATCCGCGGGAGAATCCGCTTTACGACATCGCTCGAAGAAGCGGTAGGAGAGGCGACATTCATTTTGGAAGTCGTCCCTGAAAAACTGCAGTTGAAAAGAGACTTATACAAGCAATTGGAAAGCCACGTCGATCCGTCGGTCATCATCGCAAGCAACACATCCGGTTTCAAGCCTTCGCTGCTCGCTGAGGAGATGGCGCATCCAGGCCGCTTCATCGTCGCCCATTTCTGGAATCCAGGACATTTGATCCCGCTTGTCGAAGTCGTTAACGGGGAACGGACCGAAGCGAAGACGACCGAGCGTACGATGGCGTTATTGACATTGATGAATAAAAAGCCGATCTTATTGAACAAGGAACTGCCGGGATTCATCGGCAACCGCCTGCAATACGCGCTGTTTCGTGAAGCGCAAGCTTTATTGGATGCAGGCGCTGCCAGCAAGGAAGACATTGATGCAGCGGTCACTTACAGCATCGGGCGGCGGCTTCCGGTGACGGGGCCGTTGATGACAGCGGACATGGGCGGTCTCGACGTGTTCTCGGCCATTTCGAATTATTTATTCGAAGAGTTATCGGACAATCAGCGCTCCGGCAAAATTTTATCGGAGTTGGTCGAGCAGCAAAAGCTCGGCGATAAAACCGGCGAAGGCTTCTACAATTGGGAGCCCGAAGTGTCCGAAGGGATTAACCGCAAACGAGAACAGACCTTGATCCAGTTTTTGAAAAACGATTTGGAACAGGAGGGCTAAAATGAAGAACTATTTCTCGGAATTGAAAGGCCAAGCCGTCGTCGTCACCGGCGGCAGCAAAGGCATCGGCAAAGACATTGCGCTGACATTCGCTGAACTCGGCGCAAACGTCGCGATTTCCGGAAGAAACGAGGAAGCGCTCGGAGCCGCGCTCGAAGAACTGCGCAGCCATAACCCTGACTGCATCGCGGTCGCCGGGGATTTGAGCGATATTCAGGAAGTGAAAAAGTTGATCGACACCGCTGCGGAGGAGTTCGGCACAATCGACGTGCTCGTCAATAACGCCGGCGTCAATATCGCGAAGCCGGCAATGGAGGTGACGGAAGAAGATTGGGATACGGTGCTCGATCTGAACTTAAAATCGGCCTTTTTCGCGAGCCAAGCGGCAGCGAAATACATGCTCGCGCAAAACAGCGGACGCATCATCAACATCGCGTCGCAAATGGCCTTTGTCGGCTATATTAAGCGGGCGGCGTATTGCTCGAGTAAAGGCGGCATGGTGCAGATGACAAAAGCGCTCGCGGTCGAATGGGCAAAGCAAGGCATCCGCGTCAACGCTGTGGCGCCGACATTCGTCGAGACCGAGTTTACGGAGAAGATGTTTGAAGACGAGGCGTTCAAAGAAGACGTCAACAGCCGCATTTTGCTGGACGGCCTGTCGCAGCCGAAAGACACATCGGGCGCAGTGTTGTATCTGGCGTCCCACTTATCGAACTTCGTCACCGGCGAGACGATCAAAGTCGACGGCGGCTGGACAGCGATTTAAGAAGAGTGGTTTTATGCTTCTTGGGTGGCATGTAGATGAAGGTAGCGAGGGTTTGGGTGTTGAGAAATTACGATGTGCTAATTGAGGATTATGATGGTAGTCGCTGCCTTGCTTTGGGTTGAGCTCCCACAGTAAGCCAAGAAGAACACTTGTCTTACTGCTTCGCTTCACCCTTGGCGCTCGGCGGCTGTGAGATTTCTTTGAGTTGAGTGCGTTTAATCAGATCTGCTTCTATACGTGTTGCCGGCTAGTGGGGGAATCGCTTCCTGTTATGTGGCGTCTGCACTCGACCTTGAAAATTGGATGGTGGATTAGAACTAATTTGCTTTTATTTTCAGCTAAGCTGCATGACTCGCATCCTGCGAGCCCCAAGCAGCCCCCTGCAACGTAGTCGAAAAGCGGAAACTTTTCCTATCACCTCCTTTCACGTTTCTATGCGTATCGCATCAATCATTTCTCCACAGAAAAGCCTCCCGACATCGCCGGGAGGCTTTTGGTGATTATGCTTCTTGTGGGTTCAGGACTTCTTCTGTTTCCACGCCGTGCTTTTTCTCGGATTCAGCAACCATCAATGCGCAAGCTGCGTCACCGGAGATATTGATTGCTGTGCGGGACATATCAAGCAAGCGGTCGATTCCGAGCACGAGGCCGATGCCTTCGACTGGAAGCCCGACGCTCGACAGTACCATCGCGAGCATGATCAGCCCTACGCCAGGAACGCCGGCGGTCCCGATACTCGCAAGTACCGCGGTCAAGACGACCGTCAATAATTGGCCGAGCGTCAAGTCGACCATGAAGGCTTGTGCGATGAACATCGTCGCGGCCCCTTGCATGATCGCGGTGCCGTCCATATTGATTGTCGCGCCGAGCGGCTGGACGAAGGAACTGACCGACTTCGGAATCTTCAAGTCACGCTGCGCCACTTCCATCGAAACCGGAAGCGTGCCTGTGCTGCTGGAAGTACTGAAAGCGACCGTCATGGCCGGCATAAAGGTTTTGAAGAACCAGATCGGGCTTTTCTTCGCCAGGAAATAGACTGTGCCGCCGTAAGTAAAGGCAGCGTGGATCAACAGCGCGCCGATGACGACGAGCATATAGGAGCCCATTGCCTGGATCGCGGCGAGGCCTTGCGATCCGATGGCTGTAGCGATCAGGCCGAATGTGCCGTAGGGAGCGAAGCGCATGACGATGCCGACCAAGTACATCATCACGTCATTGCCTTGTTCGACAAGATTCAAGATGCCTTTCGTCTTGTCGCCAAGTGCCGTCAGGGCAAGACCGACAAAGACCGCGAAGACGATGATCTGCAGCATATTGCCTTCGGTCATGGCTTCAAGCGGGTTTTTCGGAATGATATTCAGCAGCGTGTCGGCGATCGATGGGGCATCGTCCGGGCTGTAAGTCGCCGCGTCGATATCGAAATCACCTGCAGCACCTGGCTGGACAAGTGCAGACAAACCAAGTCCGATGGTGATGGCGATGGTCGTCGTCACCAGGAAATAAGAAATCGTCTTGATGCCGATGCGGCCAAGCTTCGCCGGATCGCCAAGCCCCGCAGTTCCGAGAACGATCGACAAGAACACGAGCGGCACGACGAGCATGCTGATGAGGGCGAGAAAAATCTGCCCGACCGGCACGAAGACGTAAGGATTGAGTATTGCGAAAACTTCCGGCGCAAAAAGATTTAAAAGCAGTCCCGTGATCGCACCTAAGATCAAAGCACTGATGACTTTAAAAGTTAAGCCTCTCTTTTTCTTCAATTCATCCACCAACTTTCTTCATATAAGGAAACGCATAAAAACAAGTGTAACCGAAGCGGAACAAAAGCAACAGTTTCAACAGACCTTATAGCTTGGGAAGGGATTCCCTAAAAAACTGCAACTATTACCATAGGTCCGTCGTCTAACATGATAGAATTACGGCGAAAAGAGGTAAAAATATGGTCAAGAAAGCAGTCATCGCAGGAGGAACGGGGTTTATCGGAACGTATTTGAAAGAAAAATACGAACGTCTCGGCTACCGCGTTTACATCATTTCAAGGCAATCGGAGCATATCCAGTGGGACGACGCACAGGGCATGAAAAATGCGCTCGACGGGGCGAAACTGGTGATCAACCTGGCAGGGAAATCCGTCAATTGCCGCTACACCGAAGAGAATAAACGCGAGATTTTCAACTCCCGCACCGAAACGACCGAAGCGCTTGGACGAGTGATCGAAGCGTGCAGCACGCCCCCGGAACTATGGGTCAATGCCAGCACTGCAACGATTTACCGCCATGCCGAAGACCGCCCGATGACGGAAGGCGGCGGTGAGATCGGGCACGGCTTTTCCGTCGAAGTCGCAAAAGCCTGGGAAGACAGCTTCTTTTCATTCCAACTGCCAAAAACGCGCCAAGTCGCATTGCGCATCGCCATTGTGCTCGGTGAAGGCGGCGTCATGGAACCGTACCGCAAGCTCGTGAAATACGGCCTCGGCGGAAAACAAGGCAATGGCCGTCAGATGTTCAGCTGGATCCATATCGAAGACTTGTACCGGACCGTCCGTTTCATGCAGCACCGCGATGAACTTTCGGGCGTCTTTAACGCTTCCGCCCCGAATCCCGTGACGAATAAAGAATGGATGAAAGCATTGCGGCAATCTTTGAACCGCCGTGCCGGGATTCCAGCATCGAAATGGATGCTTGAAACCGGGGCCGCCACGCTTCGGACTGAAACCGAATTGATTTTGAAAAGCCGCTGGGTCGTACCGGAGCGGCTCGTGCGCGAGGGCTTTCGCTTCCGCTACCCGGGTGTCGGAAGCGCATTGGCTGATTTGAATAAGTGACAGACTTGCAGGCATTCAAAAGAATGTCTGTATTTTTATGCGCACAATTGCACCAGGTAGGGTATGCTAGGGAAAGATCAATAAAAGAGAGTGTGGGGGAAAGTAATGAGACAACGTTGGGAACCGATTCACACAGCCAAAGTATTTGTCGAAACGAATTTCCGCCATTGCCGCGGGGCGCTGCTGGCAGGAAGTGTGGTGCGCGGGCAAGAGACAGCGACGTCGGATCTGGACATCGTCGTGTTCGATGAAACTTTGATGAGTTCATACCGTGAATCAATGATTTTTTATGGCTGGCCGATCGAAGTGTTTGTTTATAATTTAAGTTCGTACAAGGAGTTTTTTGAAAAAGACCGAAAAGCCGCGAAGCCGAGCATGCCGCGCATGGTCAGCGAAGGCATCATCCTGAAGGATTCGGGCATCATGGAAGTCATCCAGCAAGAAGCAAAAGCCTTGCTGGATGCAGGCCCGGAAGCGTGGAGCACGGACACGATCCGCACGAAACGCTATTTCATCACCGATGTGCTGGACGACCTCCGGGGCAGCGACGACCGGAAAGAACGGCTGTTTTGCGTCAATACGCTTTCGGATTTGGTGAGCGAATTCATTTTGCGCACGGAGCAAAAATGGATCGGCTCGTCCAAGTGGGTGATTCGTTCACTCGAAGCGCATAATCACGAACTGGCGGTCCGTTTTGTCGAAGCGTTCGAGCATTTTTACCGGACCGATGAAACGTCACACATCATCGAATTCGTCGAAAGCGTCCTCGAACCTTATGGCGGCCGCTTATTCGACGGATTTTCGATCGGCAAAGCGGAAGCTGAGAGGAAGAAGGAAAAGCTTTGAAGTTGTGAGTTTGAAAGTAGATGGATCATGTAAGAAGTGAGAGGAAAAGCTTCCGCTTTTCGACTGCGTTGCAGGGGCACGCTTTCCGGAGGGCTCGCATTGAGCCGCTTCGTCGCTGCGCTCCTGCAGGGTCTCAATTGTCTCGCTGATCCTCCCGGAGTCGGCCCCTTCCACTCCGTCTTTATTTTAAGAGGGGTATATCGTTTCTACTATCCACTCGACGGGGGAAGTAGAAATGCATCAGGCATTTTAGCATCAGTCATCTTGGCTATAGCATAGGAGTTGAAAAGTTCAGGTCCACTTCCAAGCTTTTTGATTCAATCACTGATGTACTTGATACTAGTTTCGGGAAGCGATTCCCCCACTAGCCGGCAATTGATTAAAGAAGCAGATTTGATTAAACGCACCTGAATCAATGAAGTCTCTCAGCTGCCCAGCGCCAAGGGTGAGCCGACGCCGAAGATACAAATTTTATTCAAGCATCACATCAAACACCTTGCTCCCACATCTGCTACGCAGATGCGTCGCAAATGAAATGGCTCAACTTCCTTTCGCCATTTCATTGGCTTGCGGCTAAAGGCCAACCCAAAGCCGGGCAGTGAATACTATTAAGAAGAAAAATTGAACATCAAAAAATTTCCACTCTAAACCCCTCACCATCTACTTTATTCAAATAGTAGAAACACTAATACACAACAAAACCGCCCAGACGGATCTGGGCGGTTTTTTTAATACATTTCCAGACGCTGCAGTTCCTGTCCGTCTGCATCGAGCAGTTGGAGCGGGATGGGGCGCTCTTCTGGTGCGTTTTCGATAAACCAGACCGCTTTTCCGGCAAGGCCTGTGTTTTCCAATAATTCGATCGGGAAGCGTTCGCCCAGCAAGAGTTGATCGGCCGGCATTTCGCCGATCTGCACATGGCGCCCGTCTGCCGGGTCAAAGAGTCCGAAGAGCAAGCCGTCGCTGCTCATATAGCTGTCGATGCGGTCCGGGTCGTCGAGTGAGGGGATGGTGCCTTCGCTTCGCGTCTCAAGCCGCCAGCCGAACCAGGATTCCGTCGCCGTCGCCGCCCCGAAACTGTCATCGCCGCGGATGAAGAAAAACAGGGCGCGGCCGTTCAATTCGTAGACGGGCGTCAAGACGAGATCATCGTCGCCGTCGCGCACCGCCTGTTCTGCTGTATCGGCCGTATCCGAACTCCACACGAGCGCAATGATCAGCGCTGCGGCGAGCACGAGGCCGATCAGCACGAGCATGCGTTTTTGGATCAAATTGTTCAGGGTCATCCATAATTTCCCCTTCCGTTTCACGATGCTTCCATTATACGGTATTTCACGGACCAGAGGGAAATGAAAAAAACGCCCAGACTCATCCGGGCGTTTTCGTCAGTCTTTCTCCGTCAAGAACGTGATGACCGCAAACAATAAGAACGCGAGCAGCAGGATTGTGCCGCCTGCGATGAAGAAGATCAAGACAAACGTATCGTTCATATTGAACGGGTTTAAATTATAAAACCACATGCCGGCGGTTAGTCCGACTGCGCCGATCATCGCCAGGAATCCATGGATCGTGACGAGCTTTTTGTATTTGACCGTATACAAGCGGTAGAACACGCCCCAGGCAAAAACCGAGAGCCAGCCGACGAGCAGGATGTGGGCGTGGATTGGGCGCAGCGCGTAATCCATCTGTCCCGCCATATGCGACCCGAGATAGGTCCCGATAAATCCGAAGATAGCCGAGAATTGGATCAAGCGCAAGCTCCATTTTTTCTCCAACGTATTGTTGCGCGGTGTAGCTGTGTTGTTCATGAAAATCCTCCTATAGCTTTTGGGCACAGCGGCAAATGGGTCGCTGCATGTCCCTGAGTTCGTATGACTGTATCATACCGCACGAATATAAACGCTATATGAACGGGGCGTGACAGATCATCGACAATTTTTCTCTACGGTGCTTCATTTTTCGCCAACGGTTCAGCGATTTCGCGTGCAGCAGTTGTGTCCTTCAAGCCTTTTGCGAGGCGGTAGATGATCCAAGCGGTGAGCAGCGTGCTGATGATCATGATGATGATATTCGCGAGTGCTTTCGCTTCGATATCCGCGGCCGTTGTGACGATAAACCAATCGATTGCGAAAAATTCGTCGATCGGCACATACATCGATAAAGCCGCCAGTGCATTGTTGAGCATGTGGAACAGGATCGGCAGCAATAAATTGCCGGTGCGCAAATACAGGAGCGACGCGATGATGCCGAACAAGAACGAGCCGATAAAGTCGAGATGCAGCACGCCGAACATCAAACTCGAAATCAAGATGCCGCCCCACATCGAAGTTTTTGCCGCAATCCGTGTCAAGAACACGCCGCGAAAGACGAATTCCTCGACGATCGGTGCCAAGATCACGAGCGTTACCAGCATGAAATATTCATACCCAATACCGCCCGGCATCTCGACCGGCGCCAGCAATAATTCCGCCAGCCACGGAAACGCCGGGTAGAGAATCGCGAGCTGCAGCCAGAACATCGTCAGCGAGAACGCAATCGACACAAACACCATGCCGGTAATGACAGGAAGCCATGGCTTAATGCCTTTGGTGGTCAACACTTCACCGAACGACCAATCGGGGTTCTTGCCCCAATAATAATGAAAGAAAAAGTACGGGACGACAATATAAAAGGCAATTTGCACCGCGACTTCGGTTGTGACGGGATCCGCGCCAATCAGCATGAAGATGATTAAAGTCGCGAGGACGCCGAGGATGGTGAAGAGAATCAAATAACGCGATTTCATTTCAGCGAACATAAATGGCCTCCTTTTCTTCCTTAATTATACGGAAGATGGGGCGGTTTGTTTCATAATGAATGAGATTCTTCGTTTTTAAGCGGATTTCTCAATGTTTTTATAAAAATAGTTGAAACAACGGAAAGCGTCCGCCTGGAGAAATTTCGAACTTTCAAACTCCTCATCCAAAAATTTCCGTATTGAAGCGAGCGTTTTCAGGGTAAGATGGTAGAAAAGGCTAAGGAGACGGAGGGGTAGCAATGGGGAAAGGGAAGCTGTGGATAATCGGAGTTGGCGCGGCGCTTGTGCTTGCGGCGTGTTCGGACGAGGAAGCGGAAGCGCCGGCGCCGGAAGAGGCGGAACCGGAGACGGTCGCATCGCCGGAGCCGCGGGCAGAGCAATTCGTGGAATTGTGGCAAGCGGGCGAATACGAAACGCTGTACGAAGAATTTTTGACGGAGCGTGCCAAAGAAGCATTCGGCGAGGAAACCTTCATTGAGTGGCAAGTGGAACTCGAGGAGCAATTGTCCTTATCGGAGCGCGAAATCGATTGGGAATTGGGCGAAGAGCCGTGGCTGAAAAACGAGCCTGCAGATCTCCCGTTGACGATTTCAATGGACAGCGTCATTGGCGAGATTGAATTCAACAAGACGCTGAGCTTTGTGTATGAGGAGATGGAAGAACACGCAGAAGGTGAGTGGTACGCAGAATGGGATCCATCTTTCATTTTGCCGAACCTGTCTGAAGGCGATAATGTCTCGGTGCAGATCAGCGATACCGAGCGCGGCGAAATCGTCGACCGCAACGGCAAGGTTATCGCCGGCAATACGGATGCGTACGAAATCGGCGTCGTGCCGGGGAATTTTGACCGCGACGATTACACGGAGCGGCTCGCCGGGCTTTTGGATTTGTCCGTCGAAGACATTGACGCAGAACTCGAAAAGCCGTGGGTCGAGCCGCATCATTACGTGCCGCTTGGAACTGTCGGGCCGGACCGGGAGAAATTGAACCGGCTGTTTGCGGTTCCCGGCACGAAACGCACGAAAGTGACGATGCGCCATTATCCGTACGGCAAATCGATGGCACATTTGACCGGCTACATTGCGCCGATCACCGCTGAACAGCTGGAAGAGCGCAGCGGGCAAGGGTATGGCCAAGGCGATATCGTCGGCCGTGAAGGCTTGGAAGAAATTTTCGAAACCGAACTGCGCGGAAAACGCGGCGGCAAGATCTTGATTGAAAAGACCGCACAAAACGAAACGATCACCGCCGTCGACAATTCCTCAGCAGCCGGCGAGACGATCACACTGACGATCGACGCCGAATTGCAGCAGGAAGTCTACAAAGAAATGGGCGGGCAACCGGGCACGGCCGCTGCGGTCGACCCGTATACCGGCGAGACGCATGTACTGGTCAGTTCGCCGGCTTATGACCCGAATGATTTCATTCCTGGAATTAAGGAAACCCGCTTCCGCCAGCTCACCAACGATCCGGACCAGCCCTTCTTTAACCGGGCAGCCGCATCGTACCCACCGTCTTATGTGATGCAGCCGGTCACTGCGGCCGTTGCCATGAAGCAAGGCGCACTGGATCCGGCGGAAGGCATTGAGATCGACGGGGAGACGTGGCAGAAATTCCCGTCCTGGAATGATTTCCGCATCACCCGTCCGAATCCGGGCGTTTCGAACCCGATTGATCTGGAAAAAGCGCTCGTTCATTCGGACAGCATTTATTTCGCGATTCAGGCGGGCAATATGCCGGACGACAGCTTCCTGGAGGGCTTGAATGAATTCGGCTTCGGCCAGGCGTTCGATTATCCGGTGCCGCTTGCGGCCTCGCAAATCTCGGAAAACGGAACATTCGGCTCAGAAGGCCAACTCGCGAGTTCCGCATCCGGCGAGAGCCAAGTGCGCGTCAACATTCTCCATGCGGCGCTCATGTATGGCACATTTTTAGCAGACGGCGAAATGAAAAAGCCGATTCTTTTAGGAGACGCAGGAGAAGAAAGCCTGCAGCAAGAGCTCCTCAGTGCCGAGCAAGCGGAATTGGTCCGTGCGGCGCTCGCCCAAGCCGGTGACGAAGATGGCCACGGCCTTGCCGGCAAGGCCGCTGTCATCAAAACCGACGACGGCGATATGGGCTGGTTCGCCGGCTACGACCCGAACGTCGGCAATCTATCAGCCGCGGTCATGATGGAAGATGAGGAAGACGCAGCGGCTATCGCTGGCGCGTTGTTCAGCGATGACTAAACAGGGAGAGGTGGACATGAAAAGCTTTGCGACGCACGACGAACAGCTCGCGATCTTGAAAAGCCGCGGACTCGTGGTTGAAGACGAAGCGGCCGCAAGACGCGTGCTGTCGCGCGATAATTATTACGCGCTCATCGACGGCTACAAAGAACCGTTCCTTGAGCGCGATGAAACGAAAAACCCATACGGCGAGGAAATGTACGAAGCCGGCACGACGTTCAATCACGTCCTGGCGCTGTATCAGTTCGACCGCAAGCTGCGCATGTTGCTGCTCGGGGAATTATTGAAGTTCGAGCGCAGCATCAAATCCAAGATCGCGTACCGGTTTTCCGAACGCTTTCCCGAAGTCGACAGCTTTCTCGACAGCGCGAATTACAGCCCGGACGATATCCATTTCCATGAACGCGACCGCATCACGGCGACACTCAATAACCTGATCGAAAGCCACCGGAAACGCCACCGCGTGCGCTATCCGGAGCTCCGCGAGTTTTACGAAAAGCATAAGAACTTGCCGCTTTGGGTTCTCGTCAATTTCCTGTCGCTCGGCCAAATCACCAATTTCTATACGGTCATCGACCAAAGTTTGCGCACGCGCATTGCGCAGGATTTCATAGACGACGCAGGAGACCAGGGCATCCAGCTGAGCGCAGTGGAACTCGACGAAATTCTGTCAATCGCGTTCCCGTTCCGCAATAAGGCGGCGCACGAAGAAGTGCTGTATTCTTTCCGGTTAAGGTCTCCGCTTGAACTCACACAGCTCGAAGCGCAGCTGCACCAGGAAAAAGGCTATATCACACGCGGCACGACGGCTTCGCTGATTAAGTTATTGAAAGTGGTGTCGCCGCCGGATGAGTATGAAGTGTTCACGCGGGAACTGTTAGAGTTGATCCGTGAGTTGGAAGAAGCTTTGCCGGAAAGGCCGTATGTGTGGATTATGAAAGAGGCGGGATTCCGGGAATAAAAAGACTGTCCCCAAGTCATCGTGATGACTTATAGGGACAGTCTTTTGGCATTTATATCAGTTGTGTTGCTGTACATTTCAGCGGACGCTTTCCGGAGGGCTCGCATTGAGCCGCTTCGTCGCTAGCGCTCCTGCAGGGTCTCAATTGTCTCGCTAATCCTCCCGGAGTCGCCGCTTACATTCCCAGCAACTGGTGGGAAATGGATTTTTAAAAGTTACATGTATCTTTAATAGATATCGTGGCAGATCTATATTTTAGTTTATAGGCTTTGCGATTTTTGGTAGCTACGTATACTGCGTTCAATCGCTGGACGTGTAATCGAGAATACTGCACAGCCAAGCGCCACCAGGACGATCACGGCGCCGACCCACGCGGTGCTCGTGACTGAGCCGGTTTGCGTCAAAGTAAGTCCGCCGACTGCAGATCCGAGCGCGATGCCGACTTGCAGCGCCGAGTTATTGAAGCTCTGCTGGATGTCGGATGTGGCCGGGTCGGTTTCGATCAAATAGCTTTGCTGCGGCGGGGCAAGCGCCCAGCTGAGCGCAGCCCAAATGACCATCACCGGCAAGAAGATGACCAGCGAGAACGTCGTGAACGGAAGCACAAACAAGCTGACGGCGAACGCCGAGATGACGATCAGGATGCTCTTTTTCGAGCCGATCGAATCGGACAAGGTGCCGCCGATTGCGCCGCCGCTCACTGCCGCGATGCCGAAAATCAAATAACAGGCGCTGACCCAGAACGGGCTGAGTTGCATCGTCGTTTCCAAAAACGGCGTGAAGTACGCATACACCGTGTAATGCCCGGCGAGCATGAACAGCGTCGCAAGGTGGGCGGTGCCGATTTTCGCACTTGCGACCGCTTTTAATTGCTGCTTGAGCGGAATCGCCGTGCCTCCAGGAATTGGCTGGATGTAAAGCGCGATCAACGCCATCGAACCGAGCGACAGGGCAGCGATCGCAAGGAAAATGACACGCCAGCCGAACGCATCGGCAATCAAGATGCCAAGCGGAACGCCGAGCACGAGCGACGAGCTGATCCCCATGAAGATCAGGCCGATCGCTTTCGCGCGGTAAGGCGGCTCAACGATTTTCGCGGCAATCGTGAGGGACAAGACGACGATGAGCGCCGTACTCGCCGCGGTGATGACGCGCGCGATGACCATCCACGTGAAGTCCGGGCTGAAGAAAGTCATGATGTTTCCAAGGAAAAAGATGAACATGGAAATCAAATACACTTTCTTGCGCTCGAAGCGGCTCGTTGCAATCAATAGCACCGGACCGGCGACGGCGTAAATCAAGGCGAACAAGGTGATCAATTGGCCGGCAGCGCTCACCGATACATCAAACTCTTCGGCAATGGTCGGCAAGATGCCGCCGACGATCAGTTCGACAAGCCCGACCGCCACCGTGGCCAAGGCTAAAATATAAACTTTCAAATTCATAACATACGCTTCCTTTCGTCTATACAAGTTTTAGTGTGACGCAGGCTTTGATGAATGGATTCTCTACCAATATTACAAAAGCTATGGAGTAAAACCACGGAGACTCCCGCGGGAAAGCGAGACAGCCGAGACCCCGCAAGAAGCGCAGCTTCTGAGGAGGCTTGGCGCTCGCCCGCAGGAAAGCGGAGTGGTTTTACGGAATAGTTGAAATAAAGAATCCTGTTTCACAAAAAATCTTTAAAGGCTTTGAACTTCATACATCTATGTTGGTTTATTAGAAAATAAAAAAATCCTGATTACAGAAAACGAAAGATCGCTTTCTGTAATCAGGATTTTTCGGTTCCTGGTAGAGACCCTTAAGCCGTATTCTTAAGGTTATACAGATAGATTATGGGGGTGTTTACTTTGAACAGCTTACTACATCGGCAGGTTTAATGCAAGAAAATATACAGTAGACGTCAGACCTCTATAAGTGGCGAAACTTTTTCAACGCATAGCCGTATATTTCATTACACGGAAAGACACGGCAAAACTACGAAAGGAATGAGACGATGAAATCGACGGGGCACGTCTTTCTCATGCTCGGGTTGATCTTTTTGATTTTAAGTTTCACGGGTGATATGTCACCGGCACTCGGCATCGCGTTTTTGGCGCTCGGGATTATCTATAGCTCAGAAAACGCCGCGAAAAAGACGAAAAAACCAAAAGGCAATTCTTAAGATTTTCTGGGGAATTCCGGCTGCCGCTAGTCACTCGAACCGAAAGCCTGTATCGTAGATGATAACCAATCTACCGGTACCGGCTTTTTTCATTTCAACAGGAATAGGGGAATACAGATGAACATACTCGTAGTCGAAGACGACCGGACGATCGCTTCCGGCCTGACATATTCGCTCGAACAAGAAGGCTTCACCACGGTATTATGCCACACGGCAAAAGACGCCACCGCAGCGATCGAAGGGCAGCTCTCCGCAATCGATTTATGCCTCTTCGATCTGTCATTGCCTGACGGAAGCGGCTATGACTTATGCGCGCTCGTCAAAAAGAAAAGCGACATCCCGGTCATTTTTTTGACGGCGTTTGACGACGAAGTGAATGTCGTCATGGGGCTCGATATGGGCGCGGACGATTACATCACCAAACCGTTCCGCGTCCGTGAACTCTTGTCGCGCATCAATTCGGTGCTGCGCCGCTACCAGCGCCATGCGCAGCCGAAAACGGTCGTCGAACTGGGTGACGTGCACATCAACACCTCGGACGGCAAAGTCCATAAAGCGGGCAATGAAGTTCTTTTGACCGCGCTTGAATACCGCTTGCTGCTCATTTTCGCGAACCACCTCGGCCAAGTGCTGACGCGTGCGCAATTGCTCGACCGCATCTGGGACGTCGGCGGCGATTTCGTCAACGACAACACGTTGACGGTCTACATTAAACGCTTGCGCGAAAAACTCGAAGACGATCCTCAACAGCCAATGCTCATTAAAACGGTCCGCGGCATGGGCTATAAGGCGGGTGAGTAAGAATGTTGCGCAACCGTGAAATCCGCTGGCTGCTCGTTGCACTTATTACAATCAGTGCACTTGGCACGGTCCTGGCCGCCATTTTCGTTTCTTCTACGGCCGCTTGGTTCGTGCTTGGCGTCTCGCTATCGCTCAGCGCAACGGCCATCATCTTCACTTGGTGGCGCTACCGGGAAATCGAACGCTTGACCGGCTTCCTGCAGCAAATCAGCGGCGGCGATTTCCAGCTTGATGTGCGCGACAACCGCGAAGGCGAGCTGAGCCTTCTCAAAACGCAACTCTATAAAGTGACGAAAATGCTGTCGGAACACGGCGCTCTTCTAACTGAAGACAAAGGCAAGCTGACGAACGCCATTTCGGATATTTCCCACCAATTAAAAACGCCGCTCACCTCGATGATGGTCATGGCGGATCTCTTGCGCGACAGCGAGTTGGACGATGCGAAACGCACCGAATTCATCCGCAATCTCCACACGCAGCTCGAGCGCATGGACTGGCTCGTGTCGTCGTTACTCAAACTGTCGAAGATCGATGCCGGCACGATTCATTTCAAACAAGACCGCATCCCGGTATCCATGCTCATCGAAAAAGCGGTCGAACCACTGCTCATTCCGGTGGACATTAAAATGCAGGACCTCGAGATCGAAGGCGATGAAGATGCGGCGTTTACAGGCGACCTCAACTGGACGACAGAAGCGCTCATCAATATTTTGAAAAACTGTGTCGAACATACCGAAGAAGGCGGCAAGCTGGCCATCCGCTACAGCGAAAACGCGCTCTACACCAGCATCCGCATCGAAGACAACGGCAGCGGCATTTCCCGAAAAGACTTGCCCTATATTTTCAAGCGTTTCTATAAAGGCGAAAACGCCGGCGACGATTCGGTCGGCATCGGCCTCGCCATGGCCTATAGCATCATCACCAGCCAAAGCGGCGACATCGAAGTCGCCAGCACACCGGGTGATGGCACCCGCTTCCATATCAAATTCTACAAGCAGGTGATCTAGCGCCTGCTTTTTTCTGTGGAATGAAAAAACAGAAACTCCGCATCACTGGAATTTCTGTTCACTATTTTTGGCTTGTCCCGATGTACTGTTAAACCACCAGACGACCAGCGCGATGCTGACAACGCCCCAAGCCGTCACGCTCCACACCCACCAAATCATGTGCTTGGTATCTCTTGAAGCTTCCTCGCTGTCCGGGTTTGCTTTAACATGCGCGAGTTTCATCTCCATTGGTTTTTTCATCAAAAGGAACACAAGCAATCCGATAAGGATGAAACCAATCATGAACCACAATAAGAAATCCACGTTTTACCCCTCCTCTATAATAGGTGAGTTGTTTCACTGTAAACCTGTGCAAATAAACTGAGCTTAATAGGAGTTTTGATAATTAAATTGTAACATGAAATCAATATCTGGAAATTGCCTTCCACTTCAATTGGGCTGGAACAGACCTTTACCTAATTTTCCTTAAGTGACTGGATTGTCACCTAAGAGTCACCGGGCAGTCATGAACCCTCTCTATACTAAAGTTATGTAAGACGGTTTGAAGTTGGTGAAAGAACATCTTATTTAATTTAAGTGAATTTATTTTACACATAACTTAGTTGCATAGCAGATTCAAAGAGAGTAGTGGAGCGGTATAGAATCGTCTCAGGCATATTTTTAATTGCAAGGTTCAAAGAGATATGGAGCAAAACGGTGCAGACTCCTTGGGGAGCAGAAACGGAGGTGGCTTTCCAACTCCGTTTCGACGAAGTGCTGAAATCCATTCGGGCGCTAGTCCGAATTAGTTCAGCGCAAGCCCCCAGGAAAGCAAGCCGTTTTGCGGAATATCGTTTGCAATGAAATTCCCAAAATATGTTCAATTTATTCATAAACAACAACCAAACGGAGGGTACACTCATGACAATCATGGAAGTAAAAAACTTATCAAAAGTATACGGCAAGGATGAAATGGCGGTCAAAGCACTTGACGATGTGTCGTTTAGCGTCAACAAAGGCGAATTCATCTGCATCATCGGGCCATCCGGTTCCGGCAAATCGACGTTGCTCCACTTGCTCGGCGGCGTCGACCGCCCGACCAGCGGCAATGTGTCAATCGACGGCACGGACATCTACCAGCTCGACGAAACGCAGCTCGCGATTTTCCGCCGCCGCCAAATCGGCTTGATCTACCAGTTCTACAACTTGATCCCGATTTTGACGGTCGAGGAAAACATCACCTTGCCGATGCTGCTCGACGAACAACGCGTCGACAAACACCAATTCCGCAAGATCTCCGGGGCGCTCGGGCTCGACCAACGGCTCAACCATTTGCCGAACCAATTATCCGGCGGCCAGCAGCAGCGCGTCTCGATCGGCCGCGCGCTCGTCAGCAACCCGGCGATCATGCTGGCGGACGAACCGACCGGAAACTTGGATAGCCAAAACAGCGAAGAAATCATGGAGCTCCTGAAGATGTTCAACAAAACCTTCAAGCAGACTTTGATCGTCATCACGCACGATGAGCGCATCGCCTTGCAGGCGGACCGTGTCATTTCCATCGAAGACGGCAAAATCGCCAAAGACGAGGTCATCCGCTCATGAACATCGTCAATAAAGTCACCGTCCGCCACTTGAAGGAAAACAAACGGCGCTCGCTTGTCACCATCATCGGCGCCATCATTTCCGTCGCCATGATCACGGCCGTCGCAACGCTCGGCGTGTCATTTCTCGATCTGTTGATCCGGGAAGACATCGACGAAAACGGCGAATGGCATATCGAGTATCAAGACGCGACCACTCAGCAGCTTGAAGCAATCGCAAACGACGATAACACCGAACAGCTCATCGTCACAAGCAATGGGTTTGCCGCTTTCGACAACTCCAAAAACGAAGCAAAACGCTATCTTTATTTTCGCAATTTCGAAGCACAAGGAATCGACCATTTCCCGCTTGCGCTCACAGAAGGGCGCTTGCCTGAAAACGCCAATGAAGTCGTCATCTCGGAAACTTTGAACACTAGTACCGAGGAGAAGTACGAAGTCGGCGATACTTTGACAGCAGGAGTCGGGGAACGCATCCACAGCCTTGAGGGCAACAAGCTCTCGGAGTACGACCCGATGCAATTTGGCGCAGGTGACACGCTCAACGAAGAACTGGTCGATGTAAACGAGCAGACTTTTGACATCGTCGGCATCATCGAACGGCCGGGCTGGGAAGTGTCCTGGCTGCCGGTGGTAAGCGTCGTCGGATGGACCGATACCGCGACAGCCGCAGCAGATGAGACCTTCGACGGCTATGTCGTCGCTTCGAAAGTCGACAACGATTTATTCGAAGATGCCTACGCGTTTGCCGAAGAACAAGGCATTCCCACGGTCGATTTCAATTCGGACCTCCTGCGCCTATACGGAACGACCCAAAATGATAATTTGCGGACGACCTTGTTCTCGCTCGCCGGCATCATCATGGGCATTGTCGTCATCGGCTCGGTGGCGCTCATCTACAACGCGTTCGCCATCAGCGTCTCCGAACGTGCACGGCATCTCGGCATGCTCGCAAGCGTCGGGGCAACGAAACGGCAGAAACGCAACTCGGTGTTTTTCGAAGGGGCCATCATCGGCGCCATCAGCATCCCGCTCGGCATACTCGCAGGGCTCGGCGGCATTTGGGTGACCTTCCAATTCATCAACACCTTCCTTAAGGGCGCGCTCAATGTCGACCAGCAGCTGGAAGTCGTCGTCACGCCGATGATGCTCGTGGTCGCGATTGGCGTCTCGGCACTCACCATCTTGATTTCGACTTATGTGCCGGCGCAAAAAGCGTCGAAGATTTCCGCGATTGACGCCATCCGCCAGACGCAGGACATCAAACTGACGGGTAAAGCCGTGAAAACCTCAAAATGGGTGCGCAAGCTGTTCGGACTGGAAGCGGAAATCGGCTTGAAGAACTTGAAACGCAACCGCAAGCGTTATTTGGCGACGGTGTTTTCACTGGTCATCTCGATCGTTTTGTTCCTGACGGTGACCTATTTCACGAATAACTTGAAAACCTCACTGGCCATGTCGCAAAGCGAGCTGCAATACGATATCCAATTGCACGGCGGCGAACTGAACGAAGACAGCCTCGAGCAATACGCAAGCCTTCCTGATGTGACCGAAGCCGGCCTGATCCGCCAGGCGGGAGGAGAGGCGCACATCACACAAGACCGCTTGCCGGACGTGTTGACCGAACAAATCGAACGGGGTGAAGCTCACCTCATTGAGGGCCGTTACCTCTATAACATCTCGGTGTATGCCCTGGACAATGAAAACTTCGAGCAATACGCACAACAAGTCGGCGTGGAGCCGGCGAGCTTCGGCCAGCTAACGCCGCGCGCCATCGTCATCGACGAAGTGGTCTACCAGAACGGCATGTCCGGCACGATCGATGAAACGAAGACCATTAAAGCGGAACCGGGCGAGACAATCGAACTTCTCGGCAGTTCCATCAATGAAATGGGCGAAGAGGTTGAACCGGAAGTGCTCGCCAATGTCGAAATCGCGGCATTGACGGACGAAGCCCCGGCCGGTGTATCCACCGCTTATCCAGGCAGCCTCGATTTGATCGTCCCGATGGATGCACTGGATGAACTCGGCTTCATTGCTGCTGATACGTATCCGGTCATCTCACTTGCGACAAGCGACCCGATGAAGACAGAAGCGGAGATTTTGGAAATCAACGAAGCGGGCATCAATGTCTCGAACGTCTTCCAGCAGCGCCAGCAACAGGAACAACTCGTCTTGCTTATGCAAGTGTTCACGTACGGGTTCATCACCTTGATCTCGCTCATTTCCATCGCGAACATCTTCAACACCATCTCGACGAGCATCCAACTCCGTAAACGGGAATTCGCCATGCTGCGCTCGGTCGGCATGACCCCGAACGGATTCAATAAAATGATCCGCTACGAAAGTCTGTTCTACGGCGTCAAAGCGCTCGCGTACGGCTTGCCGATCAGTTTCGCGGCGATGTTCGCGATGCACTACGCACTTAACCAGACCTTCAGTTACGGGTTTGCGGTGCCATGGGGCAGTATCGCCTTCGTCATCGTCGTCATCTTCCTGATTGTCGGCGCAGCGATGCTGTACTCGATCGCCAAGATCAAGAACGACAACATCATCGAAAGCTTGAAACAGGAAAATGCATAAAAGAAACGCGCTCTGCCTTTTGGCGGAGCGCGTTTTTGTATAGAGACTTAAATTCTGCGAACAGCATCTTTCTTGCGGAAGATCCCCATCAGCAATAACACCAAGCCGATGATAAACGTGCTGGGGTAAAGTATGGCGAGCATCGCCACTGCAGCCCAACCGCTTTGTTCATAGTAAGCGTAGCCCATGCTGACGAGCCAGGAGAACAACGGACAGATGACAAACATCGTCGTGATGCCCCAAATGATGTATTTGCCTTTGCGTGAATAATCTTTGCCGAGCTGATAGGCGAGAAGCAAAGAGACGAGCAAAATGCCAACGGCTGCAAGAAATTCCATATCGAATAGCCTCCTTCTGGGGGATGCCAATCTAAGGTGAGGTTCTGTTTAGTTGGTATCAGTTTAACACAAATTTCCAATTATTGAAGTTCTGTTTGAAGATTATTCAGCTGGCTTAGTGGAAAGTTTTTCAGGTATTCCCTAAGGGTAACAGGGGAGTAGAGCTGGGAGGAGAAAAAATGAATAACCGATTAAAAAATGCTTTATGGGTGATACCTACATATGGCGTAGTCGCCTTTATTATGGGTTACATCATAGAAGGAAAGCCCGTTTGGAATCTGGTCATCAGTTCCGTCATCGCTGGATTTCTTCTTGTTGTATTCATCTTGCCACGTATGGAGAAGAAGCGACTAGAAAAAGAGAAGAAGACACAAAACAGCTTGGAGGGTAACCCCAAATGACTAACCGCGCAGTAAAGGCCATTTCCTGGGCCGTAGCATACGGCGCCATCGCGTTTTTGGTGAGCTACATGCTCGGCGGCGAACCGGGGTGGGTCTTCTTTATCGGCTCCTTGATTGCCGGCTTCATCGTGTATGGGGTGCTGCGGTCCATCGTCCAGAACAAGCGCCGCAAGAAACAACAGAGAGCAGGTGAACGCATTTGAGCTGGCCTGAAATCAAAGAACATCTGACAGAGCCGATTTTTTCGAAGAAGAAAGACCCGATACTCTTTTTCCCCTTAGTATTCCTCGTCACGTGGCTTGGGACAATCGTTTATCAAAGAACCGGCATTTCTTATGTTGAATACATATTATGGCTGATTCCGATCGCCCTCGTTCTTTCTGCCTTGTACATTTTACTGATTGCCTGGCTGAAAAAGAAACGAGCACAAAACAAAAAATAATCCATCCAAAAAAACGCCAATCTACTGGAGATCGGCGTTTTTTAATATACATTTATCTCTACGCGAAAGCTTGAAGGACCAGTTCACTCCCGCCATAAAAATAATTTATCCTGCACTAAAAAATTCTATTCTCCAAATGAGCAGTAAGTGCTATTATATGTAAGATATTCCAAATCGAGAGGGAGAAAATGATGAGCAAGACGAACATTCAATCAGATAGAGAGAGCATTTATTTTATTCTTAGCGTAATTTTCAGCGTGTTGATTTACGTATTGGCGGCCGTCTCCATTATTGGCGTCGGCATTGCGTTGACGATTTTTGCATTTTTGCTGTTCGCCAATGCGGTGATGCTTGGGTCGATCCGCGGAAACGGCGTGCGCATCCACGAGCGCCAATTTCCGGATGTCTACGAACGCGTACAGGCCTTGTCAGCGCAAATGGAACTCGACAAAGTCCCGGAAGTATTCGTTATCCAATCCGAAGGGGCGCTCAATGCGTTTGCGACGCGTTTCTTCGGCCGCGACATGGTCGTGTTGTATTCGGAAGTGTTCGAACTGGCGCGCGAGCAAGGGCAAACGGAACTGGACTTTATCATCGCCCACGAACTGGCTCACGTAAAACGCCGCCACGTCTGGAAAAACCTGTTGATTCTGCCGGCCGGGTTCATCCCATTTTTGAGCACGGCGCACAGCCGCTCGTGTGAATACACATGCGACCGCCACGCCGCTTACGAAATCCAAGATGCTGCCGCTGCAAAACGTGCATTGACACTTCTTGGCATTGGCAAGAAAACTTATCTAGAAGTAAACGAAGACGCTTACCGCGAACAAATCACGACGGAATCGAATGCATTCGTCTGGCTTGCCGAAGTGCTGTCGACGCATCCTCGTTTGCCAAAGCGCATCCAATCGATCGACCACTTCAGCAAGGCCGATGTGACATTCTACCAGCCGAAACATGGCCGGATCGCGATTGGGGCAGCGGTACTCGCTGTCGTCATGAGTTTGGCGTATGCCGGAGTCATTGGCCTATTCGCGACCACAGCCGCTTTTGCTGGGCCGTTCTTACTCGGATTTGAAGATGCATTCTACGATGAAATGTATGCAGTCGAAGGACAAACGCCGCTGATGGCAGCTGCTGGCGAAGGTGATTTGGCCGGAGTCGAACAAGCCCTCGCTGACGGGGAAGATATCCTCGCCAAAGATGCGGATGGTTCCGATGCTTTGATGTACTCCATGTATGCGGGGGATCTGGACGTGATTAATGCCTTATTAGATGCAGGAGCGGACGTTAACTCGTCCGATTATTACTCGACAGTATTAGGGACGGCCGTCATGTACGGCGAATACGAGAGCGCCAAACTACTCGTCGAACACGGCGCCGACCCGGCACTGGAAGGACCGGATGGCTTGAATGCCATGGATGAAGTAGGTGCGGATTCTGAAGAAGAGTTCATGGAAATACTGGAACAAGGCTATTAATAGATATCAAAAAACAAGCGCCGATCGCTAACAGATCGACGCTTGTTTCATTTCCACCTGGCCGTCATCCCCATCGACATAATCGATGCCCCATTCACAATTCCCTCTGTTTTCCCACTCCACCGCGTAACGGCCCCAATTGTACTCAATGGACAAGACCTCCGCATCTCCAAATGAATTTGTGTGAAGCTCTTCGATGATTGCGGTGGCTTCGGATTCAGTGATCTGCGGTTGTTGCATGCAGCCGAATAGGAAGATGCTTGAAAACGCAATGAGCAAACTCAAGTGTTTCATGGCGCCACTCCTTTGGCAGATAGACGGAAATGCGTCCAAAAAAGTTACTTAAATATCGGCTGAATATGTTAACTGCTTGCGATAGACGGGTAGGCAGGGAGTAACACCCATTTATTTGGTAACCAGGAACAGCTTGGTAAATGACACTAAACGCCTACGATATTTAGCACAGAGGTATGAACCTCAAAACCCTAAATAGAGAGGACTGGTAGAAATGAAAAAATTCGCAGCGATCATCTTCGCAAGTGGACTGGCATTGTCCGCATGCTCAGGCGACAGCGAACCGGAAACCGAGCCACTCGAAGAAAACGACGGAGCCGATGACATAATGACCGACACAGAAGACGGTGAAGAGGAAGAGGAAGATTGATCGGGGCTCACGGTTAGTGTGAGAATTTCCCATGGAATTTTGTAACTAACGAAATATCACCCCAAAAAAAGCCTGTGCAACCGCAGGCTTTTTTCTATGTCCTTAAAAAACCTTTCTCACCTATCTAACCGATGGACGAAAATAAGTGAGAAAGTTGCCGCAGGTATTCACCGCTTTAACTGATGTATTAACTTTTTGCTAGGTATAGATAATTTCTTTGATATAAACCATTTAATTGGTAATTATATGTTTTATCTAGTATAATTTGGCATTAACAACTTAACATTTATTGATCGTTTGGAAGAACAGTGGATGACACAAGGGGCCCTCTGAATTCACGGACGTGACGGCGAAACTCATTGGAGCTGAGACAGAAGACGATGCCTGGTAGATGGATGCCATGGATTTTGTTTACTTCGGCAGAGACGGCTCGCGGTATGACCGGATGTCGATTGAATGGAGAGATTTACGAGGGCGGCACATTGGAAGGCAAGGTGGCTCATATGGTGAAAAAAGACGATCCGATCCTCTTGGTCTTTGAAAACGGCAATTGGGACAATGTGTTCTTTAGCACGGAGGAATAAGCTGAGAAATCACAAACGGAGAGGGATGTTGTATGAAGAATTTTGCGACGATCATCGCCGCAAGCGGCCTGGCACTTACCGCTTGCTCGACCGACAGGGAACCCCAAACGGAACCGTTTAAAGAATCCGGCAGCGCAAGAGACACAATGACCGAGACGCAAGACACAGAAGAGCCGCCATCAGAAGAAGAAAAAGGCGGCGTCAGCGTCAACGAAGGGCTCTTCAATGTCGAAGTGACTATTCCTTCCGCATTCTTCGAAGGTCAGGATCCCGAACAGATCGCAGCGGACGTCGACACGGCAGAACAAGCGACCGTCCATGACGACGGCTCCATCACCTACAAAATATCGAAAGACCAGCATGACGACATGATGCAAGAAGTCGCAGCAAGCGTCGAAGAAGCAAGCACCGCCATCACCGAATCAGGTGACTATCCGTCCATCCAGGCAATCGAAACATCTGATAACTATGACCAATTCACCGTCCAAGTCGACCGCGAAGCCTATGAAAACAGCTTCGACGGCATCGCAACGATGACGCTCGGCGTCGTTGGATCCTTGTATCAACTATTCGACGGCAACGCCCCTGACAGCTATGAAGTCGTGATCGACATGGAAGACGCGAAGAGCGGGGAAGTGTTCAATACGATCACCTATCCGGAAGCACTTGAAGAGATGGGTGAGGAATAGAATAAAGCATAATAAAAAGGCCTGCGTAGCTACAGGCCTTTTTATTATGCTTTATTTATACTTTAAACTCAGTTCGCCACTTGTTCCAAAGTCTTTTCGAGCATCAGCGTTTCTCGATAATGCTCGGCTTCCGCAAGTTTGGTAAATTCGACGACCTTGTTATGGTTTTGAATCACAACATCAGATATTTCTTCCAGAGATACTCTGAAGAACTCTTTGCGTTCGTTCACTTTGTTCAAGCGTTTATGATGGAAAGCCTTGTGCAGCGCATTCTCCAATGTTGGCGCATCTTCAGAGAAAATCATGGCATGAACATCGAAGGTGAATGGGACAGATGCATCGCCCAGTTCCTTCACGCGGTCCATAGGTTCCAAGCGGCGCGTCATGCCGATTTTATACACATGCTCTCCGAACGATCCGATATTGGAGATGATGTAGACATATCCAGCTCGTGTGTTCTGTTCGCGGTTGAGGACATCTTCTTTGTCTTTTTCGACAAGCGCCAGTTTCGCTTCCAGTTCCAAAATCTTATGCTGAATATCAGCTTTCTCATCACCAGAGGCCAACTCGAGGCGTGACTTCAACGAACCAATTTCCTGTGTGAAGTGAGTTTCTTCTTTCTCGATTTTCTTCTTCAATGCTTCGATTTCCTTCAAAGCTTTTTGTTCCTCGCGCATTTCTTCTTTGATTCTGCGCTGTTCCTCACGTTCTTCCTCTTTAATCTGTTCGTATTCATAAGCGAGATAAAGTTCAGCTAACTTCAACTCTAAATATTCCCCTTTGATTTCAATCTTATTTTTCGCGTTCATTTTATTCAACTTGGTGTAGGAACCACGAATCCGTTTCTCAATGGAATCGATATTGTTGAATTTAGCTTTGGAGATTGCACTGTCGCAATCAGTATTGAAGGAGTAAATGGTCATTTTAATGTTCTCGTTATTCATTTTACGTCCTTCGGTCTTGCTTCCGCTTAGTGTCCAATCATCAGAGTGGTGGGTAGCGCGTTTCTCCTTAGCCATCTGCTTTTGCTGATTGCGTAAGTGTTCCAAGCGCTGTTTATAAACTTGTGAGTTTTCAAGGTTGTATTTTGGTGAGTAGAAACCGAACTCCTGATTAAGGATTTCGTCATCTAAAACAATAATTTCTTCTTTCTTCTCCTCTATTTCTTTCAACAACATTTTTAACTGCTCAGCAAAGCGAGCCTTGTCTTGAGCAAATTTCTCCATATTCACTTTTTCATCATCAATCGCTTTGCGGATAGCCTCCAAGTCTTCGGCCACTTTTAGTTTTTCTAGTAACTTGTCTTTTTTCTTTTCTAAGTCTGCAATCGTCTTTTCTTTTTCATCAGTCAGTGTTTGAATATCTTTTTGAATTGCTTCTTTCCGTTCGTTTAATATCAATAGATCACCGAAACCACTATCAGCCCATTGCTGATGATGTTTCGCTTCTTCTTTCTGTCTCTGTTTCGTTAAGATAATCGCTGGAATCAACGGCAATATTAAATACCATTGTGAAAACAGCAAACCGATAAACCAAATAGAATGATACCATTTCGTCTGCATTGAAAAGCCCCCTTGTACTTAGTTAACTTCCTAAATAAACCAACTAGTAAGTATATTATATCGTTAATAATCAAAGGAAAGGCATCTATTTGAGAAATAAATGGAAATTAAGAGCCCAAATAGCAAGAATTTCGATGAAGTAAGGGAGCTAATACTATCAAAACTAAGTAGTTCCATTCAGTAATTTGTCTATTTCTGATTCCAAGCTAATAATCTATCAATATTTGTAGTAATATTGCGAAAAGTATCCTCAGATTAGTTAAATAATGCTAAACTGAAAATAAGTAAGATACAGGATTTTACAACTAGAGCAGATAACGGTCATCCGTATGATTATCAATAACAAAATCGCTATTTAACCGCTCTCAAGAATCAGTTGGAACATATTAATCGCAGCAAAGAGAGGCTACATACTCATGGGGATAACAAAACTAGAAAACTGGAAATTCAATAAATCTACTTTGGAAAGTATCGAGAACGATACTTACTTTGACTATCCAGTTGTTTATTTTCTCAACAACAATACAGAGGTCTATATCGGGGAAACGGTAGCTTTCAAAAATCGGATGAAGGCTCATTTGAATAATATCGAGAGAAAGAATTTAGAGGAAATGACACTCATCTTCCACGAACAATTTCATCGGTCGGCTACATACAATATCGAAACCAAGCTTATAAATTATTTCTTAGGCGACAATCGCTACAAGCTACAGAACAAGAGCCAGACGGCACAAAGCGTCACGCACAACTACCACAACAAGAAATTCTACGATAAAGAGATTTTCAATGACATATGGACTGAATTATTGAAAATGGAAATGGTAAATAACCCAGCTCACGTAATTAAGAACAGGGACATCTTCAAACTTTCTCCTTTTAAAGAGCTGACGATGACGCAGCTCGAGCTTAAGACCAAAATTATAGAAGTCTGCGAACAGCATATTCATGACGAGGAAACTTTTGTATTCATGGTGAAGGGCGAAGCCGGTGTAGGAAAGAGCGTGGTCCTCAGTTCTGTGTTCAACAGCATTCAAGAGCTGGCAGCTGATAAAAACTCCAATCTTCATCAGACGAAGAATCACTTGCTCGTCAACCATTCAGAGATGCTGAAAACGTATAAAAACATCGCTGCCAATGTAAAGTTCCTTAAAAAGAATAACTTTGATAAGCCGACAAGTTTCATTAATAAACAAAAGAAAGCGGCAGAAAAAGCGGACATTGTGTTAGTCGACGAAGCGCATTTATTGCTGAGCAGAGCGGATGCGTTCAATGGATTCAATGAAAACAATCAATTGGAAGAAATCATCAAGCACAGCAAAGTCGTCATCGTCGTCTACGACGAAAAACAAGTCTTAAAGCTGAAAAGCTATTGGAACGAGGAGCGGCTGAAGAGTGTTGTGCCGGATCATCAAACGGAAGAGCCCTATATTTTAAAAGAGCAGTTCCGCATGAATGCTGGAGACGACGTGATCGACTGGATCGATAATTTTGTAGAGAAGCGAATTCTGAAGTTACCAAAAGATAAACACTATGATTTTCAAATATTCGATTCTGCCAAGGACATGCATGATGCCATAGTGGAGAAAGATAGTATTTATGGACTTTCAAGAGTGGTGTCGACATTCGATTATGAACATAAGAAAGATGGCGAGCAGTACTACATTAGAGAAGATAGCCTTGAAATTCCGTGGAATTCAACCGATGCTAAAAAAACATGGGCAGAAGAGCGAGATACAATTAAAGAAGCGGGATCCATCTATACGATTCAAGGCTTTGATCTGAATTATGTAGGAGTGATATTGGGGCCATCAATTACTTATGATGAGCAAAATGGTTGTTTGAAGATCCTTTCTGAAAAATATAGCGATACCGAAGCTTTCAGAGGAAAAGAAGGGATTCAGGATGTTGAAAGAGCGAAAGAACAGATCATATTGAATTCGATTAATGTGTTGATGAAGAGGGGGATAAAGGGACTTTATGTTTATGCTAGTGATAGTGAGTTGAGGGAGAAGCTTCTGAAACTCCAAGAAAAGCGCTGGTAATATCAAATGAAAATTTTTAATTTTATACATCTGAATTTAGCTCTATCAACCGTTATTCAAACTACTTACAAGATAGAAGTGATGGTTTTATAAGTAGTAAATATAGGAGATGATAATAGTGGGAACTTCAAAGCGGAATATTGAGAAAAAAGTAAAAGAATTATTAGAGGGAAAACCATATGAGGAATTGAATGTATCTGCACCGGAATTATCTAAGAAAATTCTTACAAAAAAAGAATTACTTTCACAGTTAGCCAATGAAGAAGATATTCAAAAATCTTTTATAACTATAAAAAACAGCTTTTTGAATTTATCAGGTAAGGGGTATAAGGGGAAGTCAAAAAAAGAAGTTTTGGAAGATCCATTAACTCAAGAAGAATTTATTAATATGATTATAAATGAAATAGAAAATGAGGAATTCTTTAATAAATCCATACTAGAAAAAGCTTATAAGATTGCTATGACTAAAATGTTGAAAAAGGATGATTTTGATGTGTATTCATTCGCCCATATACTTTTTTTCCATTTAATACATCAAATTTTACTCAAGCAGCTTTATGATACTCTAAAAGACGTGTATGAAGATTTACCTTACGAAAAAATCAATAACTTAATTCTTAACTTAACTAATCAAATCGTAAATGAGTCTATCTATGACTTAGTAAATAACTTTGTAGATAAGAGAGTGCCTCTAAATAGTGTATTGGATAGAATTGTAATAGAAACTCAAAATGCCAGCTTTGGGGAATTTTAATATGATTGTTGCACAGAAGAACAATGAAGACCTACATCTTTCTTTATTGGATAGTTTTCCCTATGACTACAATAATATCGAACACCAAAAAGTAATAGACTTAGTTACAGTTATGGGGAGCATTTACGTGGCAGACGTAACTGTTACTTCTAGAAAAGAAATCAATGTGATAATTCCAGTTTTTAATTATGAGAGATGGACTTTGATCGTAAAAGAAGTTAATCAGCTAGTACAATGGGTTTCAGCAGAAAACTTCATCATTTCATTCAGCCAAAGAGAGCAATCTTTATTCGACACTATTCCTAATAATAAATTAGCACTTCCTACTAATAATCCGGTTACACTTTTTTCAGGTGGTTTAGATTCACTTACTGGTGCTTATAGAAATTATAGGGATAATATCAAAAGTGATTATCTTGGAGTTATTAATAAAAGTGAAGAAAAAACACACCAAGAAATACTAAGAGATTTTTATTTGAGTATTTTTAAGGATATTGAAGTTACTTTAATTCCTAAACCAGTTCAAAAAAAGAACCATTTAACTCAAGCTACAAGATCATTGCTATACTTTGCACTTGCTGTGTCCAAATGTATTTTTAACAATAGCTCAGAAGTATATTTGTATGAAAATGGAATTTTGTCGTTAAATCCAGAAATTAATAATAGATTTACTACAAAGACGACTCATCCTCGCACTTTGTATATGTACAGATCTATACTGGAAAAAGTAGAGTTGAAAGTGAAATTACATCATCCTTTTATTTTTAAGACTAAGGGAGAAAATATAGAAGAAATGGATATACCTTTTAAAAATCAAATAAAAGATTCGTTCACTTGTGGAGCAGGAAGATCAAACTTTAAACCGCACAAAGGACAATGTGGAGTCTGTATTCCTTGTTTATTAAGAAAAATTTCAATGGCAGCCTATGATAATGAAATTTATGATAGTAAGTATTTCATTGAATACAAAACAAAAATTAATGAAGTAAAAGATGATTTGCATAGAAAAGAATTTTTAAGTAATTTAAATTATTTCGAGAAATATTGTGAATATATTTCTAAAGGGACTATAAATATTGAAACGCGTATAAAAGAAGGTTTTTATACGGATCAGGATTATTTAAAGGAGAACCAAAAAATGTTCAGGAGATTTCATTGGGAATTTGAAAGGTATTTGAAAAAATATGACCCATATTGATACGCATGTGCATATCGATTTTTATTCTGATCCGATGAAAATTGCATTACAATATGAGTCGTTAAAGATTTATACATTGTTTGTAACTAACTTGCCTGAAATTTTTAATAAGCACTTGAATGCTTTTAATAATTTCAAATATGTGCGTCTATGTCTAGGCTACCATCCACAAGTAGCTAGTGAATATGAATTGGATAAGGCAATGTTTCAAAAGCTTGTTAAAAAAACAAAGTATATTGGGGAAGTAGGCCTTGATTTCCAAAATGAAACGGAAATGATAATTGAAAGACAAAAAGATGCCTTTAAATTTATTACGTCAAAAAATTTTAATCAAGGAAGAGTTTATTCTATTCATAGTAAAGGCACAGAAGACATAGTATTAAAAACCTTAAAAGAAAACGAAGTAAAGCATGCAATATTCCATTGGTATAGTGGAAAACTGACTACAGCGGATAAGATTATTGACATGGGATATTATTTTTCGGTTAATTCAAAAATGCTGGGTAGTAAAAATGGTTGTAAGCTCATTCAAAGAATTCCAAAGGAAAGAATTTTATTTGAAACAGATGGACCATTTGCACTCAATAATAAAAAAGTAGTTTATCCTCAACATATTAAAAATATTTACTCGGATTTCAATCAAGTAATCCCTGGTTTTGAAGAAATAGTTTTTAATAATTTTCGGAGATTACTTCTGGAGAAGGATTTGTATTGAAGTTCATAAAAAATGCCTACTATCAGATGAGTCATTTAGTAATAATAATTGTTGGGGGGATTTTACGAAAAGTAAAAAAACTTAATAATTCCAATATTATTATTTTTTTAAATTTTCTTTGAGTCTTTTATATCTTCAGCTTAAAAAAAGAGGTTTAAAAAGCGAAAAGACATTCAGATGAATTCACCAGTTATCATAGTAGACATATTATCAAATTTAAAGAGGTGGAAATCCAATGTTGTTAGAAGAGGCAATAAAACACATACTTGATGGAAATGCTTTATTATTTTTAGGTGCGGGATTCTCAAGAGATGCAACTAATATTTCAAATAAAAAAATGGCTGATGCTGTTGATTTTAGTAATCTACTTTCAGAAGAAATGAATTTAGATGAAGTAGGGACTTTGGATGAAGTTACAGACTTGTATTTGCAGAGCGCTCCTAATGAGAGGGAACTAGAGAATAGAAAAAGTAATTTAATAAGAGAGATACAAAACTTATTCTATACAAAAGAAATAACTAATTATCAAAAAGAAATAGCGAAACTTCCCTGGAAAAGAATTTATACTACGAACTATGATGACACAGTGGAGTTTGCATATGATTTCAAAATTAACACGTATACTATGAATTCGAAGCAAAATGACATTTTAAATAAAAATTGTGTAGTCCACTTAAACGGATATGCACGATCTGTTAGTAGTGATGAATTGGAAAATGATTTTAAATTAACGACTAGAAGTTATTTGGTAGATAGTTTTTTAGCCAGTGAATCAAAAAAAGCCTTTGATCATGATGTAAGAAATTCAAAAGCTATAATAATTATTGGGGCTTCTCTCAAATATGATTTAGATATACAACGTGTTTTGTATATGCCTGATGAAGTCAAGAAGAAAATAATGTTTATTGATAAAAATGGTGATAGATATTCTAAAATAGATAGTGCTAGGAAGGAATTAATAGGAGATATACATAATATAGGAGCAGAAGGTTTGTTGGAAGAAGTATTGAAAGTTAACCAGAGTTATATTCCAAAACAAAGTAATGAAGAATTGAAGTCTTTTTCTATAATAAATAATAGTTATAACTACACATATAAAGAATTGGATGAAACTGATATATGGAGTTTACTAATTCATGGAGAAATTGAAGATTTACTTTTGAATATAAATAAAGAAAATAATGATTATTTAATTCAAAGAGATGTTCTTGGGACTATCGCTGGTGATCTCATGAATCCAAAAATGAGAGTAGGGATTATACACTCTCATTTAGGAAATGGTAAAACATGTGTTTCGAAAATGTTAGCTCATAAATTAACGGGAAAATATGAAGTATTTGAGTTTATAGATCTTGATGGAGAATGGGAATTAGAAATTGAAAAGATAAATAGAATGGAAGGAGATAAAGTAGTTTTCATAGACAATTATCATAACCATCTAGGGGTAGTTTATAAGATTTTGCATATGACTACTGTTGAAACAAAGTTGATTTTAACAAGTAGATCATTTATTAACCAATCTGTTTATTTTCGTTTAGAAGAGAAAATAGCAAAGGATCAGATTATCAATGAATACGATATAAATTCATTAACCGAGAAGGAAATAATAAGATTAAGTAAGTACTTGATAGATAGAAATTTTACTGGAGTTTTCGACTCTTCGATTGAAGAAACTGCGAAAATAATTAGAACCCAATGTAATTCAAGTATGTTAAATGTATTGTTGTTTATTATGAAATCTAAAATTATTGAAAAAAAAATCAATGATGTAATTGAACCAATCCTAAATGATAAGATAAAAAAAGATATTTTATTGGCGGTAATCGTTAATAATTCTTGTACTTTGGACTTAAGGTTTGACGAAATCATATCATTATTAGGCCATCAGCTAAATATAGCTACGTTAAAAAGAGATAAAAATTTAAATGAGATTGTTGATATAGATAATAATATAATTAAAATGAAATCTTCAATTTTATCCAAACATATTTTGGTTTCTAAAAATTTGAATATGAGCATGGTAGATATTATTGAAAAAATGGTGGTAGAAGCTGTAAAATTGTCTGACGGAAGTTGTAAAATAATACGTGAAAAACTTATTTCTATTTCTAATGTTAGAGAAATACTTGTACAAACTAGAGTTACTGATAACAAGGCTATTAATCAGCAGGTTCTAAATTATTTTGATAGACTCGAGAAATTAAAAGTATTTAATAGCAATATATTTTTTTGGATGCAATACGGAATGGCTTGTATTGATGCAAACAAATATGATAGAGCAGAAGTTTATTTTGATAATGCGTATAAACTTGCGGAAAAAGCGAAAAATTTTAATACGTATCAAATTGATACTCAATATGGAAGGTTTATATTAGAAAGAAATATTGATGAAGATAGAAGTAATGAGTCTGTAAAAGATTTAAAAGAAGCTGTAAAATACTGGAGAGCCGCAATAAACAAAAATAGAACTCAAACTTATTATGTATATAAACAATTTTACTTAATTGAAAGTTCTATTCTTAAAAACTTAAGTCGTTGGAATAGTCAACAAAAAAACCAAGCTTTAAGTATTTGCAATACTCTAATCGATTTAGTCAGTAAAGAAAGAAGAGATTATAGACATACATTGAAGTCTTTGGAAAATTGTAAAAAGAAAATTTTAATTTCTGCAATAGGGGAGAAAAAATAGAGAGTATAGGAATGTGTAGACAATAACTTGTTGCCTATTGTCCAACTAAGTTTAACTACAATGGCATAGAGCAGAAGCCGTATCTTTTAACCTGAAAAGTTAATAGATACGGCTTTAGTCTTTATTCGAGCAATTAAGTATTCATTTCTGTGTTCGATTAGAGAGAATCTAGAAGCTGCTAAAAGTGGAATGTTGAAATATTTCTTTTTGCCAAACTAATTTTACTAAATAAAAGTTACAATCCTGTTTTAAAGTTTATTCAAGTTGATCTTTAAAAACCAGATAAAAGGAAAATGACAATTTGAAAGAACTGAACGTGAGGTGCAAGACCTTATATTAACTAGAAAGAATCTCATAACTAGAGTATTTTAAAGAATTTAATTACTTGCGGAATCTGTAAAGTAGCTGAAGTGGGGAGTTTTGTTCCGGCTATAACGGGGATAAATAAACCGGCATTGACATCTTTATAATCCTCAACTTATATTTATAGCGTCAATTCAAGAAAATCCTAGATTCGATAACCTAGATAGTACTACTGATCACAACCATAGTTTAGGATACGAAGGGAAAATTGTGCGATATGAATTGAATGAAGCTCTAGTGCTATTAGTTAATGAACTATACTCTAGCGTGTCACAAATAGAGTTGAGAATAAAAGAATGATTAGTTGGGAGGCAAATAACTTAATGAGAGATATTAGTATAGATTTATTCAGTACAGAGCTAAAAAAGGTAGAGTTACATCCAAACTTCAAAGTCTTAATAGAAGATGAAATACCTTTTCTAAGAAGGGAAATTGAAAAGTGGGCTACAGGATTTTTAGACAGAGATAATAAATTTATAAGAGAATTTCAAACTACATTTAATTCTTCTTTTTGGGAGTTATACCTTTTTGCAGTTTTTAAGGAATTAGGTTTAAAAGTGAATTTTTCTTACGATAGACCAGACTTTAATATTGAAGGAGAAAACGATTTTTGCATAGAAGCAACAGTTGCACTTAATGCAAATGGAATGACACCTGAATGGGAAAGGAAATATTCCAAAGAAGAAATAGAAGAATGGCTTGAAGGAAAAATAGAGGAAAATGCTACTATAAGGCTTGCGAATGCATTTGTTGGAAAGTCGAAAAAATATGAAAGTTATAATAAACTTGAGCATGTTAAAGATAAACCTTTTCTAATTGCTATTGCACCGTTTGATTCCCCATACTTTTTCACTCAAAATACTCAACCCATATTTAGGGTTCTATATGGTTTTGATAGATATATAGCTATCGATTGGGATGAATACGATCGTGAAATTATTGATGGAGTTTTAATCGAAGAAATCGAAAAATCTAATGGAGCTAAAATTCCTCTTGGCTACTTTACTAAACCTGATTATTCTCACGTCAGTGCTGTAATTTTCAGTAAAACTGCTACAGTAGGGAAAGCAAGAATATTGAGTGATGATCCACGAGTTACAGTAGTTAGTTATGACAAATATAATGATTTCGGTACTCAACCAATAAGTGGTTTAGCAGAAAAAACTACTTACCAAGAAGATTTAACAGATGGACTTATGATATTTCATAACCCTTATGCTAAGAATCCTATTGCTAAGGAGGTTTTCAAAGATAAAAATATAGCTCAGTATACTTATAACATAAAAACTGGTGAAGTTATCGGTGAGGTACCACATCAGTTTCTATTTAATAGAAGTGTTATTGTGTATCAAACAGAAAGATATTCTAAGAATCAGTTAAGAAAGTTTCGAGAAAGTATTATTAGGCAAATTCGATTAGGAGAATTTGAGAGTGAGCAAGTATTTCCTAAATTTCATAGTTGATGCAGACTTTGTGCCTTAAACTAAACTATTAAAAATACTAGCAAATCTAAAGCTTTAGGTATTTCCTATAGTTTTTATTTGAGTTATAAAATATCAAAAAATCTTGATGGTGAAAAATAAGCGACTTGCACAAATAGAATGATACTCATTTATTATGAAGGAGCTAATATGACAATTTTAAATCATTTGCCTCTGACTGAAAGTCATCACGATAAATTAAATTTTGAGCCAAAGTCTAAAGAAATCTCCAAATTCATAAAAAAATTCCCTTCACATTTTCCATGCGCAATTTCTGTAAACGGTTCCTGGGGTTCAGGAAAATCGACCATGCTAAATTTCATTGAAAAAGATTTAAGGGATAGCAATGTGAATGTAATTCGATTCAACCCATGGATGATAACTGATAGAGACTCCCTAATTAAGAATCTATTTGAAGAGATATATTATTCTATTGATGATGGTTATGACAATTTGAAATCTAAGTTCATAGAATATGCGAAGAAAATCATTCCCTCTGCGACCAAAGCAGCTGCCTATGCTGGAGCTGCTGCTCAAGGTATAGATCCAAATGGATTGAGTATTTTAGCAAACAGTGCTGAAAAAACTTCTCAAGGAATTAGTCAATTACTTTTTGATAAACCTTTATCAAAAAGAAAGAATGATTTGAGTAAGGAACTAAATCGGATTTTCTATGGGTCAGAAGAAAAGATAGTTGTGATTATAGATGAGTTAGATAGGGTATTTCCGAAAGAAATTTTAGTAGTTTTTCAAATGATGAATGCAGTATTAAATTTACCAGGAATACATTTTGTTATTGCAATGGATGATAAGGCAATAAATGAAGCGTTAACAAGCGAAGGGTTTAAAAATCCTGAATATTATCTGCAAAAGATTTTTCAAAAGAAGTATTATATACAAACGGATTATCAACTTAGAACGCTTACGACAAATGTTTTAAAAAGCGTCTTTGATATAGATAATACTAGTTACAAAGCACTTAATAATAATTTAGAGGCCTTCATTTACACTAATCAAAATAAGTGGATAACTGTATTAGAGGATGAAAAAATCAATGGTTACATTTCTGAATTAGCTAGTTTAGAAGAAAACGAAGGAGCAGATATAGAATACATGGTCCATAGTTTAAATGATATAAATAGCTCGTATTGGAAGTTGTTTAATCTATTTTCTGAGGAATTGAATTTACAAAACCCCAGAAAATTTATAAAACTAGTAGATTTTATTTATGAAAACTGGGAAGAATACTATAAAATTTTGAGTTCAAGAAATTACAATTCTGACTATGAGATGCAGGCAGCATTTTTGATGTTATTAGCTTATTATGAGTATCCGATTGATTTTCATTACACAATTTTCGATAATCGATATTCTTTGGATAAAGAAGCACCGGAATTTTTAATTGCAGTAAGAAACCATTTGAATCTTACTTTACCCGGATTTAATATAAAACAAGGAAATAGAACAAGAAGAGAACGGAAAACAGAAATTATCAAAATAGTCGACAGTTATTTCAATAAATTTCCTGATTATAATCATGTAGATTCTAATCTATAAAGTCGTCAAAAGCTTCTATCTACATAATTGGGATTACAGAGCATGTGATTTAATTCCTTGCACAAATGTTGAAGGAATAGGTTATAAGTTTAAATGAGCGAGTGCTCGTTAGTGAGTTCAGCGTCAAGCAGGAACTCGTGCTACTCAATGTACAGTTTATCGAAGAGTGCTACGAGCCGTATCTTCGGATATTTCGGAACTACGAGGAAGCTGATTTGAAATCGCGGACTTTGGCGTAGATCGTGGGGGAGAACCATGCCTTGATTGTGGCTATTAAAAAGAAAGCGAAATACATCGAAAAGAATTCTAAAGTGAAAATTAATATCGGCATCAAGGCTCTGGAATACTGCAACTTGGTGAGCTTGAAACAACTGGTGCCGAAAAAAATCAGTCTGCAGCAACTAGCAGGGCAAGAGGTTCTGTCGGAATTGCCGGTTGAAGTGATGGAAGATGACAAGGCGTATGTGCCACAGAAAAATTAATAGTTAAAACTATACCGAAAACACCCTCTACTGAGCTGCCGGCATCCACATGCTGACATTTTAGTGAAGGGTGTTTTAAATTCTAACGCTATATAAGGGACAATATAGAAGGATTTGAATAATACATTATACTCTAGCCAATAACTACATCTGCAAAGCAGCTGAAGTGGGAATTTTATTCCGACTATAATGGGGAAAATTAAACCGGCGTTGACACGGCGTTTACATTTGTAGAAAATGTTTGGAAATTGTTTCTCTCTGTTTAGAGATACCAAGAAATATATTCTAATATTAGTTGCATACAGCCACTTAACAGAACCACCTGTGCCATATTTTAGAACCACTTCGGACAAGAAATAGAACCACTTAAGACATGCGAGAACCACTCCTATATAATTAGTTTGCGGAATATTTCGCAAATTGATGGTATAGGAGGTTTTTTATGATCAAATATCGGGAGATTCTCCGGCTGAATTCTCAACAAGTATCTAAACGGGGAATCGCAGCAAGCTGTAAGTGTTCACGCAACACCATCACGGAAGTGCTGGAGCAAGCAGAAAGGAAAGGGATTTCCTGGCCCTTGTCGGAGGATTTCGGAGACAAAGAACTTCAGAAGCTTCTGTTTCCCGAGAAGCATGTGAAAGACGAAAGGCACTTGCCTGACATGGACTACGTCCATAAAGAAATGGCAAAAACGGGCGTGACGCTCTCGCTACTCTGGCATGAGTATGTGATCGTCTGCCGCAATGGAAATCAGATTCCCTACAGCTACCGTCAATTCTGCCGGGAATACAGCAAGTTCGTCACGGCAACCAAAGCTACCATGCGCATCAAGCGGAAGCCGGCTGAAACTCTGGAAGTTGATTGGGCAGGTTCTACTATGAGCGTCCGAGATCAAACGACCGGTGAAGTGCACGAGGTCTTTCTTTTTGCGGCTACTTTGTCGTGCAGCTCCTACTCGTATGTCGAAGGATTCTATTCTATGAATTCCCTGAATTGGATCACCGGGCATATCCATGCCTTTGAATTCTTCGGGGGCGTCACCCAGACCGTGGTCCCAGACAACTTGAAAACCGGCGTTGATAAACCGTCTTATAGTGACCCTGTGATTAACCGAACGTATCAAGAGCTAGCAGAGCATTACCAGACGGTTATTATCCCCGCGCGCATCAGGAAACCAAAGGATAAACCAAGTGTCGAAGGAACCGTCGGTACCATCACCACGTGGATTATCGCTTCTTTAAGGAGCCAAGTATTCTTTTCATTACAAGAACTGAACGAAGCCGTTCGGCTTAAATTGGATGAATTCAATCAAAAAGAATTTCAAAAGAAAAAGGGAAGCCGGCTCTCTGCCTTCTTGGAAGAGGAGAAGTTTGCGCTTCTGTCCTTACCTGCTTCCCGATACGAAATGGCTCACTGGAAGAAAGCCACCGTACAACCAGATTATCATATCGTAGAAGATAAAATGTATTATTCCGTGCCCTATGAATACATTAAACATGTGGTAGAAATCCGTATCACCCGAACGATGGTGGAGGTATTCTTCAACAACTTCCGGATTGCCTCCCACAAGCGATTGTTTGGAAAGGATGGACAAACGTCTACGGTGTTCGAATATCTGCCCGCTAAACATCAGCAATTTCTTCTGTTTACGCCAAAGCATCTTATTGAATGGGGAGAGTCCGTCGGACCCTCTACGGAAAAAGCAGTGCGCACGATTTTAGCCAATGGCACCAATGAAAAGCAGGCATTAAAACTGTGCCAAGGGCTGTCTAAACTCGTTGCGCAGTATAGCGAACGTGAACTCGAAGTGGCTTGTGAAAAGTCACTAACCTTCTCTCCAAGGGTGAGCTTGAATACGATCAAAACAATTCTAAAAACAGAGCGTGAAGTCAAAGCGACGACTCTGTCACAAAAGAAAACTGTTAGCCTTTCAAAAGAGCATGGGTTTGTCAGAGGGGCAGACTATTACGGGAGGAAAGACCAATGACCATTGAATCCACGATCACCAAACTAAACGAGATGCGCTTGAGCGCGATTGCCGATACGTATTATGAACAGATGAAAGATCCGCAATACCAGGAACTGTCGTTCGAAGACCGTTTTAATTTATTGATCGATAGTGAGTACATCCGCCGAAAGAACAATAAATTGGATCGGCTGATCCGGTCTGCGAATTTACGTATGCCCGATGCTTGTGTTGAAGACATCCAGTACCACGAAGACCGCAAGCTCGATCGCACGACCATCTTGCGTTTAGCCAGCTGCAATTACATTGGCGAGAAGCAGAACGTCATCCTAAAAGGCACATCTGGCAACGGAAAATCCTATTTGGCATGCGCACTTGGAATCAGCGCTTGTCGAAATGGCTATACAGCCAAGTACATCCGCCTGCCCGACTTACTCGATGAGCTTGCCCTGGCACGATTGAACGGAACCTATCAGAAACACATGAAAGCTTACCGAAAGGTAAACTTACTAATTTTGGACGAATGGTTGCTTGTCTCTCTGACAGAGCATGAAGCCCGTGATGTGCTAGAGATCGTCGAAGCCAGGTATCAAAACGCCTCAACCATTTTCTGTTCTCAGTTTGAACCTAGCGGTTGGTATGAACAGATCGGAGAAGCCACGCTCGCAGATGCCATCCTTGACCGTGTCATTCACAGTTCTCATTCCATTTTGATTGATGGCAAGATTTCCATGCGCGAAAGACTTGGGATTCAGTCATAAGCATAAAAAGCCGCCGTTAGGCGGCCTTCTTATTCTTATGAGTGGTTCTCGCATGTCCGAAGTGGTTCTAAATTTTGTCCGAGGTGGTTCTATTTTATGGCACGAGTGGTTCTCGAGCTTGTCTTTCTTCAATTAGTAGAGTTGTATTTAGAAACTCAAGAATATGAAGTGCGAAATCTTATATAGTATTAAACTTTCGAGTAGTTAATGAAACTTTCTGACTTTTAAATCGTATATTAAGGTAAATAATAGTAAAAGAGGCGAGAATATGGAAGCTTATATAACAGAAGCAGTTGCAAACGAAAAAGCAAACACCATTAAAGTCCACATTTATAAATTTCCTTTAGAAAATCAAGATGATCGATATAAAGGAGTCTCAGAAATTTGCAGAACACTTAAATGGAAGAATAGAAACAATGTCATAATCTATCGGGAAAGCAGTATTATGGCTATTGCTGAGATCAAGAATATGGCAGGTTATGAAGCAAAGTCATATGACTACCGCATTATTGATGAACATAGTAATTTTGAGTGTGGTTTGTTAGAACAACTTATCAAAGCGAGTTTATTAAAGGCGGGAACCCATCGCCTTGACTTAAAGCAGGTGGGATATGATTTGCAGAAAAAACAAGGGGAAAAAGCTGGTGAAGTACTCGTTTACCCTGCGTTATCTATTCATGTAAATATTATCGACAATAAGATACATATTGGATTTAATCTTACTCATAAATTTGAGTATACTATTACCCTTCAACAAATGATTGAACGCAATGAGGTAATAAAAGATCAACTGGAATTAGTAGATACCTCAAATCCTTATAGCAATTACACATACTTTTTTGATCATTTGGCTGATTATGGAGTTTATGATAATTCTCCTTTAATGAATCAATCCATCGTTGAATATTTTGACCAAAAAGGTCAAAAGTTTAAAATCGGTCAACTCTCGAAAAGTACAAAAGTTGCTCATGTGAAAACGCGAGATGGCAAAATAATTGTGATGGCAGCACAGTTTTTAAAACCTGTGTGCAGTTACAAATCAATGAAGGCAAATGAAATTTCAGCAGTAAATAAAGTGATTAAGCTTAAACCTTTATTTCGCATGAAGCAGACAATGGAAGATTCGTTGAATATTTTAAACAGCGTAAAGTACTTAACCTTTTCTCCTGAACCATTTTTAGCGAAAAATAATGGTTATGAAATAAATAAATTGGAAGATTCGACTGTCTTATTTGATAAGCCGCAAAAGTGGCCGGTTTATGGATTAAAGAACGGAAAAATTTATAAAGGCGGGGAAATGACAGTAAGTCTCTTTGTAGATGAAACAGCACTAAATGAATCAATAGATAAGGTTTTTGTATATAAGTACTTCTGCATCTTAAGAGAAATTGCTAGAAAACATGGAGTTAAAATTGATATTAGTAACCAAACAAGGAGTATAAGTGGCAAGTTGAACCAGGACTTTTTCAAGAATTTTGACTGGCAGATAAAAGAGCATGAAGCAGTATTTGAAAATACGACTGTTTTAGCTGTACTGAGTGTGCCTCATCTTGAACTATATGAACCTTTTAAAAAACAATTCGGAGGAAACTGGGATATTTCTTCACAAGTTATTTCTGTTGACCGATTAAAAGAGTTTCACAAGATGTTATCCAGTAATAAGGAACTTTCATTTAATATTAAAGATGATGAAGCCGTTAAACGGATAGCGTTAAGCGTTCAAAATGATAGAAACCTGTCTTATACTTTCTACAATATATTATTAGGCTTGTATGTGAAGAGCGGAATGCAGCCTTGGGTTTTGAATAAAAAAACAAATTCTGACTGTTTTATTGGGCTTGATGTCAGCCACGAAAAAGGCCGTAGCACAGCAGGCATAATTAACGTTATAGGGAATGATGGACGATTAATAAAGCAATCAGCAGTTGGGGGAGCAAATGCGGGAGAAAAAGTTAGTGATGAACTTCTAAGAGATACACTTAATGAAGTGCTTCATAAATATAGAGTTCAATTTGATGTATTGCCTAAACATGTAACTATTCATCGTGATGGTTTTTGGAGAGAAAACACGGAGCTAATCTCAGAGGTGCTGGGAGCAAAAGGAATTCAATTCGACATTGTAGAAGTGATTAAATCCCCTAAACGTCGAATGGCTTATTACGACTCGAAAGATAATAAAATGGAAACACGTCAAGGCACTTATTACTTTAGAGGTAAAGAGGCATTATTGTGTGCAACGAATCCACGAGAACAAATCGGTATGGCACTTCCGATTAAAGTAGTTCAAAAAACGAGTGCGTTAAGTTTTGAGCAAGTTATAAGCGATGTATATGCATTATCCTTCATGCACGTACATGCATTGAATAAAACAAGACTTCCAGCTACTACCCATTATGCAGATCTTAGTTCAACTTTCTATCAGCGAGGTATGGTAGCAGCGAGAACTACCAATGAGACACATTTGCCTTTTGTATAACTTAGTACAAGTTTGCAAGAAATATAGTTGGTTGCCCCTTGGTTAGTAGAAACTAAAAAATGAACTACTATGACATTACTTTAGGTGTATATCTGAAATGGGAGTGGTTTTATGAATAAAGGATTAGAAGAAGTCTTGGCAGAAATGGATAATGAAGTAATAAACGAAGAAGAGATTATTTTAGTAGATGAAGAGAAAGAGGCAGAGCGTATAAAAAAAGGGGAAGAGCTTTGGATTGCTGTACAACAAGGAAATACTAAACATTTGATAACTAAAATTGCAACTATATTAAATAAATATCCTGAAACAAGAAATTCAGATGTTGCTCTTATGATTAAGTATTGGGAGATATTTCAAGAACATCGAGGAGGATCTGTAAGTTTTGAGAAATTATTTGAACTCGAACGATTAACCTCTATAGCAAGAGTACGCGCTAAAATTCAAAATGAATACCGGTTATTCCAAGGTGATAAGAAAGTTAGAAGATTTAGAAGGGACAATGAGGAAATCCAGAAAGAAATTCAAATAGCAACTAAACCCGCAGTTGATTATATTTCAATATATGCGGATGAAAGTGGAAAAAACGATGAGTTTGCAATTGTAGGTAGTGTATGGATTCTAGCAAACGAAGGAGAACTTAACAGTGATTTAGTTGAATGGTCGCAACAAAGAAAGCAAGAAGATATTTCGTTTCCTGACGAATTTCATTTCAATAAATTAAAAAATAACGGCAACAATCTTCAAACTTATAAAGATTTTGTAAACTTCGCTATTAGTAATGGTCACATGGTAGGGTATAAAGCTATAGCAGTAAATCAAACTAAACTTAATATTTCTATAGATGATTTAAATACAGAATTGTTTTATCAGTTAGTTAGAATTGGGATGGAACATGAAAGCGAAAGTGGAAGAATTCAATTGCCTAAACAAGTAGCTTACTTTAAGGATAAAGAAGATGGTGAGAGTGCACTTCGGATAAATCAAATAAAGCAATCTTTAATTGATAACTTTAAAATACATTATGATGAAAAGGTGAAATTAAATGCTTTTCATTCATTGGATTCTAAAATGAGTAGACTTATACAAGTAGCTGATTTATTTACAGCAGCAATTAATAGAAAGATAAATCATCAACAAAAAAATCCTGAAGCCAATCTAAATGCAAAAGATGAATTTGCTGATTATCTATTCGAATTACTTAATATCGAGGTATTAAATTATAATGCTGAGCAGATAGCAGAGATAGCAGACCAGTCAAAAAATGACTTGGCTACATTATATATTTTTGACTAGGTAGTTATAATGCTCACTGAGAACGACATCAAAGAAATTAAAACTTAAAGTTATATTTCATTGATTGAAAATCCTAGTATGGTTGTTGGACCCGAATGAGACGAACCAATTAAGCAGGTTCTTCTTAAAAAATTGCTGACACGACTCGTAATGCCTGACAAGAATGAAGAGTTTTTGAAATGTTCGGCATTCATTACAACTATTATGCAGTGAAATTCAAGTTGTAGGCGAAAGTTATTTTTTAATTTCTTTGAAGAAGGGAGATGAAAATAATGGCTAATATAATTGAATATTGGATTAAAAGAGTAGTGTATCTTTTTAAAAGTTATGATACAAAAGTAAAAGAACTAAATGAAGATTATAGGAACTATGCTGATTGTAATAAAAAGTTTTTTTATGATGATTATATGGATCGGCGAAAAAGCGATAAAAAATTAATGATAATATTAATAGCCTTTGGTATCAGTCTACTAATTCTTATTGCCAATAAAATTCGGGCAAAATTGAAAGCTAAAAGAAAAAAGGAAACGCGTCTTATAAAACAACATAACTTTAAACGATTTTGATAATATATTATAATTTATACCTATATATTTACATTTGCTGAGTCAAGGTAATAAGTATTGCTTTTTCTTTTTATTCACCCGTACAAATTGTTTAGGAATTGTACGGTATTCTGGTAAGCAAACCAATTAGACTTGGGGAAAAGCGAAGAATTTATTGTAACGAATCCCAATAAATTTCTTACTTTTAAACTTAAGGAGGTTAGAAGAATGATTCCATTACGGATTCATTTCCCCTAGCCTCCTTTAGGATATCTCAACTCTCTTTAAACGCAAAAACCCGATCCGGTGGGAAGTTTCCACACCGGATCGGGCTTTTCATTTAAACGGTAATATTCGATTTTTGGACGGTGAAATCGATGTCCGGGTAGTAGGCGTCTTTCACTAATAAATTCGGTCCGAGGCATTTGGCCGCTGGGCAGTGGCAGGCGATTGTTTTGGCTAATGGCCGCTCCAGCCAGCGGTCAAGCATCGCTGGCAGGGAATCGTGCTGGATGTTGCCCATCGCGGGTGTGTCGCCGAAATCGGTGACGATGACTTCGCCGGTGAAGATGTTCACATTGAGCCGCGAGCGTCCGTCCGGGTCGTTTCGGACGGTGACGTTTTTGCTTGCGTGGATGCGGTTTAGGAGTTGAATGTCTTCGTCGTTTTGGCTGCACGGGTAAAACGGCAAGGTGCCAAAGAGCATCCAGACATTTTCATCGCGGACATCTAGTAATTCGTGGATCGCTGTTCTCGTTTCATCGAGCGACAGCACTTCCAATTGGCTGGCGAAATCGCTTGGGTACATCGGATGCACTTCGTGGCGCGCACATTTCATTTCTTCAATGATTTGCTTGTGTATGCTCTTCAGGTGAGGCAATGTCCGCTTGTTCAGCATCGTTTCCGCTGAGACCATAACGCCTGCTTCTGCCAGTGCACGGCTGTTGTCGATCATGCGCTGGAATTGTTCAGCCCGCCGCTCTCTGGAAGGCTTACGTTCCATATTGGCAAATCCGCCATCGACAAAATCATCGATGGTGCCCCAGTTATGGGAAATGTGCAGGACATCCAAATAAGGGGCGATTTCCATATAGCGATCCAGCGGCATCGTCAGGTTCGAGTTCATCTGGGTGCGGATGCCGCGTGCATGGGCGTATTTCAGGAGGGGCAAGACGTAATTGGCGACCGATTTTTTCGAGAACATCGGCTCTCCGCCCGTCAAACTGATGGTCCGCAAATGAGGGATTTCATCGAGTCGCGAAAAGAGCAGCTCGATCGGCAGCGCATCCGGATCCTTGTGCGCGAGCATATAGCCGACCGCACAATGTTCACAGCGCATATTGCATAAATAAGTTGTGGTGAATTCGATGCTGGAAAGCGTCAATTTCCCGTGGTCTTCGATATCCATATACGCTTCCCATGGATCGTATTGAGGGGTGATCTGTTTAAGTGTTGTTGCCTGGTTTTCCATATGTACCGAACTCCTAATCATTTTTTCGACTCTTAAGTATGCGCTTTTCCAGTGTCTCACGCAAGAGCTTGTTTAATATGCCATAAAGGGTGTGAACTAGTTTCATTTGTTCCTTTATCATTTTTTAACTAAATATTCTATTTTTTTGAGCTTTTCACTAGTAATCAAACATTTGTTCTGGTATATTAAAAGCATATCACTATGGGATGAGGTGGATTTCGATGGTGCTAGCGATTAAAGAAGTGAACGGATTCGAAAAAGGTATGGAATATACGAGGGATCTTGAGTTTTTGTCATGCTTTACAAACGACGAACATCGGGTAGTCTCTTTAATAGATGCAGAGGGCAATGTTTTTTACTGGACGACGACGGAAGATTCGCCTGAATATCGAAACTTCCGGTTAAAAGCTACTTATACATTTAAAGTGAGTTATATATCGACCATATTGGGCCCTTCAAGCCCGAAGGTCATCATTGCCGACTTGAAGGACCTATCAGCCAGAAAAAGTATGTATGGCAAGGCAAAGCGCTTCAAATTAAATGCTTGATTCACATAAATCATCGCCTTGTGTCGAAATCGATACAGGGTGTGGGCTGCAATTGCATGCAAAATAAGCCGTATCCAGAAACCTCTATGGTTAATGGATACGGCTTATTTTGTGTGTTTTCATTGTTGTCTCGATCTCACTTTGCTCCAAACGCTTCGATCCCAAAAGACTCCAAATACATCTTTAACACACGCAGCCATTGCCCCTCAGTCGCAAGCGCCACGTGGCCATCCGGACGGATCAGGTACAGTGCGTCTCGCTTGAATCCGGCGTTTTTCATTTTTGCTTCCCAAGGGAATTCACGGAGATCAATAGAACGCGAGCGGGCAAAATCAATGAGTTCAGGAGTCGCTTTGCCGTAGATATGGATTTGCCAATCGACGGAGCGCAGCGGCGCGAAGTTATCGCCATCTGCGGTTTCAATCCACGGCAAGCGCATGCCGGCGAAGATTTTTCCGGCTTTGCCTTTGCTCAGGAGACTGCTGCGGTAATTGATATGGATTTGAGATAAGATCCGAAATGCGTTTTTTGAGGCGAACGGAAATTTGAATACGGACGGCAAGACATAAGGGACGGCATACTCCCGGAGTAAAGTCCCCGGCAGTTTTTGATTGACGATCGTTTGGAACGCTTTGTCGGTCGTTGCGATCAAGCGGCGTGCAAAGGCAATGCGCTCTTGTTCGTAGGTGCCCAGTATCGTGGGAGCGGCTTTTCCTTGAACGACCGCCGCGAGTTTCCAGCCGAGGTTGATGGCGTCCCCGATGCCGGTGTTCATGCCTTGTCCGCCGGTCGGGCTGTGCAAATGGCCGGCGTCGCCCAGGATGAAGATGCGCCCTTTTTGGAATCGCTCGCTGACGCGGTTATGGACGCGGTAGGTCGAGAACCAATTGACCTTGGCGGCGTTCACACGGATTTTATTTACAACGTAATCGTTGATCTCTTCGTAGGTGACCTCGCTGCGTTCGTAGAATTCCTCGGGCACGATGCCGAGTATGCGTTTCGTGTAGGCGTTGCGGACAGACATGTAGAGCATGAAGCCGTCATCGTCCATGTACATGTCCATCTTTTCCATGTCGTCGACCGGCTGTTCGGTTTCGATGTCGGCGACAAAGAACAATTGCTTGTACGTGCCGCCTGGAAAGTCGAATTCGAGCCCTTTCCGGATCATGCTGCCGGCGCCGTCGCATCCGCATAAATAGGCGAATTCCACGGTTTCTTCCAGTTGCCCTTGCTGCTGCAAAACGGTGTTCACGCCTTGGCCCGTGTCTTCAAACGAAATCAACTCGGTGTTCCATTCCACTTCGACGCCGATTTTGCTTAGTTCGTCGACGAGGATTTCTTCGTGATCGTCTTGCGGCAAACTCAGGATGAACGGGAACGGGCTTTGCCCTTTGCCGAGTTCATGAAATTTTATTCTGGTCCGCACTTTTTGGCCGTCGCTGACATCGAGCGACAAAATCGGATGCCCCTGCTTGATGTTGCGTTCGGCGAGGCCGAATTGCTCGTACTGCTCCAAGATGCGCGCATGCACAGCGAGCGCACGCGAGGCGGTGCCGGTTCCTGCGTTTTTATCGATGATCCGAAACGGCACGCCTTGGCGCGCCAGGCTATAGGCCAGAGCCAGGCCAGTGGGGCCCGCTCCGACGATTAAGATTTGTGGGTTCATGATATAGGCCTCCTAATGAGTATCACGTCTTCCGATGGATCATGTGAAAATAAAATTGAGGATAGAAAAAGTGCGAAGTACGTGATACCGAGCGAAATAATCTTGTACAGCTACTATATCCTTAATTGAAGGGTTTCAAGCATAAGCGGGCGCAATAAACGAAATGCCAGAAAAAACGTATGCGGATTTCCCCGGAAGGATCCCGCATACGCCCGTTTTTCGTGCCTTGAATAAGTTCCGTTCAAAAACCATATTAAGTGAAATCAAACGTGACGCCGGTCAGCTCTTGTGACACGTCCCACAGTTTCTGGCGGGTGGCCTCGTCGTTCACTGCCGGGTCCGGTTTCTCTAAAGCGGGATAGCCTCTCCGTTGGCCTTTGCCGTCCGGCCCGATGTATTCGCCGCCAGTGATGCGAGGGTCGGTTGCGGCATAGACGGTCGGAAGTGCGCCCATCGCGGCAGGCTGCAAGTAGCGGTTCATGAGCCCTTTGAAAATGCGGGGCATTTCCCGGCCGCCGAGCTTGAACAGGTTGGTCGAAGAAATCCCGGGATGGCATGCGATGCTCAGCGTCGATAGCCCGTGTTGCTTCAACCGCTTATCAAGTTCCGTGGCAAACATCAAATTCGCCAATTTGCTTTGGCCATAAAATTTCATCGCTTTATAGCCTTTGGAGCCGTCCAGGTTGTCAAAATCAATGGATGCATTTCGGTGGGCGAGGCTGCTGAGTGTCACCACACGCGAATTCTCTGTGCGGAGCAGCAAAGGCAGGAGCAAGCCCGTCAAGGCAAAATGCCCGAGGTGGTTGCTGCCGAACTGCAGCTCAAAGCCGTCTTTTGTCTTCGCATAAGGCGGCGTCATGACGCCGGCGTTGTTGATCAGCAAATCGAGCGAGTCGAAGCGGCTGGTGAACGTTTCAGCAAAGTTTCGTACGCTCTCCAAATCGGACAAGTCGAGGTGCATAACCTCGACAGTTGCCTGAGGCGTTTCTTCTAAGATTTCTTGTTCAGCGTTTTTTCCTTTTTCGGTATCCCGGACAGCCAAGATGACCCGTGCGCCTAGCCGGGCGAAGGTTTTAGCGGTTTCCAGCCCGAGCCCGCTATTGGCCCCTGTGATAATCGCTGTTTTTCCTGTCATTGTATGGAATTCCACAAGCTCAGCTCCTAGTCAGATCGATTCTACTTGAATGTACCCTAATGCAGCTGTTGATAATCGGGTGAGAAAATGTCCCTGTGTGCGACACAATTCTAAACGATTCTGACAATACACGACAATTTATTCCCTATACACGGATGCCTTCTTTGGAGCTATACTTTACGTATCGATTCATTTTTTTATGCAGCGTTATAAACTGTGTATAAGTTGTGTGGTGCACAGGGACGAGCGAAAGGAGCGAGAACCATGAACACGATTACGAAGACCATTATTGCGGGCAGTGCGATCTTGTTGCTCGCTGGCTGCGGAGACGAGGCGAACGACGTGCCGGAAGAAAATGCGGTGAATGAACAAGCAGCAGAAAACACTACAGAAAAAGAAGACAGCACGCCCGTAACTGAAGAGCAAGAAGGGACTCAAGCGACTGAGCCGGAAGAACCGGCAGCCGAACAAGATCAAGGCGCCTTGTCTTCCTATTCAAGCGAGCAAATCGAATACGCCCGGGTGTGGCTGCAGCTGGGGCCCAACCAGGACATCGACGGCTTATACGTCAAAAAAATCCCTGCTGGGACACCACTTAATCCGGACGATGGAACGAGCGGCGCTTATCCGGAAGATGTGACTCAACTCGCGGGATCGCGCTTGGTGGATGGCGTCGTCACTTATAGCGGCAACGGGGACGGCACGGTGAATGTCTACAATGTACCGCTACGGTGGGACGGCGAATACCCGGCTGGCGAGGAATTCTACGCTGAGCTGATCGACAATACGGAGCTGGTGGCGATTGAAGCAGGGGAAGACGAAGACGTGATTCGCTTGATCGAGTTATTGAAAATGGAACCGTGACGCGCATGTTGAAAAGAGTGAGCAGTGGATTGTGCTCGCTCTTTTTTTCTATGTTTCACAGACGGGCAGGGGAAAATAAGGTAGCATTGGGAGCGGAGTGAAAATTTGAACAAAGGGGAGTTTGAAAATGAAAGGGATTACACGCTTTTCGAATCGGTTAATGGAACGCTATTTACCCGATCCGTTTTTGTTCGTCATCATTTTGACGGTCGTGGTATTCGGGCTAGGCTTGGGCTTAACGGATTCGTCGCCTGTGCAGATGGTGGCGTTCTGGGGGGAAGGGTTCTGGGCGCTTTTGGCGTTCTCGATGCAAATGGTGCTCGTGCTCGTGACAGGTTTTGTATTGGCGAGCAGCCCGATTTTTAAAAAGGGGCTCGGGAAGCTTGCGAGTTTTGCGAAGTCACCGGGCAGTGCCATTCTGTGGGTGACGGTTGTGTCGCTCGCAGCAAGCTGGATCAACTGGGGCTTCGGCTTGGTCATCGGGGCCTTGTTCGCCAAAGAATTGGCGAAACGCGTCGGGAACGTCGATTACCGTTTGCTCATTGCGAGTGCTTATTCCGGATTTATAATTTGGCACGCCGGGTTTTCGGGGTCGATCCCGTTATCCATCGCCACGGAAGGCCATCCGTTCATCGACAGGATTGGCGTGATTCCGACGGCAGAAACGATTTTTTCCAGCTACAACTTGCTTATCATTGCGGCCTTGGTCATCATCGTGCCCTTGTTGAACCTTTTGATGATGCCAAGAAAAGAGGACACCGTGACAGTCGACCCCGCCGTGTTGGTCGACCCGCCAGTGGAAGAACTGCCGCCAAAAGCGGACATGACTCCAGCGGAACGGTTGGAGAACAGCTGGATCTTGTCGATGGTCATCGGCGGGTTGGGCATCGCCTTTATCGTCTATTATTTCGCCAATAACGGTTTTGCGTTAACGCTCGACTTGGTGAATTTCATGTTCCTATTCCTCGGCATCCTGTTCCACGGCACACCGCGCAAGTATTTGACCGCCGTTCAAGAAGCGGTCAAAGGCGCAGGCGCCATCATCGTTCAGTTCCCGTTTTACGCAGGGATCATGGGCATGATGACGGCATCGGGACTCGCGGCGGTCATTTCAGAAGCGTTCGTCAACATCTCCACGGCAACCACCTTCCCGCTGTTCGCGTTCTTAAGCGCCGGTCTCGTGAACTTTTTCGTTCCGTCCGGCGGCGGGCAATGGGCGGTGCAAGCGCCGATCATGCTGGAAGCGGCGGAAATGCTCGGCAGCGACCCGGCGAAAGTCGCCATGGCCGTGGCCTGGGGCGATGCCTGGACGAACATGATCCAGCCGTTCTGGGCCTTGCCGGCACTCGCCATCGCCGGGCTCAAAGCGAAAGACATCATGGGCTTTTGCGTCATCGTGTTGGTCGTGAGCGGCGTGGTCATTGGACTGGGCTTATTGTTCTTATAATTAAAAAAGACGATCTTGCAAGGGGCAGATGTGCCTTTTGCAAGATTGTTTTTTCGCTTTTATAATGAGGGAAGTCACACAAAAAAGAGCAGTGCCAGAACTAGGCGCTGCTCTTTTCAGAGTGTTGAAGAAGTCTATAATATTCAATAAATGAAAAAAGTGTGACGCTATTCCACAATTAAAAAACAACGAATTATCTCAGTATTTGGAGAAGCGTTCGCTCGACTCCTGCGGGGAAGCGGGTTTGAGAGACCCCGCAAGCCGAGATAGCGGCTGAGGAGGCTCGATTCCCGCCCGCGGAAAGCGAGCGATAAGCTTCGGAAAATACGGCTTTTAACTTTCTCGACATCCTGGAAGAAAAAGCGCCAAAATTAGGCGCTGCTCCTTTTGGTGTGTCCCGGTTAATTCCTTACAATGATAAAGACTAAATAGGCGATGTAGATGGCGGCCAGGAGCCCGCCTTCGATTCTCGAAACTGTGTACTTCGTTCTGGAGAGCACCATCAACAAAATGGTCACGGCGATCATCAGAAAGATGTCCGTAAAGATCTTCGAGTCGACGATCAGTGGATGGATCGTGGCTGAAGTGCCCAACACGAAGAAGATGTTGAAGATATTGCTGCCGATGATGTTTCCTAAAGCGATGTCGACTTGCTTTTTCAGCGCGGCGGTGACCGACGTGACCAGCTCGGGAAGGGACGTTCCCACCGCGACGATCGTCAAGCCGACCAAGGTTTCGCTCATCCCGAGGGAGAGGGCGATCTGGATGCTGTTGTTGACGACGAGGCTGCCGCCGAAGATGATGCCGGCAAGCCCGCCAATCGTTAATAGCGAATTTTTGGCCCAGTGTTTTTTCGCGGCGTCAGCGTGAGTGTCTTCATTATTCCGGCGGTCTTTCCGAGCCACTTCGAAGATATAGTAGAGAAAGATGGCAAAGAACAGCAACAGGACGATGCCTTCCGTTCGGGTGATAAGGTTAGTGTCCAAAGACTGGAGCTGCCGGTCGCTGATCAACACGAGCAGCGCCACGGCGCTGAGCAAGGCGAACGGGATTTCTTTTCGGATGGTGTCGCTTTGGACGAGCAACGGAAAAACGAGCGCGGTGGCACCTAAGATGAGCGTGATGTTGAAGATGTTGCTCCCGACGACGTTCCCGATCGCGACCTCGCTGCTTCCTTCAAAAGCGGCAATAAAGCTGACGGAAGCTTCCGGGGCGCTGGTGCCGAACGCGACAACGGTCAAGCCGATCAACAACGGCGAAACCCTCAGACTTTGCGCTATTTTTGACGCTCCTTCTACGAAAAAATCGGCGCCTTTGATCAACAGCGCGAATCCGACCAATAGTAAAACGTAAGTCATCTGGTGATCACGTCCTTTCTGTTTACCTTAAGAAAAATTGCTTACTCCTTTCTATGACCATACCCTTTAAACGATTTGAAAACCCATCCCTGTTGAGCGGGTTGATGTTAGAAATAAAGGAACAAATTCATTCTATTTTATTGATAGAAATGGGCTGGAGGATTGAGCCCTTTCAGGGAAATTAAACTTAAACACGGGGGAAAGAAGAGTGCGTGATAGAATGATAGGTAGTGGATCAGAAATGAACGATGTGGCCTTGGTTAGGAAAAAGGGCAGCATTCATAAATGATGGATGAGTTGAAAGGATGGATAGCGAAATGAACAGAATGGTAGAACAAAAAATGAGCGAGATGACAGGCGTCTTTAACAGCCTGCCGAATTGCCGGGTTGAGACAAGCGAGGACGGGCGGATATTGATCTTGAGCGATAACCCGGTTCCGTGGAGCGGCACGATTGAAAAAAAGGACGCGCACTCGGCGTATAAAATCGGGTCCATCACGCCCCACAAATCGGCGCTCGGCCTTTATATTGATTTCCCGCATAATCTATTGGACATCGACCGGGTGGAAGACATCGTCGACCCGGAAATCACCTTGACGTACTTTGAACCCGGCACGAAAACGTCGACGGCGAAAAGCTGGTGGCGGTTCCGGTCGGACGAGAAATTCGACAGCGTCCATGTGGTTCTGAGAAAGACGGAGCTGGAGTTGTATGACTTCACGCGGGACGACTGGGTGGGGTTGATGGAAGAGATCACGGCGGTTCATCAATGAATCGCCTAACGAGTAGTGCACGATGAAAACGCCGTATCCGGCAAGCCTAGAGCTTATCGGACACGGCGTTTGTGTTTCCATCAAAAAGAGCCCCTTTGATAAAGGGGCTGTTGCTAGATTGAGCGGCCTGTTCCACATCGGTCTCTCTTGGCCAGCACTGGAAATTCACGAAGCAGAGACGTTTTTCTTCTGTTTGACGGGCTTGCCTTTTTGCATGGCTTTCATGTCTTTCTGCAACGAATAGATCTTGGCAAGCGCCACTGACCCGCTTAACAGGAAGCCCATCAACGCAGAAGCCAGGATGACGAGGATAAGCGGCCAATCCGCTGTGCCAAAGACAAAATTAACAGGCACGGTATCCACATTGACCACAGCGAAAATGGTAATCAAGACGGCGAACACAAACGCGAGCAAGACGAGCCATTGAAGTTTCATATGCGTACCCTCCTTTTAAATCGAGTATGGTAAAAAGGAACAGGCTTTGAACGGTTATGTACTTTCCGCTGCTTCATGGGTGCGGCAAAGATAGTCAGCGTATGTGGGATTCGTCAGCTCGCTTCGATCAGGGATCGTTGCACTACTAAAATATAGCTGTATTGTACACCTTAATTTCTATTAAATCATCAAAAAAGCACTATTTTTTAACGCTGAAATAGCAGTTGTTGGAGTGGTAAATCCATCGGCTTTTTGAGTTTCATTTTAAGCATTTCCGTAGGCTCAGTCCGCAGATTAGATAGAAATGGGTGCTGGATTTCATGCGGATTTATTCGTAGTGAAGAGATTTGAAAGCGTCTTTCTATCCTTCACGTTAATTTCTTTAGTAAACTATGAAATACCAAAGAAATGAGGCGTAGCTGATGGAATATATTTATCTCTTGATTGCGGCAATCGCAGTGATAGTAGTGGGCGTCTTTGTTTATTTCAAAAAGAATCAAGACGCATCTGTTCAAATAGAAGAAACACCTAGCGAAAGCGTGGAAGAAGCGGTTGAAATTGAAGAACCTGAGCCGGAAGACGACGATAGCCATTTGAACCCGGTCGTGTCGGAAGTGGAGGATGCGGAACTCGTCAAGAGCGGCTACAAGCGGATCGAGATCCCGGCGAATATGATTCCGGTGATCGCTGAGACCTTGAAAGACGGAGCGATGGTGTTCCATCAAAGCCGGACGTTCCGCATCGAGTTTAGCCCAGAGGTGGTCAAGGGCTTGAAAGATAAAAGCATGACGCTCATTGAGCGGGTCAACGGCAAGGGCTATATGCCGGCGGTGAAAAAGAAGGGCGTAAAAGGGATTTACGAGCAGGCGGTGTTGGTGAAGCGGGTGAATCCCGGGCTTGTGGCCCATGCGAGCATGAGCCTGTTGACGACGGTGGTCGGCCAGCAGCAACTCGTGGAAATCCAAAGTTCCTTGAAGAGCATGGAGAAGAAACTCGAGACGCTGATCCAACACCGGGAACACGATTTCGCCGGGAAGATCGATGCGCGCTTCGGCTATTTCAAGGAAGTCATCGAACGCTTCCGGCGAAACGGCATCACGCTTGGCGGCGTGGAAGATGCGGAAATCGAAGGCTTTTACACGGCGACGCTGCAGGATTTGAAAGTGCTGACGAAAGACTTGAAAGCGATAACTGCGAGCGTCGAAGGATTAAAAGAGCACGAGACGCTGCGGAAATGGGGGGAGGCCCCTGTGAAAAAAGAGTACGAGCAACTCATCGGGCGCTTCAACGCCAAACAAGAACTCGTGCTGCTCAATGTGCAGTTCATCCAGGAATGCTACGAACCGTACCTGCGGACCATCCGGAACTACGAGGAAGCCGACGTGAAATCGCAGACTTTGGCGGAGATCGTGGCGGAGAATCATGCGTTGATTCAGGGCATTGAAGAAAAAGTGAAAAGCATTGAAGAAAACTATAAAGTGAAAATTAACTTCGGGCTGAAAGCCTTGAAGTACCGCAATTTGGAGAGCCTGAAAGAACTGGCGCCTGTGAAGATCAACCAGCAACAGAAGGCAGAGCAGGAGATTCCTTCGGAAGTGTTGGTGGAAGTGACGGAAGACGATCAGGCGTATGCGTATGTGCCGCGAAGAAAGTGAATGTCCCTGTGCACCACACAATTCTGCGGACAAGAACCTTGCTGTAGAGGGTTTTGTGTAACGCGACGCCCCTGTGCAAGACACAATTCATCATAAAAACACCCTCCACTGAAACGCCGGCAACACGCCGAGCGCTCAGTAGAGGGTGTTTTTTTGTGTTCATTAGATTCAGTGCGCTTCCAAATCCGGCACAATACGTTTCTTTGTCGCTTGCTCATAGGAATAAGCCAGTTCGATCAAACGCGCTTCGCTGAATGCCTGCGCGCTGAAGGTCACGCCAATTGGGTGGCCGTCTTCTGTGTAGCCGGCCGGCACCGTGATGGACGGATAGCCCGCTTTGGCCGGCATCGCTGCGCCGCGGTTGTTTTGGAATAACAGTGCGTCGAGTTGGTGTTCTTTCATGACGAGGTCGACGCCTTCTTTCGTGGAAGTGCGCCAGTCGATTTCGCGGTGCTCCAGGTAAGTCGCGTCGTTTGGATCGTCGCTCAAGCTCTGCGCTTTCTCCAGTTCCGCCTGGCCGAATTTCATGCGGCGCTCGGGGTCTTGCTTGTTGAAGGCGATGACGTCGGCAAGTGATTTGACCGGCACGTCGTCTGGGGGCGTGGCGAGGTAATCGTTGACGCCGCGCTTGAATTCATACCATAAGACGTCCGATTCAAACTCCTGCTGGGGAATCGTCAGTTCGACGACCGTGGCGCCGAGTGCTTTGATTTGCTCGATCGCCGCGTCCATAATGGCGCGTTCTTCCGGTGCTTCGTTGTTCAAAAACGACAAGTCGACGCCGATGCGTGCGCCTTTTAAGCCGTCTTTTTTCAGGTGCGGCGTGTAATCGGTGAGTGCGCATGCTGCGCTCCCCAGTGTCGCCGGATCTTGTTCATCGACGCCGGTCATCGCGCCTAAGAGAATCGCTGCATCCGCCACGGTGCGTGCCATCGGTCCGGCGGTATCCTGGCTTTCAGCAATCGGGATGATGCGCGAGCGGCTGATGAGCCCGACGGTCGGTTTGATACCGATGATGGAATTAGCACTCGATGGGCTGAGGATCGACCCCGAGGTTTCCGTGCCGACGCCGACTACCGCGAAGTTCGACGCGATCGCAGCACCCGTTCCCGAACTCGAACCGCCGACGTCTTCCGGTTTGAAAACATCAATTCCGTACGGATTTTTCACCTGGCCAGCGAGTGAGCTATAGCCGCTCGGACCATCTTGCGACATGAAATACGCCCATTCGCTCAAATTCACTTTGCCGAGAATGATGGCGCCGGCGTTTCGCAGTTGCTTCGCCACGAAAGCATCATCTTTAGCGAAATTGTGTTCCAGTGGTCGGCATCGGGTCTGTCGTTTCGATATTGTCTTTCAGCAACACGGGAATGCCGTAAAGCGGTCCTTGGCCGTCCTGTCCCCGATTTTCATCCAGCTCGGCTGCGATTTTCAGTGCGTCTGGATTAACGGCCCGGACGGAATTGATTTTCGGTCCGTTTTGGTCGAACTTCTCGATCCGCTCGAGATAGGCTTGGACCAATTCGACAGAGGTCAGTTTTTGGTCGCGGAACGCTTGTTGGATGTCTTCGATGGTCGTTTCAATCAGTTTAAATGTACTTATTTCCATATGTATGCTCCTCGCTAATTAGATGTACTTTCTTTAATTGTACAGGAATTCCTAATTTTGCATAAAGTTTTGGTTCGTGTCCCTGTGCACGACACAATTCTCTGGATGAAAATCTTGTTGTGGAAGAGTTTGTATGTTGCGGCGTCCCTGTGTATCACACAATTATTTGTTACCTAGATACCAACTTTAAAATAGATGTTTCATAAACTGGAATAAAGTCCTATTTTTAAGAATTAATCCATTTACCTACTTCGGATTACGAAATATTCTGTTATATTAGGATCTAGTAATAAAAATTTCAAGGTGAAGGGATGTTGGATGGATGAAAAAAGTTTTTGCAGGATGGCTCTCGGTAATGCTGGTGTTGTCAGCATTTGTGCCGACAATGGCCGCAAATGAAACGGGGGCCAGTGCGACTGAACAAGCGACTGCGCTTGAAGTGAGCCGTTCGGTCTTTTCACTGACCGAAGTGCGCACTGTCGAAGTGTCGGCTGATTTAGGCGAAGGGGTCGATTTGGAAGATGTCGAATTCCAGTTTGGCGGAAAGCCGTTGTCTGAATGGCAGCAATGGACAGAAGGCCAAAGCTACAACGGCGACCCGTTCATCACCGTCGTGGAAGAGCCTTCTTTTGTGGAAGGCACGAACCAAATCACCGCGGTGCTGGAATTCGGTCTGTTGTACGGGACGGACGATTTGTCCAACCGGACGATCCGCACGCAATACCAGCAATTCATCGGCGACTATGAACTGGCGCTAGTTGATGCGGCAAGCGGCGACAAAGCGGCGGCGACTGTCGAGTTGAATGTCTACGATGAGTTCAAGTTTTACGATGAATTAAAACCGGCAATCGATGAGATTTTTGAAGCCGCTGAACAAGATGCGGACAACGATCGCTACCTTGAGTACCAGACCGTCGGCAAAACGGTGGAAGGGCGCGATATTCATTTCGTCATTTTGGCCCGTGACGAGGCAGCGGTCGATCAGTATTTGAATGAAACCTTGCCGACAGCGCTTGAAGATCCGGAAAGCTTGATTGAAAAACTTGAGAACGATACGATGGGCGATTACCAAGTGCCGATCTGGTTCAATAATATCCATCCGGACGAAGTGGAAGGCGTGGATGTGCAAGTCGAGTTGTTGGAGAAATTCGCGTTGGAAGACGAAGTGAAATTCATGAATACAGACGGCGACACGGAATTCGAAGAGAACTTGAACGTGGACGAAGTGCTGGACGATGCGATTTTCCTCTATATGTTCACGAGCAACCCGGACGGCAGAGTGGCCAATACGCGCGCAAATGCCGAGGGCTTTGACTTGAACCGCGACAATGCGTACCAAACGCAAGTGGAAACGCAGCAAGTGAATGAAGTGCTGTCGAAATGGACGCCGCTCTCATTTGTGGATTTCCACGGCTATGTGGACGGGTTCTTGATCGAACCGGCAACACCGCCGCATAACCCGAACTTTGAATACGATTTATTGATCAACAATATGATGGATCAAGCGAATGCGATGGGCCAGGCGGGCATCGCGAATTCCGAGCTGACGTCTTATTTCATTGCCAAAGACGGCTATGGTTCCGGTTGGGATGATATGACGCCGGCCTATACGGCGATTTATGCGATGCTCCACGGGGCGCTCGGCCATACGATCGAAGTGCCGACATTGAGCCAGGACGGCTATAACGCACTTGTCGGAAGTGGCCTTGGTGCGGCGAATTATGTGCACGACAATAAAGACCAATTGTACAAAGAGCAATTGGAGATTTTCAAACGCGGCGTGGACGGGGAAGATAACCGTGCCGTCGATGAATATTACGTCAATGCGGCAGGTGAAGTGATCGGCCGCGATCGCGGGGACAATGACAACTTCTTCCCGGAGTATTACGTGATTCCGACAGATGACAAGAACCAGAAGAATGCGTTGGAAGCGTATGAGATGGCGGAGTATTTAATCCGCAACGGCGTGGAAGTCGAGAAGACCGTGAAACCTGTCGAGGTGGACGGTGTGACCTATCCGAAAGGCACATTCATCGTGCCGATGGACCAGGCGAAACGCGGCTTGGCGAACGCTATGTTGTATGAAGGCGATAATGTCTCTGATTGGGATGCGATGTATGACCCGATCGTCGTCAACTTCTCCGATTTGAGAGGCTTTGATCTGGAAGAAGTGCGTGTTGAAAATGTGTTTGACGGAAAAACTCAGGAACTTGAAGAAGCGGTTGTTCCGGCAAGCACCGTAAAAGGAAACCCGCCGAAACAAATTCTCGAGAACTCGACGAACGATGCAATCCGCGTCGTCAACGCGCTGCTTGCTGACGGCAAGACAGTAGAAGTGCTGACGGAAAGCGAAGGCAAAGCGGAAGCCGGCGATTTCGTCGTTGCGACGAACGACCTTCGCCCGTATGCCGATGATTATTATTTTGAAACGCAAGTATTCGGCAACGGCAAAAACGCTGAAACCGAAGTATTGGAGCAGCCGAGCGTTGCGGCAACCGGTTCTGCGCAATTGAACTTCTCGTTGCGCCAGCTTGGCTTTGAACTGACGGACGCTGCAGAGGCGGATGTCATCGTCAGCGATGGATCTTCATTTAATGCAGATCAAGTCACCGGCAAAACCTTTGTCGGAATCGGAGCACCAGCACTCAACGCAGTCAGCAAGAGCGGCTTGCTTCCAGGCTTTGCGTATACGAGCACCGGAAGCAGACACGAAGGGCTCGTGAAAGCCGATGTCGCGGAACATCCGCTGACGGCCGGCTATGAGCAGCAAGAAAATCTCTACGTCACGACCGGTTCGTGGATTTCTGGCGTCCCTGAAGGCGCAGACGTGCTCGCGAGCTTCCAGGACAGCGGCGATTTCTACCTCGCCGGCTGGTGGCCTGGCTATGAACAGGCACAAGGCCAAACGATGGCCATCACGGCTGAAGAGGGAGAGACGACGTTTACCTTGTTCGCCAACTCTCTCGCGTTCCGTGCCCATACCGAACACAGCTACCGTTTCCTCGCGAACTCCATTTACGATGCGGTGAGCGTTGAAGCGGAAGTGGTGGAGAAGGGGAAAGGAAAAGGGAAGAAGAATAGATAGTGTCCCTGTGTCAGGCACAATTCCGTGGGCAGGAACCTTGATACAGGGGCGCCGGTCCATCTGAACGCCCCTGTGTTAGACACAATTCGGGATCCGCTCCATTCGATAATGGAGCGGATCCCTTTTTGTTATTGGGTGGAATTTCGGGAGCCGAATAATTTGAAATCGTGAAGATGCAAGAGTAATCTGAAAACAGACTTGAGAGGAGTGGAAGCAGATGGCAAAAGCAATTCCAGAAGTGACATTAAACGACGGCACGACTTTGCCGGTGACAGGGCTCGGTACATATGGACTGTGGGGCAATGCCGGAGCGAACGCCGTCAGCAGCGGCATCAACGCGGGATACCGTTTGATTGACACGGCGTATAATTACGAAAACGAAGGAGCGGTCGGCGAAGGGATTCGGCGCAGCGGCATTCCCCGCGACGAACTGTGGGTGACGTCCAAGTTGCCGGGGCGCTACCACACATACGACAAAGCCTTGGTGGCGATCCAGGAATCGCTGTACCGCGCCCAACTAGATTATTTCGACCTGTATTTGATCCACTGGCCGTTGCCGAATCAAGACACGTACGTGGAAGCGTGGCAAGCCTTGATCGATGCACAGAAATGGGGGCTCGTCCGCTCGATTGGCGTCAGCAATTTCCTGCCTGAGCACTTGGAGCGCATCATCAAAGAAACCGGCGTCACGCCGAGCGTAAACCAAGTGGAATTGCATCCGTTTTTCAACCAGGCACACCAGCGCAAAGTGCATACGGATCTCCATATCCAAACGCAGTCGTGGAGCCCGATCGCGAGGGCGAAGGACATCCTAACGAACGATACCATCCGCCAGATTGCCGAGGCCCATCACAAAACCATCGCGCAAGTCGTGCTGCGCTGGCAATATCAAATCGGCTCGGTATCGATTCCACGCTCCACCTCGCCCGAGCGCCAGCGCGAAAACCTGGCCATTTTCGATTTTGAATTAAGCGACAGCGAAATGACGGCGATTTCGGAGTTGTCCCGCCCGGATGGAAGGTTGTTTGATATGGATCCGGCGACGCATGAGGAGTTTTGATGAATAGATAAATGGCTAAAGCAGAGGTGTAGCTATTTGAATATGATTTGTGCTGAACTGCATTCAAAAAAAGCAGGTTCTGCAACCAACCAAAAGACCCGCCAATCCGTTTAGGGAGGGGCGGGTCTTTTGGTTTTTGTGTTTTTTTAGAAAATTACTGTTCCCCGTAAAGCGCCGTCCACGTATTCACGCCGACTATGCCGTCGACGGTCAATCCTTTATCCGCCTGGTATTGCCGGACATTCCGATTAGTTTCGGGCCCGAAGATGCCATCGACTTCCGTCTTCAACCCGTAGTCGTTCAATGTCCATTGCAGCAGTTCTACTTCAATGCGGTGGCTGCCTTCACGCAGCGTGAATTGATGCTCCGGTGCGATCGCCATTAAATTCTTCAGTCTTGTGGGAAGTTCGGTGCCGTCTGGGGGTGGTTGGTGTTCGGCGTAAATGGCGACCCACGTATACATGCCAACGATGCCATCGACGACGTGGCCTTTATCTTGCTGGTAGTGCCGGACGTTCCGGTCGGTCTGAGGCCCGAAGATGCCGTCGACTTCCGTTTTCAATCCGTAGTCGTTCAACGTCCATTGAAGCAGCTCGACTTCAATGCGTTTGCTGCCTTCACGCAGCGTGAATTGATGTTCCGGGGCGATGTCCATCAGGTTCTCGAGGTTTTTGGGCAGCTGTTTTTCGGTTGCCGGTCCGTGGCTTGCGGCAGTTGCCGAATGAAAGGACAGGGGAAGTGCAGCAAATAAGCCGAATGCGAGAAGCAGCGGAAGGCAAATTTTCTTCATGGCGGATTCCTCCCGAATGATTAGTTGCTTCATGTATACCCGCTTCATTGCCAAAAACAACAAAATGCCCACGTGCTACTGATTCTCGAGCGGTTCCGCAAGGCCAATGAGAATCCCTTCCGGCCCGCGGATATAGCACAGCCGGTACGCGTTTTCGTACTGCACCACTTCGCCGGCGAGCTTTGCGCCGTGTGTTGTGAGCCGGGCGACCATGTCGTCGATATTTTTGACTGCGAACATGACGCGCAAATAACCGAGCGCATTGACCGGGGCCGTCCGGTGATCGGCGATGACAGGCGGTTTGAGAAAGCGCGACAGTTCGATCCGGCTATGTCCGTCCGGCGTCGCCATCATGGCGATTTCGACTTTCTGGTCGCCGAGCCCCGTGACGCGACCCGCCCATTCGCCTTCGACCATGCCGCGGCCTTCGAGCTGCAGGCCGATTTCCTTAAAAAATGCGATGGCGGCGTCGAGCGATTCAACGACGATGCCGACGTTGTCCATGCGGAGTAACTGGTTGTTCTCCATGTAATGCCTCCTTCCTCTTGAATAGTGATGGTTCATATCACTTCGCTTTAAAGCGATGGATTCCTTCCAAATGAAACAGGGGAAAGATGCACCGTCGGCATCTTTCTCGTGTTCATTTCTTAAACAGATTTACTCGGCTGCGCAGCGGTTTCCTGGTTCGAAACCGGCTGGGCATTCGTTTTACAGAAGATGAACAGCAGGCCAATCGCCGCGAAGGACAGGAAAGCAATCGGGTAGGACATGCTGTCGATCAACACACCCGCTGCGACCGAACCGATCGATTGGCCGATGCCGAGCGAGAAGAACGACAAGCTCACGCCGACGGATGGCGTATCCGGAAAATGGCGCGTGCCCCAGACAATGAACAAGCCGGTCATGAAAATGAACGAGATCCCGAACAGGATTGCCGACAGGAAAATCGCGGCGGAGTGCTGAATGGTCAAAGTGACGAGGGAGGCGGTCGCGACCAAGACGCCCAGGCGGTAAGACCAGCCGAGCCCGAGGCGTTGAATGATGGCCCCGGCAATGCCGCCGATGATGCCGGCGGCGCCCATGACGATCCAGAAGACCATGCTTCCGCTCGTCGAGAAATCTTGCGCTTCGGTCAGGTAGCTCCGTGAAAAGGTCCAGTAGATGGAGGAGCTGAAGCCGATGCCGATCGCGGCGAGAATCATAAAGCGTGCTTGGCCGAGCAGGCCTAGGTTGAACTGGCTGCCTGTGGATTGGTTGGTGGGCTCTTGTTTCTGTCGGTTGATTGCGCGGGCATTCCACCACAGCGTCAAGAACGCCAGAAGCGCAAACAGCACATAGCCCCAGCGCCACTGTTCGGCAAATATCAGTGCGACAGGGCCGCTCGCGACGACTCCGACGCTCGTGCCGGTATTGATCCACGTATTGCCTTTGTCGCGCTCGCGGCTTTCAAGCGATTGCGCGACGACTTGGCTGAACGCAGGCGATACCCAGCCGCTGCCGAGCCCGGCGACAAACGCGCTGATGGCGAGTGTGTAGAAGCCTTGTGATGCCGCCATGCCGAGCATGCCGATAAAGGCGGTCGCTCCTGAATACAATACGACGTGGCGGGCGCTCATTTTGTGGATGAATATAGCGGCCGTCACCAAGGCCAGCGTATAGGCGGCGTAAGCGACCGACCCGATCAACCCTGACTGGCTTTCAGACAGGTTTAAGCTGCTGCTGATTTCCGGCAGGAACAAGCCGAAACTGTATCTGGCGAATGCATACGTGACACCGATCATGGCGATGCCGGGTAAAACGATTTTCCACAAAATGGTTCACTCCTTTTTAGATATAACGGTCATTATACTTTTGGGGTAAAAAAATAAAGCCGTGTTCTATGTTATTCTTTATTCCTTTTTTTATGGATAGAGCGTTCACTCTATTTATGAGTTAAAAAAAGTAAGCGATCCGCTTACTTATAGATGTTGCACCAACGCCATCAAGGCATCTTCCACTTCATCCAATGAAGAAATTTCAGCCTGGGCAACGGCTCCTTCGAAGAGCAGGGATGAGCGAATCGCTTCAGTGGCTGTGAGCCCGCTTGCCAAAAACAGTTTTCTTATCTCTTCTTTATGCGAGGTGACCAATTGGACAATCGGATGGCCCGGTTCGCTTGCGAATTCTTCTTTCGCCCGCAAAAACATGCAGCCATTGGCAGCCGTCTGTTTTAGCCAATTCAAATGGCCAACAGCCAGCCTTTCTGCGGCCGAGCCCGGTGCCTGATGTTTAGCCTGCTCGAGGTAGTCCATATAGACTTGCGACCTGCGGGTCAAGACCTCCAAGATCAATTCGTCTTTGGAATTGAAATGATTGTACAAAGTCATCAGCGCCACGTCCGCTTCCTGGACAATCGCCTTCAAGCCAATGGCGTGAAAGCCGTGTTCGTAAAACAGCTGCTCTGCAGCGACGAGTAGTTGTTCTTTTTTTGTGCTCATTATCTGTTTCCCCCAAAACTTAGATATAACGGTCACTCTAAAAGTAACAGTTCTGGCCGAGAGGTGCAACGAAAGCCCCTAGTTGTTCGGTGGTTGTTGTCCCTGTGTCAGGCACAATTCGGGAGCCGGGATCCTTTTAGCAAAGGCGATGTAGAGTTTCAGGGTCCCTGTGTCAGACACAATTCATGGTTTCGCTGCTCATGCGAAGGGTAAAGAATTGGATGAAGCTGGTAAACGTGAACAGGAATTCTTTTTGCAGGAATTTGATTGCCAACAGGGAAGTACGCTTAGAGGGGACAGTTGTTTGATTCAAGGGTATTCGGAAAACGGAAGCAGGAGGTGCACGGGATGAAACGAATCTTGGCCATCAGCGATATTCACGGAGAGCTGGACTTGTTTAATGAACTGCTGGAGAAGGTGGAGTACGATGCCGCGGAAGATCAGTTGGTCTTGCTCGGGGATTATGTGGACCGCGGGCCGGATTCGAAAGGGGTGCTCGAGCGGGTCATTGAACTGAAACGGCAAGGCGCCATTGTGCTGCGCGGCAATCACGACCAGATGATGCTGGAGGCAGCTAGAGGCGAACCTGGCGCGAAAGGGAACTGGTCGATAAATGGCGGGTGGGCCACGCTCCAAAGCTACGATCCTTCCCTCCGGAACATGGCGCTTCCGGAGACAGCACTATTTTGGCAGCATATCGAGTTTTTGAACGAAATGGCTTATTACTATGAGACGGATGACTATATCTTCGTGCACGCCGGCGTTCAGCCGGGCGTCCCGGTTCGTGAAACAGACCCTTACGTTTTAATGTGGATCCGCGAAGAATTCCACCAAGGGTATTCGGGCGAGAAAAAAGTGGTCTTCGGCCATACGCCGACGTTCATGATGCGCGGAACAGAAGATTGCAGTCCTTATTTCGGCGACAATCGGATCATCGGAATTGACGGGGGCGCGGCTTACGGCGGGCAGTTGAATTGTTTGGAGCTGCCGGGGGAGAAGGTTTATTTTGTGAGGAAAGGTTGAGGGTTTTGCCGTGTCCCTGTGTCAGACACAATTCGGGTGCTGAAATCCTTGTAGTTGCAGCCTTTCGGTAGCGAAATGTCCCTGTGTTAGAAACAATTTATAAGAGAATACACCACACAATCGCCATTCCGAAAACGAACTGACCTCCTAGGCGGGAGTCAGTTCAGCACTGCGGGGGCGTTTTTTATTTAATTCATCATTAAAAGAGATGGGCGTGCTCTTAGAGAATCGGCCATTCCAGTTATCTGATGGCTAATCAGCCGTTTCCAAGCCTCGTGCCATCCAGCTGATAATGAACAACAGCAGCACCGTGCTGGCAATCAAAGCGATGAGGTTTGGGGCGGCTTTCGTGTACAGCTCGTTGACGCTCGTCACCGTCAGCCAGTCCATAAACGAAGTGTTGGCGAATGCCTGGTAAACGGCGAGCGTGTTGTTGAAGAGGTGAAGCAAGATCGGCGCCAGCAGATTGCCGGTCTTTACATATAAGAGGGAAGCGATGACCGCGAACAGGAACGCACCGAAAAAATTGAGATGGAAGACGGCGAAAATCAAGCTTGTGAAGCCGATGCCTTTCCACGAGCCGAATAGGCCCATCATCTGATTCAAGATGACGCCGCGGAAGACGAACTCCTCTGCGATCGGCGCGATGATGGCGATGATAAAACCCGTTGCCGCTATATACCAGAACACGTCGGGGAGCGGCTGCGGCGTGAGGAAGAGATCGGCCAGAACGGGCGCGGTTGCCATGAGCCCGCGCAGTAACAGCCAATAGATGCTCGTGGAGAACACCATGATCAGCAAACTGAGACCGGCGATCGGCAAGAGCCAGCGGGCGATGCCTTGGACAAAGACGACTTGGCGCAGTGTCACGCCGCGTTTTTGGAAGTAATGGCTGCAGATCCAGACGGGCAAGACGATGTAGAACACGAGCAGCATGACGATGCTGTTCAGGTATGGGTTACCGGTGGCTTGCAATAAGAGAGAGACCGAGACGATGGATGCGACTGTCATCAAACCGAGAACAAACCGTGGCTTCTTTTCCCCGACCATCCTCATCGCCGCCTTTCGTTAAAGTGCAGAACGAATCGTATTTTGCTTTTATATTAGCACGATTTTGCGCACGATCAGAAAGAAATGGAACTCTAGGAATCGCAGTATTTTTCTTGAATCGCATGAACAACAACGCTTAAGCGTTTGCTGCTGTGGAAGCATGTTAAAATGGAATTACTACTTTTTGGAAAGGGTATGCTATGAAGGTATTGAAAATCGGTTTAGTTGGCTTGGCTGCGCTCGTGTTGAGTTATGGGGCGTTCAAAGTGAGCACGGACACCATCGCCACCATCAATTCGGAGTATGTGATAAAGAGCCCCGCGGTTGCGGAAGCACCGCCGCTCCCGGAAGTGACGGCGGATGTCGATAAAATCATGTCCCACCCCGTGCAAGGGGCAGCGGAAACAACATTGCCGGTCGACACGGCACAGGATTACGTGATTTATGAAACGGGACTTTACGTCACGGTGAATGAAGGCGAGAGCTGGATTCCAGTACCGGACGATCGCGAATTGGGGTATGCGCGCATCAGCGATTATCTCGATGGTATTTCACGAAGCAATATGTACCTATCACCCGCTAAAATTGCCATTGTTTACGGAGGGCGCGGGCCCGAAAACATCAGCATCTTGAGAACCGATAGCCTTGGGCAAGGATGGAGCGTTGGCAGCATTTCGCGAACCGCCACGCAAGATCTTGAGAATGGCTACGATGAAATGCACATCGATTTCATTGACGGCGGGCAAACCGGTTATTTTGCGGCCGTGCGGGACGACGTGGGCAGTGAGGCAGAAACGCTTGCTTTCCGGAGCGTGAATTCCGGTGTGACGTGGGATCCCATTTCTAGGGGTGATACGCTTTACGAGGAAATCATGGCGCATTTTGAATTGCGGGAGGCGCGAGATGAATAGAAAAAGGATACTCGGAAGTTCGTCGCTTGCCGCGGGGATGTTGCTGATGATTTTTCAAGCTTTGCTTATCGGGATTGCCGAACCGAGAGGCTACTGGCTTATTCATGAATGGCAGTTTTATTTGATTAACTACGGCATCATCATTTTCGTATTGGGCGGGGTGGCTTGGCTAGTTTCGAACGCTTATGTGAAATGGGGATTCGCGCTGATCGCGATCGGCTTGGCTACGGCGAATACGACGTTCTTCTATTACATGGGCGATGCGAATGTGCTGATTGCAGAATCGGAAAACGGGGAGCATGAAGTGATTCTGAAAGAATACCCGAAGATGAAGAAAGAGACCGCCCGGCTGGAGCGCAGGGGCCTCTTGTTCGGCAGGGAAGTGGATGTCCTGGAAGGCAGTTCGGCATACAAAGCAGTGGAAGATGAAGGCTATAAAATCCAGTGGACCGCCGAAGATATTGCGGCTTTGACGTATAAAACGAGCGATTACGGCACCGTCGACCATCAAATTTATAATTTCAGAAGCAGCGATTACGTCAGCTATCAAAATGTCGCGGTCAGCCTGATCGGCAAATGGATGGAACAGGGCAATCCCGAAAACTATTTCATGTCGGACAATAACGAGTTGGTGTATGCAAAAGATGGTGAGCTGTATTATTACAACATCCGGAACACGGAACAATTCGGCATTTATACGCTTGTGGTGCGAGGGGATCCAAGCAAACCGGCCTTCACCGTCACCTTGGAGCCGGGAACGGAATTTGGCGAGGATGGGCTGATCAAAGAAGGCGGCAGCATCACGATTACCCCGGTGGAATTGGGGGATACGGAAAGCGCGGAATATTATAGGGAATGAATGGGTCAACGGGCTGTCTTGCGCGGAAGCCGGAATATCCGTGGCATGTTTACAAAAGCTCTCCCGCATTGCTATATTGAGCGTGAGGACGAGATTCAATAACTAAAAATGGAAAAGGGGATGGGCAGATGGATGTGAAATTTCCGATTGGGCAATTAGAGGTTCCGGAGCAGGTAACGGCTGAAGACGTCGACACGTGGCTCGGAGAAATCAATAGCTACACTGTGCGTCTTCGCGAAGTGGTGGATTCTTTGGACGATGAGGATTTGGCGAAAACCTACCGGGAAGGCAGCTGGACGGTGCGGCAGCTGGTGCACCATATCGCGGATTCGCAAGTGGCGATGTATCAGCGCCTGAAACTGGCGCTGACGGATTACAACCCGACCGTGCCGGGATTCGACCAAGAAAAATGGACGCAGCTTCCGGACAACCGGCTGCCGGTGGAGAGTTCGATCCGCATGCTCGAAGGATTGAACGAACGGGTCGTGGCGCTCGGGAACTACGTGACGGGGGCGCAATTGGACCGCGTCTTTACCCATGAAACGGACGGAGAGATTCGCGTGGCTGAAAACTTGGCGAAACTGTCCTGGCACGAAGAGCATCATCTGGCGCATATTCGGATTGCGCTGGGCTTGGAGCTGTAGCTGTAGCTGTCCGTTGTACGTGTGTAGTGTCCCTGTGTTGGACACAATTCCAGGGGCGAGATTGTTGGAATGGCAAGGTTTGGGCTGCGCGATGTCCCTGTGTGCCACACAATTCAATCAAAAAAGCCGCACCGGGAACCCCTGAGTTTCCGGTGCGGCTTTTTGCGTGACGCAGAAATGTAGGTGAAATTGCAAGACTACTCGACATAGTCTGACAATAATAGGATACTGGAAGATGAAGAGTTTAATCTAAACACAGCTTGCGCACGATTCAGGAAGTCTTGAGCTGCAGCGAGTGAAGGGAGCATACATATGGAGAATTCATTGATCCAGGCAGATGATCTGCTGACGCTTTGGGGCATCATCGTGATCGTGGCGGCGATGAGCATTGTGCTCGAGCAGAAGTACAGCTGGGCGGGGAAACTTTCCGGTGCCGTCATTGCACTCGTTTCTGCTATCATCTTATCGAATACCGGCATTATCCCAACGGCGTCGCCTGCATATGACGCGGTGTGGGCGTTTATCGTGCCGCTTGCGATTCCGCTGTTGTTGTTCCACGTGAACTTCAAGAAAATCTGGAAAGAAAGCGGGCGCATGCTGCTGATTTTCCTGATCAGTTCGATCGGGACAGTCGCCGGAACGATCCTCAGCTTTTTCCTATTGAAAGACACGATTCCGTTTCTCGACCGCATCGGCGGCATGATGAGTGCCTCGTATGTCGGAGGCGGCGTCAACTTTGCCGCGATGACCGCGAAATTTGAAGCGCCGGAAGATCTGGTGTCCGCTGCGGTGGTGGCGGATAACTTGATGATGGCGCTCGTGTTCATTACCTTGATGGCGATTCCGACATTCGGCTTTTTCCGGAAAACTTACCCGCATCCGCATGTAACTCAAGTGGAGCGGGAAGCTGCATCGAATGGCGGCAAAACCAATGCCGAAAACTTCTGGAAACGCCAGGACATTTCGTTGAAAGATATGGCGATGTCAATCGGGACGGCGTTTTTCCTTGTGGTGGTCGCGACGAAGATTGCCGAATTTTTCGCGGGCATCATTCCATCCGGTGAAGAAGTCGCATTCGGTTGGAACTTGCTCAGTGGCTTGATCGGCGACCAGTATTTGGTGCTGACGACTTTGACATTCCTGGCGCTCGCGTTGTTCCCGCGTTATTTTGACGGCATCAACGGTAGCCAGGAAATCGGGACCTTCCTGATTTATTTGTTCTTCGTGGTCATCGGCATCCCGGCGTCGATTCCGTTGATTGTCCAGAACGCGCCACTGTTGCTCGTCTTTGTCGCAGTCATCGTGATCGTCAACTTGACGGTATCGCTGACGGCGGGGAAATTGTTGAAATACGATCTGGAAGAGATTTTATTGGTCGTTAACGCAAACGTCGGTGGCCCGACAACAGCCGCTGCGATGGCGATTGCGAAAGGCTGGCGCGAACTGATCGGACCGATTTTGGTGGTTGGGACGATTGGCTATGTGATCGGCAACTATATCGGAACGACGCTCGGATTGTGGTTTGCGACGATGATGTAGGCTGGTTGTGTCCCTGTGTTAGACACAATTCCAGGGGTGAAATGGTTGGAATGGCAAGGTTTGGGCTGCGCGATGTCCCTGCGTGCCACACAATTCAATCGAAAAAGGCCGTGGCTGAATTCAGCCCCGGCCTTTTTCATTTTTTATGATTTATCTGCTTCCTGCACGGCTTTCACGCTATTCGGGTCGAAAAACTTATCGACCAAATCATAGATGGTGATGAGTTCGTAAAGAATCGTGAATTCCGGCGGGAACAAGGTCGGGTGGAGCGCGTCGTTTGCCGGCACGCGTTTGCTGTTTTCCCAGAACAGGTCGGTGATGCTTTTCAGTTGCGCTTGATGTTTTTCGTGATCGAAATTGATGGAATGCTGAAGATCGTCCGCGAGCGCGGCTACGGCATCCATGACGATTTCCCGCTCGGCTTGTGTCCACTCAATGTCTTGGATGGGGACGCGGAGCAAGGCGTTCAGGTGGTATTCGAAATTATCGAGGAACAGCAATTGCCGTTCCGCCATCTGCAGCTCGGCTTCCCGGTTGCGGACCCATGGATACAGGCTCGCTTCGTCGCGCTGGTAATGAACCAATTTCTCGGTCTTGCGGATTTCCGTCGTCAGCTGTTTGACGATTTGCTTGTCTTCCTGGAGGGTCGCATCGCCGTCGAACAGGATGGTATGGAAAGTGTGTGCGAGCATGCTTCCCGCCCGGCCGCTGATGCTGTGAATGCTTTTCAGAATATCCGTGCTGTAGTTCGGCGGGAACACGAGCATATTAACGGCGGTCGACACGACCAGGCCGATTGTCGTCGTTCCCAGGCGAATGAAGAACGAGAACAGGAAATGATCGTGGATGACTTCCACCATCGCGACTGAAGTCAAGGTCGCGACAAGCAAGCCCGCATGCAACTTGAGCCGGTAACACGCGAGGATCGTGGCGACCGCGGCCAGTGTATACGTGATCGGGGAATTCCCGAATAAGGTGATAAAGAGAACGGCGAAAGCCGAACCGATCGCCGATGCCGGAAAACGCACCAAGCCTTTTTTGATCGAATCGCTGACTGTCGGCTCGATCGTCACGATGGCCGTGATGACGGCGAAGACAGGCGGCCAATTGAACCAGACGCAGATCGTCGCGGTCAAAAAGATTGCGAGACCGGTTTTCACTATTCGGCTGCCGTTGAAACGCAGAGATCGCATCATAAGATAAGTACTGGCTCCTTTTCGTGGAATGACTGTATTTTCAGTATATCATCCGTGTCGAGAGGAAATGGTGGTGTCCCTGTGCTAGACACAATTCAGAGATCCAGGACCCTGGTGCGGAAGCATTTCGGCGTGAGAATGTCCCTGTGTACCACACAATTTGACGCATCCGCGCTGGCGGGTGCGTCTTTTTCGCGTCTCGATGCAGTGTGTGGCGCCCAGGGACAAACTGTTTGTGTGAACCACCCCGAAACAGGGAACGCTTCTATATAGTAGCGCAATCCCTTGGACGGATTGGAAAAGGAGAATGTTAACATGCCAGATAAACAAGATGAAATCATATTGCGAGGGCTTCGCGAAAACAATTTGAAGAATATCGATTTGAATATCCCGAAAGAGAAAATCAACGTGTTCACCGGCTTGTCGGGTTCGGGGAAAAGTTCGGTCGTGTTCGATACCTTGGCGACGGAAAGCAGAAGGCAGATGACCTTGAACTACCCTCTGTACATCCGCCACCAGATGCCCAGGTACGAGCGGCCGCATGCCGATTTGATGCAGCATTTGAGCCCGGTGGTGGTTGTGGAACAAAAGCCGGTCAGGGGCAATTCCCGTTCGACGGTCGGCACGTATATGGACATCGATCCGCTGATCCGGCTGTTGTTCTCGAGAATCGGCAGCCCGCCGATCGGCTCGGCGACTGAATTTTCGAGTGAAAGTTCGTTCGGCAACTGTCCGGAATGCAATGGCTTCGGGGAAGTTGTGACGCCGGATATCCACAAGTTGATCGACCACTCAAAATCAATCCGGGAATCCGCGGTGCGCTTTAAGCCGCTGGCGCCTCCTGGCTGGCAAGGCAGATGGATGAGAGACGGCGGATTATTCGACCCGGATCTCCCCATCAAAGATTTCACGGAAGAGAAATACAATCTGCTTGTGTACGGGCCGCCGGAAGGAGAACGGGCATTTAGCACTTATTATTACAAAGAAGGCAATCGCGACATCGAATGGGACGGCCTTCTTCCGAGGTTTATTCGCCTGTACATCAACCGGGACCTGACGAAATTGAAAGTCGTGTCCCAGGAAGACGTTTTGGCGCTGACGACGCGTGCCCCGTGCCCGGTTTGTGAAGGTTCTGGACTCAATCCGAGAGTGCTGGAGTGCAAAATCAACGGTTTGAACATTGCCCATTACGCCCGCTTGGAATTGACGGAACTGCTCGGTGAACTGGAGAAGATCGACGACCCGATCGGCAAGTCGATTGCCCAGCAGGCGCATCCAAGCGTCAAGCAATTGGTCGGTTTGGGGCTCGGCTATTTGAGCCTGTCGCGCAAAATGGGCACCTTGTCCGGTGGGGAAGCGCAGCGTGTGAAAATCGCGCGCCATCTCGGCAGCAGCCTCAACAACATCACTTATATTTTTGACGAGCCGAGTGCCGGTTTGCATCCCGAAGAAATCAATATGTTGACGCATATGCTGGAAAGTTTGCGGGACAATTTCAATACCGTCGTCGTCATCGAACACAATCTGGCAGTCATCAAGACGGCGGACGAAATCATCGAAATGGGCCCGGGCGCAGGCAGAAGCGGCGGCGAAGTGGTGTATCAAGGCGGGCAGGAAGGCTTGAAGAAAGCTTCCGCTATCACGGATTTGGACCATACCGTGACGGTGAATGAACAGCCGAGAACAGCCGCAAATACGTTTTCCATCAAAAATGCTTCCGATCATAATCTGAAAAATGTCAGCGTGGAAATTCCGCAGAATGCCCTCGTTTCGGTATGCGGCGTTTCCGGGTCCGGAAAAAGTTCATTGATGTTCGGCGCATTTGCCGGCAACTATCCCGAAACGATTGCGGTCGGCCAAAGCAGCATCGGCACGTCCAGCCGTTCGACTCTCGCGACGTATATGGGCATCATGAGCGACATCCGGTCAATCCTGGCCAAACAAAGCGGACAGCCGGCGGGCTTGTTCAGCTTTAATTCATTGGGCGCCTGCCCGGTATGTGAAGGCAAAGGCGTCACCACGCCGAATGTTGCGTTTGCGGATCCCGTGACGGTGACTTGTGAAGCGTGCAAGGGCACGCGGTATTCAGATGAAGCCTTGTCGTATCGCTACAAAGGAAAAAACATCGTGGAAATTCTGGAGCTGACGATCGACGAAACGAACGAGTATTTGGAAATGCCGAAGATCGTCAAGAAAGTGGATACGTTAAAAGACGTGGGACTCGGTTATTTAACGCTTGGGCAAACGACCGGTTCGCTGAGCGGAGGCGAAGTGCAGCGTTTGAAGCTCGCGAGCCATTTGAAAAAAGAAGGCCAGATCTATTTATTGGACGAACCGTCACTCGGTTTGCATGCGCGGGACACTGCCCATCTATTGGACGTCTTTCAAGGGCTGGTCGACAAAGGCAATTCGGTCATCGTCATTGAGCACAACCTGAACTTGATCGCGGCGAGCGACTGGGTCATCGAAATGGGCCCGGGCGGCGGCAAAAAAGGCGGCGAAGTGTTGTTTGAAGGCACGCCGCAAGAGATGCTCGGAGCGGATACGTTGACGGCGAAATGGCTGAGAGATGGTGTGGAGGGGTAGAGCGGCAGCGTTTTGTCCCTGTGCTAGACACAATTCGGAAGGCAGAAACCTTGCAGGAGCGGCATTTCGGTGCGGGAATGTCCCTGTGTTCGGCACAATTATTTCTGTGTGCCACACAATTTGTTTGTGTTCGAAACGATTTACACATGCGCGACACAATTCCATGCGAATCATTCCGGAAAACCGTTTCGCCGGCTGGCAAAATCGGGAAGACAGAAAGAAAGAGTCACATTTTGCCAGGGACTATTATCTTTCAGGAGGATGAAACCATCATGGATGAACGCACATTGAAGAAAACCCAACTGTTTGCCATCTTGAACCTGGTCGCTTATTTTGCGACGCTTGGCGTCAATTACCTCGGCTCGTCGGGGTTCTTTAACGGCAACACGCAAAAAGACATTTCGGATAAGTACATGACGCTCATTTCGCCGGCGCCGTTTACGTTTTCGATTTGGGGCGTCATTTACACGCTCGTGCTGGTGACGCTCGTCTATTTATTCATCAAGCGAAAAGACGATAAGGTCAGCCGGCTGGTGCTGTTGATCTCGCCGTTGTTCATCGCGAGTTCGCTGTTCAATATGGGGTGGATCGTGGCATTTTCGTATGAAGCGCTCGGCATCTCGACGCTGTTGATCTTGGGGCTGTTGTTCTCCTTGCTGTTCATCGTCGAACGGATCTACAAACACCGCTTCGAGTTACCGTCGACACTGGCGGGGCTCGCGTTCACTTTGTACGGCGCGTGGGTGTTCATCGCGACGATCGTCAACATCTCGCTGTTGTTGGTGCAATTGGAATGGGACGGCTTCGGCATTTCGGATTCGGTATGGACCATCATCGTTCTCGGGATCGCCATCGCGTTTGTTTTGTTCTACTTGTCGCGCTTTAAAAACGCCGCGTTTCCGCTTCCGCTCGCTTGGGCCTTTTTCGGCATCTATAGCTCGTATGCGAACGGCCAGCTAGACCCGGCAATGGCTTCAATCATCCAGGGCATGTTGATTGCAGGGATCGTCATTTTCCTGGCGGCGGCCGTGTGGCGATTCATTAAAAACGGCAATGCGCTGTTCTTGAAAGACCCGGCCCGGGAATAGAAGAACAACGGATTTGCGGGAATTGCAAGTTTGTTTAAATCCGAAAACATTCGGGAACAACTAGTGACAGAATGATTTTCAGAGGAGGAACTATCAATGGCTAAAGTTTTAGCAGTGTTATCAAGTGGACATAAAGATACGGAAAACAATTACGAAACCGGCTGGTGGGCAGAAGAACTTTTCGCGCCGATGGAAGTATTGAAGAATGCAGGCCACGACGTAGAGCTCGCTTCGCCAAAAGGCGGCAAACCGACGCTTGATGAAGTCAGCATCAGCGAAGAGTATGACCCGGAAGGCAAGTACAAGAAAATGTACGAATCCGGCCTTGCGGATAACACGAAAAAATTGTCGGATGTGAACGCGAAAGAGTACGACGCGATTTTCATCGTCGGCGGCCACGGGGCGATGTATGACCTCGCGGAAGACGAAACGCTCCACGGGATCATCAACGCCGTGTACGACAACGGCAAGATCGTCTCGGCGGTTTGCCACGGACCGGCGCCGTTGATCTGGACGAAGCGCCCGGACGGCCAAAGTCTCATCGCCGGACTGAACGTTACTGGATATCCGCAAGCGGTAGAACCGGAAGGGCTCCCGGAAATCCTGCCGTTTAGCTTGGAAGGCAAGATGAGCGAAGTGGCGAATTACACCGCTGACGAAAAAGTGGTGTGGGGCAATGAGCAAGTGCTGACGGGGCGCGACCCGTTCGCTTCTGAAGCGTTGGCTGAGGAATTGGCCAAAGCCTTGGATAAGAAAAACAACTAAGTAATGGCATGATCGCCATCTCCATAAGCAGGGCTTTGCAGCGTTATCGTGCAGAGCCCTGCTTTTTTCATGGATTTCAGCGCTATGTAAATGCAAAATTTACACAAAAATTCAGACAATAAGTTGACAGCGCTTTCTTTTCCGTATACCTTTATAGATAACAAGTTAAGAGCTGTGTTGGAGACCCGGAGATTCGCACATTAATGAGCCCTTCTATCAAGGAGGACTGTCATTAATTGCGGATTTTTTTATGGGCTTTTCCATGGCTGTTAATTAATAAAAAAAAGAGTGTCGGGGGCAGGGCTAGAGCCCCGGCGGAAATCAAAACCATTTGGGAGGAATAGATGATGAGCAAAGAGTATATTATGTCCATTGACCAAGGAACGACGAGTTCGCGTGCGGTATTGTTTAACCATAAAGGGGAAATCGTGGAAACGGCGCAGCAGGAGTTCGAGCAGTTTTTCCCGAAACCGGGCTGGGTCGAGCACGACGCGAATGAAATCTGGACATCCGTTTTAGCGTGCATGGCGGGCGTCTTGCGAAAGGCGGACGTCGAACCGGGCCAAATCGCCGGCATCGGCATCACCAACCAGCGCGAAACGGCTGTCGTCTGGGACCGCAACACCGGCAAGCCCATCTACAAGGCGATTGTTTGGCAGTCGCGCCAAACCGCGGAGATTTGCGGCGAACTAAAAGCGCAGGGACACGAAGAGTTGTTCCGCAAGAAAACGGGCTTGTTGATCGACGCGTATTTTTCCGGAACGAAAGTCAAATGGATTTTGGATAATGTCGAAGGCGCGCGTGAAAAAGCGGACAACGGCGATTTGATGTTCGGGACAATCGATACGTGGCTCGTCTATAAACTATCCGGCGGCGCGGCGCACATCACCGATTACAGCAACGCATCCCGGACCTTGATGTACAATATTTACGATTTGGAATGGGACCAGGAATTGCTGGACATTTTGACCGTGCCGAAAAGCATGCTGCCGAAAGTCCGCCAGTCATCAGAAGTCTATGCCAACACGATCGATTACCATTTCTTCGGCTACGAAGTACCGATTGCCGGAATTGCGGGTGACCAGCAGGCGGCGTTATTCGGCCAGGCGTGCTTTGAAAAAGGCATGGCGAAGAATACGTACGGCACCGGCTGCTTCATGCTCATGAACACCGGGGAAGAAGGCGTCGTTTCCGATCACGGCCTATTGACGACATTGGCATGGGGCATCGACGGAAAAGTGGAATACGCCCTGGAAGGCAGCATTTTTGTCGCCGGTTCTGCGATTCAATGGCTACGCGACGGCTTGAAGATTTTGGACAACGCACCCGAGAGTGAACAATACGCGACTTCCATCGAATCAACAGACGGCGTCTACATGGTCCCGGCATTTGTCGGACTCGGCACGCCTTACTGGGACACGGATGCACGCGGCGCCGTTTTCGGCTTGACGCGCGGCACGACGAAAGCGCATTTCATACGCGCGACACTTGAATCGCTCGCCTATCAAACGAAAGATGTCGTCGATGTCATGATCGAAGACGCGGGCATTGAACTGAAAACCTTGCGCGTGGACGGCGGCGCCGTGTCGAACGATTTTCTTATGCAATTCCAGAGCGACATCCTGGACGTGCCGGTCGAGCGCCCGGTCGTCCAGGAAACGACGGCACTTGGAGCGGCGTATCTTGCAGGGCTCGCGGTCGGCTTCTGGGAAAGCAAAGAAGAAATCGCGAAGCAATGGCAAATCGATAAAACCTTCACGAGTGACATGCCAGCAGAACAGAGTGAAAAACTGTACGATGGCTGGAAGCAAGCGGTTGCGGCGACACGGGCCTTCAAATAATGTCCAGGGGTCCGACGCAATCCATTCAAGACGATTGATATGTCCCCATGCACACCCCCAGTACGAAACTGGCGGGTGTGTTTTTTTGTGGATGAATTGTTTGGGAATTGTGTGTGACACAGGGACAAAATTATCTCAGTAAAACTATTCTTTTTTGGAATGGATGGTATTAATAATAAATATACGTGATAATTTCAGGAAAAAATCAAAATATCGAAATTATTTATCATTTACTTTTTCAAGTGATATCTATTTCAATATATCTTTATTCGTGTATAATGGGCAGTGCTTTAATACGGTGAAGGGTAAAAGAAAAGAAAGAAGTGAGTACAGATGTTGAGCATTTTTATTGGATTGATTTTATTGATTGCGCTCGCTTATTTAGGCTGGTCAATTATTTGGGTGGCTCCGTTAGCGGCCGGCGTCGTTGCGCTGTTGAGCGGCTTGGACGTTTACACAACCTACACTGATACGTATATGACCGGGTTGGTGAACTTTGTGAAGAATTGGTTCCCCATCTTCCTGTTGGGGGCGATATTCGGTAAGTTGATGGAAGAAACCGGGGCGGCAAGTGCCGTGGCCAAGAAAGTCACGCAGCTGATCGGCGGCAAGCGGGCCATTTTGGGCGTACTGATCGCCGCTGCCTTGTTGACATATGGCGGCGTCAGTTTGTTTGTCGTGGTATTTGCGGTTTATCCGATCGCACTTGAATTGTTCCGCGAGGCAAACGTGACGCGCAGATTGTTGGTGCCGACTTTTGCGCTGGGGGCATTTACCTTTACGATGACCTCGATGCCCGGCACTCCGCAGATTCAAAACCTCATCCCGATGGATTCTTACAACACCACCCCAATGGCAGGGCCGGTGATCGGGATCGTGACTACATTGATCATGGCAGTCGGCGGGTACGCGTGGTTGGCGTACCGCGAGAAGAAACTGTCGGCACAAGGCGAAGGGTTTGAAGTGCGCGAAAAAACAGGCGCATCGAAAGCGGATGATGGCGACGCGCCGAACTGGATGTTGTCATTGGTTCCACTCATTGTTGTCGTCGTCTTTTTGAACATCGTCAATCTGCAGCCGATTTATGCGTTGATGCTCGGCATTGTCGCCATCATGCTGATCAATGTGAAGATGTACAAGAAGTTCGTCTTCTCCATCAACGAAGGTTCCAAAGGATCGGTCATGGCCATTTTGAACACGAGTGCCGCTGTCGGTTTTGGCGCAGTCATTGCGATCGTGCCGGCATTCGACAGCATCACCGACTGGTTGCTGAACGTATCGGACAACCCGCTGGTCGGCCAGTCGCTGGCGGTTCAAGTTATGGCGATGATCACGGGTTCTGCTTCAGGGGGCATGGGCATCGCGCTCGGCACCTTGGGCGATACGTTTTATAATTTGTCGCAAACGACGGGCATCGACCCGGAAGTGTTCCACCGGATGGCTGCTGTCGCATCGGGCGCATCCATCTTGCCGAACAATGGCGCCTTGCTGACCTTGTTGGCGGTGACCGGGCTGACGCACAAAGAAACATATAAAGATGTTTTTGTCGTCGCATTCATCATCCCGACGATCGCAGTTATCATCGGCATCATCATGGGCGGCATCGGCTTAGTCTAGCCTGCTGTCCGCAAATTACATTATATGGAGGAATTGAACATGGTAGAACAAAAAGTCGTCATCATTACCGGCTCTGCACGCGGAATCGGATTTGAAATCGGAAAGCATTTCGCAGAAAGCGGAGCGAAAGTCGTATTGTCGGATATCAACGATGAAGTGTTGCAGGAAGCGGCACAATCGCTCCGAGACAACGGATTTGAAGCAATGGGCGTCAAAGCGGATGTGACGAGTGAAAAAGACTTGGAAAACTTGGTGGCGGAAACGAAAAGCACTTACGGCCGCATCGACATCGTCATCAACAATGCCGGGCTGCAGCACGTATCGCCAATCGAAGAATTCCCGACAGAGAAATACGAATTGATGATCAAAATCATGTTGACGGCACCGTTCATTTTGACGAAAAACGTCTTCCCGGTCATGAAAGAGCAAGGGTTCGGCCGCATCATCAACATTTCATCCATCAACGGCTTGATCGGCTTTGCCGGGAAAGCGGCTTACAATAGCGCAAAACACGGCGTCATCGGCTTGACGAAAGTGGCGGCACTAGAAGGCGCAGAGCACGGCATTACGGTAAACGCCGTTGCTCCGGGCTATGTCGACACGCCGCTCGTCCGCGGGCAGATGGCCGACTTGGCCAAAACACGCAATGTGCCGCTTGAAAAAGTATTGGCAGAAGTCCTATTGCCGCTCGTCCCGCAAAAACGCTTGCTTGACGTAGCAGAAATCGCAGACTGCGCTTTGTACTTGGCAAGCGACAAAGCGAAAAGCATCACAGGCCAAACAATCGTCATCGATGGCGGTTACACAGCCCAATAAAGCTCCCGAGTTGGAGGAGGCCCTATGAACACCCCGTCAGCTTTTCGCTTTCGGGGTGTTTTTGCGTCGTCGAATTGTGTGGCACACAGGGACAAAATGCCGTTCGCCAAACAGAAACCCCGCGCTGTATCTCGCTTGTCAGTAAATCTTTCGCTTGAAATTGTGTGGCGCACAGGGACACGACGGGTGGTAGAATGAAAAGAGACAAGAAACAGAAAGGGATGAACCCATGCCACTGCAAATCGTGCGTAACGACATCACCAAAATGAACACCGGGGCTATCGTCAATGCCGCCAATTCGAGCCTGAAGATGGGCGGCGGCGTGTGCGGGGCGATTTTCCGCGCAGCGGGGCCGAAGCCGCTGCAGGAAGCGTGCAACCGGATCGGTTATTGTGCGGCCGGGGAAGCGGTGCATACCGACGGCTTCGCGCTTGATGCGAAATACATCATCCATACGGTTGGCCCGGTGTGGGAAGGCGGCGGGCGCAACGAGGAAATGTTGCTGCGCAATTGCTACCGCAACTCGCTGGAACTTGCCCTCGAGCTTGGCTGTGAGTCGATTGCGTTTCCGCTCATCTCGACCGGCATCTTCGGCTATCCGAAAGAACCGGCGTTACGGGTGGCGACGGAAGAGATCGATGAATTTCTGAACGAACACGATATGGACGTCTATCTGGTCGTCTTGGACAAGCAGTCGTTCGGCATCAGCCAGAAGCTTTACGAATCGATCGAAACGTTCATCAATGAACAGGAAGCTGCGGTTTTGGAAGAAAAGGCTGTCCGTTATCGCGACCAGCGGCCACTCGAAATCCCGATGCCCAAACCGGAAGAAATGCTGGAACAGGAACTGAGCCTCGAAGAGTTCTTGGAAGAAGTGGACGAATCCTTTTCGCAGCGGCTGTTCAAGTTCATCGACGACCGGGGCATGACCGATGCCGAGACCTATAAAAAGGCGAACCTCGACAAGAAACTGTTTTCCAAAATCAGAAATTCCCCAGGCTACACGCCGAAGAAAAAGACCATCCTGGCGTTTGCGATCGCGCTCGAACTGGATCTCGACGAGACAGAGGAACTGCTCGGGACAGCCGGCTACCGCTTGTCGAACAGCCATAAATTCGACTTGATCATCCGCTATTTCATCGAGCGGGAACAATACAATATTTTTGAAATCAATGAAGCCTTGTTCGCATTTGATGAAGCGCTTCTTGGTTCTTAAAAAGACTGCTATAAAGCAGTTTTCTATAATAGAAAATGGGAATGAAGAGATCTGTTGCAAAAAAGGCTATGAAAAAACGATGTGAAAAGACATAAAAGTTTTTAAGGAATTAACCGGAGAATTGAAATTTAAGTCGATCCGCCTTTAATAGAGTTATGCTACTATTAAATTGCTTGTATAATATATCCATTTAGTTTAGAGGGGAACGTTGCTATGGATTTTAAATCGAAAATCTTGGAAGTTGTTGCGGCAACTGAAATGGAAATCAATCAATTAATATCCAATTACGAAGCAACTATTAAAAGCCAAAAGGAAGAAATCGCTGAGCTGCAAAAGTACAAAAAGCAGCAAGGAGAGATAGAGAAACAGGAAATTTTGATTCAAGAGTTAAGAGCAAAGCTTAAATTAAGTGAAAGAGAAAAGGCGTTACTTCAAAGTGACTTATATTTAGAGAAGGCAAAAAATGTGAAAGACTCTGAAATTCATCCGGCTAAAACGATGAAAACAGAAGAAAAAGCTTCAATTGAAATTTTGTCTAATACTAATAAGAACCATAGTAAAAATGATGAATGGGAAAAGACATTAGTAGAAGTCCAAAACGATTTAAAAGCGGCAGCAGAAAAGAAAAAAAGAGAAAAATCTTACTACGAAAATTCTAAAGCCTCCGATTCATCTATTATGGAAGACCTTGCTGCTTTAAATAATTCTTTAAAGCCATCTATCTATCGCCACAAAGTAAATGTTGTTAATCAAAGGACTCTTGAACAACTTATTCCGAAATATAATTTAGTTGAACGTGAGGCTATACTGCCTCTGTATGAGTCGAAACACTCTCGAGAGATTTACTTATATACTGAAGTGGAAACTGTCTTAATAGATTTGTTGAATAAAGAAATATATATGATGGAAAGTGAATTTAATAAGTTACTTAAAAGATATTCACCACTAGTAATCAGGTATAGACAATTTATAAATACCGAAATTAAAAATCCTGAAAAGAGCAGCATTAAAAAAACCGAGGTTCAAAGAAAAGTAAAGGACGACAAGAATCCATTATCTTATGTACCCAAAGACACTTTGTTTAGTGAACAAAGTGAATTAAATGAAATAGGTTATAGAATAAGTGATTCTACTAGAGATGAACGGTGGAAAGTTCTAAACCAAGCAGTTTTAGAGTTGGGGCTAAAAAAAGTAGTAAGTATTATTAGTGCAAATATAAGAATAAGAAAAAAACAATCATCCGGTGAACATAAGTATTTACATGCCATTACAGAATGGGAATACGATCTTAATCGACTAAAAGAAAGTTACTATTACGGAGAATTCAAATGGCCTGAAGTCTGAATACGTACAATCACTGCAAAACAATCAGTTCGTTCATTTTATGGACAACATGATTGGTTTTTAAAAATATAGAACGGTTGATCAAAAGTAATTCATATCTAGGAATAAATTAGCACTATTCATAATTATCGTTTGATGAAATCCTTCTCGGTTTCTAAAAGGTCGCTTTCGAAGCGACCTTTTTTCTATGCAAAAATCGTATCCTAGGGGTAGCAAGTAACCCAAAGGAGGAAACGAAGATGAAAAATGAAAAGACGGAATTGGTGTTTATTCTCGACAAGAGCGGCTCGATGGCAGGGCTCGAACAAGATACGGTCGGCGGCTTTAATGCCTTGATCGACAAGCAGCGAAAACTCCCGGGAGAGGTCCGCGTGACAACGGTGCTGTTCAATCACGAATACGAGTTGCTGCACGACCGGATTTCGCTCGAAGGCATTTCGCCGATGACGGATAGCGATTACGAAGTAGGCGGCATGACGGCTTTGCTCGATGCGGTCGGCTCGACGATCCAGAAAATCAGCAACGCACAAAAAGGGACATTGAAAAAGCACCAGGCTGACCGGGTGATGTTTGTCATCACGACAGACGGCCTGGAAAACTCCAGCTGTGAATACACGTATAAGAAAATCCACGAAATGATCGCCTCGAAAAAGACGGCCGGCTGGGAATTCATGTTTCTCGGTGCGAATATCGATGCGGTCGTGACCGCCAAGAAATTCGGAGTCGATGAAGATTTCGCGGTGGATTACCATGCGGATGCGGAAGGGACGGAATTGAATTATCAAGTATTGAGCGAAGCGGTCAGTTCATTCCGGACCGGGAAGAAGATTGACCGGGAGTGGAAGAAAGAGATTGAGCGGGATTATGAGGCTCGAGCGAAGAAGGAACAGCAATAACACGTGAAATTGATTCGAAAATAAGGGGGATTCATGATGAAAAAAGTATTTAAAATTGGCTGTCTCGGCATTATTGGCTTATTTGTATTAATGGCCATACTGGTTGCTTTGGCCGGTGGCGGAGAAGATTCCACTGAAACCGAGGGTGCTACAGATACTGCTCCGGCAACAGAAGAAACAGCAACAGAAGAAACTTCTACAGAAGAAGTTGAGGAACCAGCTGAAACGGAAGAAGCTGCTGAAACGGAAGAGCCGGTTGAAGAAGAGCCAGCTGAGCCGGAAGTATCGACTGAGTTTGAATCTGCATTGAATCAAGCACAAACTTACTCCGATACCATGCATATGTCGAAAGCCGGCGTGTTCGATCAATTGACTTCAGAATACGGCGGGCAGTTCCCAGAAGACGCTGCACAATACGCGATCGACAATGTGGATGCGGATTGGAAAGTGAACGCTTTGGAATCGGCCAAGACTTATCAGGAAAGCATGAGCATGTCCAAAGAAGCTATTCGCGATCAATTGACCTCTGATTATGGCGGTCAATTTACACAAGAAGAAGCTGATTACGCGGTCGAAAACCTGGAATAAATGAAAAAGATGAGCCCCGGCAACAACTGCCGGAGCTCATCTTTTTTCATTTAAACAGCTTCAACTTCCGAATCCACTTGCTTCGCAGCGCGGTACTTCACGATCTGCGCGATATACCATAATGCGACAGCCAAGGTGATGACCGAGCCGATCATGGCGGCGATGTGGTATTCCATATTCAAGCCTTCCGGTGCATAGAAGATGTACATGGAGACGACGCCGGTCATGAACATGGCGGGCACGCCGCTGATCCAGTGCAGTTTGTAGTTCTTGAGCAAATACATGGTGGCTGTCCACAGCATGAACGTGGCGACGACTTGGTTGGTCCAGCCAACGTATCTCCACAAGAACGTGTAGTCGATCGTTGCCATGTAGAACGTCGGGATGGCGAGAGGGACGGTGATTAACAGGATGCGCAAAGTGCCGTCAGTCTTTGTGAATTTTGACAATAAATCAGCCAAGATCATGCGCGATGAGCGAAGTGCGGTATCGCCCGTTGTGATCGGCAAGATGATGACGCCGAAGATTGCGAGGATGCCGCCGAGCGTGCCAAGGAGCGAGATCGAGATGTCGTTGACGACACCTGATGGCCCGCCGGCTGCAAGTGCTGCGCCGAGTCCTTCCGTGCCGTTGAAGAACGTCATGCCGGCCGCGGCCCAGATCAAAGCGATGATGCCTTCGATGACCATGGCGCCGTAGAAGATTTTGCGGCCGTCGGTTTCTTTTTTCATCGTGCGGGCAATGATCGGGCTTTGTGTACTATGGAAGCCGGAGATCGCGCCGCAAGAGACGGTAACCATAAGTAGCGGCCAGATCGGCAATTCACCAGGGTGCAAATTGCTGAAGGTCAGGTTCGGCATCGGTTTGCCGGAGAACAAGAGCGCCACGGCTACTGCGATGGCCATGAACAGCAGGATGCCGCCGAGCACCGGGTAGATGCGGCCGATGATGCGGTTGATCGGCAAGACGGTCGCGAGAACGAAATAAGCGAAAATCAGTGCAAGTGCCCAGATAAACGAGATCGGCGTGATTTGGGCGATCAATTGAGCGGGGCCAGCCGTGAAGGCCGCTGCGACGAGCAGCATCAACACGAGCGACAAGCCGTTGATGAAGACTTTCGCGTTCTTTCCGAGATAACGCCCGACAAGCGTCGGGAATTGCGCTCCGCCGTGGCGCATCGACATCATGCCCGAGAAGTAATCATGGACGCCGCCTGCGAAGATGCAGCCGACGACAATCCAGATGAAAGCGACGGGCCCGTACAATGCGCCCGCTACAGCCCCGTAGATCGGGCCAAGCCCTGCGATGTTCAATAGCTGGATCAAATTGCCTTTCCACCAGCTCATCGGCACATAGTCGATGTTATCGGCCTGCGCGTAGGCGGGTGTTGGTGTTTTGTCGTCGACGCCGAAGACCTTTTCGATGAATTTTGAATAAAAAACGTATCCCAATATTAATAGTGCAAGTGCTGCGAAAAATGTAACCATATGCGTCGTCCTCCTGGTGTCAGTGATATATCGTATAACACATGATAGCATCTTTTGTAGAAAATAAAATATAATATTTTGAAAAAACGAATATTTCTATTTATTTATGGCAAAGCGACAGATAGTTGATAAGAAAGTTAAAATTGAAAGCGCATCCAGTGGGTTTTGAGGACTAAAGACTTTTTGCTGCTTCCCATATAAGTCTAGAAAATCTTGGGTTTTATTATCTCGAGATAAAAGTAAAATAAATTTTTCATTCGAGATAGCGACTGGATTGGATGGTATGTGACATGGGGGCGCGCTTGCATTATGCTTGAACTCAAGTACATAAAGAGAAGAGGGAACTGAACATGAAATTCGGCATCATTGGCACGAATTGGATTACCGACCGCTTCATCAAAGCAGCGAATCAGCACCCGGATTTCCGCATCGGGGCCGTATATTCGAGAGCGGAAGAGACCGGCCGCGCGTTTGCGGATAAATACGGGGTGGACGCGGTTTATACGGATATGAAAAAAATGTTCGAAGAAGGCGGAATTGATGCGGTCTATATTGCTTCACCGAATGCGTTTCACGCTGAACAAAGCCTGCTCGCGATGCAACACGGCGTGCACGTGCTATGCGAAAAGCCAGTTGTTGTCAGCTTGGATGAGATGGAGCGGGTGATTGCGGCATCGAACGAAACCGGCATGACCTATATGGAAGCGATGAAGTCGACCGTGACGCCGACTTTCCTGCGGCTGAAACAAGAGCTGCATAAGATCGGACCGGTCCGCCGCTACGTATTTCATTACAACCAGTATTCGTCCCGCTACGATAAATACAAAGAAGGCATCGTCGAAAACGCGTTCAAGCCGGAACTCGGCAACGGCGCGAAAACGGATCTCGGCGTTTACGGCTTGGCGCCGCTCGTCCACCTGGCGGGTGAGCCGGATGCGGTATTGCGCAACCGCTACCTGTTGTCGACCGGTGCGGAAGGGCAAGGCAGCATGATCCTCGATTACGGCGAATGCGAAGCAATCATCATGTACTCGAAGATCTCGGATTCGTATTTGCCGAGCGAAATCCAAGGCGAAGAAGGCGTCATTGAAATCGACAAAATCAGCGACCCGAAACACGTGCTGATCAAATACCGCGACGGCACGACGGAAGACATTTCCGTCCCGCACGAGTTCGATACGATGTATTACGAACTCGACGAATTTATCCGCTGCGTCCGTGACGGGCAAATAGAGTCCCCAATCAACACGCACGAAATCTCCCGGCAAGTGACAAAGCTTTTGCTTTAATGAAAAATAGTCAACGAAAAAACCGCTTTTCCTGTCCAGTATATGTGGAGGGAGAAGCGGGTTTTTTGTTTAAAATGAACTGATGAAATTCATTTAGTTCGATTACGCAAAATCACTCTGGAACTGTTTCTTGACTGAATCTTAGGCAATGCAATTTCCGGATACTCCCACTATTTTGTTTCATATCTATTGAACAGTCCAGATGAAAAAGTGGAAGGCGGCGACTCCTAAGGGAGCAGTGACGGAGCAGCGCGACGGAGCGACATGAGCTGAAGACCCTGGACTGAGCGTAGCGAGGGAAGCGGCTGAAGCCATGCCCGCGGAAAGCGTCCGCCTGGAACGATTCATCACTATCTTTTTAATCCATTACTAAATGAACTTCCACACCGAAATGGTCCGACACCAGCGGCTTGTGCTCGCCGTTGAAGATGACTTTCGACGATTTGACGGTGACAGGTTCGGTGGAGAGGATCAAGTCGATGCGCAAGTCCTGCTTGTTGTCGCTCCAGCCGGCGATTTCGCCTTTGACGGTGATGCCGCCATCTTTTTCCTCGGCCAATGTGTAGGTGTCGTGAAGCCCGTTTTCCAATAAGTAATCATAGCCTTGTTGTTCGAGCGAAGCGTCGTTATTGAAGTCGCCCATCAAGAAGGCATGTACGTCTTGCCTCATATGCTTCAGCAGCTGATCGGCCTGGTATTGGAACGGCTCTACCGTGTCGTGCCACCAGCCCATGTGGCAGGAATAAAACGTCAAGGGCTGGCCGGCGTAGTGGATGGTGGCGCCGACGATTTTCCGTGTTTTCGGGGAGTGCTTGTCCGCGCCTTGGCTGACGAAAAAGCTATGCTCTTCGATAACCGGGTGGCGCGTCAAGATGACCAAACCTTCTTCGTAGCGGCCATAGACGAGATGGGAGAAATCCCATACGAGCGAATAGCCCGTCACGCCGAGTTGCTCCAACTCCTGAAGCAGCACCTGTGCGTAATTGTCGTGCTTAACGATATGTTCTGCTTCCGTATCGATCGATTGGTTGACTTCCTGCAAGGCGATGACGTCGTATTGTTTTTCTGCGATGGCCGATGCCAAATGGCGAATCTTGTCCAGTTGGTTTTCTTCGTGCCAAGCGTGGCAATTCAAGGTCAGTAGTTTCATCGGTTCATTCCTCCAAGGTATTGCGATTTTAAAGAAAACCCGGATCGAAGCGAAGAGATTCGCATCGGTCCGGGTTTGAAGCTGGTGAGGAAGGAGCTTTTACACTTCTTCATTCCCGCCAGTGATTTCAATCAGGTCTTTCGTATTCGACTCGACATGGCCGGATGTTTTGATGTTCACGTGCTGTCCTTCGTGGAGGCTCGTGAACACAACAGGCGTGATGATGGACGGGGCGTGTTCGCTGATATAGGCGAGATCCATTTCCATCAATAACTGTCCTTGTTCGACCAGGTCGCCTTGCTCAACGTGAGCAGTAAAGCCCTCGCCTTTCAGATGGACGGTATCGATGCCGATATGGATCAGCAGTTCAGTGCCGTCGTCTGCTTTGAGGCCAATCGCGTGTTTTGTCGGGAACAGCGTCACGACTTCACCGTTTACGGGCGAGTAGACTTTGCCTTCCGATGGTTTGATCGCGAAGCCGTCGCCGACCATTCTGCCGGAGAAGACTTGGTCCGGTACATCGGTGATCGGCAGGAGGTCGCCTGTAATCGGGATGCTGAAATCAACAACGCCGAGACGTACCGGTGCATCTCCAGCGTCTTTTGCCTGGTCGATGATCTGCGATACATCTTGTTTCGTGCGCGGCGTTTTGCCGTTGATGATGTCTTGCATTTGCCCGCGCAGATTATCGGATACTGGCCCGAAGATCGCTTGGATGTTATTGCCGACTTCCATGACGCCGGAAGCCCCGAGTTTTTTCAATTTGTTTTTATCGACTGCGCTCTTGTCGTCTACACTGACGCGCAAGCGGGTGATGCAAGCATCGAGGTGGGTGATGTTCTCTTGCCCGCCCATTGCTTGCAGGATTTCATAAGGCAGTTCGCCGACAGCTTCGTCGCTGTCTTCATCTGCTTCTTCGTCTTCACGTCCCGGTGTCATCAAATTGAATTTCGTGATGGCGAAACGGAAGCCGAAATAGTAAATGACGGCGAAGAACAATCCGACGACGAGAACCCAGAACCATTCCGTTCTGCCCGGCATGACGCCGAACAGCAGGAAGTCGATGAGACCGCCGGAGAAAGTCATGCCGATTTTAACATCAAGAATGTGCATGATCATAAACGACAGTCCAGCGAATACTGCGTGGATCCCGAACAACACAGGTGCTACAAAAAGGAATGCGAATTCAAGCGGTTCAGTGATCCCTGTCAAAAATGAAGTGAGGGCAGCTGATGCCATGATGCCGCCGACGACTTTCTTGCGTTCAGGGCGTGCACAGTGGTAGATCGCAAGCGCCGCTGCTGGAAGGCCGAACATCATGAAAGGGAATTTCCCTGTCATGAACGTGCCGGCTGTGAACTCGACGCCGTCCTGCAATTGTTCAAAGAAGATGCGCTGGTCGCCGCGGACGATTTCACCAGCCGCATTCGTATACGAGCCGAACTCAAACCAGAACGGCGAATAGAAAATGTGGTGAAGCCCGAAAGGAATCAATGAGCGTTCCACGAGGCCGAAGACGAACGCCGCAAGTGTGCGGTTCGTTTCAAGCATGAAATAAGACAAGGAGTTCAAGCCGTTCTGTGCGAAAGGCCACACAAGGAACATCGCAACACCTAAAAACAATGCCGAAAACGCGGTAATGATCGGAACAAAACGCTTTCCGGCAAAGAAGCCGAGAAATTGCGGCAAGTTGATATTGTAGAATTTATTGTACAAAGCTGCGGCCATTATCCCGACGATGATCCCGCCGAAGACGCCGGTCTGCAAGGTCGGAATGCCGAGGACCATGGCGTACGCAGGGTCTGAAGTGGCCATCTCTTCTGTGATGCCGCCGATCGCTTTCATAGTGACATTCATGATCAAATAGCCGATGATCGCGGCAAGGCCTGCGACGCCGTCACCGCCGGCTAAGCCGATCGCGACGCCGACCGCAAAGAGCAGTGGCAAGTTGTCAAAGATGACACCGCCGGCTTCCGCCATAATGAAGAGCAGTGATTGGACCCATGGTGTGCCGAAGAATGGTACCGCTTCCACAAATGTGTCTTGTGAAAAGCTTGTGCCGAAAGCCAGCAAAATTCCGGCTGCGGGCAACAGCGCGACAGGAAGCATCAATGCCTTCCCGACTTTTTGCAATGTACCGAATACATTAGTAGACATAAAATTTCCTCCTTTATTGGTAAAACTGAATGCGGATCAAACGGGATTAGCGTGTTTGGCAGAAGCTAAAGCATACAAAAAAGGCATGAGCGGAAAAGGCATCGGTAAAAAAGGGGAGAAGTCCCCTGGATTAACCGTTGTACCTTTTCATACTCATGCCTGATCGAATCAGTAACACGTATGAATCAGTTTGTATGGGTCAAGCGCTGCAGATGAATCGTCAAATAAAGCACTTCCGCTTCGTCGACAGGCTTTTGTAATTGGTTTTGCATAACTTTAATGAGCTTCCAAGCCAGATTATAGCACACGGGGTATTCGGCTTTCAATAGCGCTTCGAGTTTATTTTCATCACCCAGCGACTCCCCGTGATGGATGCGGTCGATCGCCCGGTGCAGATGCTGGATCAGGCGATGGTAATTGACATTGTCCTTGCTGAGGTCGACTTTCAACCCGTCTTCGATCAGTTCCGTCAGGCGGGAGATGAGCGAGTGGTCCCGGTTGATGTCGCGCAAGGACTTGTCGGTCACCGCGCTATGGATGTGGAGCGCGATAAACCCGATCTCGCCTTCCGGAAACACGATGTCCATGTGGTTTTGGAAGGCTTTCACCACGCCTTTGGCCACCTGGTATTCTTTCGGATACAAAGACTCGATTTCAAACAGGAAGGAGTTCGAAAACTGCATATTCTGCTGGATGCGCTTGATGGCAAAAGACAAATGATCCGTCAACGCGACGTGGATGTGTTCATTCAACTCGGTGCCCATCTGTTCTTCAATATATAATAGCTGGTCGTTGATAAATGCGATCAGGTCTTCATCGATATGCGGAATCATATTGACGTATTGTTCCTTTTCCGCCTCATCTTTTAACAGGAAGGTCTTATCGGCATGGTCAAACGAAATGACGTCGCCTTTTTTCCGGTTGAAGCCAAGGCCGTTTCCGATCAAGACGACTTCCTTATAGGCATCATGGCGGGCGATCACGACATTGTTGTTCAATACTTTCTCGATGGTCAATAGCTGTTCCATGATTTCCTCCGTTCAAAAAATCGCCTTGATGTATTAAGCATAATTCAAGTTATACAGGAAATTGTCTGTTTTGTCCCTGTGCAAGGCGCAATTCGAGCGGCGGTTTTGTCCCTGTGTTCGGAACAATTCGAGCCTAGAGAATGGCGGTAGGGAGGGGTTTGGGTGTGGAATCGTCCCTGTGTAAGACACAATTCCGGCGAAGGAGGCTCTAAGATAGGGGGAGCTTTTTCATGAATTTTTCTATTCTAGTCAGTTGAGATACAATTCAACTCATTAAAAATGAAAGCAGGCAGTTGATTCGAGTACAAGGCATCTCGGTGACACTAGCCACCTTCAAAGTGAATGGGTCGAATGACTATCCGCAGAAAGAAGCTAGTATAGGTGGTATGATTGATCATGAACGAAGCGAAAACTTTGTAAGGTGGTTTCCGAGATATACAGCCTGGGTTTTATGTATAATTAAAGCGCGGTAAGAGAAGAGGGAGTTGGTTTTATGACGAAAAGCAAAATGACAACAAAAGCGGCTGTCTCAACGGCGGTGCTCGCGTTGGCTATTACCATCATGCCGGCAGGAAATGTTTTTAGCACTTTCGAATTTGGCGTGATTCAAGCAGAGGCATCAACAGCAACTCATGTGGCGAAGGGCAATGTGAACCTCCGCACGAACGGTTCGTTAAAAGATAAAATCGTATTGCAAATTCCGAAGGGCGGAAAAGTGGAATACATTTCGGGGAGCGGGATCTGGTACAAAGTGAAGTATGGCACGAAAACAGGTTATGTTCATTCCGACTACCTAGCAAAAGTCGAGAAAGCAGCACTAGAAACACCAAAGGCAAGCCCGGCCACGCATTTTGCGAAAAGCAACGTGAACCTTCGTACAGGGGCTTCGACAAAACACAAAATCGTTTTGCAGATTCCAAAAAACGGAAAAGTTTCGTATATCTCCAAAAGCGGCATCTGGTACAAAGTGAAGTATGGCACGAAAACAGGTTATGTTCACTCGGACTACCTAACGAAAATTGGGGAAGCAGCACCATCGAAATACCCGGCTCCTTCGACGGACACACCAGGCAAATACGTGGACGACATCCTGATCGTGAACAAAAAGTACGCGTTGCCTTCAACTTACAATCCTGGAGTCAATGCGACGGCCAAAAAAGCATTGGACGCCATGATTGCTGAGGCAAAGAAACAGAGCGTCACATTAAAAATCACGAGTTCATATCGTTCTTATTCGTATCAAGACACCTTGTATAATAACTATGTGAAAAAGCACGGCAAAGCAAAAGCTGACCGATTCAGCGCACGTCCTGGGCATTCTGAACACCAGACTGGATTAGCGTTCGATTTAGGCGGAGTTAATCAAGCCCACTGGTTTGAAGAGTCGTTTGCGAACACCAAAGAAGGAAAATGGCTGGCTTCAAACGCTCATAAATACGGTTTCCACTTGCGCTACCAAAAAGGCAAGGAAGACATCACAGGCTACATGTTTGAGCCGTGGCACTTCCGTTATATTGGCGAGGATAACGCTACTAAAATCAAAGCTACTGGAAAAACGCTTGAAGAGTACTTCAATATTCCAGGGAAATAAACGGAGAAAAAAGAGTCTCGTAGGAGGCTCTTTTCTTATGGATACAATCAATTAAAATATCGACATAAAAATGCATGAAGACCCTCCATATTCTCAGGGGGTCTTCATGTTTTTCTGCTTAAATTGTGTGGCACACAGGGACGAGTTCAGGCATATCCAACAGACAAACTCCGCCATATCAATGTTCTCATTCATCTCCAGATGGTTGAATTGTGTCAAACACAGGGACAGGTACGGAAATATGCCGGAATTTCGCAACGTCGAACAAGCCGCGGTCAGTCAGTTTCAGGTGGGGAATGACCGGCAGCGACAGAAACGACAAGGTCAGAAACGCGTTGAAATAAGTCGGCGCGCCGATCCGCAGCAGGCTTTCATCGAGTGTCTTGAGTTGCTCGTAAACGGCGGTGAACGGTTGGGTGGACATCAAGCCGGCAATCGGAAGCGACAAGCTCGCCAAGACTTGGCCGTTCTGGACGACGGCGAGCCCGCCTTGCAATTCTTGGAGTGCATTAATTGCCGCCAACATGTCCTCATCGTTTGTCCCGACCACAATCACATTATGGGAGTCGTGCGCCACGGTTGTCGCGATGGCGCCATTTTGAAGTCCCAGCCCTTTGACAATACCGAGGCCGATATTGCCGGTCGCGCGGTGGCGTTCGATGACGGCGATTTTCAAATGGCCGCTTTCCGGATTCGAAACAAACATGCCGTCGGCGACTGGCACTTCTTCGATTAAATGCTCGGTGATCAATTTGTTCGGGTTGATGCCGATGACATGGGCGCTTGCATTCGCCCCCATTGAAATTTGCAAACTCTCTACGGACAGCTCGGCAATGCGCACCGTCTCCCGCACCGGCGAGCTGTCGCTGTCTGCATTCATAGGACCCATGTAGCGTCCGTCTTTCGCTGCCAATTGCCCGGCCTTGTAAACTTCCGCAATCGTGAAGTCTTGCAAATTATCGAGCAGGATAAAATCCGCATCGTAGCCAGGAGCGATGGCGCCTTTTTGGTGCAGCCCGAAACATTGGGCGGCGTTGAGGGTCGCCATCGAAATGGCGGTGATGGGGTTGATTCCGTAGCGGATTGCCGTCCGGACGTTGTAATCGACGCTGCCTTCTTCGATGAGATCATCGAGATGCTTATCGTCGGTGCAGAACAAGCAGCGCTGCGCGTTTTGTTCGGTCACGCCTTCAAGCAGCGCGTGGAGATCTTTGGCGACCGAACCTTCGCGCAGCATGACATACAGGCCGCGTTCGATGCGCGCCGTCATTTCTTCTTTCGTCACGCATTCGTGATCCGTCAAGATGCCGGTGGTGCCGTAGACATTGATGTCGTTATCGGTGAGGCCTGCTGTGTGGCCGTCAATCTGCCGGCTCAGCAGCAGTTTATCGAGCATCGCTTCGTCTCCTTGCAGAACTGCAGGAAAATCCATCACTTCCGCCAAGCCGAGCACTTGGTTGCGCTTGAGAAAAGGCCGTAAATCGTCGGCAGAAAGCTGTGCGCCCGCATTCTCGAAAGATGTCGCCGGGACGCAGGACGGCAGCATCATTTTAATATCGAGCATGGCCAGCTCTGCATCTTTCAGCATGAATTCAAGCCCGGCCGTTCCGCTGACATTGGCGATTTCATGCGGGTCGGTGATAACGGTCGTCACGCCATGCGGCAGAACGACTTGCGAAAATTGCTGAGGTGTCACCATCGACGATTCGATATGGACGTGGGCATCGATCAAACCGGGAGCGATGAACTTGCCTGTGGCATCGATTTCCTCAATGCCTTCGTAGTTGCCGATTCCGACAATGACGCCGTCGCTGATCGCGACATCTCCGGTCGTCAAGGTTTTCGTGAAGACATTAACGATCGAGGCATGGCGGATGACCAGGTCTGCTTTTTTCTGCTTGTTGGCAACATCGATTCTATTTTTCAGTTGGGCTTTTTTCATGGCTACTCACGCTCCTTTGTCTGCTCGCTTGGGGATTGAATGCTAGTTAAGTTTTGCCTTATTTTACAGCAGAGCGAACGGAAGCTCTAGCGCTAGAGAGAAAAATATCCGCCGGTGTCCCTGTGTGCCACACAATTCAGGTCACAGAAAACGCATGGGCAGTGGAAAAGGGTGTGAAACCGTCCCTGTGTCCGGCACAATTCCGGGCTTCATTTTCATTGAGCATCAGCTTGAATTAAATTAAATATTGAAAATTCAGAATTGTTTCCTTATAATGATTGTGAATGAAATCTACTCAGGGTTTACAGGAAGATATCAATGAGGAGGAGATCGTGAATGGGACGGTTGGATGGAAAAGTTGCCATTATAACTGGGGGAGCTAGGGGGATGGGGGCATCCCATGCCAAAAGATTTTTAGAAGAAGGCGCCAAGGTCATGATTACCGATATTTTGGAAAAAGAAGGCGAAGCGATGGCAAATGAACTTGGCGGGAACATCCAATTTATGAAACATGATGTCACGAAAGGTTCGGAGTGGGAAAAGGTAGTGGCAGAAACGGAATCCGCTTTTGGCCCTGTCAGCATTCTGGTGAATAACGCGGGTATCGTCTACGTGAAGCCAATGGATGAACTAACAGAAGAGGATTACCGGAAAGTCATTGATATCAATCAAGTATCGGTATTTTTAGGTATGAAACATGTTCATAAGTCCATGTCCAAAGCAAAAAATGGCTCTATCATCAATATTTCATCCGTTAGTGGTCTGAGAGGAAGCAAAGGAACTATGGCGTACGATGCTTCGAAGTTTGCGGTTAGGGGCATGACGAAAACGGCAGCAGTCGAATTGGGTGCGGAGGGAATCCGCGTCAACTCCATTCATCCAGGGATCATTGAAACGCCGATGATCATACAGGAAGATACCAAAGAGACAGTGAGGGAACTTGCCAAAGCCATCCCTTTAAAGCGCACCGCCCAGCCAGAGGAAGTGAGCAATTTGGTGGTGTATTTGGCTTCGGATGAAGCCAGCTATTCCACCGGTTCCGAATTTGTGATCGATGGCGGCATGACGGCCAAGTTATGAGTGGTGTCCCTGTGTGCCACACAATTCGAACAGCTGAAACCGCATAGTGCGTGACGTAGGATATAAAACTGTCCCTGTGCACCACACAATTCCAAGCAAAAAGGCAAGCGCGATTTTTCGCGCTTGCCTGTTTTAATTTACTCTCCAAAAATCTCTTCAGAAACTTCCACGATGTACCGCAGTTTGTCCCATTGCTGCTCTTCGGTGAGGAGATTGCCGTGATGCGTCGAAGCGAATCCGCATTGCGGGCTGATGCACAACTGCTCGAGCGGCACGTATTTTGCGGCTTCTGCGACGCGTGCTTTGATCGCTTGTTTGTCTTCGAGCTCGCCGTTTTTTGAAGTGAAGACGCCGAGCACGACTTTCGGTCCGCCGTCTGGAATGTGCTCGAGTGGCTGGAAGCTGCCGGAGCGGTCGTCGTCGTATTCCAGGAAGAAGCCGTCGACTTTTTCTTTGGCGAACAAAGTCGGCGCGATCAATGCGTAGCTGCCTTCGAAGGCCCAGTCGGATTGATAATTGCCGCGACACAGGTGAGTCGTCACGGCAAGGTCTTCCGGTTTGCCTTCCAACACGCCGTTTGCGACGCGAAGCGCCAAGTCGATCAAATAGTCGCGGTTGTATTTGCCGTCGTTGAACGGGATGTCGGGCGATGACAGCCCTGCGATATAGACATCGTCGATCTGGATATAGCGCGCACCGGCGTCATAAAACGCCTTGAAAGCGTCGCGGTAAGCTTGGATGACATCTTTCGCGTAGTCTTCCAAATCCGGGTAGATGGCTTCGTCGCGGATGCCTTGGTTGAAAAATTGGTTTGGGCTTGGGATCGTCAGTTTCGGAACCGCGCGGCCGCCGACGATTTCCTTGAATTCGATGAAATCGCTGAGGAACGGGTGGTTTTCGTTGAACGAGATCTTGCCGGTATTGCGGACGTCGTAAGCTTCGGTTTCGACGTTTTTAAACTGATAGCCTTTTTCCGGCGTGTAGCCTTCAAAGCCGTTGATATGCGCCATGAAATCGGTATGCCAGAACGTGCGGCGGAATTCGCCGTCTGTCACCGCTTTGAGGCCGACTTCGATTTGCTTGTCGACGATGCGCTTGATTTCCGTCGTCTCGATTTCCCGCAGCTGTTCCGCGGTGATGGCGCCTTCTTTGAACTGCTTGCGCGCCTCGTGAATGCTGTCGGGACGCAGCAAGCTGCCAACATGGTCCGCCTTGAATGGGGCAGTTGTCAGTTTTAGGTTTGTTTGAATAGTTGAATGGGTCATGAGGAATTCCTTCTTTCTGTTTTAAGTGTAGGTGGTAGAAATAAAAAAAACGGGGCTTTCTTCGATAAGAAGAAAGCCCCGTTGATGGAAAATGCATTCTTCTTATCTTCTAGGCTTGCGCCTATTGGAATTAGCACCTTGTCCTGAATCAGGGCGGTTGCTGAGACTTCACAGGGCCAAATCCCTCCGTCTCTCTTGATAAGAAATCGATTATTAAGTTAGTTGCTGGTTGATGTTGTTCACATTAAACCAATCTTCGGACAATTGCAAGGGAATTGGGAATTATTTTTTGTCCCTGTGCACCACACAATTCGAGTAGTGCCCCATGCAGGATAAGTGAATAAGAAATACCTTCAAATCAGGATCAGTAATATTCCTTCTGTATTTTCATGCCTTCAGGTAAATAGTCATAATTGTGCCGTACACAGGGACAGCTACAATTCACAACGGTTTCCGGCTCTCAATGGTCAAAAACAGCCCGCCGTAATAGGATTCCACCTTCACGATTTCGAGCGGTGAGCGATTGACCAAATCGAGCGTATCGCGGTCCAAATGGCACCCGTCGCATAGCTTTTTCCAGACGGGTGTCAAAAATTCCTGGGATTTGCCTATAAGCGGCTGGTCCATTTTGACATGTTCGAACATGAGAATCCGGGCACCGGGTTTGCTAACCCGATAGACTTCTTCGAGCGCTTTGGCTGGGTCTGGAATCGTGCAAAAGACTAAAGTTGCGACGACGGTATCGAAGCTGTTATCGGCGAAGGGCAGTTTTTCAGCGACTGCTTCGTACGTATAGATCGGCGTCTTCGATTTTTGGATGCGCTTTTCTGCCTGTTTGCTCATTTCCGGATTCGGTTCGATGGCGTCTACCCGTTTGGCATGTTGGTAATAGCGGAAGTTTGCGCCTGTCCCGAAGCCGATTTCAAGCACGCGTCCAGTTGCTTGCTGGACGAGGTTTTTGCGGATTTTCTCAAAACGTGTTTTTTCCAGCGGCTTCATGGCAGTGTCGTATATTCGTGGCAGAAATCCAGCCATAGCGGTCAACTCCTGTCTTTTGGCTTGCCTGTCTTTATACCATTCCACTTTTCCCGTTCGATGTCCTGTTTACTCTTAAATTAAACAGGGCGCCTGTGATTATACAAAAACTATACAATATGCGTTTTTAAGCTTATTATGAAGGGAATAACAAGGATACCGGCTGCGTGTGGAAGAAATCGCCATACAGGCAATTTTGATGAAAAAAGATACATATTTCAATGAAAAAGGGGCGGAACATATATGGGGAAGGCGAAGAAATCCGTAATCGTGATCGGGGGCGGCCTTGGGGGCTTGTCGGCGGCGATTTCGTTGCAGCAAAAAGGTTACGAGGTGTCGTTATATGAAAAGAACGAGCATATCGGCGGAAAAGTGAACCGCTTGGAACGTGACGGCTTCGGTTTTGACCTGGGCCCGTCGATTTTGACGATGCCGCATATTTTCGACCGCCTGTTCCAAGCGAGCGGCAAGAACATGACGGATTATGTGCCGATGCAGCGCTTGGAACGCGAGTGGCGCTCGTTTTTCCCGGATGGCACGGTGATCGACTTGTATCATGACCTTCATTTGATGGAGCGGGCGAATCCGGCGTTGTCGAAAAAGGACATGAAGGAATATTACGCGCTATTGAAGTATGCGAAGCGGATTTACGAGACGACCGAGCGCAGCTATTTGAAAGAAGGATTCGAGTCGCCAAAAGAAGCGGTCGCTCAAAACGGCATCCTTGCGACTTTGACTGGATTTGATTTGACCTCGACGATGTACAGCGCGATTTCAAAGCGCATCACGAATCCGCATTTGCGCGATATGCTCTCGTATTATGTGAAATACGTCGGGTCTTCGCCTTACAGCGCGCCCGCCGTGCTCAATATGATGATTTATATGCAGCACGCGCAAGGCTGTTGGTATGTGCCGGGCGGCATGCACAATTTGGCAGGCGGCATGGAAAAATTGGCGCGCGAAATTGGCGTCCAGCTCCATACCGGCATGGGCGTGATCCGTGCCTTGACGAGCGCGGAAGGCCAGATCACCGGCGTCGAACTCGAAGACGGCAGTTTCCAAACCGCTGATTATTACGTATCAAATATGGAAGTCATCCCGTTCTATCAAAAAATGGTCAAGGCGGAGCACGACTTTGTCGACAAACTGGAGAAGAAATACGAACCGGCCAGTTCCGGGCTCGTCTTGCATCTCGGCGTCAAGAAGACGTACCCGCAGCTGAATCACCACAATTTCTTCTTCTCGGACAATTTAAAAGAGCAGATGGACAAAGTGTTCGAGCGCCACGAACTGCCGGACGATCCGACGATCTACCTCGTCAACGTCAACAAGACCGATCCGGCGCAAGCGCCGGAAGGGCACGAGAACATCAAGATCCTGCCGCATATCCCGTATATTCAGGACAATCCGTTTACGCCGGAACAGTACAAGGAATTCGAAGAGCGCGTCATCGACAAGCTCGAACGCATGGGGCTGGACGGTTTGCGTGAAAACATTGTGGTGCGCGACGTCTGGACGCCGCATGATATCGAACGCATCTATGGTTCGGACCGCGGCGCGATTTACGGCACGGTTTCTGACAAGAATAAGAACGGCGGCTTCAAGCACAAGAAGCAAAGCGAACTGTACGACAATTTGTATTTTGTCGGTGGCACCGTCAACCCGGGCGGCGGGATGCCGATGGTGACCTTGAGCGGCCAGCAAGTGAGCGACAAGATCGTCAAACGCGATAACGAAAGTAACTAGAAGCCTTCAGCTCCGAAGCGGGTATTGGATTTCCCATCTTCCTGGCTCAGGCCGACTACAATTCAAAAGGCGTTGCCAATGACCTTAACAAGTCATCGGCAACGCCTTTTGTCATGTTTATTTTCCGAGTGTCACCGGAAGTTCACGCACGCCTCGGACAATCATGCCGGGCCGCCATTCGAGTTCGTCTTCCGGGACAGCGAGCGCCATGGCTGGGAAGCGTTTCAATAACCCATCAATCGCGATTTGGCCTTCAAGCCGTGCGAGCGGCGCGCCGAGGCAGAAATGAATGCCTTTTCCAAACGCCAGATGCGCACTTTTCTCGCGGTGGATGTCGAATAGTTCCGGGTGATCGAACTGCTCGGGGTCATGGTTCGCGGCGTTCAAGGCCACGATGACCAAATCACCCCGGTGGATCGTTTTTCCGCCGAATTCCATGTCTTCCGCAGCCCATCTCGACGTGCTGAACTCGACCGGGCCGTTCAAGCGCAGCGATTCTTCGATGGCTTGCCCGATAAGTTCAGGCTGTACGCATAATTCGTGCTGCTGTTCGGGGTGTTTCAACAGCGTGAGTACGGTGTTGCCGATCAAGTTCACGGTCGTTTCATGCCCTGCGATGATCAGCAACGAAACGAGGCCGTACAGCTCCTTTTCCGTCAGCCGGTCGCCCGCTTCTTCCGCTTCGATCAATCGGCTGATCAAGTCATCTCCGGGCTCTTGGCGGACTTTTTGGAACCATTCGCCGAGATAGCGGATAAATTCATTCATATGTTCATAAACGCTGACACCTGCTTCGCCGCTCGTGCCTTCGATGAGCGAATTCGACCACATGCGGAATTTATCGCGGTCTTCTGACGGGACGCCCAGGATTTCGCAAATGACGATGATGGGGAGTGGAAAGGCGAATTCATCGATCAACTTAACGGATAGTTTGCCTTTGAATCCATCGAGCAAGTCGTCGGTAATTTGCTGGATGCGCGGCTTCATGCCTTCGATCATTTTCGGCGTAAACGCTTTTTGTGCGAGCCCACGCAGCCGTTTATGGTCCGGCGGGTCGGAAAATAGCATGTTCTGGGTGAAGACGCTCATTTCATCCATGCTGCCGCCGAACAGTTTCGAGAAATCCTTGATGAAGCGCGGCTCTTTCAATACAGCTTCCGCATCCGCGTAGCGCGTCACGAGCCAACCGAGCTGGCCGTCCGGGAAACGAACTTGGTGCACCGGGTCTTGTTCGCGCAGCCGGTCGTAGGCAGGGTAGGGGTTTCTGGTGAATTCCGGGCTGAATAATTTCGTTTCGTCTTTGTCATGCAAATTCATTGAAATGCCTCCTTTTTATTCCATACCCCGAGACGGCCTGGACTTACTCATTTCTTTCACGCAATTTTCGGATCTTTTTGATGGACGGCAATCTTTCATTCGACAGTGATGCTGCCGTTATTCGAAACGAGACGAATCAGCGCATCACCGCTGCCGAACACGGTTTCTTCGTTTTCACGGCCGTATACATCAATGCTGCCATTATCGACGCGCGCTTCGATGCGGGCGTTTGCAGGTTCGGTTTCTGTCCGGATTTCGATGCGCCCATTATCCGTCTCGAAATCGACAGGGAAATCAAGCATGTCCGTTTCCAATTCGATGCGGCCGTTGTTTGCCTGTGCTTCCAGTTCGCCTGACACTTCACTGAACGAGATGCGGCCATTTGATGAGCGGACGCTGATGTCAGCTTCCATGTCTTTCAATTCAATCCGGCCGTTATCCGTTTCGACATCGACCGTCTCGCTGTCGACTGCAGCCAACACGATGCGCCCGTTGTCTGCTTCCAGCGTGAACTCGGCGGCCCTGATATCATTCGCCTCGATGCTGCCGTTATTGCTTTCAGCCGACAGGGAATCGAGCCCGCTTGCCGGTACGTAGACTTGCAATGTATAGGAGCGGTTAAAGTCGAAATTGAAGAACGGCGAGCGGTCGTCGACTTCGATCGCGAGGCGCCCGCCTGCAGCTTCGGTATTTAAGGTGAAGTCGTCGTCATTGCCCAATAATACGATGCGGGACATGGTGTCATCGCTTGGCATAATTTCCACGCGGGAATTTTCAACCGTGATTTCCATATGCTCGATTTCCTCGTTGAAGCTTTGTTCATTGAGCACTTCCTGCTGGTTCGGGCCGGCTTGCCCAAGGATATAGACGACAATGACAATTCCAAGCAAGGTCAAACTGGCGAGGATGAGGACGAGCCTCCAAAAAGTTTTCATCTGTTTTTTCTCCCTTCATGAAAAGAATAGGATTCAAGCTTTCCCCTGACAGGCGTTTTTCCATCCGGCGTTGAATATATAGAACAAGAGCCGGATCTGGAATAGAAAGGGTGGTCACGATGGAGTCCATGCAGAATAGGCGGGCGATTGCCGTAGAACGGGTCGTCTGGTGGTCGGTCCAGGCATCGCTGATTGCAGGCATCTATTATATGTACACACAAAATAACGGCACCAAAATGTTCATGGGCGCACTCACCGTCCTGGTCATGATTGCGCTGGCGCTCGTCCAAAGGCGCTTCGGGTATCCCTTGCCGGCCATTTTTGCGAGCATCGTCTATTTTTTCATCTTTTTCTCAGTCGTCATCGGCACGTTCGGGGGTGGCTACCGGATCAACCATTTCGATGATTTTCTTCATGTTTTCTCCGGCATTTGGATCGGTTATGCGAGCTGGATCATTTTAAGGCGCTTGCTGCGAAATGGGGGAGCGTCCCAGCTTCCGGATTCGTTCATCGCCTTATATATGATTTCGTTTTCATTGGCCGCGGCAGCCGTATGGGAGCTGCTCGAGTTTGCAGGCGATAAACTGTTCAGTTTCACGGCGCAGGGCAGGGATCCCGACGATACAATGATCGACATGATCATGGGGTTGATTGGCGGGGCGATTACCGCATTCGCCATTTTGAAATTAAGGCGCAAAGGCTTGTATGTGAGGAAGCATTGACAGTTGGCCGCTCCACATACCCCCCTAACGACATTTTACTATAAATATCAGAAAAGTCAGTTTATTTAAGTGAAAATATGCTATATTAATAACTATAGGAAGGGCGTGGAAAACGTTCCGCCGCTAGCCGGCAAGTCCGGAAATGATCAGGCGAGGGAGGGTGCCGACATGTGGAGTGTAAAGAATACGGTTTTTATCGACCGGCGGGTAAAGGAAGTTCATCACTTTGCGACCAATCCGCTGCTTTGGTATCAATGGTATGCCGGATTGTCTGAAGCGGAAGATCTGATCGGCACGGGCAAGAAAGGCACGAGCATGAATTTGAAGTATTATTTTTTCGGAAGAAGCCTGGCTTTGCATGTATTGGTCGTGGAAAACGCGGCTGTAAAAGATGGCTACGTGTGGCGCTGCCTCATTAGCGGCGCTTTTGACGCGACCCAAACCTGGCGCTATATCCCGAAAGACGGCGGCACCGAAATCCAATTCGAGATGGACTATGAACTCCCCGGCAGCATACTCGGGAAATTGGCCAACACGATTTATATCAAGAAGCTCATGTACAATTCAGTCGAACAGACCTTGCAAAACTTGAAGGATATCAGTGAGATCGAGTAAGGGCAATAGGCAGACCGAAAGTCAGTTGAATGATTTTCCGGCCTGCCTTTGCTGTTCCAACAGATGGTTCCAAACCCTTCGCCCTTGGATCAAGAAAGCCCTGGCGAGAGGAGAAGTGCCTCTCCCCGCCTTATAAGATGATCCAAAGAATGATTAACAGCAAAGGAATGATGAAAATGAAAGAGCGCAGCCTGATTGTGTATTATTCATGGATAGGCAGCACAGAAGTCGTCGCAAAGGAAATCCACGAGCTTGCCAAGTTCGATATTCAAAAAATTGAAGGAAGATCGGTGGCGCAGCACTCGGAGCGTTTTTGGGTTTAAGAAGCAACATAAAGCCAATGGATTTTTCATTGGAAAAATACGAAAATATATTTCTTGGTGCTCCCGTCTGGGCAGGGAAGACTCCTCCTGCCATTAACGCATACCTAAAAAAAGCTTCATTCAAAGATAAGAAAGTTTGGCTTTTCCTTACAAAAGGCGATGAAAAAGTTCCCCAGCAGGTTATCGATTCGATTGCCAAAAGAATTGAGAAGAAGGGCGGGAAAGTAGTGGATAGCCTTTCCATAACTACGAAGTGGGAGCCGAAGACAAATATCCCCATTGCCGCTGAGGAAGTGCAACAACCAGTCCATGACTGGCTTACGCAAGGAGGGGTTTTAGAAGACGGGCCTACTTAACCTTTTCTTGCCGATAGAGGTTTATGGCGGCATAAACGGTAAAAGCTGAAATGCCCACCAAACTCCCCATTGTGCTGGTACTGGCAGAAAAAGAGGAAGGAACACGGGAAGAACGGGAAGGCAGCATAGGGAACCCGCGCCATAAAATCGTTTTGATTTTTAAAAATGTATCATTCATTGTCTTCTTGCGGGTTAAAACTTCTGGAAAAGAGGAGAGCAAATGAAGAAATACTTAGCGGAGTTTATCGGTACTTTCATTTTGGTGTTTTTGGGGACAGGAACGGCTGTCGTGCTGGGTGGATACACAGGAGGGACAGAAACCGGGTATCTCGGCGTGACCGCCATTGCGCTCGCGTTCGGGCTGTCGATTGTCGCAGCGGCGTATGCAATCGGCCATATTTCAGGTTGCCATGTGAACCCAGCCGTTTCGCTTGCCGTCTGGATGTCCGGCAATTTAAGCGCGAAGGAATTTGGCGGCTATGTCGCGGCGCAAGTCATCGGGGCCTTTGGAGGCACTGCATTCCTGGCGTTTCTGGTCGCAAGTTCGGCCACTCTCGAAGGATTCGGGGCGAACGGCTACGGTGAGTTGAGTGCGGTCGGCTTGAACTTAGGCGGCGCATTGGCCGTTGAAGTGGTGCTGACTTTCATCTTCGTGTTGGCGATTCTTGGTGTCACATCGAGCAAGGCGACATCCCATATGGGCGGGCTCGTCATCGGGTTGGCCTTGACGCTCGTTCATTTGATCGGCATTCCGCTCACCGGGACGTCGGTCAATCCGGCAAGAAGTTTATCGCCGGCCATCTTTTCGGGCGGCGATGCTCTCGCGCAAGTATGGGTGTTCATTTTGGCGCCGCTGGTGGGGGCGGCGATTGCGGCAGTTGTGTTCAAATCGTTCTTCTTCGTCAAGGAAGAAACAGGAATTGAAGTGGCCGGCGATTCGGAGGGCGAGGAATTGATCAAGTAAGAAATGGCTAAATAGAGAAATGGAAAAGGACATCCCTGAAATCGCTGCATTTCAGGGATGTCCTTTTTATGTTGGGCGATGCAATTCCGAGCGGATGCGGGAGATGTGTTCGCTCATCAATTGCTTGGCCAGCTCGCTATTGCCGCTTTCGATCGCCAAATAGATTTCTTCGTGTTCCTTGTACGTATCTTGGTGCCGCTCGGTGTCGGTGAAACGGTGCCGTCTCGTGGCGCGAATGTTTTCCTCGAGCCGCTTTGCGAGGGTTTCCATCAGATCGATCAATAATCGGTTTTTGGTAGCATTCGCGACTTGCATATGAAAATCCACGTCAGCCTGGACACCGAGTTCGGGATCGTTCGCCGCCAAAGCCATTTGCCCGAGCACTTCACGGATCGCCAGCAAGTTCTCAGGCGTCGCCCGCTGAGCGGCGAGGGAGGCGGCTTCGACTTCAAAAGCGCGCCTGAGCTCCAGCATATCGTCGATGTACTGGATTTCCGCCGCATCGATGCGCGTGCCGAGTTCATTGCCGAGCATATCGTGCTTTGTCTCAGCGAGAAAACTGCCGCCGCCTTGGCGGATTTCGAGAAAGCCTTTGCTTTCCAGGCCCTTCAGCGCTTCGCGGACGGAATTGCGGCTGACGCCGAATAAACTCGCCAAATCCCGCTCGGAAGGAAGCCGGCCGCCAGGGGGCAAATTGTTCTCCAGGCACAGCGTTTGGATCTGTTCGACGACTAATTCATAGGTGCGTTTTTTCGGATTCAATAACACGGAACTCTCTCCCCGCTGAGTTGTTTTTATGTGCTCTTTTCATCATACCGAAAGAAATGCGAAATGTCTGAAAAAACACATTGTACTTTTCAGATTATTATGTATAATTGGTTTAATTGGTAGGACCAATTTCCAGAGGTACTAAGATGCATCGGTGTGTATACATACTGTTGTAAGACTTTTGGTAGGGCATCGCAATCGATATTCCACAAAACAGCTAGCTTTCCTGGGGGCTAACATGAGTCTTGAGACCCCGCAGGAAGCGTAGCGACCGAGGAGGCTCAAGCCATGCCCGCGGAAAGCGTCCGCCTGGAACGATTCAATAAGCTTTTCTCTATTATAATTTTGAAATTAAGTTTATATAGTGTGAATAACCAAAAAGGAGCGAAATGAAATGGCAATTCCTCATCAGGAGAAAATCCTGCACAAGTTGGCGGAGTTTCTTACAAGCGAGCAAATCAGCGTCAACGAGACGATCAAGGAGCTGCACGGCAGGGATGAATCCTATCATGCCATGCAATTGCCGGACATCGTCGTGTTTCCGGAAACGGCGGAGCAAGTATCGAATATCATGAAGCTGTCACAGCAATACGCGATTCCCGTCGTGCCATTTGGCCTTGGCTCAAGCCTCGAAGGCCACGTCATTCCGGAACAGGGCGGCATCACCGTCGATTTTTCCTTGATGAATAAAGTGCTGCATGTCGATGCGGAAGATTTTCTGGTCACCGTCCAGCCGGGGGTCACCAGGACGCAATTGAACAAGGAATTGAAGAAATATGGATTGTTTTTCAGTGTTGACCCTGGGGCGGATGCGACGCTTGGCGGCATGGCGGCGACCAATGCGAGCGGGACGACGTCTGTCAAATACGGCGTCATGCGCGACCAGGTGCGCGACTTGGAAGTGGTCATGGCGGATGGCACCATTATCCACACCGGCAATAAAGCGGCGAAGTCGTCTTCCGGGCTTCATTTGAACGGCTTGTTCGTCGGCTCTGAAGGGACGCTTGGCTGCTTTACGGAAATGACTTTGAAAGTGTATGGCATTCCTGAATTCGTTACGGCGGCTCGCGCATCGTTTCCGACTGTGAAAGATGCGGTCGAAGCGGTCGTGTCGATCCTGCAAGCCGGGATCCCGATCGCCCGTGTCGAACTGGTCGATGAACAATCAATGAAGCAGGCGAACAAGTACAGTGAAACAACGTACCCCGAACAGCCGACTTTGTTCCTTGAATTCCATGGCAATGAAGCAGGGCTCAAGCAAGACGTGGAATTTATGGAAGAAATCGTTCAAGGGCATGCGTGCGAAGCCATCGCTTTTGAGACCGATACCGCGGCGCGCAGTCAATTATGGGAAGCGCGCCATAATTTGGCTTATGCCTATATCCACGGCCATCCCGGCAAAAAAATGATGGTGACGGACGTTTGCCTGCCGATTTCAGAACTCGCTGGCGCAGTCGGCCATGCGCGTGAAAACCTGCAGGCGCTCGGGCTTCCGGGAGGCATCGTCGGACATGTCGGCGACGGCAATTTCCATGCGCTTATCATGATGAATATGGAAGACCCCGATGAGGTGGCGCGTGCTCAGGAATTCAACGGGCGCATCGTCGAGTACGCGCTCGAGCGCGGCGGCACTTGCACCGGCGAGCACGGCGTCGGGCTCGGCAAACAGAAATACCAACAGCAAGAGCACGGCGCGGCGCTTGATGTCATGGAGAAAATCAAACGGGCGCTGGACCCGCACAATCTATTGAATCCGGGCAAAAACGTCAAAGTGAAGACTAAGGAGACGTTCAAATGAAGGTATTGCAATCATTAAGTGCCATTGCCGGAAAGTATTTTGCCGCGCGGGTCAAACCGGCAGTGAATTCCGAGTCCAAATAAGTGAATACTGTGTCTGCGAAAACCACCCGTCATTTGGGTGGTTTTTGAGTGGTGAAAGATGCTGGGAGGTGAGATATTCACTTTCTTGTAGATTACTAATGAGTAATAAGGATATTCTAATGAGTAAAGCTTAATCAATAATGATTGCTTTGCCTTGTTCGCGAAGCGATTTCAGCGAGTTGAGCATATGGTTGATCTGCTCATCGCTATGGCGTTCCCAGGAAGCGAGTTCCGCGACGATCTTCAACGGCGACTTGGAACGGTAGGAGCGTGTCGGGTTTCCGGGAAACCGCTTGTCGGTCAAATTCGGGTCGTTCTCGAATGCGCCTGTCGGTTCGACAATGTAGATCCGTTCGGGTAAATCCGTGGCGGCGAGTTCCGCACCCCATTTCGCTGCTTCGAGTGTGGCGGTGAAATAGATGTAATTGGATTTCTTGTCCTGGAAGTTGGATGGATTCTGTGCCTCCAGCAAATCTCCTACTGCCAGTTGCGCTTTCGTTCCGTGAAAGAAAGGGCCCAAGTCCAAAACGTCTGTCGATTCATTCATCATTTTGCCTCCTGTTTTCAGTCTAGTATTTTGAGTATAGGGCAACCCTCGCCCAAAAAGTAGGCTGCAAATAAATTTTTCTTTCCTGTATGATAAAAGGAGAGAGTGCCGCTGATAGCCCGAATTTTCATTATGGCAATGAAAAACCGGGCTATTCTCATGCCTGCCAATCGTTGGGATTTCATTCGTTTAATGGCCTCCTCAACGGGTAGATATGGGTATACGTTTACTAAAAAGAAGAGGTGTTCACGAATGAAAAATGATGTGACAATCAAACATAAACTCGGCCTTGGCACAGCGCCGCTCGGCAATATGTTCCGGGACGTACCGGAAGACGAAGCGATGGCGACCATCGAATCGGCGTGGAATGAAGGCATCCGGTATTTCGACACGGCGCCATTTTACGGGGCTGGGCTTGCGGAACTGCGGCTCGGTGAGATTTTGCCTTCTTATAACCGCGATGAATATTTGCTGAGCTCAAAAGTCGGCCGCATCGTATTGGACGAGCAAGAAGAAAAAGAAGGGTTGTTCGAATTCGGCCGCAAAAATAAAATCCAGACCGATTACACGGAATCGGGCACATTGCGTTCAATTGAAGATAGCTTGAAGCGCCTGAAGACGGACCGTTTGGACATGGTCTATGTGCACGATATCTCACCGGACTTTCTCGGGGATGAATGGATCACGAAGTTTGATGAAGCACGCCTTGGTGCTTTCAAAGTGCTCGACCGCTTAAGAGACGAAGGCGTCATCAAAGCATGGGGCCTCGGCGTCAATACGACGACGCCGATCGAAGTCGCACTCGAGCTGGAAGAAGCGCACCCTGATTTGAGCTTGTCCGCCACGCAGTATACCTTGCTGCAGCATGAACGCGCACTGGAGCGCATGATGCCGCTTGCTGAAAAAACTGAAGGCGGCCTAGTCATCGGCTCGGCGTTCAATTCAGGAGCTCTGCTCGGCGGCGATCATTTCGATTACGCAGAAATCACGCCAGAAATCAAAGAACGAGTGGCGCGTTTCAACGACGTCGCACAAAACCACGGCGTGCATTTAAAAGACGCCGCGCTGCAATTTTCAACGGCGCATCCAGCGGTCAAAGCGGTCGTCACCGGTTCGACGCGGCCAGACCGCATCAAGGAAGACCTGGCCGCCATGACAGCCGACATCCCGTCTGCCTTTTGGGACGAGCTCGTCGACAAAGGCCTCGTTTCCCCGAAAGCCGTATTGCCGAAAAAATGACAGTAGAGAACGACAAAAGGTTCCGGTCTATAGGCCGGAACCTTTTGTCATAGACGAACCATCTATTTTTATCGAAACATGCGTTTACTGTTGAAGTGGCTTATCTTTAATTTTACAAATTTACCATTTGTTATACTATGGACTAGTGACAAGAACTGGAGGGGGAGAATGAGAGCTTCGGCTAAATTATCGATACCGGCATTTTTATTAATCATTACCGTATTGGCGGGCTGTTCCAATGAAGAAGGGCCGGAAACTCTCGCGATTGAACACCGCGGGGAATTTGAAGGGGTCCTCGTTTCAAGCGCCTATTCCACGGTCCAAACCGCAGGCTATGATGAAACGTTTATTGAAGGGCAAGACAAAGCGGATGAATTGATCGACCAGTTGAACGGAAAAGAACTGGTAAAAGCCACTGAAGCGGAACTGCAGGAACGGGCCGACCTGCTCGAACAGACGGGCAGTTACCGGATGATGCTATACAATACTCCTGGAGTTGGCAATGAAAACCAACATCTGTATTCCATAATTTTTTATAATGATGGGGCGATCCAAGCGGACCAAGAAGGGGCCACGTATTTCCTCGACAACCCTCCAGAGGATCTGCTTGCGCAATTGAAACAACAATGGAACATCAGCTTTTAACACAAAACAAACTGCCCCGCAGCGATTAGGAAAATGCCTAATCGCTGCGGGGCAGTATTTTTTTATAGTAGGATCAACCTTGCGGCGCATGGTAGACTTCTTCGAATGGCTGGACGACGACAAAGCCGTTGCCGGAGAACTTCATCTGCACGGATTCTCCGCTGCCTCTGCCGAAAAAGCTTTTCAACTGCACATCGGTGACGAAATCCGGTTCCAAATTGCCTGACCACGCAACGGTCGCGTTCGGGTCGGTGAATACCGGCGTATCCGGGGTGACGAGCAAAGTGAGCGGCTCATAATGGGAAGTGAACGCGACGAGGCCATGGCCTTCCAGTCGGACGTTGAACAATCCGCCCGCCATCATCCCGGCGACGCGGCGCATCAATTTGATGTCCCAGTCGAGCCCGTCCTGAAATGCGAGCAAGTCGTTGCCATTGATGAAGATACTTTCGCCTTCGAGGTCCAAAATGGTGATTTTCTTGCCGCTGTCCGCGACGTAGAGCTTGCCGTTGCCGTTCGCTTTCATCAATTGGGCGCCTTCCCCGCTGAGCGCTTTTTTGACGAACTTCCCGAGGCCGTGCTCGAGCATGCCTTCGCGCTCGAATTTGATATTGCCTTCATAGGAAATCATCGAACCGGCTTTGGCCCACACTTGGCCGTTCAAATTCACTTCGAGCAGGCGGTCGGTTTCGAGTTCAAAAAAGTCGCGCGCGCTTTCTTGCTGTTTGGTTTGCTGGACAAATTGCTTGATGGAATACTTCGACATGAATGATTCCTCCTTTACCTGATACTATGCTATACGGACAGGCAGCAAAATCGTTTCGTTTTGGTCATATGCACTTTCAGGTTAATCGTTGATTTTCGGCAATGGAAGGAGTACACTGTCGGAGAATGAATGTTCATTCCGCAACAGAAGGAGGAGTTTTTCCAGATGCCGACATCCACCAATAAACGAGACGATATTCTCGACAGTGCGCTGACTTTGTTTGCCGAACGCGGCTTTGATGCCACGACCATCCCGATGATCGCGACCGATGCAAAAGTCGGGGCCGGGACGATTTACCGTTATTTCGCCAATAAAGAAGTGCTCGTTAACACCTTGTTCCAGCATTACGTCACTTTGTTCAAGGAGGCGCTGGAAAAAGACTATCCTGAGGGAGCGGGCATTCGTGAGCAATTCCATCACCTATTCCAAGGGATGATCCGCTTTACGAACGAGCACGACCATGCCTTGTATTTCATCAAAACCCACACTTCCGCTTATTTTCTGGACGCCGAAAGCCGGGAGCAATTCAGCCATTTGCTGATGATCTTCGAAGATTTCTTCGAGGCAGGCAAACAGCATGGCCACATCCGACCGCTTCCGTCCAAGGCGCTGATCGCCATTATTTTCGGCGGCTTTTTGCAACTTTACCAATTGATTCGCGTGGGGGAACTAGAAGCCTCTGCAGAACTGTTGGAGGGAGTCGAGGAAAGCTGCTGGGATGCTGTGCGTCATCATTCGTGATGATGCCAGTTTTTTTCTCATTTTATAGGAATGAATATTCATTCCGTTTTAATTTTACAGAAGAGGTGCTAATCCATGATTGAAATGAAAAACCTTCCACAACCGAAATCCTACGGCCCGCTTGGCAATTTGCCATTGATCGATAAAGAAAAGCCGGTGCAATCGTTCATGAAGCAAGCGCGTGAACTTGGGCCGATCTATCAATTCCATTTTCCGGGACGTGCCAGCACGTTTGTATCGAGCGCGGAACTGGCCGCGGAAATTTGTGACGAGACGCGCTTTGACAAAAAAATCGGGCCGGCTCTCCAGAAAGTCCGTGCTTTCGGCGGCGACGGCTTGTTTACGAGCGGAACCGAAGAGCCGAACTGGAAGAAAGCCCATAATATCCTGTTGCCGAGTTTCAGCCAGCAGGCGATGACAGGCTATCACGAGAAGATGATCGACCTCGCATCGCAATTGGTGCAGAAATGGGCGCGGCTCAATCCGAACGAAGAGATCGACGTGCCGGATGATATGACACGGTTAACGCTCGATACGATCGGCTTGTGCGGGTTCAATTACCGCTTCAACAGCTTTTACCGCGAAGATTCCCATCCGTTCATCGAGAAAATGGTCCGGGCTTTGGATGAGTCGATGAGCCAGACGCAACGTCTTGGCATCCAGGACAAATTGATGGTGCGCTCGAAGCAGCAATTCAAGGAAGACATCGACTATATGTTTAATTTGGTCGACGAATTGATTGCGGAACGCAAAGAAGCAGGCGACCAGGGAGAAGATGATTTGCTGTCGCATATGCTAAAAGGCAAAGACCCGGAAACCGGTGAATCCTTGGATGATGAGAACATCCGCTTCCAGATCATCACGTTCTTGATTGCGGGGCATGAAACGACGAGCGGCTTGTTGTCATTTGCGATCCAGTATCTCTTGAAGCATCCGGAAAAACTTGAAAAAGCCTATGCCGAAGTGGACGAAGTGCTTGGCGATGCCACGCCTTCATTCAAGCAAGTGAAGCAATTGAAATACGTGCGCATGATTTTGAATGAAGCGCTGCGCCTGTGGCCGACCGCGCCGGCATTTTCAGTGTATGCGAAAGAAGACACGACGCTTGCCGGCAAGTACGAAGTCGGAAAAGGCGAAGCGTTCACTTTGCTCATTCCGGAACTCCACCGCGACAAAAGCGTTTGGGGACAAGACGCAGAAAGTTTCCGGCCCGAGCGCTTCGAAGACATTTCGAAAATCCCGCATCATGCGTACAAGCCGTTCGGAAACGGACAGCGCGCCTGCATCGGCCAGCAATTTGCGCTTCATGAAGCGGTGCTTGTGCTCGGCATGGTGCTGCAGCATTTCGAACTGATTGACCATACCGATTATCAACTTGAAGTGAAAGAAACTTTGACCTTCAAACCGGACGGATTGACGATGAGAGTGAAACCGAGACGGAAAGTGCAGATGTTCCAGGCTCCGATTGCGGAAGAGCCAGAACAAGCGCCGAAAGCCGAGCAAGCGATCGAGTCTCATGGCACGCCACTATTGGTGCTTTACGGATCCAACCTGGGGACGGCACAAGGCGTGGCACGGGAACTTTCGGAAACGGCCCGTTTTAAAGGGTTTGAATCGCAAGTAGCCGCGCTCGATGACTATGCGGGCAATTTGCCGACTGAAGGAGCAGTCCTGATCGTCTCGGCTTCCTACAACGGCAACCCGCCGGACAATGCGGCGCGCTTTATGGAGTGGCTGGCGGCTGCCGATTCCGCTGAAGGCGTTACGTACAGCGTCTTCGGCTGCGGAGACCGCAATTGGGCGACGACCTATCAGCGCGTGCCGAGCATCATCGATGAACAACTCTCCGCAACAGGCGCCAAAAAGCTCATCGGCCGCGGTGAAGGCGATGCCAGCGAAGATTTCGACGGGGAGCTGGAAAAATGGCAGCAAGCCCTATGGCCGGCACTCGCCGAACAATTCGGGCTCGACTTGGAAACGAACGCACAAGCAAGCAATCAGCTGTCGATGGAATTCATCAGCGGCGTCAGCCATACCCCGTCAGCGCGTGCCTATGATGCGTTCACTGCGGTAATCAGCGGCAATGACGAGTTATTGAAGACCGCAGACCGCAGCACCCGCCATGTTGAGATCGAGCTGCCTGAAGGAGCGGCGTATCAAGAGGGCGATCATCTCGGTGTGCTGCCGGAGAATTCCCGGGAGTTGGTGGAACGGGTATTGACGCGTTTCGGCTTGAAAGGCGAAGAGCACGTGGTTCTTGAAGGCAGCGCGGGACGTGCGAACCATCTGCCGACCGGGCAGCCCGTCCAGCTCGCGCAACTGCTCGCAAGCTATGTGGAGTTGCAAGAACCGGCGACGCGCGCGCAGCTCCGCGAACTCGCGAAAAGCAATCCGTGCCCGCCGCATAAGCAAGAGCTCGAGCAAATGGTGGAAGATGAGACGTATAAACGGGACGTGCTCGCGAAGCGTGTGACGATGCTCGAGTTGCTCGAGCGTTTTATGTCATGCGAGATGGAATTCGAGAACTTTTTGGCTCTATTGCCGGCATTGAAAGCCCGTTATTACTCGATTTCCAGCTCACCGCGTGTCTCATCGAGCAAGGCGAGCATCACGGTCAGCGTCGTCAAAGGCGACGCTTGGAGCGGAACGGGTGAATACGAAGGCGTCGCTTCCAATTATTTGGCGAAGCGCGGGGCAGGAGATAAAATCGCCTGCTTTATCCGCACGCCTCAAACCGCCTTCCAGTTGCCGGAGAACCCGGAAACGCCGCTCATCATGGTCGGCCCTGGCACCGGCATCGCGCCGTTCCGCGGATTTATCCAAGCACGGAAAGTGTTGAAAGAACAAGGAGCCCGCCTCGGCGCCGCGCAGCTGTATTTCGGCTGCCGCCATCGAGAAGAGGATTTCTTATATGAAGAAGAATTGAAGCAAGCCGGAGAGCTTGGGTTGATCGAGTTGCACAGCGCCTTCTCGAGACAGCAGCAAGAGAAAGTCTATGTGCAGCATTTAATGGAACAAAACGCACAGGAGATTCTGGGATTGTTGGAACAAGGCGGGCATCTGTATATTTGCGGAGATGGCGGCAAGATGGCGCCAGCCGTGGAAGAAAGCTTGGTCCGCAGCTATCAGGAGCTGAGAGGCACGACGCGTGAACAAGCGCATGCCTGGCTCGGCGAACTCGAACAGTCCGGCCGCTTTGCAAAAGACGTATGGGCAGCTTCGTAAAAGCCGGATAGTAAAAAAGTGCAGCAAATGAAATAGAGCCCCGGGAAACAGCCGTTTCCCGGGGCTCTTATTCTTTTTTATCCATATCAATCGGCTTGCATGCCGCCATCGACATTGTAAATGGAGCCGGTGACGAAAGAGGATTTATCCGAAGCCAGGAACAACACAATTTGCGCGACTTCCATTGGCGTCCCGAAACGGCCGACCGGGATGCCTTGGCGGATGGCTGCCGCAGCTGCGTCGGGATCGTCCGGGGAAATATTGCTTTGGATGGCGGTCAGCATTTGGGTATCGATGGCTGCCGGTGCAACGGCATTGACGCGTATGCCTTGCGCCGCTGTTTCCAAAGCCGCTGTTTTCGTCAATCCGACGACTGCGTGTTTGGAAGCGATATAGCCCGGCATGCCAGGGGATCCGATATAAGCGGCATTCGAAGCGGTGTTGATGATGCTGCCGAATCCTTGTTTCTCCATTTGCTGGATAACGTGCTTGAGCCCAAGGAAAACGCCTGTGACATTGATGCCCATAATGCTCTCGAAATGTTCCTTCTCCAAGTCTTTGATCATTTTATGGGGGCCGTTGATGCCGGCGTTATTGAAAAAGACATCGATGCGGCCGAAAGCGTCGACGGTTTCCTGTACATAATTTGCCACATCGCTTTCTTCGGTGACATTTGCTTGAATGACTTTGACTTGCTCGTCGCCGGCTTCCAACAAGCCTTTCGTTTTATCTAAGGCTTCCTGGTTGATGTCGACAAGGACGACGCGATCGCCTTGTTCCAAAAAAGCTTTCGCCGTGTCCATGCCAATCCCGCCTGCGCCGCCGGTAATTAAGACCACTTTTTCTGTCATGATGATTCCTCCTCATATCTTTTGAATGGAAATGGGAATATTCTATCAATTATTAATGTTACAATAACTAATAACCCGGGCATATTCCCTTTTTAGCAGGAAGTGCCTCCCTCGAAAGGATGAGTGATGATGGCTTTCGCCGATCAAGCTGGAATATTGAAGCGAGGCAACAATCAGGAACAGTCGATGGTAGAACTGCTGAAAGTCTTTGTGGATCAATGCCAGATGGCGGAAGCTTATTTTTTCCGTTACTCGGTTATCGGCTTTTTGGGTGAAGGAATTATTTCACTGGAACAAGACAAAGTTAAGCACATCCCGGAACTGCGCTATGATATCCGCAGCCTGCCAACGATTGAAGCTGCACTTCTGGAGCGGAGGGCGAAATATTACGAGGGCCAGGAAATTTTCGAAAAGACCAGCAGCAATTACATCATCGATTCTACGGTCCGGTCGTTTCTCGTGACGCCTGTCTTCACCGGCACTACCGTGCATGGCTTCATTTACGGCATCAATCCCAAAACCGTGTGTTCGCCGGAATTAATGGATCGCCTCACACAGTTTGGTGAGCAAGCCGGGAAAGTTTTGTGTTCTTTTTCAACATCCGGATATCAATCGATGTTAAGCGCGAGAGAATTGGAAGTCATGAGTGAAATCGCTTGGGGATCGGGCACAAAAGAAATCGCTGGTCGCCTGGAAATCAGTGAGGCTACCGTTAAGCAATACGTGAAGCAGGCTGTGAAAAAGCTCGGCGTCTCCAACCGGGCACATGCGGTAGCGGAATTGATGAGAAGGGGAGTAATCTTTTGACTTCATTCGCTAGAACTTCATTTTTTCCGCAGCTGATCAATAAGGTCATCCATTCAGGGGGGAGCTAATATGAACATCGGAATCATCGGCACCGGCAATATCGCCACGTATTTGCTCGAGCAAGTGAACGAAAAGGGCATGGCAGATGGACGGATTACCGCGGTGTTTGGCCGCAACGCGGAAGCGGGAACGCGTCTGGAAGAGCGTTTTGACATCGAATTTCACACGAATCTTCACGAATTCCTGTCGGCCTCCATCGATACGGTCGTGGAAGCTGTGACGGTGGATGCGGCAAGGCTGTTTTTGAAACAGGTAACCGAGCACAAAAAAGACCTCATTATCAGCAGCATCGGCGTGTTCAAAGATTTTGCGTTCCTGGATGAACTGACGGGATTAGCCGAAGCGAACGGCACGAAAGTGTACTTGCCGTCCGGTGCAATTGGCGGTTTGGATGTGTTGCAATCGGCAAGGGCGCTCGGCGGATTGGAATCTGTCCGCCTCACGACGCGAAAGTCACCAAAGTCACTCGGGATGGAAACGGACAGGGAACAGGTGCTGTTCGACGGGACGGCGTTTGATGCGGTCGGTGAATTCCCGAAGAACATCAATGTCGCTCTCGTACTCGCGATTGCGGGCATCGGGGTGCACGAGACGAAAGTGCGAATCATTGTCGACCCGCAAATCGAACGCAATACGCATACGATTGAAGCACAAGGCAATTTCGGCAAGATGCGGCTGCAAGTCGAAAACAACCCCATGGCAGCGAACCCGAAAACGAGTTTACTGGCGGCACTCAGCATTCTGTCGGTGCTCCAGAATAAAGGCAAGGCGTTGAGAATCGGGAGCTGAATTGGAGGCGAATAATGCTATTCTATTAAAAATAAAAACAAGCCAGCCTTTGATCCGGAATCAATGAGCTGGCTTGTTTTTTTCTGAATGGATAGCGAAAAAGGAGTTTATTTTTATTGGGAAAAAAGGGGGGTGGGCCCATTTTCGGCTGTCCGTTCGCTCGCTTCGATTTTAGCTAATCTCGTTAATTACCAAAGAAATCATTTTATTAGAAAAATACATGTTATGCTTGTAGAGGATGAAATGACTAAGGGGATGAAGTTTTTTCTTTTTCCTGCGGTCCATATCATTCTTTTGCACCGAGAAAATGGGTGTGCCAGAAGGGCGGGGTGCATAGGCATCCGTTCAAGTTACGGGAATGGCCGAGTCGCCGTTCCATTCATTTTTTTCTATTTAAAGAAGGGAGGTGTTTCAATGGGAAATTGGGCCAGGTTTCTTGAGGTGAACGCTCCTCGCATTTTAGAGTTGACGATTGACCATGCTGTGCTCGTCTCGTTAGCCATTTTTGTAGCGCTATTGATCGGAATTCCACTCGGCATTTATTTAACTACGAACCAATACCTTGCAGACACAGTTCTTCAAATCGCTTCCATTACATTAACCATTCCAAGTATCGCACTCTTTGGGGTCATGATCCCGATCTTCTCCCTGATCAACCAGGGAATCGGCTTTGTGCCGGCTTTTGTGGCGCTTGTGTTGTATTCGCAATTGCCGATCATCCGCAATACGTATACCGGCATCAAAAACGTCAATCCCGAAATGCGCGACGCAGCAATCGGCATGGGTATGAAAACCCATCAGCGCCTGTTGCGTGTCGAAATCCCGAATGCCTTGCCGGTCATCATGGCGGGCGTCCGTACGGCGGTGGTCATGAATATCGGGATCGCTGTCATCGCGGCTTATATCGGCGCGGGCGGTCTTGGGGTCCTCATTACACAAGGCATCAGCAGGAACGACAATTATCTGATCATCAGCGGATCCATCGCGGTGGCGATATTGGCGATCATTGCGGATTCCATTCTTTTATTGATCCAAAAGCGTTTCACGAAAAAAGCAATAGCGGAGTAACTGCAGAGAGGTGAGTCTATGATTTCATTTAACCACGTAACAAAAAGCTACGGAGAAGAGATAACCGCGATCGACGACGTCGACTTCACGGTTGAACAAGGAAAGATTGTCGTGCTGCTCGGCCCCTCAGGCTGCGGGAAAACGACGCTGCTTCGAATGGTCAACCGGCTCGAGTCGATTTCGAAAGGCGAAATCATCATCAATGGGGAAAACTCGAAAGACTTGGACCCGATCGAATTGCGGCGCAAGATCGGCTACGTGATCCAAAGCAATGGCTTGTTCCCGAATATGACGATTGAAGAAAATGTCATGCTCGTCCCAGACCTGCTCGGCTGGAGCAAAAAAGACAAGCGCGAGCGCTTCGAGTATTTAATGACGTTGATCGGCTTGGACGCCAAAGACTATGGCAAGCGCCACCCGCACGAATTGTCAGGCGGCCAGCAGCAGCGCATCGGCGTGGTGCGCGCGCTTGCGGCCGATCCACCGGTCATGCTGATGGATGAACCGTTCGGCGCGCTTGACCCGATCATCCGCGACAAGATCCAGGAAGAATTCCTGCAGATCCAGCGCGAAGTGAAGAAAACGATTCTGTTTGTCAGCCATGACATCGACGAAGCGATCAAGATGGCGGACAAAATCGTGCTGCTGCGCGACGGCAAAATCATGCAATTCGATACGCCTTCGGAAATGCTGGCGCATCCGAAAAATGAATTTGTTTCCCAGTTTTTCGGCAAAGACCGCGCCATTAAAAGTTTGAGCTTGCATACGGTTGAAAACTTGCGGGAAGTCATCGGGCTTGGCCCCGTCGACGAGACCGTCCAAGATACGAAAACGATCCATGTCCATCAAGACCTGCGCAATACTTTGTCGATGCTGCTGAACCAGGAAGCGGAACAAGTCATCGTCAAAGACGAGCAGGGTGAAAATATCGGGACGATTACCATCGACATGGTCCAAAAATACTTGCATTTTGAAATCAAAGGGAAGATGTCCGCCTCCCAGGAAGGGTGATCCGGTGAAACGTAAAAAATTGATAGGCAATATTGTCAGATATGCGCTTTATGCAGCGGTCGCCGCATTTTTTATCTGGGCGATCTCCAATAATTATTTTGACTATATTTTCAGCCAATCGGAAACATTTTTAGTGTTGTTGAGACAGCATATTGTACTTGTGCTGGTCTCCTCGCTGCTCGCTATTTTGATTGCCGTGCCGGCCGGCATCCTCATCACGCGGCCAAAATTCAAAAAAGCGGAGTGGGTATTTTCCAATATCGCAAACTTAGGGCAAACGATTCCAAGCCTCGCCGTTCTTGCATTGATGATCAGTATTTTGGGCATCGGTTTTCAGACCGCGGTGTTTGCACTGTTCATTTATTCGATCTTGCCGATTTTCAGAAACACCGTGGCCGGCATCGATTCGATCGATAAGAACATGATCGATGCAGCCAAGGGAATGGGCATGAAACCACACCAGATCTTGTTCCGCATCGAACTTCCCAATTCGGCTTACTCGATCCTTGCCGGCATCCGCACGGCTGTCGTCTTGAATATCGGGACAGCGGCTCTAGCCTATGTGGTCGGGGCAGGCGGCCTCGGTGTATGGATCTTTACCGGCATCAATCTGTTTGATAACGGGTTCCTCATTTCAGGGGCGATTCCGGTGACCTTGTTGGCGATTCTCGCTGATTATCTCCTGCGCAAGGTGGAATACATCGTCGTGCCAAAAGGATCAAGGCATATTGAGAAAGCTTAGCGAATAGGAGGTATTGGAATTTGTGATTAAATCACTCAAACTTATCCCTCTGCTGGTCATTATGCTGATCCTGTCCGCCTGTTCAGGTGTAACAGGAAAAGAAGTGACAGTCGGGGGCAAAAACTTTACAGAACAATATATCTTGTCTGAGATGACAGCTTTTTTATTAGTAGAAGAAGGATTCAAAGTAAACCAAATGAACAACCTTGGCAGCAGTGTGGTCCGTTCCGCACTCGAAAACGGCCAAGTGGACATGATGTGGGAATACACGGGAACAGCACTCATCACCTATATGGGCGAAGAGTCGATTGCTGACCCGGAAGCGGCTTTCCAGAAAGTGAAAGACATCGACAGTGAAAACGGCATCCACTGGATGAACATGTCGGAAGTCAATAACACTTACGCGCTGGTCATGAGAAGCGAACAGGCAGAGGAGCTCGGGATCGAATCGATTAGCGACCTTGCCAGCTACATCAATGACAACCCGGGAGAACTGTCGATGGCATCCGATGCCGAGTTCGCCAACCGTTCTGACGGCTTGCCGGGCGTCGAAGATACATACGGGTTTGAATTCGGCTCCGGCCAAGTCAACCAGATGGATCTCGGCTTGACACAACGCTCACTTCATAATGAACAAGTGGACGTGTCGGTCGCTTTTGAAACCGATGCGACAATCAGAAGTTATGACCTTGTCGTACTGGAAGACGATGAGCGGTTTTTCCCGCCATACCGTGCAGCTGTGTCGATCAATCAGGAAGTATTGGACGAATACCCTGAAATCGAAGAAATCACGGCGCGCTTGGCAAATAACCTGGACAGCGACATCATGAGAGAACTCAATTACTATGTAGACGTCGAAGGACAGAGCGTTTCCGTCGTCGCCTATGATTGGCTTGTGGAAAATGGTTTTCTGGAAGAATAAATCCCGTCAATTAGTATAAAGCCGCAACCGCCATTCCTTTTCGGAATGGCGGTTTTGTTGATGGGCAGATGAAAATGAAGGGGATTTTGCTTAAATGCAGAACTTCTTGTTAACGGGCAAAAAAAGGAGGCGCAAGCATTTATGGAATATGTCAAAGAAGGATTTATTCCCGTAACGGGGGGCAAGGTATGGTACCGCATCACCGGAAAAGGGCCGGGCATCCCGCTTTTGCTGTTGCACGGCGGGCCGGGTATGAAAAGCAGCGACAGCGACCCGCTGCGCAAGTTAGGGACGGAGCGGCCGGTCATCCAATACGACCAGCTTGGCTGCGGGAAATCGGAGCGGCCGGAAGATGCGTCTCTTTGGACAGTGGACCGCTACGTCGAAAGACTCGGACAAGTGATCGAAGCGCTCGAGCTGGAAGAAGTCCATCTGCTCGGCCATTCCTGGGGGACAATGCTTGCTGCGTCTTATCTGTTTACAAAACCGCAAGGCGTGCGCAGCGTCATGTTCTCCGGTCCCGCGCTGGATGCACAGCGCTGGGAGCGAGACCAGCGCGCGTATTTGAAGCAATTCCCGGAACAAGTGCAAAAGACAATCGAGGAGAGCGAAAGCCGGGGAACGACTGATTCAGATGAGTACCAGGAAGCGATGATGCAGTATTACAAAACGCATATGTGCCGCGTCGATCCTTGGCCAGATGAGCTGTCGGATGATCTAGCTCAGCTGAACCCGAATGTCTACAATTATATGTGGGGAGCGTCGGAATTCACCGTTACCGGCACCTTGAAGCATTTCGATGCGACAGGCCGCCTGCCAGAGATCGATATCCCGTCCTTGTTCACGTGCGGCCGGTACGATGAAGCTACACCTCAAGCGACGGAACATTATGCGAGCCTCGTCCCGGGTGCGGAGTTTCACGTGTTTGAAAACAGCTCGCATATGCCGGGAATCGAAGAACCCGAAGCGTACCTTGAAATCGTGCGCGAATGGGTCAACCGCCAGGAAATGAAACCGGGCGCGTAAACGGATTAATTGCAAAACGGATGCTATGATAAAGACGAACCGATAGCAATAGCGGTTCGTTCTTTTAATGGAATGAAGCTTTACCGACCAGAGGAGAGATGGCCATGAAGGAAGACCAATGGCAACTTGCTGCGAAAGCCTTGTCCGCAATAACCGTGACGGCCCAGCCCGATAATGAACCGGTCACGATCACCGGAATCGCAGAAGGCTACCGGTGCATCGGCGTCGGGACGGATGCTGCCGTGTTCCAGTCCGAGAATTTCCCGGAATATGCATTTAAAGTATACGCCGAAGGCAAAAAAGACAAGCTCGAAGCCGAAGCGGACGTGTATGAACAAATTGGGCAATCTATGTACTTCTCGACTTGCTACGGAAGAGATGAACGCATGCTGGTATTGAAATTCGAGGAAGGCCCGACTTTATTCGATTGCCTGCTGCAAGGCGTGTATGTGCCGGAACAGGCCATCGTGGATGTGGAAAAAGCGCGCGACTACATCCGCGAAATCGGCTTGAATCCGCGGGACATCCACTTAAAAAATATCATCTTGCAAAACGGGCACGCGAAATTGCTCGACGTGTCCGAATACATCAAGCCCGGCAACGATTTCCGCTGGGAGCATTTGAAGAAAGCTTATGACGAGTATTATTCGGTCATCAACGGCAAGCCGGTGCCGTTCTGGCTGCTCGACACGATCCGCAAATGGTACCACCACTGGACCCGCTATTCCGCCAGTTTCGAAGAATTCATGCGCATCGTGTCCAAGCAATTGAACTACCGGAAATAGTTTTAGCGAACACTAGGCCTTCCTTTAGCGGAAGGCCTGTTGTTCTGTATAGAAATAAATAAGTGACAATATCCACGTGATTAAATTCAAAATTTTATATATTTTTCAAGAAAATTAGTATTTGTATATAATAAGAGGAGGAATGCACTAGAGCAATAGACTTAGGAGGATGTACAATGATCAAACAAAATAAAGCATGGGCGCTGGCGATCACGGCTAGTTTAGCTGCTGTGCTTGCAGCGTGCGGCGGAGAACAGGAAACCGCCACAGACACAGAAAGTGCTGCCCAACAAAGCGAATTGGACAGTGTCCAGGAATTGCGCTTGACGACAGGGTCCGGGGTTCCGACCATGGATTCGGTATTGGCGGATGACGCGGTATCGTTCACCATGTTGAACAATGCCGGTGAAGGGCTTTACCGGCTGGATCAGCAAAATACCGCCATCCCAGCGATGGCTTCAGCCGAACCAGAAATCAGCGAAGACGGCTTGACTTATACATTCAAGTTGCGCGACGCAAACTGGTCTGATGGCACACCTGTGACAGCGCATGATTTTGTCTTTGCATGGCAGCGTGCAGCCGACCCGGAAACAGGCTCCACATACGGCCCGTATATGATGTCCGGAACGATCAAAAATGCCGCAGCGATTGCAGAAGGAAAAATGGATAAATCGGAACTCGGCATAACAGCGCAAGATGACCAAACTTTGGTCATTTCACTCGAACGCCCGATTCCTTATTTCTTGTCATTGATGGCATTCGGTACGTTTTATCCGCAGAAGGAAGCGTACGTCACTGAACACGCAGATCAATACGCCATGGATTCGGACAAGCTCTTGTCGAACGGGCCATTCGTCTTGGCGAACTGGGACGCTGCTGCCATGTCGTGGGAGCTGGAGAGAAATCTTGAATATTGGGATGCGGAAACGGTGAAGTTGGACAAAGTTGAATTCAATATCGTTCCGGACCCAGGAACTGGGGTCAATTTATACGAAACAGAAGAAGCAGACCGTGCCGGCTTGGCGGGTGAATTTGCCATGCAATACGCGGACGATGAAGAAGTCGTACGCGTGTTGAAGCCATCTGTCTATTATTTGCAATTCAACCAGGAGCGTGAAGGCGAGCCGACACCGCTTGCGAACCCGAAATTGCGCAAAGCCTTGGCGCTGTCGTTCAATAAACAGGATCTGGCCGATATCGTTCTCGCTAACGGATCAATCCCGGCAGATTTCTTGGTCCCGACGGAATTTGCGTTTGACGCAAACAATGAAGATTTCCGCCAGGTCAATGGGGATATGATGGCATTCAATGCGGAAGAAGCAAAAGCCTTATGGGCAGAAGGCATGGAAGAACAAGGATTGACGGAAGTGACGCTTGAATACTTGAGCGGCGATACGGAACTGTCGAAAAAGATCGATGCCTATATGAAAGACCAGATGGAAGGCAATCTGGAAGGCTTGGCGCTTGAGTTGAGCCAAGTGCCGTTCAACGTCCTGCTCGATAAAAACGAAGCGCAGGATTACGATATCCAAAGCACCGGCTGGGGCCCGGATTTCCAGGACCCGATTACATTCCTTGATTTGTTCGCGACTGATTCACCTCAAAACTCGATGTCGTATTCCAATGAACAAGTGGATGGATTGCTAAAACAGGCGAACGGCGAACTTGCCTTGAAGCCGGAAGAGCGCTGGCAAGCGTTAGCGGAAGTGGAAAAAATTCTCGTCGAAGAAGATGCGGCCATCGCGAACATGTATCAATTTGGCAGCATGGCACTACAAAAACCGTATGTGCATGATGTCATCACGCATCCGTTCACCGGCGATTTCAGCTACAAATGGGCTTATATCGCAGGGAGAGAATAAGGAAAAGGAGGATGGCAGCTGCCATCCTCCTTTTTCAGGGCGTCAGAAATACTTTCCGCATCTACCGGCGTTCCGCCCAAGCCACTCTGGACTAGAAATTGAGCCAGTCATTCATCATTAAAAAAGGGAAGTATTTGTTAATAAACATTTATTAACAAATAAAAGGCTTGTAACTAAATATATATAGTAATATTGTAGACAAGTGAACAGAGTGATCCGGAAGAGATTTTTAAACAATATGGGCAGATGGACTCCAACGATCAGTTGGCGGGAATGGAGAGTTATTGTATGGTGAATGATCAATCGCGGTATTCGAGGCTTGCGAACATCACGCGCATCGTCAATACGAAGCTGGATTTGCATGAAGTTTTGCAGCAGGTCACGATAGCAATTTCGGAGGAAATTGTCCGGTGCGATTCTGTCGGGATCTTTTTGCCGGAAGGCGATGGCACTTACCGCGGATTTGCGGGAAAACCGGAGATGATGAACGGCGTGACGCTGCAATCGCAAATTATCGATCCGGAAACGGACCCTTTGGCAGCGGAACTGATAAAGACAAGGAAAACCATTTACATAGCGGATACCTCACAAGATAAGCGGCCGGACTTGAAGCCGATAGGAGCCTTCCGAATCAAATCCTTATTGGCGCTGCCGATTTCCTATGAAAAGGACTTTATCGGGATGGTATTCTTGTTTGATTACGGCACACCGATGAATTTGACCCAAACAGAAATAGAAAGTGTTGAAGCTTACGTAAACATGGCAGCCGTCGCAATCCAAAACGCGAAAGCCCTCCATCAAAAAGAAAAGCTGTTGAGGGAAAAGCAATTATTGCTCGACCTTACACGTGAATTGTCTTTCTGTTCGACAATCTCGGAAAGCCTGAACGTTTGCTTTACCTATTTGAAACGGGCGTTTGACAGCGGGGATTTTGCCGCACATATCATAAAACCGCCGAACGCGAAAGACAGCACGCCGCTCCAGTTCCATGCAGCTGATGGAATGGCCGAACAGGCCTGGAAGGCGCATATTGCCGCAATGGGCTTAACCAAAAGTTATGCGGAATTAATCAGACGTTCCATTTCACAGAAAGAGCCCATCCGGACTGATCTGGGCGCTCGCGGGGAACTGCTAGTGCTGCCGATGATTTCCATGGGGAAAGTCCATGGCGTTGTTTCTGCGGCGTGCAGCCGCGTGACGGATCAAACTGGCATAGCTGCGCAGATCCCTTTCGCGCAGTCCATTATCGAGGCCACTACCCCCGTCTTTTCGAATTTATTGCACAAGGATCGATTGAAAGGCATGGTCGAAGAGCGGACAAGTGCGTTGTATGCAGCGAACAAGCGTGTTAACAGCGTGATTGAAAGCATTACGGATGGTTTTTTTGTGCTCAATAAAGACTGGGAATACACCTATGTCAACAAGCATCATTTTTTTCCAGGAGGGAAGAAAGTGGAAGAAGTGCTTGGCAAGAACATTTGGGAGGTGTTTCCGGAAACTGTGGGAACCATCACCTATACCGAATTCCATCGAGCCATGAATGACCGGGTGACAGTCCGCTTTGAGACTCAGTCCGATGTGCATGATTTTTGGTTTGAAATTACCGCCTATCCGTTTGATGACGGCATATGCTGTATGTTGAAAGACATCAAAGAGAAAAAGAAATACGAAAAAGAATTGAAAAGGCTCGCCAATATGGATCTGATCGGCCAGATGGCAGCAGGGATCAGCCACGAAATCCGCAATCCGATGACGACGGTGCGCGGTTTCCTGCAATTGATGTTAAGCAACGAGCAGTTGGAGCCGCATGCCCCCCATTTCAACTTGATGATCGGTGAATTGGACCGGGCGAATGCCATCATCACTGAATTTCTATCGGTCGGCAATACGCAGACTTCCGATATGAAAATGATGAGCTTGAACACCATTCTCGAGGACATCTCCCCGTTGATCAAAGTCGATACGTCCAATCAGAACAAACAAATCCGCATTTACACGCAGGAAGTGCCGGAACTGTTGTTGAACCATAATGAAATCCGCCAATTGATCATCAATTTATACCGGAATGGGCTTGAAGCGATGGATGAAGGGCAAGTACTGACCATCGGCACCTATTTCGAAAAGAATTGCGTGGTGCTGGCAGTGCAGGACCAGGGCAGCGGCATCGATCCCGCAATCATCGAGAAAATCGGCACACCGTTCTATACGACAAAAGAAGAAGGCACGGGGCTCGGCCTGGGCATCTGTTACGCAGTGGCGGCGCGCCATAATGCGGAGATCCATATCGAAACAGGACCTGAAGGCACGATCTTTTTCACGAAGTTTCCGGTTGAACAGGAACCGGACGGAACGCATTAATCCCTTTGTGACGGAACTGGACGCTTCCATAAAGAAAAATCAGGAGCTTTTCGGTGTTTCATTCCAACCGGGTACGTTCCGCCGCCATTCAAAATATCAAGAATGACTTACGTTTCTCTATAAATCAGAAAAGGAGGATGGCGATTGCCATCCTCCTTTTGCGTTGTGCATTTAGTTTAGAAGGCGCCGGAGCCGCCGCCACCGCCGCCGACTCCGCCTCCAGTCCCGGCAATTCCGCCGCCGCTTGCGCTGGTCGCAGAACTCGTCGTGGTGCTGGCTGAAACGAAGACGGCCGTCATGAGGACCGGGTTCATCGCGAAGCCGGACACATCATTTGCCGGTTCTACCGCTATGAAGGCAGAAGCCTTGCGCTCGGCCGTTTTTTCGCCGCTGCCGAGCAAGTATGCATAAGCGCGCTGCTTTTCGTCCAACGACAGGCGCTCCCATTGCTCAGCAGGCAAATCTTTCATGGCGGCTTTCATCTTGCGCCATTCATAACGCAAGCGATGCCCTTCTTGGGTGATCGGTGAATAACCGAGGGCGAAGCCAAAGGCAAGCATCGCTAGAACAATTGAAGCCGCCATCCAAGGAAACAGCTCGTAAATGCCGGTATAGATGGCAAGGGCCATAAAAGCGGCACTCATAATACCCGCCGCCCAGCGCAGTCCGGGATGTTTTTCATAAAAATGATGGGTTTTCACTTCATTGGCGACTGCGGTATTCCATCCGGCAAGGGCCTCATTATAAGGCTCGTGATTGTACTCTTGTTTGGTATAGATCTCGACTTGCTCGAGCGTGAACTCCTGGCCATCCCCAATATGGTCGAACAGCAATCCGATCAATGCTTCTTCATGATCATGGTCCACTTTTCGGTCGATCAGCTCGAAATGATCTTCCGACAGTTGCCGTATATTGCCTTTTCGCATAAGTTCCATGATGGCTGCTGAAATGACGTTTGGCGACAATGTCGTGGAGTTGGTGAAATAAAGCAGCGCCGGAACGCTCATCGAATCTTCCGGCACGAAAAATTCGTAAGGCCCGCTTTGAACGTGCCGTTTGCGCCGGAATGCCTTCAGCCAAGCGAATAAAACGAGCCCGATGATGATAGCACCGAGTGTCGCGATAGCGGGTAGCCCAATCGATTTCGCGAGTTGCTGGTTGCGGGCAAAAGCCGCAGCTTCGTTTTCGAGTTCTTCGCGGTCATCCGCGAGCTCATCGCGCACCGTGCCATCCTGGGCTATGACGCCAGGGAACAATCCAGGTTCAAAAATTGCCCGGATATCCGCGTTTTCACCGGATGGCACATTGCCTAAATCGAAAACAGCGCTGCCGTCTTGTGTAATGCTCGATGTATCAAATGCCTCGCCGTATCCGAGCGCTTCGGTTTCAGCTGCCGGGGCAGGCGGGATGACCGTTATCATCATATCGCCGTATTCGCTTTCGTTGCTTGCATCAAAGAACGGCCAGTAAAACTCGGCGCCGTCTTCAAACTTCTCGACAGCCCCGATAATCCGATAGTTCAGTTCGACATGGATCGTATCGCCGTCATTACCGGAGCGGTAGATTTTGTACAAGCCATTCTCCACTTCGACTTCCAAGTCCCGGCGGCTGTCATTTGCGGTAAATGCCTCGATCGACGTTCCTTCTTTCGGAATCAAGCTTCTCGTGATGCCCTCGAAATCATCCTCGAATTCATACGTGAACTGTTCGGTCACATCTGCCGTACCGTCTTCATTCAACTGGGCCTCGATCTCCACCTCCGTAATATCGAAATCAATGGCAAACGCCTGGGCCGGGACGAGCAGCAGGAAAATGAACATGGCGATAGCCAATCCTTTTTTGTCCTTCACGATTCATCACCTCTTGTATAGGAGTACGGATGAGGAGGGGGAAGGTTTCAATTGCGTATAGTGCAGTTGAGTTGAAGTTAAAGAATGTTCTGAAAAATGAAGGTATAATATGAATTGAGAAGCGATATATATCTAGGGAAGGGATGCCGTTTTGGATTCATAGGGAAAGGGGGGGCAGAATCTAAATACTGCGCAGTAGAGGCCGCGGGCATTATAACAGGAGGTGTGGTTCGATGAGGCCGCATAGTGATGCATTTGCGCTGGCAAGCGGAGAAGGAAAGAAGTATTGGTTTTTAGGGACGTTGATGGAAGTGAAAGTGATGGGAGAAGAAACTGGTGGCTTATTCAGTATACTTGAAGAAATCGATCCGCCGAATTTCGCTGCACCGCTTCATATTCATCACAATGAAGATGAATATTTCTATGTATTGGAGGGGGAAGTGACCTTCACGATCGGTGAACAGGTCATTTCAGCTAAGCCTGGAACCTTTGTATTCGCGCCTAAAGATCTTGCCCACATGTACAAAGTCGAAGGGACAGAGCCCGCAAAGATTTTATCCATGCTGGCGCCAGCTGGATTAGAAAAGCTGTTTATCGACTGCAGTGTGCCGGCAGATGGCTATAAGCTTCCTCCAGAAGATGTGCAAACGGATATGGAAAAGCTATTTGGGCTAGCAAGTGAGTATGGAGTGGAAGTTTTGGAATAGCAGGCATGGTTTGCGGGGAATTGCAGCAGACGGCAGAATCTTGAGACTTTACTTTTCGTCAACAAAAAACCAGCTATGAGAATGAATCGCTCTCATAGCTGGTTTTGGTTCATGGAGCTGCTTAATGAAATCAAGCTCTTTCATTCACCAAATCCACCGTAATGCTGCCATTATCCGACCGTAGATCGACCACATTCTCGCCGCTGCCGAAGACGCTGTGGCGGTTTTTTACGCCGAATACGGAAACGGTTCCCCAATCGACATTCGCGCGGATCGTGGCGTTTTTTGCCTGCACCTGGGTTTCGACCGAGATGGCGCCGTTGTCGGTTTCGAGACTGATTGTGCGGTCAAGGTCCACAGTCGCCAAACGAATGCGCCCGTTGTCGGTTTTCGCACGGACATTGCCTTCGATGTCTTTCAAGTCGATGGCGCCGTTGTCTGTCGAAGCGTGGAGTTCGTCTGTCTGGATGTCACGCAGCTGGAGTTGGCCATTATCGGTGCCGACTTTCAGTTTCTTCGCCTGTACCTGTGCCAACTCAACATCGCCGTTGTCCGATTCGACCGTCGCTTGGCCCGCCGTCATTTGCGTGAGCTCGATGCGGCCGTTATCCGTTTTGATGGACAATTGGCGGCTGTCGAGGCGCTCGCCAGTGATCATGCCGTGGTCGGAATCGATTTGGATTTTGTCGTACAGTTTCTTCGGCAAGCGGACGTCGAGTTTCGGTGATTTCATGCTGCCGGTAAAGCTGAAGATGCCCCATTTTCTTGGCTCTTCTTTCAAGGTGATGACAAGCGTCCGGTTGAGGATATCGACGGACAGCTGCTGGCGGTAGCTTTTATCGGCAATGTCCGCATGCATCTTGCCGTCTTCCGAAGGGCCGATCGTAAGCACGCCGTTATCGATCTGGATATCGACTTGATCGAATTTGTCTTCCGTCAGTTCATTTGCCGTATTGCTGAAATCATTTTGATTGAAATCAAAAGACGCGATCAGTTCATCGGCGATTTCCTGCGGCGAGCCGAGCTCAGTAGCGATTTCGCTGTCCGTCTTGCCGTCCGCCTGTCCGTTCGCGAAATATTCGCGGATGTCCTGGAGAATGTCGTTCTGTTCTTCTTTCGGCAATCGTTTTAACGCTGTTTCAAGTTCTTGCAAAAATTGGTTTTCAGTCATTTTGCACACCCTCTTCAATTAGTTGGTTGACCCCATCCGTGAAACTTTTCCATTCTTCAAGCTGTTCCTGTAAATACGTCCGGCCGAGTTCTGTGAGCGAGTAATATTTCCGTGGCGGTCCTTCGCTCGATTCCTGCAAGTACGTGGTGAAATAGCCTTCCTTGGTGAGCCGCCGGAGCAGGGGATAGACGGCGCCTTCCGAGATGGCGATGCGGCTCGAGATTTTCTGGACGAGTTCATAGCCGTAGCGGTCTTGTTTATCCAACAGCACCAGCACACATAAATTCAACACGCCTTTTTTAAATTGAATGTTCATCAGGATTTCCTCCTTTCCTAGCTAGTATTTTATAAACAGTAGTGATTAATGAGTAATATATCATCTAGTATTGTTCAATGCAAGGTACTGGGTGAAATTAATTGAAAACTATTTTTTCTTTTCTCGAATCGCGGTCCAAAACATAAAAAAGCTGGCTCCCATTCTGTAGAAGGAGAGCCAGCTGTTAAGGCAATTATTCAAAATCGATTTCCGCGGTCATGACGCGTCCTGTCGGGTGCGGGTCAAAGCCGGTGATATTGTCTTTTCCGGCAAGCGACGGAGACGTATGGACAAGCGGCATGATCGGCGGATCGTCATGCAAAATGACTTGCGCTTCACGGTACAATTCGTTGCGTTCCTCCTGGTCGGTGATGATCCGTGCCTGATCCAATAATGCGTTCAGTTCCGGATTATCGTACTGCGTCGAGTTGGTCGAACCGATATTGTCCCCATGCAATAGCGTATAGATGAAGTTGTCGGCATCGCCGTTCATGCCGGTCCAGCCAAGCAGGAAGGCATCCGCTTCGCCGTTGGTCGCTTTTTCGATATACGTCGCCCATTCAAAGCTGACGATTTCTGCTTCCACGCCGACCTCGGCAAAATTGGATTGGAGATATTCAGCGACCTTTGCGCCGTCCGGCATATACGGGCGCGATACCGGCATTGCGTACAGTTCCATGCTGAATCCGTCCGGGAGCCCTGCTTCTGCCAGCAACTCTTTCGCCCGTTCCGGATCATACGCATACGGTTCAATGTCATCGTTATAGCCTTCAACGGCAGGCGGGATGATGTTTTTCGCCGGGATTGCCCCTTCGCCGAAGAACGCTTCGACCATCGCTTCTTTATTCACCGCATGGCTTAGCGCCTGGCGGACGAGTGGGTCGTCGAATGGTTCATGGGTCAAGGTCATGCCGAGATACCCCAGATTGAGCGGCGGGCGGGAATAAAGTTCGAGCCCTGCTTCTCCTTCAATCTGTTCGTGGGACTCGGAATCCAAGCCGGCCACCAAATCCACTTCGCCGCTCAGCAAGGCATTGAGGCGGGAAGAGTTGTCAGGAATCGTGCGGAAAATGACTTCTTCCAGCTTCGGGAGGCCATCGACCCAATAATCATCGTTTTTCTCAAGGGCGATCCGTTCGTTCGGCTGCCATTCCTGGAAAACGAACGGGCCGGTGCCGACCGGATTGCTTCGGTAGTCATCCCCGAATTCTTCGATGGCCGCGGGACTCGAAATCGACAGCGGCGTCAATGCCAAATCTTTCAACAGCGTCGGCTGCGGACGGTTTAATTGGATTTCGACCGTCGATTTATCGACGGCCGTGACGGATTCGATATTATGGGCTTCATCACCCGCATAGCCGCCGAACACCGTGCCGTACATCGGGAATTGATCCCCGCTGCCGTTCATCCAGCGGTCGAAGTTGAAGGCCACGGCATCTGCATTGAAATCTGTGCCGTCATGAAACTTTACCCCTTCACGAAGCGTGAAGGTATGGGTCAGCCCATCGCCTGATTCCTGCCATTCGGACGCAAGCATCGGTTCGACGGTCGTTTCACCTTCCGCGAAAGTCGTCAATGTCTCGAGTACACTTTGCGCAACGTTTTCGGATTCATTGTCCGTCACTTCAGAAGGGTCGAGCGACACCGCATCGCCGCCACGCGCAAAAATGAGCGTATCTTGTCCGGTGGATTCTTCGCTTCCGGAATCACCGCCGGAACACGCCATCAAGAGAAAAGGGGACATCGTTAACAGCGCAAGCATTTTCGTGGATCGTTTAATCATTGAAACACTCCTTTTAATTGGATAAGTGGTGGTAGAAACAAGTAATTGAATATGTATACCTGGAAGTCTGAGTTGGGAAGTATGGATGTTGTTTGCTATACGATTCAAGGCCGGGCAGATAATTCATAGGCTTTTTATACAATGGACGAAAGAGAATTTAGAGGGCGTCTTGTACTAGTATAAAGTATAATCATTTAGTGTTGTGATTATTTAAACAATTTAGTCATTTAAGATCATATAAAAAAATCTTGCTTTGCCGAAATGAGAAGAGCTTAAAACACGCAGCTCAATCCATGGATTTCTCTACTAAATAAAAAAGATGGCGCCAATCCAGTGAGGAATTGGCGCCATCTTTTTTTCTTCGATTGGTTAAAAACTTGTCAAAACCGGCATCAAAAATGATTCTCTTCTCTCGCCCGGCTTTTATTATCTCGTCTTGATCTTTTGTATGTCCTCCAAATCCAAACCAGTAGCAATTGGGGATGAGGCGGAAAGCGGAATCGTGTATTTCACATCGGCCTGGGTGCCGAGAGGGTGGGGTTTCGGTTGAAAGTGGTCGATGGCTGTACCGATCGTGTGTGCGGCCGATTTTAGTTTCGGATCCACTAAAGGAATATAATCGATAGCAATCAATGACTCAGAAACGTCAATGATCCGCACAGCCTGTTCGTCCAAAACAGCCGCTATTTGGAGGAACGTCCACTGTTCTCTTGCCGCGATGGAATTGTAATGGTTATGCCCATTTACGTACAATCCAGCACGCTGCTTTGGTTTCAGCAATTCCCACATCGGGATGTCTGGCGCAATGCAGCGCTTTTCTTTTTCGGAGTTTTTGGTAGTGCCATGGACAGGGTGATGGCCGAAGACGATAAGTGGGAGGTCACCGGATTCCTGTACAACATTTTCAAGCCATTGTTGTTGGACGAGATCCAAAGTGCCTCCCCAGTCTTCGTAATTTTGTTCTTTTGCGGTATCTAGAAATGCCAATGTTGCATGTTCTGTTGAAATGGTATGAAAACGCTCTTGTTGTGTGATGTGGAGAACATTTTTTCTTGGCATCGCATAGACGTCGTGGTTGCCGAGCACATGGACAAATGGTTTTTGGTGTTGGCGGACCATGTCGTATATATCTTCCAATTCGTCAGCTGAACCAAAATTCGTCAAATCACCAATCGATACATACAGGTCTGCCGGAATCGAGAAAAACTGTTCCATGAAGGATTCAAAAAATGACTGCCGATCTTCCCGAATAAAAGCATAGTCCTCTTTTACCGAAGGGAAATGCAAATCTCCAATCACTGCAATTTTCATTCTGTTCAACAACTCCTTCTGCATTTGATGCCATCAGTATCTCAAACCACTGCTAAGCTGCCGTAAACCCAGTGTAAAGAATTGTGAAAGTGCGGATTCTGCCACAGTTGGACAATGCAGCCGATAAAAAAACTATACCCATTCGCCCGTGAGACGTGTAGGTATAGCCCAATCGAAGCTTACAGAATCGCTTCCGCAATAATCTTATCCAGCTTGCGGATATCGACTTTCTTATTCAAGTTCAGTTTGAAGTTTCCGGCTCTGGTCCAAAGCTGGATTTCGGCATTGGCATCAAAGGTACCCGCGTTCTCGGTTGAGTACATATTGATCGATGCGAACGGGATGGTGTAGACTTCGACTTTTTTGCCGGTCAAGCCTTGCTTGTCGGAAATGATGATGCGCTTATTCGTTACGACAGCGGTATCGCGCACCGTTTTATAAGCGACTTTTGCTTGTTCGCCGTCCACCAGCAAGTCCTTGACCGAGTCCGGTACATCGATTTCCTGCAGGAAAGTCCAGCCCAACATTGCATTTAATTCTGCCATTTGAATTCCCCCTAGTTTTTAGTGATATCAGTATGGCATATGTCGGAAAGAGGGGCTATAAAAATGAACGGACCATTCGAATAACGGTCATACGATTAAATCGTTATTCGACTTTATTGCGATCGCATCTTTCAGCAAGCTCCGCAATAGGACAGCAAAAGCGGCCACGCCACCTGAAGCGAGAGATCCGATGATTCCGAGCGTGATGATGTGCGTGATGTCATCATCGATGAACAGGATTGTAGCCAGTTCGCCGAGTGCAATAAATAGGATGATCGCAAGGGCGCAGTACTTGATAATATTCAAAGCCTTGAGTGCCGAACTGGAAAAGGCTTCACCACGGCTGATATAACTGAGCAACTTAAAAGTCTGATAGAACGCGATCAACACTGGGGTAAAGAAGACATAAGCGGATAATAAAAATAAATATTGAAGATAAGGTGTCCCGGGATCCTGTGCTGCTTCTCTTGCAGCCATTTCAGGCAAGCCGAACACATATAAGGCAATCATACCAGCGGTCATCAATAGCAGGACCCCTTTTAAGAACAGCATCGCCGCATATTTAGCTCTCATGGAAATCCCTCCGTTCATGTTTATTATATTGAATATATCATGTTATTTATCGATTATCAATAAATAAATATTGAAAAACATTATAAATGATCTCTTCTTAGCATTAAAGTCTACTTTCTAAAAGGGCATTCAGTAATTAGAGGAACTTAATTTCAATGCGTGCTGAATGGAAAATTATAGTATGTTAAAATGGCCAGGCAAGAAGCTTTTGGAGGGGGGCCGTTATAGGAAACCTCCTCCATGTAATGAAGGAGGAACATGATGCTTGCCGAAATGTATAAAAAACGTGAAAAACTCGCTTATGTGTTTCTCGTCGGAACGCTGGCCATTGCACTCGTATTTTTCATATTCGCAACGCCGGAGACATCTTCGGAATGGGTGGAACTGCTGCCTTTTTTATTCCCGATTGGCTTGAGTGTAGGGGTCGTATTGATCAGCCGCGCACATTATAAAAAAGTGAAAGACATTCAAATTCCACGATCTGAAAAGCAGTTGCTGGATTTGAAAGACATTGTCATCAAGAAAGATGCCGCATTGATTCCGAGGCTTTTATTATTCGAAAAAAGCGGACAGTATATCGGAAGCGTCGAAATGGCGAAAATTTCTTGGTGGATGTATCCGTTCCTAATTTTTGACGCTTCGCTCCTTGCCCTGTTTCCAATGACTTACAGACTGGCAAACAACGAGGGCATAAGTGAAATAACGTTCCGGAAAACGGGGTGGCTGAAGCAGTCAAAACTTGAGATTTTCGATAATGAACAGGAAAAAGTCGGTATGTACATACAAGAAGAATTAAAAGCGCTTTTCAATATCAACGGGGTATTGTATAACGAAAAGGAAGAAGAGGTGCTGTCCATTAAAGCGTCCGGATTCTCTGGCAGTTTCAGTTGGAATGACCAACAGGGGCATCGCTTGGCTTACTTCTATAATGGCATGTTTCCACATGAATACACCCATCTGTTCAGGGATACGCATAACGATATTGTCGAGTTGGCGGACGATACAGCAGATAAGGACAAGGTTCGTTTACTGGCAGTCATCGGGTTTATTTTCTTTACGCGAATCAAGCAGTAAATTATGTGAAGATATTGCAATGAAGGAGGTGTGGATACAGTGACTCCATCGACACGGAAAGAAATGATGAATCGCCTGGATTTCTTTATCGGGACTTGGGCAATCGAAGTGGCCCATCCGCATATTCAACCAGTACCGATTACTGGGGAGGCAAGCTTCGAATGGCTGGACGAGTGCTATGTCATTCAGCGCACGAAAATCGACAAGCCTGAATTTCCGGGCAGCATCATCATCTACGATTGGGACGATGCGAAGGGGCAATACGTGCAGCATTATTTCGATTCGCGCGGCGTGACCCGTTTGTATGGAATGAGTTTTGAAGAGGGGGTCTGGAAGTTGTGGCGGACCACACCCGATTTCTCTCCGCTCGATTTCCATCAGCGTTTCAGCGGCAAAGTGAATGCGGCAGGAAACCTTATCGAAAGTTCCTGGGAACAATCAATAGACGGAGTTCATTGGGGGCATGATTTCGCACTTAACTATAGAAGAAAACCTTGATTGCATGAAAAAAACAGCTGCCCGGATGGTTTTCCATCGCCATGGGCAGCTGTTTTGAATTGGCGAATGCCAAGATCAGTTGGCGAACCGGTATTCACTCCGCATTCATGCTGTAGGTGTCGGACATTTCGCAGACGGCTTTGAAATTGTTCAAGGTTTGCTCCATGGAATTGTTCATCAGTTTTTGAATGATGAGTTTATTGGCGACTTTGCCCACCAATTTACCGGGCAGTTCATAATTCATGTCCAAAAAGATTTCGACGCCTTTACCTTCCGGGACATATTTCCAGAGCTGATCGGATGTGATCGCTCCTTTGACGGTACCTTTCCATAGATAGCCGTCGCCGTCTTTGCCCGTTTCTACGACTTCGAGTTCAATCGGCATGTGCATGCCGAGCATCGTGTATTTCATGTTCATGGTCGTTCCGGTCTCTCCTTGGCCAACTAGGTTTTCAGGTTCGGAAAGGCCGACGTACCATTGGAACCAGCGGGTCGGGTCGATTCCATGATGGTAAACTTCATCGATCGGCCTGTCGATATAGACGCTTTTTTTGATATTCCACATACCATGCTCCTCCTCGTTTGTGCTCCGGGTACGGGAAGTGAGGTTCGAATCGTTCTTCGCCTCATAGGTTTTGAAACGATGCGGGAAATCTTTTGCCGATTACAACTGATGCTGAAACAACCGCCAATTCTTCAAGCTGGATTTGATGGGCACGCCTCGATAACCCTGAACTGGATGTCTTTGCTTTTTGCCGATTCTCCTGTGAATCACAGCATCTTCAAATTAAGTGACTCTACACTCCGATAAATTAGGCACTGCTATTATATAGGAATTGAAGCCAAACCACAACTATTATGCAGAATATTCTGATTAATTAATCGGGATTAACTGATGCTGAACGCATTCAAGAAGGACTGTGGAAAATTTCTAGCGAATAAGTTTGAATAAATGGGTTCTGCACATACTGCAATGAAAAATCATGACAGGAGGAATCGCAATGAAAATCCTGATACTCGGCGGTACCCGGTTTTTGGGGCGCTTTCTGACGGAATCGGCGCTAAAGCGCGGGCATGAAGTCACGCTGTTCAACCGTGGAAAAGAAAACCCGGACCTTTTTCCGGAAGTGGAGAAGTTGATCGGCGACCGGGGAGGCGATTTGTCCGCGCTCGAACAGGGCGAGTGGGATTCGGTCATCGATACATGCGGCTTTGTGCCCCGCGTGGTGCGGGAATCGGCGAAGCTCCTTGCAGAACGCGCAAGGCATTACACCTTCATCTCCAGCGCTTCCGTCTACGATGAATTGGAAAACGCGGGGATCAGTGAACAGCATCCCGTCGGCCAGATGTCTCTGTCGGATGCGGAAGAGATGACAAAAGGCGTGACGAACCCGCCGAATAATGAATACTACGGTGAACTGAAGTTTTTATGTGAGCAGGAAGTGGAAAAGCAATTTCCCGGGCGCAGCCTCATCATCCGCCCTGGGCTGATCGTCGGGCCGTATGATTTCACGGGCCGCTTCAGCTATTGGGTCAACCGCGTTGCCACGGGCGGCGAAGTTCTCGCGCCTGGCCGTAAAGACAAACGCATCCAATTCATCGACGTCCGGGATTTGGCGGAATGGATCATCCGCATGGTCGAACAACAGAATAGCGGCGTTTTCAATGCAGCGGGGCCCGAATCGGCCTTGACGATGGAAGCATTTCTCGGCGAATGTAAAAAAGCATTGAAGAGCGATACGGAATTCGTGTGGGTGGACGAAGCGTTTCTCCTTGAAAACGAGATCGGCTATTGGATGGAACTGCCTTTATGGATACCGGATAGCGAACAGATGGAAGGCTTCCTGTCGCTTGATATCGATAAAGCACTTACGGCAGGGCTCACGTTCTGCCCGCTTTTTGAAACGATTCGCGATACGCGGGAATGGGAGCTCGGGCACAAAGCGCGTGAGCGTAAGGCGGGGCTTGATAATGATAGGGAACAAGCGGTGCTGGAAAAATGGAAATCGAGAGAAGGCAATACTTAAACATCAGCTTGTCCAACTCTGGATCAAGGGGCATGCTTTTTTCGGGATTTCTTCCAAAGTTTAACGGTAATCCGTTGCGGGAAACTAAGAGACTGTACTTAGTTAAACGCAGGCTACTCATTGAATGGAGGAGAAATAACATGGCTCAACAGCATACACATGAAGAAGCAGTGGAAACGGTCAAAGATCTCATCAAGGATATCAAGGTCGCGATGATGACCACAGTCGTGGATGGCAAGCCCGTATCGCGCCCGATGCAAACACAGGAGACTGAGTTCGACGGCGATTTGTGGTTCGTTACCTTGAAAGACACGGATAAATACGACGAGATTGCGTCGAACCCGACGGTCAATTTGGCTTATGCCGGAAAATCTTACGTCTCTGTCAGCGGCACAGCTGAATTTATGGAAGATCTGGAACGCAAGAAGAAATACTGGAACCCGATCTTCGATAAAATGCTGGAGACCAGCTACGACGACCCGAACGTAGTGCTGATCAAAGTGACACCGGAAACTGCGGAATATTGGGAGTCGGGCAATACGCTGAAAACCGTGAAGAAATTTGCGCAGAAACTGACAAGCAAGGATTCCGTAGATGACAATGACGGTGAACTGAACGATACTGTAGAATTCAACGATCCAAAATAAGTAGTGAAAAATCGGCTAACCTGGAAAAGGGCAGCCGATTTTTTCTTATTTTGCTTATCTTTCGAGCTTTTGCTTGTTCCGGACACCACTTTCGCCATTCTTGATATTTTTGAACATATTTACCATAAACACAAAAGTGCCCCCGAGAACCATAAGTGATCCGCTCAGTGCTATGGGGAATGCAATTCCTTCTTGTCCGTTAATGAACAAGATCATCCCTATCAGAACGAGGGGAGCTCCAATGTTGTGGAGCCAGAAATGGGTTTTTCCCAACTTTCCGTTCACCGAGGGGAAAGCAATGTAAATTAACCCGAAGATCCCAGTTGTTGCCCAACCGAGCAAGTTGAGGTGAGCGTGTAAAGGCGTATACTCAAATTCTTCGGTAATCCCCATATAAATCCCTAGAGTGATGCCGATCGCCAGATAGACAGCCGCTATTTTAATGAACGTGCCACCCATCTTCCTCAGACTCCTTCCTTTTTAATCTTTGCTTGCGCCTAATCTTATGGAAGAGCGCCACTGTCAAAAGCATAGATTGTAAGAAAAGCGGCCTCCTTTCCGAATAAATTCAAAGGCAGTTTGGCAAAGCTTGCTTCCGATCCTTTTAGTTAATGGAATAATTCTGGAAGACAGTTCATTTTCCTGCTGATTTCAAATCTTTTTTTTAGCATGATCGTATTTAAATTCCTGTCGAATGCTGGGAGTAATTTACTTCAACTTACAATGGCCAGCACTAACAAACGGTGTGAAAATTTCAAGTTCGGGTATTTAAATCATAACTAATAGAACGGTCATTGCTGCAGAAGGCACTTCGCACCTAAAGGTCCAAAACCATTCTGGCTTTTTGGGAAGAGGGAGATGTTGATGGAGCGAAATAAAAACACGTTGAGCCATGCCGCTTCCTGGTTTATGAGATGGGTGTTGAATAATAAGGCGGTTGCGGTGCTGTTGATTATCCTGCTAACGTTGCTGAATTTGTTTCTGTTGCCGAAAGTCAGTTTCATCTTCGTGCCGTTGCTCGCTTTTGTCGATGTGTTGGGGGTGCCCTTTGTCATGGCAGGCGTGCTGTATTATTTGCTCAATCCGTTAATCGACTGGATGGAGGGGAAAAAAATTCCTCGCCTTGCGGCAATCACATTGGTTCTCGCAGCGATTCTTGGACTGCTGGCATGGGGCATCGCGACCTTGATCCCCATTATCCGTGAACAGACGGCAAGCCTGTTGGACAATTGGCGCGAATACGTCGACAGCTTCATCACGCAAGTCGACGCTTTTTTCCAGAACGATTTGTTGTCGCAGGTGCAGCAGCAATTGATAGGCGGCGAAGGGGATTTGTCGACATCCATCACCGACCAGGCAGATGATGTCGTCGGTACGACCGTCACGGGAATCGGCAGTGTCGTCGGCGTCCTGTCAACAACAGCGCTTGCGGTAATCACGACACCGTTCATCTTGTTTTACTTGCTGAAGGACGGGCATTACTTGCCATACTATCTTATGAAATTTGTACCGTCGAAAATGCGCGAGCAAAGTTATCTGGTGCTGCGGGAGATGAACTTGCAGATCAGCCAGTATATCCGGGGCCAATTGATTGTCGCTTTTTTTGTTGGGGTGATGTTTTGGATTGGCCTTAGCATTATCGGGCTCGAGTATGCATTGATCCTCGGGATTTTAGCGGGCGTCTTGAATCTGATTCCGTTTCTTGGAACATTTTTCGCGCTCATTCCGATTGTCGTCATTGCGATCGTCTTGCATTCCCCGTTCATGCTCGTTAAAGTGGCCATCGTATTCTTTATCGAGCAGACGCTCGAGGGGCGTGTCATTCAACCGCTCGTGCTCGGCAGCAATTTGAATATTCACCCCGTCACCATCATTGTTGTTCTGTTGACGGCAGGCAATCTGTTTGGCATCACGGGCGTCATTCTCGGTATTCCCGCTTATGCGGTCGGCAAAGTGATCTTGGTTCATTTGTTTACGTGGTATCAAGCGTATACCGGATTGTATGAGGATGATTACAACCCGGCTCCAAAGCCCTTGGTTTCAGAAAAGAAAAAACATAAGCAGCTGAGATTGAAGAAAAAGTTGAAATGACCAGTGCCGTGAAACAAGAAAACTCCCGGCCAACGAATTGGGCCGGGAGTTTTCAATATCAGCGAGTTTCACTTTTGACGACCGGGCAGGACGGGTCGCTTGTCCATTCGTTCATCGAGCCATCGTAAACGGCTACATTCGGCTGTCCGAGTTTGTTCAGCATCAAGGCGTTCCATGTGGCAGCGATGCCGCCTCCGCAATACGTGATCACTTTGTTGCCGGGATCGAGCGCGCCGGTCTGCTCAAACGCCGCCCGCAGCTTTTCGTCGTCGTACAATGCTTTTGACTGTTCGTCTGCGTGAGCGCCGAAAAAGACATTCTGGCTGCTTGGGATGTGGCTGTCATGATATTCTTCCGGCGACAAGCTGTCGATGAGGACGGTGTGTTCATCATCGATGGCTCTTTGGACATCTTCTTTTGTGGCGAGCATCTCGCTGCGCCGCTCTCCAGTGAAGCTCGCTTTCGGATAGGAAGCTGGCTCTGTCGATAAATCGCGGCCTTCCGCTTGCCATTTCTGCAAGCCGCCTTCTAGAATGGCGATTTGGCCGAATCCTTCATACCGCAGTTGCCATGCGAGGCGCGACGCCCAGTACGAAGCAGCGACTGACTCGCCGACGAGCGCGTTTTGGTCGTAGACGACAGTCCGCGTGCCGTCGCCGATGCCGAGCTCGGTCATTTTGTCGATAAACGCGTCGCGAGGTGGCACCGTGAACGGCAAATCCGATTCGCTGTCCGTCAACTCTCCCAGCAAGTCGGCATATACCGCTCCCGGGATATGGCCTTGTGCAAAAGATTGTTTGCCGGATTCGATATCCGGCGGCCCGCCGCCTTCCGGAAATTTCATGAATACCGTAGCATCCACAATCCGCAAATCCGGGTCGTCCAAATGCTTCGCCAGCCAGTCTGTTGTCACGATCAATGGGATATCATTCATCTCAGAACTCCTCCTTCGTGTAATTGTCTTTACTGTACGCCTTCTATGAGAAGCTAGTCAAAAATTAAGGTTCTGGAAAATCAGATACTATGAAGCCTGACTCAACCGGTTGTTTTAAAACTCTTCAAAAGGGGGAGATGGCCATGATCTACGCAGCATTGCTTCGCGGAATCAATGTCGGCGGCAATAATAAAATCAATATGAAGGAGCTAAAAGAAGCGTTTGAACAAGCAGGCATGTCATCCGTCAAAACCTATATCAACTCGGGCAATATCGTCTTCAAGGACGCCCGCAATAAAGAGCAAGTGACGCTTGTGTTGGAAGAGGCAATTGTTGAACATTTCGGGCTGCACATCAAGGTGCTCGTTTATTCATTCGACGAATACAGCCGGATTGCACAAGCGGTCCCGCCGGAATGGGCCAATGATGAACGCTTGAAAAGCGATGTGTTGTTTTTATGGGAACAAGCCGATGATGAGCGCATGCTGGAGCAATTGCCCTTAAAACCAGGCATCGACCGTGTGCAATACGTGCCGGGGGCAATTCTTTGGTCGGTCGACAGAGGGGATGTAACAAAAAGCGGAATGGCAAAAATCGTCGGTACCAAGCTGTACAAACTGGTTACCGTCCGCAACGTCAACACTGTGCGGAAGATTTATACGCTAATGAAGGAACTGGAACAAAAATAACCAAAATGGGTTTCTAAATAATAGATAATTCTGATAATATAAAAGTGATACAAAAAATGGAAGTGGAGGCGGTAGGATGGACTTGGCAGGCAAAGTGGCAGTAGCGACAGGCGGGGCTTCCGGAATCGGTCTGGCGGCAGCAAAAGCATATTTGGCGAAAGGTGCAAAAGTGGTCATTGCCGACTTCAATGAAGAAGGCGGCAAACAAGCCGCAGAGAGCTTAAAGAATGATGGCGATATCCTGTTCATTAAAGTGGATGTGGCAAACGAGGATTCGGTGAAGAGCATGATCGATTTTGCGATCGATCAGTTTGGCACAATTGACCTGCTCGTAAATAACGCAGGCATTGGCGCGTTGACGGAGACGCACGAACTGAGCTATGAAGATTACCACAAAGTGATCGCAGTGAACCAAGACAGCATCTTTTTCGGCGCAAAGCACGCAATTCGCCATATGATGAACCATGGAGGCGGCGCCATCGTCAATACTTCTTCAATCCTTGGAAGTGTCGGCGAAGGGGCAGCGTTTGCCTATAACGCATCAAAAGGCGCGGTCAATCTGATGACAAAATCCTTGGCGTTGCAGTATGCGCCATACGGCATCCGTGTCAATGCTGTCGCACCTGGCTATGTCGAATCCGGCATGGTCAATCGCGAAGCGCTCGGCGAAGAGTTCTACGGGCAGCTGGTCAGCAAACATCCGATTGGCCGCATTGGCAAAGCGGACGAAATCGCCCATGCCATCATTTTCCTTAGCGAAAACGACTTCACCACCGGCACCACTATCCTGGTCGACGGCGGCTATACCGCGCAATAACCGGGAATAAAATAGCAGTATTCAACAACACCTGTGCTTTGGATTGCCTGTCCAAGCCACCGGTGTTTTTTAATTTTCACAGCTTGGCGCCGCAGGGAAGTTCGCGCCAGCGCTTGTCGAGTGGAAACTAGGTGAGGCAAAAGAAGGGTTTCCGGTAAAATACATAAGTTCAGAAAACATTCGCGCACTGCAGGTGATATGATTAGAAGATACGACCGACAGCGAAAACACGGAAAAACCAGCCGGGCTATTCGGCTTTTTCAGTTTGGCGGAACAGGTGATGACAATGGCAACGCAGACAACCACATACCAAACGTCTATACGTTTAACTAAAACCGCATCGGAAAAGATGAGAGGGTTCGGCATCAGCGAACGCTCCTTTTTTATGGCGGACAAACCGTTTCAGGTATTTCTTGAACGCTATCCGTCGACTGCGGATGGCTCTCTTTCCGTTGCGTTATTGTTCAATGCCGAAGAGACGGGGCGGCTGACGGATCAAGCGTCAGGACAACTCGCCGTGCTGCATTGCGTGTTCGCGAACCATCAATTATTGGTGACCAACGTGACGCTCCGAAAAGCCTACCAGGCACTCGGCACCAATTGGCAGCGCGAAGAATCGATTCAGTTCAACAATTCGCGCGATCCCGTGCCGGTAGCGTTCATGAACTTGATCAACCGGATGACGCCCGCGAAAGAACGTTCGGATTATGTGAAAAAGCGCATCTCGAGCTGGGAAGGCTATTTGAAAATCCAGGAACAGGGCATGGACATTCCGGATATCAAGACGGGCTATTCGAATCTGGCATTCAGCCACGATTTCAGCCGCATCACCTTGACCGGCTGCCGGATGGACGAGAAGGAATGGAAAAACCTGCGCAATTTGAGTGTCCGCTTGACCGGCATCGACGGCGATGTCGGCACGGTCTTCAAGGCGAAAAACCGCGCGATCGAAATCGAACTGAACCCATACATCATCAAGCAGCTGCGCGAAAAAGCGCATGCCCTTCATAAGAAGGAAGCCGTGTTCAGCAATTTCGCGGCACTCAGCCAAATCCGGAGATTGCGACAGGGCTTCACCAATCTCGAGAAGGGCTTGGCGGTCAACCCGCAGCTCGACCGATTATTATTTGAGGAACGGCCGAATGTGGCATCGCTAAAAGAACTGCCGAAGCTCGAGTTCCACAACCGCTTGAATGAATTCCAGCAGCAAGCGGTGACAGGGGCGATGTCAGCAGAAGATTTGTATGTCATCCAAGGGCCACCCGGAACCGGCAAGACGACGGTCATTTCAGAAATCTGCCTGCAAAATGCGAAAAAAGGACTGCGCACACTCGTTGCTTCCCAGTCGAATCTGGCGGTCGACAATGCGCTTGGGCGCTTGCTTGCGCACAAAGATATCCGTATCTTACGCGTCGGGCGCACCGAAAGCATCGAAGAAGACGGCCAGAAATTCATCGAAGAAAACGTTGGCCAGTATTGGAAAGACCATACCTTAAAAGAAATCACGGCGCAATTCGAGGCGCGTCAAGCCCGCGAAAGAGAAGTCGCCCACAAGCTTGAAGAAACGGAACAGGCCTACGCGGCGTTGCAGCCGGTTTATGAAAAAAGGAAACAAGCCGTGGAAGATAAAAGAATAGCCCAAGCGAAACAACGCGACTTGCAGGCATCCATCGAACCATTGCAAAACAAAGCATGGGCAAGCGAGCTTGAACAGCGGCAAGCAACAAGCCGCAAGCACAGCATCGAAGAGAAAATGGACGCCTTGCAAGCGGCAATCGATCAAGCGCAAAGTTTGCTCGATAGGGGGCATGGGCGCGAGTGGTTTGAACAGCAACAGCAGCAAACAACCGAAACGATCGAGCAGCTCAAAGGCGTACGCGAGGCTAAACAACTGAACGAACAACTTGCCGCACTGCGCCGAGAGATGAAATTGATCGAAGAAAAGCGCGACGAAGTGATGGCGAAAGCGCAGCAAAAGCAAGCCGTGCTCGAGACAGTCGAGGGCATGAAAAAAGTCGATGGCTTGCTTGAAGTGATGAACAAACAACAAATAGAAGAAGTGCCGGCGATCACATTCTCCCTCAGCAAACTCGATATGATCCGCGACAAGATGGCAGAGCGCAAAAAACTCGAAGCCTATAATGCAAGCGTCACGTCGGCGATCGGCTATGTCGAGAAAATGCTTGCGGGTTCTGGCGTCGATGCGGCACAAGTGAAAGAGCGCGCCTTGTCGCAAACGGAATCGTTCACTTCAGCCAATATCGATGAGTTTCTTGAAAAGCTGCGGACGATGCTGAAAAGTTCCCAGCACATTGATTCGGGCGTTCTCGCGAAGGCATTGAGCGGCTTATACAAACGGCAGAATGATGTATGGCGAAGAGGGGCGATGCTAAAAGCCGCGGACATTTATATAGAAGAATCCAAACGGGCATTCGGCCAATTGAAAAAAGCGCTTTGCATGGAACTCGAAAAGCAAAGACAGCGCTACCTGGACTTGGACGAACGCGGTCTCGAACAATTCGAACGGCAACGGGAAGAACTTTCGCGCATCGAACGAAGAGTGGCCAGTTTGTCTGTTTCAATCGAAGTGCCGGCAGATATCGGACAAGCGATTGCCGATCACGAAACACAATTGGCGCAGCTCCGGAAAGACCAAGCGGATTCCGCACGGGTGGCAGCGGATTTGGAGCAGCAGAACGCCCATTTGCTCGCTGAACAAACGGCATTCGAACAAGCCGGACAGCGAATTGCAGAGATTACTGCGCAACTTGACGCGGCGATGCGGCGTCTAACAGAGAAAGAGCAGGAACTTCAAGCTTTGGAAGCCATTCTTTTGGCGGATCCGGAAGCGGCATACGAAGAAACCGCGAAACAACTCGCCAGTTTGTCATTCGATGTGCAATCGCTCAAGCAAGAACAGAAAAACTTTCCCCTGCTGCAATCGGTGCAGAAGCAGTGGATTGGGCTGCTCGAGACGGCGAATGAACACGATTTGGATGAAATCCGCAAGCTCTACATAAAACACGCCAATGTCATCGGTACGACTTGCGTCGCGTCGGCACGCAAGGATTTCCAGGACAATTATCCGGTATTCGATGTTGTCATCGTCGATGAAGTGTCGAAAGCGACGCCTCCGGAACTGCTGTTGCCGATGCTCAAAGGCAAAAAGGTCATTTTGGTCGGGGATCACCACCAACTGCCGCCATTGCTCGGCAACGATACCTTGGAAGAGACCTTGGAAGAAATGATCAAAGAAGGCAGCGGCTTTGAGGAAAAACGCGAACTCGAGAAACTGCTCGAAGAATCGCTGTTTGAGCGCTTGTACAAAAACTTGCCCGAGTCGAACAAGAAGATGCTCGCCATCCAGTACCGCATGCATGAAGACATCATGGAAACGATCTCGCCGTTCTATAAGGATGAGAATGTCCAATTGCAGTGCGGCTTGGCGGATTCAGACATCGAACGCGACCACTTCCTTGAGTCGGCATCGGTCAAACGCAGCAACCACCTCATGTGGCTCGATTTGCCGAACGAACCGGCGTATTTCGAAGAACGCATGAGCGGCGGGAAAAGCTTGTACAACCCGTCGGAACTTGCAGAAATCAGCCGCCTATTGGTGGAACTCAACGAGGCGGTGGCCGAAGCGAAAGTGGCCGGGCGAATTCCGGAGGATGAGTTGAAAACGGTCGGCGTTATTTCGTTCTACGGCGAACAAGTGAAACGGCTGCAGCGCATGATTGACCAGGAATTGCGCTTGCCGCATTTATTGATCCGTACCGGCACGGTCGACCGATTCCAGGGCAGCGAAATGGAGATCATTCTCCTGAGCATGGTCCGCAATAACCGGAATGACCGCGGCGATATCGGCTTTGCGAAAGATTACCGCCGATTGAACGTCGCGTTGTCGCGCGCCAAGCAATTGCTCGTGATGGTCGGCAGTTCTAAGATGTTCACGAAACGCGCAAAACAACCACAGACGAAACGGATGTATCAGCACGTGCTCGATGTGGCTGAACAAAAACACGGTGTAAAAATGCTGCAGGAGGGGTGAGCAAATGGATAAACTGAATAACAAGCTGCGTGAGGAAGTGGCGTCGAACAAAGACGTGACGATCGTACAGGAACTTTCGTGGCATGTGCCGCTCATCTCTTATGGCGTGTCGTTTTCCCGCGTCAAGCGGCTCAAAATGGATATTTTGATGAAGATGCTGCTGCTGGCGTTCCAAGAAGCGGACATCCGCCGTCCTGCCACGCTTGCTGAAATGCTGTTTGTCGAAGAGCTGTTCATTCGCGATTTGATCGATAAAATGCACAGCACGCAGCTGATCCGCCTGGATGCAAAAGGCTACCGGCTCACCGACAAAGGCCATGGCCATTTGGAGAAAGGCATTTTCGAAGAAGCGATGGAAGGCGGCGAGACAATCGTGTCCTTTAGCGCCGTGCACGACGCCTATTGGTTGTCGGAAGGAGAGCTTGAAGAAAATGGAAAAGACTTACCCTCCTATCGTTATGCGCTTAGCCGCGATGCTGATGCTGGCCGCATCCATGAGCTGTTAATGAGAGAAAGAAACAGCGCAGAAGATGGCTACCAAGTCATCGTCGCGGACATTTCATCGTGTGAAGAACTTGGCAGGGAATACATTCCGTGCATCGAGTTTCAATTATATGACCAAAAACAGGACCTCTTCTACGCGCGTGTCTGGAACACCCGGCTCGGCGCATGGGATGAATTGCTTGAAAAGCAGATTGAAGAGCAGGAACTCGTCGAATGGCGCGAAGCGATGAAACAGGCGGAACTATCCTAAAAAGCCGCTTCATGCTTTAAATTCCCGGAAAATGGGAGTACAATAGAGTTTGTTTCTTTACAGGCAGTCGCGTTGATGCTGCTTTCAGATAATCGATGATGAAAAGGTGTATTGCAAAATGAAAAATAAAATGAAAATGAATAACTACATGCCCTTGTTTCTGGTAGCAGTTGCCATGCTGTGGGCGAAAACTTATATCTCACAAAAAACCCAATTCACGCTGGAAGTGGAAGGGGCGCTGCAGGAATTCCTGCTGGCGATCAATCCTTTAGGCTCAGCGCTGTTATTATTGAGTTTCTCATTGTTCTTCAAAGGAACGCGGAAATATTGGGCGCTGCTTTCGATTTATCTCGGCATGTCGATCCTGTTGTATGCCAATGTCGTCTATTACCGCTTCTTCAGTGATTTCATCACTTTGCCGACTTTGTTCCAGACGCAGAACTTCGGCGATTTAGGCGGCAGCGTGCTGACCTTGATCCAGCCGATGGATTTCCTGTTCTTTGTGGACGTCTTGATCCTCGGCGCTTTGGTCATTTCCAAGCGGGCAGAAAAAGACATGCGCACGATCAAAAAGAGAATGGCCCTGCCGTTGATCGCGGCAGCTTTATTGATTTCCTTCTTTAACTTATCGCTTGCGGAATCGGACCGTCCCGACCTGTTGACGCGCGGTTTTGACCGCGCGTACATCGTCAAGTATTTGGGGATGTACAATTACGCTTTGTATGACACGGTGGAGAGCGTGAAAGCTTCTTCCCAGCGGGTCATGGCGGACAGCGACGACAATACGGAAGTGTTGAACTACACAAAATCCAATTACGCGAGCCCCAACGAAGAATATTTTGGTGCGGCGGAAGGCATGAACGTCGTCTATTTGCATCTCGAATCATTCCAGACTTTCCTGATGGATTATGAACTGCACGGGGAAGAAGTCACGCCGTTCTTGAATTCGATAATGGATGACCCGAACACATTGTACTTCGATAACTTCTTCCATCAGACAGCACAAGGCAAAACTTCGGATGCCGAATTCATGCTGGAAAACTCCTTGTTCGGCTTGCCGAAAGGATCCGCGTTCATCACGAAAGGACAGAATACGTACCAATCGGCTCCAGCGATCTTGAAAGATCAAGGCTATACATCGGCTGTGTTCCACGGCAATAACGGAACGTTCTGGAACCGCTCCGAAATCTACAAGTCTTTCGGCTACGACCATTTCTTCGATATCGAGTCGTATCCGAATACGACATCCGCTGATATGGCAGAATATGGCCTCATGGACAAGCCGTTCTTCGAGCAGTCGGCACCGCTGTTGGAATCGCTGCCGGAGCCGTTCTATACGAAATTCATCACCGTGGCGCACCATTTCCCTTATACCATGGACCAGCAATTGGCGACCATCGAAAAAGGGACTACGGGGGATGCGAGCGTCGATAATTATTTCCAGACGGCCCGCTATGCAGACGAAGCGATCAAGCAGTTTTTCGAACAGCTTGAAGCGTCCGGCCTTGCGGACAATACGATGATCGTCATGTACGGCGACCATTACGGCATTTCCGACAACCACAACAAGGCGATGTCTGAGGTGTTGTCAAAAGACATTACGCCGGTAGAGAACGCCAAGCTTCAGCGCGTGCCGTTGTTCATCCACGTGCCGGGCATGGAAGGCGGCATCAACGATACATACGGCGGCCAGATCGATCTATTGCCGACTGTGATGCATCTGCTCGGTGTGGAAACGCAGAAGTACGTGCATTTCGGAACCGATCTATTGTCGGAAGAACATGAAGAACTCGTCGCGTTCCGCAACGGCGATTACGTCAGCCCCGAGGTCTATTCCATCGGAGAAGCGTTCTACGATCCGGAAACCGGCTTGCCGCTCGAAGAAGAACAGCAAATCGAACAAGCCGAGGCCTTGAAGCAGCACGGAAGATATGAATTGCAGCTATCGGATGAAGTCGTTAACGGCGATTTATTGAGATTCTACACGCCGAATGGCTTCACACCCGTAGACCCGGCGGATTATTATTACCAGCAATCCGCGGATTCCACACAATAAGAGAAAAGATGTCCTGAACCGTTTTTCGGTCCGGGGCATCTTTTAATTTAAATGGAGATTTTTATTAGTTATTGGCCCAGTGCATTGGCAAAAGGTTTCAAAAGAGAGATAATGGCGATAATCAACCATCATCGTGATCGAACCGGAGACAACTGCTGCAAAACCTGAAAAGGAGCTGTTCGGCATGGCACAAAAATTGACGATTTTTGGAGCAATCGCTGTGTTTTTTTACGTTTTCCACGTTGTGCTTGGGGGCTGGCTGTGGGAAGGCTATCGCCATCTGCATCAGCCGATCAGTGATTTGACGGCTCAAGGGGCACCGGACCGCGGGTTGTTGACGGGCATCACAGTGCTGTATGGCCTCTGTTCGATTGTGTTTGCGGCGAGTGCATATATCGCATTCAAGCGCTTTGCGCCGAGAATTTCACGCACAGGCATGTTGGTTTTTCTGGCGATGCATCTCGTGTCGATTACGTATGGCTTGTTTCCGCAAGATGCCCCGGGAGCGCCGCTGACTTTTACGGGCATCATGCATTTGGCGGTCACGGCATTGATCGTCCCGCTGACGATTTTGGCTCCGCTTCTGGTGGGGGTTGGGTTTAGGAAAGGCGATGATTTCAGAAGCTATGGGAATTATTCGCTTGCCACGGGGATCTTCATTTTGTTTGCCGGCGGGACGGCCGCCATCTTTTTCGCCCAAGGCTGGCCGTATTTCGGGCTCGTCGAACGGCTCAATATCGGCGCCTTGCAGCTGTGGATGTTCGTCAGTTCTGTTATGCTTTTTACGATGAAACAATAAAGAGAAGTTGAATTTTAATTCAAAGGAGCTACAAGATATGTTCTCGTTTTTCAAGAAGAAGTGCGCCGTATGCAAACAGAAAGCCCGGGAGCCGCGGAAATACTTTAACGACCGTGAGGAAGCGGTTGTTGTGTGTGCGCAATGTGCCGTATACGCCGAACGACGCGCGTTCCGGAAACGCAGCGCATAACTAGAAAGCCTGCCGGATCATCGGCAGGCTTTGTCATGTTAAGGCGAGTTTTATTTTTCGCTATAGTCAAAAGAAACCGCAGTTACGGAAGGGGAAGCTCATGAACCACAACATTGAACTCAAATCCGCAAACCTCCATTCTTCATTCAATAAAGAATACAAACCCATTTTGACAATCCGATCAGGTGATACGATCGAAACCAAGACGCCGGATATCCAATGGGGCTACTCGGCAAACAAGGGCGAAGAACGGATCATCTACAGGTCGCGCGAAAATGAAGAACGGCTCGGGCATCCACTGGTCGGGCCGATCGACATTGAAGGCGCGAAGCCTGGAATGGTGGTGGAAGTGCGCATCAACGAAAATGTGCCCGGTTGGTACGGGCGCAATTGGGCGGGCGGCACCCCGGCTTGGCAAAATGAGAAACTCGGCATTGCACATAGCGAACGCCTGCAAGTCGACTGGACGCTCAACCGGGAGCAAATGACCGGCAAATGCACATTGGCCGGAAAGGAATTCAGCGTCGCCTTGTCGCCGTTTCTTGGGCTCATCGGCCTGGCGCCTGGGGAGGCGGGAACACACCGCACCTCGCCGCCGTACCGGACGGGCGGCAATATCGACTGCAAGGAACTCGTCAAAGGCAGCTCGCTGTTCTTGCCGGTTGAAGTGGAAGGGGCAATGCTATCATTCGGCGACGGGCATGCGGTGCAGGGCGACGGCGAGAACTCAGGCACCGCGATTGAGTGTCCGATGGATCTCGTCAATTTGACGGTCATCCTTCATGAAGAAATGAAACTTCATATGCCGAAAGCGAAAACACCGGCTGGCTGGGTGACGTTCGGCTTTGATGAAGACTTGAATGAAGCCGCGGCGACGGCGCTCGATGAAATGGTCGGCTTGCTCCAACGGTTTCATTCGCTGTCGAAAACGGAAGCGGCCGCGCTCGCAAGCGTCGCCGTCGACTTGCACGTCACGCAGATCGTCAACGGCGTCAAAGGGGTGCACGCCATCTTGCCGCACGGGGCGATCCGGTAAAATCCATCAAAAGGAAAAGCTGTTTCAAAGACGATCAGACCGTCTTCGAAACAGCTTTTTTTTTATGCGCCCTCCATCCAGCGCTCACATTTTGATTGTGACGCGTTTGGTCATCGAGACCATGAAAACGAACAGTGCAGCTATTAAAAGAATCGAACCGGTAATGGCTACCACAAAACTGGTGTTGGGAGTAAACTGCGGGACCCACGAAGCGAGAAGGGTGCTGTATGCATTGCCTTCCCAGAAAAAATCATTGAGGCTGAACCCGACAAGAGCAAGCGCCACAAAACCGAAGCCGATTACCCAGCCGAACCGGTAATAGCCAATGCCGATCATCCAGCCAATCATGTAAAACGTCAGGGCGTTAAAGTAAAACCCTGCAATCGAAGCGAGTGCCCCTTCAAATGTCCCGAAGGCAATGGCGTTGTCGAGTGCGACTGGAAGGCTAACAAATTGCTGGAGGACATACTGGATGCCGTTGATGAGCAGCGTCACCAGGGTGATGATCAAAGCCAGACCGATAGCGGAAAGCGCCGTTCCCTTATACCATTCTTTCCGGCTGATGCCTTGATGGATATGCTGCCCCATAAAGACATAGACGATCATGATGCCGCAGACGAGCATGAAAACATTGACGGGTTGATATGCGAAGATGAAGAATCCATCAACTGCTTCCACGCCGGAGTTCAGGAAAAAGATTCGCGCAAGATGAATCACAAACAGGATGGAGAAAAACCATAGACTCCATTTAAACTGCTGGTAAAAAACATGGGCAGCTACTTTTGACTGGCGTTCGGATTTCATTGAACTTCCTCCTCAGTTATATGGATGAACAGATCCTGAAGTGAGACAGGACCGATTTCAAGTTTGCGGCTATGCGCTTCTGTTCTTTGCTGGTCGTCGAGTTCGCCATAGACCATGACGGATTTGGTCCCGCCCAGCTGCTGTTCGTTCAAACGTTTCATGTCAGATGTGAATGCATCCACTTGCTCGGCAGATCCCGTGATGGATGCGCCTTGTGATGACACGGTTTCATAGGGCTCGTTCAATAGCAGTGTGCCTTGGTCGATGATGACGACATGGTCGAACAAATAATCCATTTCCGACACTAAATGGGTGGAGAGGATGAATGTGCGCGGATGCTCCGCTTGATCATTCAGCAATTCCTTGTAGAAAATTTCGCGTGCCGGTGCGTCCATGCCGAGATAGGCTTCATCGAAAATGGTCAGTGGCGCGCGGCTGGCAAGGCCGATCACAACGTTCATCGCCGATTGCATCCCTTTGGACAGTTTATTGACCGGCTTGTTGACCGGCAATTTAAAGCGTTTGAGCAAATGATCGGCAAACTCCTGGTCGAAGTTCGGGCGGTAATAGGCAGCTACTTCGACTAGCTTTTTCACTTTCTCGGTTTCTTCCTTATAGTCCTTATCGTAAATGAACGCCACTTGCTCCATCTTCTCGGGATTTTCGAACACCGGGGAGCCGTCGACAAGCACTTCGCCAGCCGTCGGTTCTCGGAAAGCGGCGATCAACGACAACAAGGAGGTCTTGCCTGCACCGTTGCGGCCGATGAGGCCATGGATTTTGCCTGCTTCCAATGTCAGTGTTACATCTTTCAAGGCTTCAAACTTTTTGAATTTCAATGTTACGTGATTGAGCTGGACTGAAGCTGCCATCATGCATCACGCCCTTTCGTGGATTTGATCAATTCGATGATTTCTTGTTCGGTAATGCCGAGTTTTTCCGCTTCCTGCACGAGCCCGGTCACGTAATTATCGACAAATGCCTTTTTCCGCTGCTGGACTAAAGTTTTCTTTGCGCCTTCTGCTACAAACATGCCAATCCCTCGCTTCTTAAAAAGTATGCCTTCGTCGACGAGCTGGGTGATGCCTTTGGAGACGGTTGCGTGATTGATCTTGTAGAAATTGACCAATTGATTTGTCGATGGAGCTTGGTCGCCTTCTTTCAATTGATCGTTGACGATCTGGTCTTCGATCAATTCGCGAATCTGTAAAAATAAAGGCTTCGCTGAATCGGATGGGTTGACCATGAAAACACCTCCCTGGGTGATTAGGTAATATGGTTATATACTTATGTGTATAACCATATAACGAAAGCCATTGTTTGTCAACAAAGTTGTCAGAAAAAATTCAGGCATAAAAAAAAGCCGCACTAATGGCGGCTTTCAAGAGCGGGGGACGAATTCACACAGTGATTGTTCAACTAACTGGATAAACCGGTCAATCTCGTATTTGCTGGTTTCTTTGTGGAATGAGATCCGGATGAATTTTTTCGCGTCGTCGCTTTCGGTTCCCATCGCAAGCATTGCAGACATCGCTTCCCCGTGGCCGATCTTGCAGGCGGTGCCGGTGGAGATGGCAATCTGTGCGCGGTTGCAGGCGAGCATCATCCATTGCCCTTCGACATGAGGCAAAACAAGTCCGTGAATGAACGGGGATTTCGACTTTATGTCGCCTGTCGCCGTCGCGCCATCCGGCAAGTGTTCAAGCAAATATGCCTGAAGCTTGCGCGCGTGTTCCAAGCTTTCAGGCTGTTCCGCGACAGCATGTTTTGCGGCGATGGTCGCGGAGACGATGCCCGGCACGTCGATTGTTCCGGCACGGAAACCGCCTTGGTGAGTCGTGCCTTCATACACCGATTGCCAGTGGATCGATGGGTCGAGGTAGGCGATGCCAACGCCTTTGGGGCCGCCGATTTTATGTGCTGAACAAACAGCCGAAGCGACGCCCCACAAGCCGATATCAACCGGCAGCTTCCCGAAGCCCTGGACGATATCCGAGTGAAGCGGCACGCCGAAGCGTTTGGCAATTTGCGTGCAGTCTTTGACCGGCTGGACAGCGCCCATCTCGGAGTTTACGAGCTGCATGATGACGAGCGCCGTTTGTTCGTTGACCAGTTGTTCGTAATCATCCAAATCGATCCGCCCGAACCGGTCGACCGGAACGTAGTTAATCTCATAGCCTTCCTGCTCAAGTTCATGAAGCACCGATAGCACGGAAGCGTGTTCGAGTTGCGTCGACACGATCGACCGGCAATGGCCAGGGCGCCCTTTCAATAACGAGCGGATGGCGAGCTGGTTCGCTTCTGATGCGTTGCCGGTGAAATATATGCCGTCTTGCCGCACGTTGAGAAATTGTCCCCATAATTTCCGGCACGAGGCGAGATAGTCTGCTGCGAGAGATCCTGCATCATGCAAACTTTGCGTATTGCCGAATGCGTTTGTAGCCGTTTCCACGTAAGCATCGATTGCTTCTTTTCTCATCGGGGCGGTTGCCGCTGAATCCAGGTAGATCATCATTTTCCATCAACTTCTTTCCGTTGCTGACTTTATTCTTGTAATCACTTTATCTTTATGTCATTAATAGTGTCAAGACACTTGTAAAGAAGGTGTAAAGTTTGTTCGATGTTTGCATCATCGGGGGAGGCGTCGCCGGGCTTATGCTCGCGCGCTCGCTCCCTGATTCTTATTCCATCGCTGTCGTCACGAAAGACCATGCCGGAACGGGAAATACGAGCCTCGCACAAGGCGGAATCGCCGCGAGCTTGAGTTTCGATGACCGGCCGGAATCCCATGCCACGGACACTTTGCTCGCATCGGCAAATCATGCAGATGCCGAGCGCGTCGAAATTCTGGCCACTGAAGGTTCTGCCATCATGAAGCATCTGATGGCGCAAGGGCTGCCTTTCGATACCGATGAGGTCGGAATGCCGATGCTCGGGATGGAAGGCGCCCACAGCAAGCGCCGGATTGTGCATGCAGGGGGCGACCAGACCGGCAAGCTGCTCATGCGGTATCTAATGGAGGAAACGTCCGGAAAAATCACGCGTTTCGCTTTTCATCAAGCATTGGAATTAAGGATGGAGAGCGGCTGCTGCACCGGCGTGCTCGTTTCGGATCTGTCTGGAAAACGTTCGGTCGTTCAAGCACGCCACATCGTGCTCGCGACAGGCGGCATCGGCCAATTGTACAGCGAAACTTCCAATTCATCCGTTGCGACAGGCGACGGGTTATCGTTGGCGTACCACGCAGGCGCCGTACTGGAAGATCTCGAGTTCGTCCAATTCCATCCAACCATCCTGACGCTCGAAGGCAAGTCACGCGGGCTCATTTCGGAGGCGGTGCGCGGGGAAGGCGCCTTATTGGTAAATGGAGACGGCAAGCGCATCATGGAAGGCATCCACCCGTTCATGGAACTTGCGCCGCGCGATATTGTGGCAAGGGCGATTGAGCGGCATTGGCAAGCCGAAGGGCCGGTCTTTCTCGATGCCAGGCAATTGGCTGATTTCAACCAGCGTTTTCCGTCGATTTATGAAAACTGCCGGAATCACGAAGTCGACCCTACGGAAGAGTTGTTGCCGGTCCGGCCGGGCGCCCATTTCCATATGGGCGGCGTGAGGACGGATGGTTACGGACGGACGTCGGTCCCGGGGCTGTATGCCGTCGGGGAAGTTGCATCGACCGGCGTTCACGGCGCCAACCGCCTGGCGAGCAATTCCTTGTTGGAAGGGCTGGTATTTGCCAAACGGCTTGCACAGTGGATTGGCGAAGAGCCCGGGCATAGAAAAGAGGCTGGCTTAGCGGAAAGTGATGCGGCCTCGCCTTTTGCATCTTTCGAGACGGTTGAAGAAGGCAAGCTGCGACAGGAAATGACGGAAGTGGCTGGGATCCTGAGAGAACCGGGAGCCTTGAAGAGATTCCTCGCAGAGCATCCTTTAAAGACATACAGGATCCAGGATTATCCGGATGATCTCATTGCCCTTATCCATCGCCAAACCGCAAGGAGTCTTATCGCATCCGCTGCGTTATTGCGGGAAGAGAGCAGGGGCGGCCATTACCGGATCGATGCACCTGAGCCGAAAGCCGAGTGGTCCGGGCAAGTCATCGGGCTCTCGACTAGCGGCGTCCATCTGTCCATGCGAAAAACTGAAATCAAGGAGATTATGCTATGAATCGTTTGAAAGCAGAACAAGCATTAAAGCAATTTTTATTCGAAGACATCGGTGACCGCGACGTATCCTCTGTATTATTCGATCGAACGGATACAGGGGAAGCGCTCGTCCGCATGAAACAAAGCGGCGTCGTGGCAGGTCTCGAGTGCTATGAATGGGGATACCGCCTGCTCGACGAGTCAGTCGAAGTGGAATTATTGAAACAAGACGGGGAGCGAGTGGAGGCAGGAGAAGCGATCGTGAAAATCACCGGGCCTGTCGCATCGCTTCTTGCAGGCGAACGGGTGCTGTTGAATCTGGTCCAGCGCATGAGCGCGGTGGCAACATTGACCGCGAAATGTGTGGCAGCGCTCGATTCAGAGCACACGCGCATCGTCGATACCCGCAAAACGACGCCCGGACTGCGCATGTTCGAAAAATACGCGGTCCGTGCAGGCGGCGGGTTCAACCACCGAAACGGGCTGTACGATGCGGTCATGCTGAAAGACAATCACATCGCAGCGGCTGGATCGATTACCGAAGCGGTAAAAAAAGTGCGTGGCTCGCTCGGCCACATGACGATGATCGAGGTGGAAGTCGAAACGGAACAGCAGTTGATGGAGGCGATTGATGCACATCCCGATACGATCATGTTCGACAACCAAACGCCAGACACCATTCGGCGCTGGGTACAGCTCGTTCCGGAGACAATCCGCACGGAAGCGTCCGGAGGCATCGACCTTGAGAAATTGGCAAGTTACCGCGACACCGGTGTCGATGTCATTTCCATCGGCGCCTTGACCCATAGCGTGTCGAACCTCGACATCAGCATGAATCTTTCCATATCCCCTAAGGAGGTAGTGGCATCATGACTTCATTGTTTGAAGAACTGCAAATGGCGGACGCTATGCCTAAAAGCTATTTGACAGCCCCGACGGAAGACTTGCATGAGCGGGCGAAACGCGCGCGTGCGGCTCTCGGAGAACGTTTGTACATCCTCGGCCATCATTACCAAAAAGACGAAGTGATCCACTACGCGGATGTGACCGGAGACTCACTGCAATTGTCGCAAATCGCAGGGAGGCAGACAGCGGATTATATCCTGTTTTGCGGCGTCCATTTCATGGCGGAGACCGCAGATATCTTGACCGAGCCGCACCAAGCGGTCATTTTGCCGGACATGCGGGCAGGCTGTTCGATGGCGGATATGGCCAATATCGACCAAACCGAGCGCGCTTGGCAAGAGCTGCAGAAAGTATACGGCGATACGATTGTTCCGCTCACTTACGTCAACTCGACCGCAGCGATCAAAGCATTCGTCGGCAGGAACGGCGGGGCGACCGTTACTTCTTCCAATGCGGAAGAAATGGTCGAATGGGCGTTATCGCAAAAACAGCGCATGCTGTTCTTGCCCGACCAGCATCTCGGGCGCAACACCGCCGTGAAGCTCGGCATCCCGCTCGAGCAAATGGCCGTGTGGGACCCGATTAAGCACAAGCTCGAACTCGACTGTGCGATAGAAGACGTCCAAGTGATTTTATGGAAAGGGCATTGCTCGGTCCATATGAACTTCCTGCCAAAACACGTCGACAATTTGCGCGAAAAAGAGCCGGATCGCAATATCCTCGTGCACCCGGAATGCACGTATGAAGTCGTCAGCGCTTCCGATTTCGCAGGATCTACAAAATACATCATCGATATGATTGAAGCATCCGAACCCGGATCGAAATGGGCGATCGGCACGGAGATGAACCTCGTCAACCGGCTCATCAAGGATTTTCCGGACCGCGACATCGTATCCTTGAATCCGTATATGTGCCCGTGCTTGACGATGAATCGGATCGACTTGCCGCATTTCACATGGATCTTGGAAGAACTGGTGGAAGGGCGTGTCCTCAACCGCATCCAAGTGGATGAACAAACGGCAGTCGAAGCAAAGATGGCTTTGGAGAAAATGTTGTGATAAGAAATCCCGCTGCCCATTTCCAGGGCAGCGGGATTTTATGCATCTTTAATAGATTGAATTTTAAAACAATTATACTTACAATTGAAGAGTAAGAAAATAAAAGAATGAGGTGCTTCTTTTAAAAGACTTATTATTAATGATGCCAGTATCGTAAAAGAACGAAATGGAGTGGATGATGTGTCGAGCAAACTTACCTTCATGCCGATCAGCCATACCGGCTGGGGCGCATTGGAACAATTAACGGGCGAAGCGGAACGCCTGAACGCCAGCAATGTCCTTATCGTCACCGACCCGTTTCTCGAAGAGCTCGGGATGACGAAAAAAATCGTCGAACCGCTCGAAGCAAAGGGCTGGAAGACAAGCGTCTACACAGAAGTCGTGCCGGAGCCGCCGCTTGAAGTCGGCGAAAAATTGATCGCCTATACGAAGGAAAACAAATTCGATTTGGTCATCGGCCTTGGCGGCGGCAGTGCCTTGGACCTTGCGAAATTAGCAGGTGTTCTTGCGACGCACGAAGGCAAAGTGGCCGACTATTTGAACCTGACGGGTGAACGTATACTAGTCGATAAAGGCATTCCGAAAATCTTGATCCCGACGACGTCCGGGACCGGTTCTGAAGTGACGAATATTGCCGTATTGTCATTGGAATCCACGAAAGATGTCGTGACACATGATTACCTATTGCCGGATGTAGCAATCGTCGACCCGGCTTTGACGGTCTCCTTGCCGCCGAAAGTGACAGCGGCAACGGGCATCGACGCGTTGACGCATGCGGTGGAGGCGTATGTATCGAAAAACGCCAACCCGGTGACAGACGGCCTGGCATTGCAGGCAATCCGCTTGATCAGCGGGTCGATCCGCACGGCAGTGGAAGACGGGGAAAACAAGGAAGCGCGCACGAATATGAGCTACGGCAGTTATTTGGCAGGCCTGGCATTTTTCAATGCGGGCGTTGCAGGTGTGCACGCCTTGGCGTATCCACTTGGCGGCCAGTTCCATATCTCGCACGGTGAATCCAATGCTGTTTTGCTTCCGTATGTCATGGGCTATATTCGCCCGAGCTGTGAGAAGAGAATGAAGGACATCCTTGAGGCGATGGGCATCGACGTTACGCATTTGGATGAACAACAAGCTTCCTATACATGCGTCGAGGAGTTGAAAAAACTCGTCGCCGACGTCAATATTCCCGTGTCGCTGAAAGGCTTCGATATTGGGGAAGACGCCTTGGACAGCTTGGCGGACGATGGCATCAAGCAAACAAGAATCTTGGCGAGAAGCCCGATGCCGCTTGAGAGAGATGATATTTACGCCATCTACCATGCTGCCTATTCAGGCGAAGTCGCTGAGAAGAAAACGGTGTGATATGAAAAAAGCTGAAGCAGGAAATTTTTAAAGGTTTTCTAGTTTCAGCTTTTTTACGTTTCGTTCCAGCCGGACGCTTTCCGCGGGTACGGCTTCAGCCGCTTCCCTCGCTTCGCTCAGTCCAGGGTCTTCAGCTCGTACTGTTCCCGCTGGAGTCGCCGGCTTCCACTACACTGGTGAGTGCAGATTCTTCAAAAAATTGCTCTCATAATTGATTAGTTTTGTTGTGCATAGAAATCCTACTTTTTTATATACTCTAAAAAGCTGAAGCAGGAACCCATTCAGGTTCCCGCTTCAGCTTTTGTGTTTCTATAGAAGAAAGTGAGATTTACAGTTTAGCGAACTCCGGGTCAGCGACTTTCACCAGTTGCTTGCCGAGGTTGCTGCCTTCGAATAGGCCAAGGAATGCTTCTGGTGTTTTCTCGAAGCCTTCTACGATCGTTTCTTCGTACTTCAACTTGCCTTCTTGCAGCCATTTGCCGAGCTCTTGTGCGCCGGTTTTGAAATCATGCGCGTAATCGCCGAGCGTGAAGCCTTTCATCATCGAGCTTGTCGTAATGAATTTCCATTGGATGCGCGGGCCGATATCCGCTTCCGGGTTGTTGTAAGCAGAGATGGCGCCGCATAAGACGATGCGTGCGTTGCGGTTGATTTCAAAAATGACTGCGTCCGACACTTCGCCGCCGACATTGTCGAAATAGACGTCGACGCCGTTAGGGATGGCCTTTTTGAAGTCTTCTTTGAAGCTATCGGATTTGTAGTTCACTGCCGCGTCGAATCCAAGTTCGTTGATCAGGTAATCGATTTTTTCCTTAGAACCGGCGATGCCGACGACGTGTGCGCCTTTCAGTTTGGCGATTTGCCCGACCACTGATCCGACAGCTCCTGCAGCGCCTGAGACGACGACCGTTTCGCCTTGTTGCGGTTTGCCGATATCGAGCAAGCCGAAGTAGGCGGTCAGGCCAGTCAAGCCGAGTATGCCGAGGCGCGTCGTGATCGGTGCAATGGATGGATCGACTTTTTGCACGGATTTCGCATCCGCCACATTATACTGTGCCCAGTCTAATGTTCCGGTGACGATATCGCCTTGCTTGAAATCATCGGAATTCGACTCGATGACTTCAGCGAGGACGCCGCCTGAAATCGCTTTGTTCAATTCAAACGGTGCCACATAGGATTTCTGGTCTTTCATGCGCCCGCGCATATACGGGTCAACGGAAAGGTATAAAGTTTTCAGCAATAATTCATCCGTGCCGATTGGCGGGATATCTTTTTCGACAAAATTGAAGTCGCTGTCGGTCGGTGTGCCTTCCGGTCGATTCGCCAATTGGATCTCTTTGTATGTGTTTGGTGTCATGTAGATTCCTCCTTGGAATAAGTTTGCATAGAAGAGCGTACCATTCCCAAAGAAAGGAAGTAAAATTTCCCGCTCGCCAAGCTCGTATTGTTGTAGTTGTCCTAATGCTATGATATTTTAATATAACTAACTTTAATTCAAAGGAAGAGGTAATTAAATGAACCCACAATACAAGCCATTATTCGAAGAAATCACTTTGCCAAATGGCGTCGTCCTGTCTGACCGTTTAGGCGTCGCACCGATGACTACATATTCAGGAAATCCGGACGGTACTGTCTCAGATGCAGAACTTTCGTATTACCAGCGACGCGCAGGACTCGGCAGCCTGTTCGTCTCTGCCTGCATCGCGGTTTCGGAAAACGGCATCGCGTTCCCGAACCAATTCGTCGCATTCAAAGACGACGTCATGCCGCGCTTGAAGCAGCTCGCGTCGGAAATGAAATCGCAAGGCAGCAAAGCCATCCTGCAAATGCAGCACGGCGGTCGCCAAGGCCAGCCGGATTTGATCCAAGCGGGCGAAACGGTCGCACCGAGTGCCATCGCGGAATCCGCGGACAAGCCGACACCGCGTGCGTTGACCGGAGGAGAAATCACGGACATCATCCGCGATTTCGGCGAAACGACACGCCGCGCGATCGAAGCTGGATTTGACGGCGTGGAAATCCACGGCGCCAACACGTACTTAATCCAGCAATTCGTCTCCGCGACTTACAACCAGCGTGAAGACGAGTGGGGCGGCAGCTTAGAGAACCGCTTGAAATTCGGTGTCGCGGTATTGGATGAAGTGAAACAAGTCGCTGCGAAACATGCAGACGACAGCTTCATCATCGGCTATCGTTTGTCTCCTGAAGAAAACAATGCCGATTCGGTCGGCTATACGATTGAAGAAACGAAACAATTGGTCGAATTGTTGATCGAAGGCGGCATCCATTATATCCACGTGTCGCTTATGGAATTCAAAAAAGCGCCGCGCGGCATGGAAGACGGGGATAGCATCGTCCAAATCCTGTCGAAACAAATCAACGGCCGCGTCGCATTTGTCGTAGTCGGCGGCGTGACGCAGCCTGAACATGCGATAGCCGCACTTGAAGAAGGCGCGGACATCGTCGTCATGGGCCGTCAAGCACTGGTCGATCCGGAATGGACCGAGAAAGTGAAGCAAGGAAACGAAGCGGACATCAACGAAACGATCCCGCAAGAACTGGTCGGCAAACTCGACATCCCTGAAACGATGTGGAACGCCATCACGTCTTACGGCATGGTCAAAGTGGACGCGAAAGTATAAACAACAGCAAGCTCCCAGGCCGGATAACGGCTTGGGAGCTTTTTTTGTACAACGAAAAGGTCTTTGATAGACTGGTACTACTAATAATCGCAGGGAGGGATTGGGTGTCGCTCATTCCAGCTGAACAGTTAAAGCAAATCTTTTCGGTCGAGGCAAAGTTTTATCATGCCGAACTGGCGAACGAAAAGATTCTCATGCGCCGCGAAGCACGCATCAGGCGAAACGGCGCCTTTACCACACGCGCAGATGCGGTAATCGTCATGATCAACCCGTCCAATTGTGCGCAAGCCGGGGAAACCGCAAAGAGCCTACAGGATACGGAATGGGTCTCCACCAACCCGAATCCGACGCAATACCAACTGATGAACTTGATGGAGCGGCAAGAGTGGGATGTGGTCACGCTCATTAATCTATCGGATATTTGCGAAGGGAACATGGGCAATTTTAAGACGATCGAAAACAAGTTCAATAGAGCCGGTGTTTCCCACTCGCTATTCCAAGAAGGGAACGCGCAAGACCGTGAAGCTTTATTGGCGTCCGCAGATCACCTCATTTTTGCCTGGGGCTCATCGACTGTCGCCAAAAGGCTCGCGGCGCAGTTCGGCTTGTTCCAAGCGGGCAGGCCGGAAAAGTTGTATGAACATGCGAAAGCATGGGTGGCAGCTGAAAATGGTTTTCCGCGCCATCCGAAACCCGCGACGGTTGCGGACCGGATTGTCTGGCTTGAGAGGATGGAAGCGTTGCTTCGATAATTGGAAAAGTTCATTATTTGAAAAATCCCTGTGCTAGGATTAGTTTCTGTTCTATACAAAAGGAGGCGGCAGAATGGACTACCGGATCAAAGAGCAAACAGGATTCTCGCCGAGAGTCGGTGAACTTGTCTCGATGCTCGAGTATACGCGCGCGGTTACATTGGCGGATGTGGAAGGTTTGTCGAATGAAGAGCTGGATTATTTGGCGGATGGGCAATCGAATTCGATCGGGGCACTCTTGATGCATATGGCGGCGATTGAATTTGTCCACCAGGTCATCGCATTCGAAAATCGTGACTTGACGGAGCGAGAGCTGGAGCAATGGCTTGTCCCGCTTGAACTGGGGGACAAGGCGAGAAGCGATATCCGCAACCAGCCGCTTGATTATTACCTGGATGCATTAAAAAAAGTCAGGGACAAGACGCTGTCGCTATTGGAAAGTGTGGACGATAGCTGGTTGTACGAAGAAGGGCAGTATGATAACGGAGTTGTCTACAATAAATATTATCTCTGGTTTCATGTCGTGGAAGACGAAACAAGCCACCGGGGGCAGATCCGGATCCTCAAGCGAATGCTTAAATAATGACACCAAAAAAGCTCAAGGCTTCGTGTGCCTTGAGCTTTTTTGATGCTATCCGTCAAGATGAGGCTTGTGCTTTTACCTGTTCCAAAAAGCCGGTGGCATAGCGGATAAACTCTTTGACGGCGTCGGTTTGATGGCGGTCTTTATGCCACACCAATCCGACGGTGCGCGTACAGTTGGGCTGGGAGATCCTCAATTCTTTCACTGGCAGAGTAGAAAGGCGCTTGCTTCGGATGAGGGACGGGCTGAAAGCGACACCGAGCCCTTTGGAGACCAGTTCATACGTGACGCCTGTTTCATCTCCTTCAAACGCGAAGTCGGGATAGAAACCAGCTTCTCCACAAAATTGCTCGGTCATGTCCCGGAATCCGTAGCCCGGAGGCATGACGATAAAGGGGTCATTTTTTACTTCGATCAATGCGATGTCTTCGCGATCGGCAAGTGGATGGCTGGACGGGACGGCGAGGAAAATTTCTTCTTCGATGATCGGGCGCCATTCCAAATCCTCCCCTTCAAGCGGAAAGGTGGAAATGGCGACATCGATTTCGCCGGTTTCAAGCTGGCTTTTCAAACGCTCCGCAAATGCCTGGTATTGGCGGAAGCGGGCATTCGGGTAGACATCCAGAAATCCAGCGAGCAGTTCAGGCAAGATGGTCGGAATGGTTACGGCGACAGAGACGAGATTGTTTTGCTTTTCCGCCAAAAATGCCAATTCCTTTTCGCCTTTTTGGATTTCCCGAAAAACATTTTCGACGACTTGTAAATACGCTTCGCCGAGCGGGTTCAGTTGGATTTTTCGGCCGGAACGGTTGAATAGTTTATAGCCCAGGCGCTGTTCGAGCTTCGAAATGGTTTTGCTGAGGGCGGGTTGTGAAACGTTCAAAGCTTGTGCAGCTTTCGTTAAATGCTGGTGCTTGGCTACTTCCTGGAAATAGCGCATTTGCAATAAATCCATGCGGCGGGCTCCTTTCGCTGGAGGCGTGTTCTATCTGTCAGTTTAGCCTACCCCGAAGCCATTCCGCAAATCGATTCAAGAAAGCCGAAGCGTTTGATGAAAGCCTGTAAACCAAAAAAACCGCAGTTCCGAAGAACCACGGTCCAAGCTTATACGAGTGAACCGCCTTCATCCAAGTAGCGCTGGATGCCTTCCGCCGCGCGGTAGGAAAGCGCACCGAGCGTTCCGGTTGGGTTGAAGGAGCTATTGTGAGGGAAAGCGGAAGCGCCGACGACGAAGACGTTGTCAGCATCCCACATCTGCAAATACGTATTAACGGCAGAGGTTTCAGGGTCTGTCCCCATGATGACGCCGCCTGTATTGTGCGTATTGGTGTCTTTATTGACGTTGAAATCGTTTTGGGTGTCGTTGGTATCAATGATATCCGCACCGATTTCTTCTGCAATTTCATGTGTTTTTTGCGAAATATACTTCACTAGTTCACGGTCGTGCTCTGTATAATCAAATGTCATGCGTAGCAAAGGTTTGCCGTAAGCATCTTTATAGGTCGGATCCAAATCCAGGTAATTATAGCGGTAAGGCATGCTGGCACCTTGTGATTTGACCGGGAAGAAGCTATTGCTGTATTTGATCGATTGGCTCTTGAACTCCGCGCCCCAGGCAGGTGTGCCTTTTGGAACAACATTATTGGCGATCGGCCGGTTGCCGTACTGTGTGACGCGGATGCCTGCGCCGTGGATGAACTTCAAGTCCGAATGGTCGAAGTTGTCGCCTACGTATTCTGGGATTTCGATTCCCAGAGCACCGGCGCCGCCGTATAAATTGAATTCCTGGTCTTCGAAAAACATCATCGAAGAAGCCGAGCTGACTTGATAAGCATAGTTTTTGCCGATCACGCCAGTGTTGGATTTTGAGTCATACGGTTTGCCGAGGCCTGAGTTCAACAACAAGCGGACGTTATTGAAGACATAGCTGGTCACGACGACAACTTCTGCTGGCTGTTCAAATTCTTCGCCGGTAATCATGTCGATGTAGAGGACGCCGGTCGCTTTTGTTCCGTCGTTCAAGATTTCGGTGACATTGGAATGAGTGCGCAAATCCAATTGCCCGGTATCTTTTGCGACGGGGATGACGGTCACGGCAGGGTCTGCTTTCGCGCCGTATTCACAGCCGAAGTTCTCGCAAAACGCGCAGTACTGGCAGGCGCCGCGTGAAATACCATCCGGGTTTTCGTACGCTTCCGATAAATTGGCAGACGGCAAGACGTACGGCGTATAGCTGAGATTTTTCGTCGCTTCTTCAAACATTTTCATGATGGGCGTCTTGAGCATCGGGCCGGTCGGATAAGGATTCGAGCGTTTGCCGTAGGATTCGACCGTCTCTCCGGAAATACCGGCCATCTTTTCGAAAGTATCATAATACGGCTCCATCTCATCATAAGTCAGTCCCCAATCCTGGATCGGGTAATCTGCGCCGAGTTTGCCGGGGCCATATTTTTCATCGGTCATCGATTTGATTTCGAAGTCATACGGCAAGAAGCGGTAAGTTTGACCATTCCAATGCGATCCGGCGCCGCCCACGCCGTCGCCGACGATGAAGGTGCCGTAATCACGCATCGGCAAGGCACGCATCTTTTCGTTATTGCGATGTGTAATCGTTTCTTTCGATAGATCCTGCATCAATTCTTCGCGGTGCTGATAGCGCAATTCATCGTGCGCCATCAAATAATCGCTCGTCTTGCGGTCTTTCCCGCGTTCGAGGCCGACGACCGGGATGCCGGCTTTTGTCAATTCTGCCGAGACAATCCCGCCAGCCCAGCCCATGCCGACAACGACGACGGGCACTTTAGGCAATTTTGTAGCCATGTTCATTCATCCTTTCTTTCCTCAATGCCCCATATGGCTGTTCAAGCCTTGAGGCGGCAGTTCCACAAATTCGTCCTGTTGAATTTCTTTCACGTATGCCATGCGGGAGCCTGGGTATTTTCGCATCGCCCAGCCCTCCATATTTTTATTGCCGCCATATAACGGGTCGGCATAGACGCCTTCGATCGTCAAGGTGCGCAGCAAGCTGAAGAACAGCGGCGATTTGACGCCTGAAATATTCGGTACTTTGCCGTCGCTGAAATCCGTCAAGACCTGGTCCTGCTGTTCCGGTTCGAGGTCGATAAATGGATTATCGTATTGTTTCTGGCTATAGGCATCGAGTGCTTTCAAGCCAAGAAGGAATAAATCTTTGCGCAGGATGCGGATTTGGCTGCCTTGTGTTTCTTCTGCTTCAAAGAAAGGTGCCGCCATGTATTCTTTGGAATTGATTCCCCACGGGCTTGCGAGCTGGTGGTCTATGTAGATGGCTGCGTTCAATTCCATCGCGCCGGGGCCGTGATCGTCTTTTGGGTAAATGCGTTCGGCTGCGGCTTGGGTCAATCGGTATTGATCGGGAGTGAAGAATTGAAGCGCTTCTGCCGGGTTGACCGTCAGCTGCGGGGCAGGGGCGACGTCGTGTGTGGCGACTTGTTCTTTGCCGCCGAGCAGGCTGCCGAGGGCGCCGCCTAATACGACACCGCCTACCGTGAGTCCCGAATTCCTCAGAAACTCGCGCCGTGTCGATCCTTTTTTCGCCGGGGATTTAGCGTCTTCTGCCATGGTAAAACCTCCTGTATCGTGTTGAATGAGCATCAATGAGAAACTGCCGGCTCTAGAAAGCACGGGGTGATGAGAGAAAAATCCCGCCTTCAGAAGCCGGTTTATACAGTCGTAAAACTAGCACAATGAATGATTATACGCTTAGGGACACGAAAAAAATAATACTTGTTTTCACATATTTACATAACCTAATGGTTATATTAATGAATGAAAAAAGACCGCTCCCAAAAAGAGCGGCGCTGCCATCAAGAAAAGATAGCGTGGAAATTATTGCTTAATGAAAACAAGGCAGTGCTGAATAATAAAGAAAAAATGAACAGCCAGTATTTCGTTCCGCTCCAAAAGAACACGATCATTGCCAGTCCTAATCCAGTTCCAGCTAGTGCAAACCAAGGGAAGGGGCTATAGAAGAGGGAGAGGAAATAACTGAAGTCCAGTGCGATGAAGATGCCGAGAAGAACTTGGTTGATCATTCTCAATTCCTCGTCATTGTATTTCGTCATGTTTATTTCACCTACCTATAAAATTATTGATAACCGTAAATATATGATTTACAAATCATTAATTAAGAGTATAATGACTTTTGGAAAGCCGAGTCAATCTATATTTTTTCACGCAGCCTTTAGCCGGCAGCCAAAATCGGAGAACCTTCCATATAGGCTGAACAGCAAATGATGCGTGCACATACAAGCACGATGGCAGGCAAGAACTACAGACAGGAGGAGAGAAAATGCCGAATATCGGAGTCCCAGGACTGATTTTGATTTTAGTGATCGCGTTAATCGTTTTCGGGCCAGCGAAGCTTCCGCAACTTGGGCGGGCTGTCGGAGAAACTTTGAAAGAGTTCAAAAGCTCAACAAAAGAATTGATGAGCGATGACGATGCGACTGACAAAACCAATGATACTAAAGAAACGAAAAAGGACTGAAGCCGAAAGCTTGAGCTTTAGAGCGGGCCGTTCAGTGCTTTTGCTTTGTCCTTAATGGGTGGTACAGGAAATGGAACAAGAATTCACGCTTATCGAACATTTAACGGATCTTAGGAAACGGCTGATCATCACCGTGCTGGCGTTTATCGCGTCACTCGCCGCAGGATTTGCGAGCGCTGCGCACATCTTGAATTTCATCAAGATGCAGCCGACAGCGGTGAATGTCGATTGGAACGTTTTCGGCTTTACCGACGGCATCATGATTTATTTTAAATGCGCATTGGTCCTGGCGGTGTTGTTGACATTGCCGGTGGCGCTGCATCAGACCTGGCTATTCGTCAAACCTGCCTTATCGGAAACGGAGGCAAAAGGGACCTATGTCTTCATCCCGGCATCGTTCCTATTGTTTCTGATCGGAGTCAGCTTCAGCTACTTCATCATGTTCCCGATGATGCTGAACTTCATGTCGGATATCAATCAGTCCATCGGGGCGACGGAAACCTATGGGATGAGCCAATATTTCACCTTCCTATTCAATTTAGTCATTCCGGTCGGGCTGGTCTTCGAGATGCCGCTTATCGTCATGTTTTTGACGAAACTTGGCATCGTTACGCCGCAATCGCTGCGGAAAATGCGCAAAATCGCTTACTTCGTTTTGGTGGTGGTCGGGGTGTTGATTTCACCACCCGATTTTCTATCGGATGTGCTGATCATTGTGCCGTTGTTTGCGCTATTTGAAATCAGCATCATCATTTCAGCCATCACGATGAAGCGCTCAACGAAAAACAAATTGGAACAGAAAGCATGACGCTAGCGAAAGGGGGAGGACCATTATGCCCAATATAGGAATCCCGGGATTGGTTTTGATCTTGATCATCGCCTTGATCGTCTTCGGTCCAGCTAAACTGCCGCAACTAGGAAAAGCGGCAGGGCAGACTTTGAAAGAATTTAAAAGTTCGACAAAAGGCGTTATCGATGAGGTCTCAGAAGAATTCAAGCTGGATGATGCAAGCGATCAAGATGGAAAAAGAAATGACGACAAGAAAAACTAAACTTGACCCAAAAGCACGCTTCCTGCAAAGCCATCAAGCAGGAGAGCGTGCTTTTTTCCGTTGAAGAATTCGTTCTTGACTTATTTGGGGGAGATGCTAATATTTATAGCAATTGCAAAAAGCAACGACGAATAAGTTGAATGATGAATGAGTAGGCTCATTGCGCGCAGCAAAAAGAGACTGGACGGTCGGTGGAAGTTCAGGCAGCAATCGGGGTGAATTACGCCATCTGCAGTTTCAACGGTCAATTGAGTGGATGTTCCAAAGCGGAAGATCAACTAGGGTGGTAACGCGGAGAAAACCTTCGTCCCTTTTTTAAAAAGGGATGATGGGTTTTCTTTTTTTATTTTCACAATACAGGAGGAACTGGACATGTTTCATATTAAATCGATTTTATCACCCAGCACGAAAGAGGCGGCGGCGTTGGTTGCACTGGTCGTCGCGATTATCAGCGTCAGCATCATCCGATTTGAAGCGGCGCCGCATGTGCCGATCTTGATCTCGATATTGTTATTGATGTGCTATGGCTTATTGAAGAAATTATCGTACCGCGAACTGGAACGGGGGCTGATCGAAGGCGCGGGTGCGGGAATGGGCGCGGTGTTCTTGTTCTTCTTCATCGGCATCCTCATCAGCAGCTGGATGATGAGCGGGACGATCCCGACCTTGATCTATGCCGGATTCAGCCTGGTGACGCCTGTATTTTTCTTTGCGGTGGTCTTTGTCGTCACGGCGATCATCGGTTTATCTGTCGGCAGTTCCTTGACGACGGTGGCGACCGTCGGTGTGGCTTTGATCGGCATCGCCGGCGCGCTGGATTTGTCGCTTGCGATCACGGCAGGCGCTATCGTCTCGGGCGCCTTTTTCGGGGACAAGATGTCGCCGTTGTCGGATACGACCAATTTGGCCGCTTCAATTGTCGGCGTGGATCTCTTCGAACACATCCGCAATATGGGCTGGACGACGGTTCCTGCCTTTATCCTGACATTGATTTTCTTCGGTCTGTTATCGCCGTCGGTTACCTTGGGCCATACCGAAGACATCGCCCTGTTCAAGGAAGGCTTGCTTGGGACCGGGTTGATCCATTGGTACGCCATGGCGCCTCTTGTCATCTTAATTCTTTTAACGGTATTCAAAGTGCCCGCGGTGTTGACCTTGGCCGCAAGTTCAGCGGTAGCGCTTGTCGTTTCCTTGTTCCATCAGAGCTTGCAAGTCTCGTCCATACTTGGCATCCTGTTCGGCGGCTACGAATCATCGACCGGCATTGGGGAAATCGATGACTTGCTTTCAAGAGGAGGCATGGAAAGCATGTTCTTTACGATCGCTTTAGTATTGCTTGCCCTCAGCATGGGCGGATTGCTATTCAAACTCGGCATCATCCAAAGTTTGCTTGCGAAAATCGAGAGCCTGCTGAAGAAAGTGTCTTCCGTCATTGTCGCATCCGCCTTGACGGCGATCGGCACGAATATCCTCGTCGGGGAACAGTATTTATCGATCCTGCTGACGGGGCAAGCGTTCAGTGAATCGTACGAAAAAGTTGGACTGGCCGGAAAGAACTTGAGCCGCGTCATGGAAGATGCGGGAACGGTCGTCAATCCGCTCGTGCCGTGGAGCGTCTGCGGGATTTTCATCGCCTCGGTGTTGGACGTTTCGACATTGGAATATTTACCGTTTGCGTTCTTCTGCTTGCTGTCGCCTCTTTTGACGGTGCTGCTCGGAGTCAGCGGAAAAACTTTGACGTATATTGAAAAAGCTCCAGTAAAGTAAAGAAACCAAAAAGGGCTGTCTGCCAGGTCATGAAGATGACTTGGAGACAGCCCTTTGTCGATATTTCTATTGATGAAGTATTTTCTTGCTAGCTTGGGAACCGGTATTGTGCTTGCTAAACAAGCCGTACAAGCCGAGTGCTATTTGGATGAAGCTGAGGAAGAAAAAGAACACGAGCGGCAAATACCATTCGCCGAGCAACACAATCGGCAATGCCGCACTTAAAGATAACACCACTCCTAAAATAAGGTTAGCCGCGAAACATGTCCGCGTTTTCTTAGTGAATCCATAAACCGCTGCCACAGCGTTTCCGATTCCAAAAACAACCATTCCATAAATAGCTAAAGCAGACCAACTAGCAAATGGCATGACGCCGACCCACTCGGGCGGGAACTCCACGAACACCCCCATGAACGGCAGCATGGAAATGCCCATATAAAAAGCGCCTAAGGACATTGCGAGATTAAAAGCAGCGACCAGTTTTGTCAGCAAGATCTTTTCCTCCTTTGTGTTCGAAGAATAAGCAAGTGGCGATGCGATGAAATATCACGTTTTCCATAAGGGAAGAAGGCCTAGATTACTCTTCCTCCCGGTATTCCAATACGTCTCCAGGCTGGCAGTCGAGTACTTTGCAGATGGCTTCGAGTGTGGAGAAGCGGATCGCTTTCGCTTTGCCGTTTTTCAGGATGGACAGATTGGGCATCGTGACGCCGACTTTTTCGGATAGCTCGGTCATGCTCATTTTGCGCTTAGCGAGCATGACGTCGAGGTTTATGATGATTGGCATTAGATCACCTCAGACCGTAAGATCGTTTTCTGATTTGATGTCGATGGCGTGCGCAAGCAATTTCTGCAGAACTGCGGCGAAAACCGCGATGACAAGTGCGCCAAAACCGATTGCTGCGCCCATGAGGATCAGTCCCGGGGCATCATCGATTTCTGCGATCATGTAAAACAACGGCATGGCGAGAACGTAAATGCCAGTGATGAAGAGTGCACACCGTTTGATGTTTTTGATCGCCGTCACTGAGCGCACAGAGAAGGCGATATTTTCATCGATAAAGCTCAATAATTTATAAGTCTGGTACAGTGCGACGAAATACGCAAGCGCCGTCGCATAAAGCAAAGCCACAAACACATATTGCAAAAACGCCAGCTGCTCCGGCCCGTCCTGGATGATGCTCGAAAGCGGCAGCACCACGAAGATGCATAGTGCAACAACCGGCAATGCCATAAGGAACAGCACCACTTTCAAAAACAAAGTCTCCCGTTTCATCAAACACACCTCTTTACTTGTTAATAACCAAAGTATAGCGATTTATTTATCGTTTATCAATAAATAATTAGTGTTTAGCGATATTACAGTTTTGAAAGGAAAGAAACAATAGCCGCATGTTTAATCAGTTTTGCAAGTTTCGCCGTTAAATAATAAAACTAACTTAATTGTAAATTCTCTAGTATTTTGTTATCAGAATATTGAAATATTTATAGAAACACAGTACACTGAGAGTGTTTAGGCCTATGGAATTTGTCGCATGCCTTTGAATTCATGGAGTAAAAAAGGAGGAGTAACAGTGACTAAGTTCGAAGAGAAGCAGCCTTCTGTATCTGTCGACAAGCTGATGTGGATGTACGAACAAATGGTCAAGATCCGCTATTACGAAGACCAGATGGTGGAGGCATACACGGAAGGCAAATCACCGGTGTTCAATATCGGCGAAGGCCCCGTACCGGGTGAAATGCATCTCGCGACGGGGCAAGAGCCAGCCGCCGCAGGGATGATGGTGCATTTGACGAAAGACGATACGGTGACTGCGCCGCACCGCCCGCATCATCACGCCATAGCCAAAGGCGTCGATTTGAAGAAAATGACGGCGGAGATTTTCGGCAAGGAAAGCGGGCTTGGAAAAGGCAAGGGAGGCCATATGCATTTGTTCGACCCGCAAGCGAAGTTTTCTTGCGGCGGCATCGTCGCAGCCGGCATTCCGCATGCGGTCGGTGCGGCCATGGCCAATAAAATGAAAGGCAAAGACTGGGTCGCGGTTGCCTTCATCGGCGAAGGGGCGGCGAATGCCGGGGCGTTCCATGAATCGCTCAATCTCGCCGCTTTGTGGAACTTGCCGCTGATCCTCGTCGTGGAAGACAATTCATACGGCATTTCGGTACCGAAGAAATCTTCGACTTCGGTCGAATCGAACGATCTGCGCGCCTCCGCATATGGCGTCGCGGGCGCTTACGTCAAAGACAACGATCCGGTCGCGATGTATAAAGCCTCCGAAGAAGCGGTCAACCGGGCACGCAACGGACAGGGCCCGACCATCATCGAAATCGAGACTTTCCGTTTCCTCGGCCATTTCCAAGGCGATCCCGAGTTATACCGGGATAAGGAAGAAGTTCCCGGACTGCGGGCACGCGACCCGATCATGAAACTGCGCCAGCAGCTGCTGGATGCCGAACAAGTAACTGAATCGGAACTGCAAGATATCGAGACCCGCGCTAAACAAGAAGTCGATGACGCGTACCAATTCGCACGCGACAGTGATTATCCGAAACCTGAAGCCGCATTGGATGACGTCTTTACATCTTAATCCGAAAAGGAGAGATTCCGAAATGGAGACAGCGAAAAAAAGAATGCTGACGGGCAATAAAGCGATGGCGGAAGCGATTGCCCAGGAGATGGAGAACGACAAAAACGTATTCGTGCTTGGTGAAGACATCGGAAAATACGGCGGCATTTTCGGCTCGACGCAAGGCTTAATGGAAAAATTCGGGCCGGAGCGCGTGCTCGATACGCCGATTTCCGAGACCGCGTTTATCGGTGCGGCCATCGGGGCGGCGGCAGAAGGCATGCGGCCGATTGCGGAATTGATGTTCGTCGATTTCTTCGGCGTCTGCATGGACCAGATCTACAACCATATGGCGAAGATCCCCTATATGTCTGGCGGCAATGTCCGCTTGCCGATGGTGCTTATGACAGCAGTCGGCGGCGGCTATAGCGACGCTGCGCAGCATTCCCAGACTTTGTATGCGACGTTCGCCCATATGCCGGGCATGAAAGTGGTCGCGCCGAGCACGCCGTATGACTTGAAAGGCATGATGACCTCCGCAATCCGCGACGACAATCCGGTTGTTTTCATGTTCCACAAATCGCTTCAAGGGCTCGGCTGGATGGATCAGCTTGATTATGCGGTCGGCCATGTGCCGGAAGAATCGTATACTGTGCCGCTCGACAAAGCGAAGGTCATGCGGGAAGGCAAAGACGTGACCATTGTCGGCATCCAGATGATGACGCATTTCGCGATGGAAGCGGCGGAACGTCTCGCAAAAGACGGCATCGAAGCGGAAGTCATCGATTTGCGTTCTTTGGCGCCGATTGATAAAGATACGATCATCAAGTCGGTGAAGAAAACACATCGGCTGGTCGTCGTCGACGAAGACTACCGCTCGTATGGCATGACCGCGGAAATTGCGGCCATCGTCTCGGAGGAAGCGCTCTATGAACTCGAATCGCCGATCAAGCGACTCGCGATTCCGGATGTGCCGATTCCGTATAGCCATGTGCTCGAAGATTTCGTCTTGCCGGGGCCGGACAAAATCGTCGAAACGGTCAAACAGATGATGGATGAAGCGTAAGAGGAGGCGATGGAATGCATGATGTGACGTTACCGAAGCTTTCGGAAGATACCGATGAGAGCTTGATTGTCCTGTGGTTCGTGGATGAAGGCGATTATGTCGAAGAAGGCGCTGCGCTGTGTGAAGTGCAGACGGAAAAAGCGGTATCGGAAATCCGTGCCGAAACGAGCGGGACGGTGAAGAAAATCCACGTGAAGCGCGGCGATTCCGCCAAAGCCGGCACATTACTTGCGGTCATCGACCCGAAAGGACAAGCTGCCGGAAACACAGCAGCTTCCGAAAAAGTCCACCTCGAACAGGCGGAAGAAAACGAAGCGCCGCAGGAAACGGCGGGCTTCACCCGCGTGTCGCCGAGGCTGCGCCATCTCGCAAAAGAACTGGGCGTCAAACTTGAAGGCGTCAAAGGCAGTGGGAAAGGCGGGGCGATCACCGAACAGGACATCCGCGATGAAGCGGGGTTATGAATAAAGAAAAGGCGCAACCGGTTTGATCGGTTGCGCCTTTTTTTGTTGATGAATTGATTATTCATTTTTATTGGTACGCAAGAATGACAGCACTTGCACCCCCATTACTCGGCACTTGATAAATACGGGTGCAGCTTGAAAAGTGCCTGCTCTTATTGAATGAATAGACTTATTCCATCAATTCAGGATAAACGGTTTCCGCAACTAACTGTACGGCTTCGCCGATGCGCGGCCCAGGGCGGGAAGTGATGTCGGAATCGATGAAATGCACTTCGTCGTTCTCGATGGCGTCCACATCCGACCAGCTGTCGCGCGCTTCGATATCACCGACGGCATCTTCGACATAAGAAACGGTCGTCAAGATGACTTCTGGATCGCGGGTGATGACTTCTTCTTCGGAGATACTCGGCCATCCTTCAAGATCTTCAAAGGCATTGGTTACTTGGGCGTGGTCAAGGATTTCCTGCATGAATGTCGACTTGCCGGTCGTGTAGATTTCAGGAGACGGGCTGATTTCCACGTACACTTCTTTTTGCTCGTCAACCGCGGCAAGGCGTTCCTGGACATCTTCGATTTGCGTTTGGATGCCTTCGATCACTTCAGCGCCTTTTTCTTCTTTCGCAAGAACAGAGGCGATTTGTTCGATATCACCGTAGACTTCGTCGAATGAAGTGGCCGATTCGATGACGAATACCGGAATATCGGCGTCTTCAAGTTGCGCTAGCGCAGGCGGTGCTTCGCCGGTTGAATAAGCCAAAACGACATCCGGGTCGAGCTGGATGATTTTCTCGGCATTGAATTCGACTGAATCACTGACACGTTCGATGTCTTGTGCGGCTTCCGGGTAGTTGTCAAAGTCCGTGACGCCGACCAATTGATCGCCGGCATCGAGTGCGAAGACGATTTCGGTATTGCTCGGGATAAGCGAGACGATCGTTTCAGGCGCTTGTTCGAATTCGATTTCTTCGCCGCGGTCATCGGTGACGGTGTACGGAGCGTCACTTGACGTTTCAGTGGACGTTTCTTCGGTTGTTTCTTCCGTTGCGGGTGCTTCGGCAGCCTCATCCTGGCAAGCACCGAGTGTTAAAGCGAGTGGAATGCTGAGTAAGAGAAATGATTTGATTTTCACGAGTGAGTCTCCTTTTTCTTCATGCGTTTTGTTGGATAGGATTTGCTGACGAACGGGATTTCATTGACGCCGTGCTGCTTATTGGCATAGACGGCCATGACAAAAAAGACATTGGCGAGCAGGTTGGCATAGTCCATCAAATGCTCCGGCACTTCGCGCTCAAGCGTCACATGGTGCAGGGCGCGGACGGATTTTTTCGCTTCGCTGCGGCAGACGTGGAGAATGCACGCACCGTGCGTTCCTTGCGGCAGGACGAACTGGTCAATTTCTTCTTTCACTTCTGCGACGTAGCGGTCGTACAAGTTACTGAGATCGGCGAGGTCTTGTTCGGTAATGGCGAGTTTCCCGCGTACCGAGCCGTTCAAGTGATAGACCATCGGCTGCAGGTAGCGCAAATCATCGATGATTTGAGGGACATCGTTGACCGCGATGGCTTCGCCGATCCGCGTCGTCAAGGAATCGGTGCGGATCTCGAAATCGACCGTCGAAGCGCTTTCCCTCATAAACGGATAGCACAAATAGCGCATGTCTTTTTTCATTTGTTCACCTCCTGGATAGAATCCGTAAATATCAGCAGACGTATCGCTTTCTAAAAGAGACAAAAAAAGCCACTCTCAACGAAGAGAGTGGCACGATTGCGAATATCCAGCACAAAGCTGTCCATAGGAAAAAGTTGCCGTAGATCCTCTTATCTTCCGAAGAGCAAAAATACGTTCAGAAAAAGGTAGGTCTCCTGGCTTGTGCATCGCTTTACTCTAAGGCCTTCCCGGGTCTCCCCAGTGGCATCTCTTATTTCATACGCACTTACAGTTGCGGAAACAGCTCCGGATTTCCACCGGATTCCCTGTTACGCTGACGAATCAGCACCTTTTCCCTGCATGATTATTTACTTAGTTTCAGTGTAGCATTTTTGAGGTGAATTTAGGAGAGCATTGTAGAAATGTTATTTGCTTGAATGAAGGCATGTATTTGATTCGCCGCGCCGGCCGCTTTGGGCATGGCTCCCGCACTGAGCCGGGGAGGGCGCCCGTCTCATCGCTTCGCCTAGCCCTTGGACGCGGCGTCGCTGGGGTTGTTCATTGTGAAAAGAGGATGATTTATTTAAACTCCACTGTTTGAAAGATATAGGCGAGTGGAATGCTCCCAGCGCTGCGCACTGAGTCGCAGTGTCTGGTTTATTATAGGATATAAAATTGATCTTGTTGGAATGAAGATATTGTATGAAATCATCGCGCCGGCCGCTTTGGGCATGGCTCCTGCACTGAGCCGGGGAGGGCGCCCGTCTCATCGCTTCGCCTAGCCCTTGGACGCGGCGTCGCTTGATAGTTCATTGTGAAGTGTATTGACAATTTTATTTCCTATCAAACTCCTATTGAATTGCTTAATCAATGAACGTGTTATAATACCGCTAAATAGAGTAGAGGAGGAATTCAACATGCTACCAACAAATTTGACGGAAGCCTTGAACGATCAATTCAATAACGAACTTCAAGCTGCACATGCGTACACAGCGATGGCGTCATATTTTTCGGAAAAAGGGTATCATGGATTTGCCAATTTCTATTTAGTCCAATCACGAGAAGAACATGTTCACGCGATGAAATTCTATCATTACTTGGTGACGATGGATGAACAACCCGTACTCCAGGCGTTAACGGAACCGAGAAACGAATATACCAGTGCTCTGGATGTTGTAGAAGCTTCACTGGCGCAGGAAAAGTCAGTCACGGCAAACATATATAAACTGGTAAGCATGGCGGATGAACTGCAGGAACATGCTACGCTTTCATTTTTGGATTGGTTCATCGAAGAACAAATGGAAGAAGAAAAAATGTTCCGGGACATGATCATTCGCATAAGAGGCATCGAAGAAGGCGGCGAGTATTTCCTGAAAATGGACGACGAGTTCGCTTCAAGAAAACTAGAAGATTAATATGATCGTAAAAAAAAGCACACAGCTTATTGTGTGCTTTTTTTATAATTTTTAATTTATCATGATTCACTTTGACTTAAGGAATGATCATTTTCGAACCACTCAACAATTAAATCGATGATGATTTCTTGTTGTTCACTAACGGTAATCTGGGCCTCATTGTCGCCGGACTGACTGCCATATACGCCGAAATACGCGTGGTTTCCGCCTGGGATTTCAATGAAATCTGTTGTTTCCGGCAAGTTCGGGCTGTTTTCCTTAATCTTTTCAGGTGTACTTAAGCCGTCTTGTGAACCGCTGATGGATAGAACGGGTAAGTTGGATTCACTCAAATAGTCATTGCTTGCTGCGTATGCCCCAAGCAATATGAGCCCGCTTACGCGATCTAACTGCTGATCGGCATACATAGCGGCTGCTGCGCCTCCCATTGAATGGCCCGAAACATACCACTCGATGCTGTCGTCACTTTCTATGATTTCATCCGCTTTTGAAACATCTAGAATAGACAAATTTAATCTGACTGAAGGAATAGCGACTGTGATATTTTGCTTTGATAATTCTTGTGCTAAATAAGCATATGCTTCAGGTTCGACTTTTGCGCCAGGATAAAGGATCAACCCTTTTTCTGCATTTTCTGCCCTAAAGATATACCACCCATCCTCGGGTTCTACAACTTCCTCCATTTCGATTTGTTCAGCATCTACCGCTTCAAATGTATTTTGAGACCATATAAAAAAGATAGAGAAGCTCAGAATTACGACTAAAGCTAGTATGAAAAGCGAGATGAAAAGGGTTTTTTTGTTTAGAATTTTTTTCATGATCATTACCGAATTATTCCTAATTTAACCAAGCAGAAAAATATAGCTAATCCACCGGTTAAAATTATAAATAATTTTCCTTTCTGGATTTTTTGAAAGTATTCACTTAATTCGCATTAAATTAAAGCTTCATCCAACTTAAGTGTAAATATTACCGGAAAAAGTTAACCGGGACTTAGTAAAATCCCGCAACAAGCCACAAAGGTAAAGAATTTGTCTGTGCGCTTCCTATCTAGAATGTTTGTTAAGCAATTTCCCCTTAATTCGGGGACGTCTTGAGAGGCATTCTAAGGGTAATTTATTTCTCTTTTTGTTCCCACTCTTTTTTAAAGTTAGCTTTTAAGGTTGAATTAATATTAATTAAAGCCATTAATATAAAACCAAGCATTATGAAAGTTACGATTTCACCTGTGAAAAAGGATACAATCCCTAGTAACACGGCTACACCCCGTGCCACCTATTATTCATATATAAGCTGCTTATTAAGGTCTGTTTGTTAGGCATTATATCTACTTAAGGATACCAGAATAACCGGTTGTTATAATCAGAGAGGAATACCGAATTTAATTAGAGCGTCAGTTAACATATGAAAACAATCTTATTAAGGCCTTAAAGAACTTGGGAGCAAAGAATAGGAATTGAGAAGGATAAGAATAGCTTTTCAAAAAGGTCCATCTGTTTCGATTCCAACAAAACGACATTAGCCATGCACTTTGTCACTCTTCATTTATGCTTAAAATCAGGAGGTTTTTATATTGCAGAATCGGATTATAAAAAAACTCTTCAATTTATCAAAACACTTGCATGGAGAAGCTGCTCAGTCCCGATTGATCAGCGGTATTATATTAGATACTTCCAGGCGTCATGTATCAGTGCCGTTCTTAATGCGCATTATCGATGAGATTCAAGCAGGTGGCGGTAATTATCTTCAATTGCATTTTTCGGATGCAGAGGGATACCGGCTATACTCTGAAATCTTAGGTCAGACTTTGATGGAAACGAATGACCAATACCTCATTAAAAGTGAAATCTTAGAACTCATCACTTATGCAAATGATAGAGATGTGATGATCATTCCAGATTTTGATGTTCCAAGCCACTCAAAGGGATGGTTGAGCCTTGTCAAAGAAAAGTTCGGTGAAAAATTTTATAATTCTATCGTGTCAGACTTTGATGAGGGTTTAGTTGACTATTTCGATAATTCTCAAGCAACAAAGTTCGTTAAATATCTGATAGAGGAAATAGCCTTTTTATTTAAGCAAGACAAATATAAAGGGCACCAAGTATTTTCAATAGGAGGTGACGAAGTACCTGGGACAAATAACTTTCAAGAAGAGTATGTAAGGTTTATAAATACGATTTCCAGTTATGTCGAGCAATGCGGCTATAAGCCGAGAATATGGAACGATTCTTTAAATGAAGCCGGGTTATATGCATTAAATTCAAATGTAGAAATCGTGTATTGGCAAGAAGGCATGTTGCCCCCGGAGGTGTTTATATCGCACAAAAGAGCACTTCACAATTCGAATTTTTATACATTGGTGTACAGCCCAAGTAATGACAACCTTAATATAGAAGCTATCACAGAACAAATTGAATACGTAAAGGCATCTCATAAATCGGATATATTTTGTTACAAAGATAATCCTTATGGCGAGGTTGATACGCAAGGTGTCCTTAAAGGTACTGCATATACATTTTGGACTGAGCGTGGAGTCGAATTAACAGATGAACAATTATTAAATCAAATTTTGCCGTTAGTAAAAAATTATTTAAAAATAAGCCAAAGCTAATATATTTATAATTGCAAAGTTGTCACATGATATTTATCCTCTTCTTAATTTTGATAGCTCACTACTCGAAGACCCCAGCATTATAAAGCTTTTAGAAAACTTCATAGCGCTGGAGTCTTTATTCGGGGAATTTATTTGCTAATGATAATTAACACTTGTCATCCCTTGCGGCTGTTCTTTTAATAACTCAAAAATTACTTAGCCAAGAACATTTCTTCAATGGAAGGAAAAGCTGAAGCTTTCGCGAGAATGAATTATCCAAAAACGAAACAAGACTGGATATTGAACGCAGATGAAAAGATTACAGAAAAAACCAAAGCACTGTTCTTGGAAGAAAAAGATTCTCCCGAGATCGAAATTTGGAATGATTTTTATTACGGAAATGCTGTTCTCGAAGTACCGCCGTTTGCTAGTCATATAATTGGATATGACATTATGCAGAAATTTTTAAAGCAGCACCCGGATATGACAGTTGCGGAATGGCTTGAATTGACTGCTGAGGAGATTCTGGCAGGGAGCGGGTATGCGATATCAGGATCAAACTAGGTTAAATTTCAGCGATCTTTTTCCAAGCGGTTCTGGCTCGTCCTTCATGAAGAGTATTTATCATGAAGAACCACCTTGGATTTCATTTAACGAAGAGGTTATTGAATTTTGCTATTTAACTGGAACTACTATTGAAGTAGACATGTATATTCATGAGGTAGAGGGTGAAAACCCTTTGTAGTAGAAAGAGCTGGAAAGTATGAACTGATAGCAATACTTTCAAACTTGAACAGACAAATCAGATTAAGTTTCAACTGAATAAGAAGCTGATTTTCACACTGGGGATGAAGATAAAATGAACAGACAAAAAACAGAAGAGATTGTTTTCGATACTATGCATGAAGCAGATGTATGGGCGGATTCCATAGCAAACGAAATGTACGGAAGGCTTTATGGCAGCTATAGTACACCTGACTACAAAATAGCCTGTGCACTGGCATTTAGATTGGCAGCTATGGAGAACTGCAGAATTTATACAGTGGACGAAGGAGATAGATATAAAATACATGCAAGGTTCAATTCTTCAAATTCCTAAACCTGCCAATTGCTTTCTAACTATGATGGTAAGTCTTGAAAAAGCCGAGAGGGCAAAGGAGGATTTATTTGAGAAAATTAAAAGCTTTAATGATTGGTATTTGTGTATTGTTCATACTGGCTGCTTGTAATCAATCCGACTGGTACGATACGAGGGATGAGGCAATTGAAAACGGGTTGCAAAAGGAAGGCATCAGCGCATCGGCTGATGTGTCCGTTGAAGAATATGACGGCGAAACAATCGTGTTGTATGCACAGGATAACTCTTTAGGTGTAGCAAGTATCACAGAAAGTGAAAAGGGCTATAGCTGGTACCGAAGCGCTCCAAATCACAGATTTGAAGTCACTGGTGACTTGCCTTATACGACGGGGAGTTTCGAGTTCGAGACAGAATCAGAAGTACAAGTTCCTATACTTTATGGAGAAATCTTTAATTCCACTATTCAAGTTAATGATGTAGCAAGCTGTGAAGGTTTAAATGAATTGACCCTCCTTGGAGATTCAAAACTTTTCTACGCTGTTCTCGAATAAGCTTTGGTCCGGATAATACCTCCAAGAAATATATTCTGAAAGAGTGTATTTCTTTATGGTGGAGGGAACAGGTCTAGTAAAGACAAGCAAACGTGCCGGAAGCATGATTCGCAATCTTTAGGGGGAAGTTGATGAATACTTTGTTAAAAATAATAAGCATCATTCTATTGTTTTCGCCTGCCGTTCTGATCTACACAGAAACGACGAGCATATTGATTGCAGTAATTCCATTCGTTCTAGGGGCTTTGCTTTACACGTATGTCCTTAGCAAAAAGCGTACCCAGCACCATCCAAGTTAATTAGCTAGAAATCATCGAACCAACTTATTATTGAGTTGGTTTTTATTTTTGGATGTAATTTATTCACTAAGCTATGAGGCTCTGCAGTGATTGTGTGCTGACAACGCGATTGCTGCAGAGCTTTTTATGTTTTGTTAACTTTACGTAATTTTTGCTAAATAATGTTGACGCTGCAGAATGTCTTCTGTAAGGTTTAATGAGTGAGTAGAAAAAAATGTAAATTAAGATTATTAATTCTCAATAATTTACAAAAAGGGAATTGAAAAAAACAGCAATACGAATCAAAACGCTTTTACAAAAAAGGAGGACGACATTACAATGCACAACAGCTTATGGAACAAATCAGCGAAAGCTTTATTATCTGTCGGCTTGGCGGCAAGTCTTTGGGTACCCGTTTCACAAACAACGGCACAAGCCGCTGCCCCGGCAAATGATCTTCTTATTTCGGAATACATTGAAGGGAGCAGCTTGAACAAGGCAATCGAAATTTATAACGGGACCGGTGCTTCAATCGACTTGAGCCCGTATTCAATAGCCTTGTATGCAAACGGCAGCACATCCGTGCAAAGTGAAATGGCGCTTTCCGGTAGTGTGGCAAGCGGCGATACGATCGTTGTTTATAATAGCGGCGCAGACCCCGCGATTCAGGAACAAGGCGATGTGCAAAACAACGGCGTGATTAATTTTAACGGAGACGATGCATTGGTTTTGGAAAAAGACGGAACACCGATCGATTCAATCGGCCAAGTGGGCGCGCGCATTGAAAATACGAAAGACGTCACGCTTGTCCGTAATCCAGATATCCAATCGGGCGATAGCGTAGTAGATGACGCATTCGATCCTTCCACTGAATGGACCGCATATCCCGCTGATACATTTGAGCATTTAGGGAGCCATACGATGGATGGGGCTGGGGAAGCGCCAGTTGCTGATCCTGAGATAGAGCCGGTGGAGCCCAAAAAGAAGTTACGCTACGAAAACTTGAAGAAGAAAAAACTGACGGTTGGCCAACCAAGTGTATCTGTGACCTTGGACGGAAAGGCATCCATCACGGATGGTGTCTATATGAAAGGGAAATACGGAGAGTTCCATGGTACGGGCTTTGAAGATGTGAAGGTGGTGCTAAGCCCCGCTCGCGCAGAATCGATCTTTGATTTTACCGGAATTGAGGTAAAACACGTGGTCGTGGATGGCGAGAAGATTTCTGAAATCAGGGGAGCTGAAAACATCCAGACAATCGAATTTATCGGTGGAGCGGATCATGAAGCGATTCGCTTCTACAATTCGGACGGCGAGCCGATCTCTTCTCCACATTTGCCAAAGGAAAACAAAGCACCCGTAGCAACGAAAGCGTTTGCCGGGGAACAAGTATGGGCAGGGGATCGCTTGCAATATGACCTGACGGAATATTTCTCGGATCCTGAAGGGCAGAGCCTGTCATTCTCATCGACAAAAGGGACGATCAACGGCTCGGACTTGACGCTCGACTTGCCGGAAGGATCGCATATCGTCGGTGTCACGGCAAGCGATGGCAATCAAAGCGTCACCCAGTCATTTTCTGTGACAGTGTCTGCAGAAGCGCCAGCACCGGATGAATATTACGACACTGCAGAGGGTCTGCAAGGGGAGGCATTGAAAGCGGAACTTCATGAAATCATCGACGGGCATACGCAACTTAGTTATTCACAAGTATGGGATGCATTGAAAATAACGGACGAAGACCCGAATAATTCGAATAACGTGCTGCTATTGTATACGGGCGAGTCCCGCTCGAAATCCTTGAACGGCGGCAATGTCGGCGACTGGAACCGTGAGCACACCTGGGCGAAGTCCCATGGCGGTTTTGGAACGTCAAGAGGCGCGGGGACGGATATCCACCATTTGCGCCCGACCGATGTTCAAGTGAACGGGCTGCGCGGCAATTTGGACTTTGATTACGGCGGCAGTGCCGTAAATGGATGCGACGGCTGCTTGCGAACAGCGACTTCCTGGGAGCCGCCGGATGAAGTGAAAGGCGATGTCGCCCGGATGCTTTTCTACATGGCGGTCCGTTATGAATCAGGCGACGCAGTGGATTTGGAACTGAATGACCTGGTGAATAATGGCTCGACGCCTTACCACGGCAAGATTTCCGTGTTGCTCGAGTGGCATGAGCAAGATCCGGTCAGCGCTTGGGAACAGCAGCGCAACGAGAAAATCGAAGACATCCAAGGCAACCGCAACCCGTTCGTCGACCATCCGGAATGGGCAGAATCGATCTGGTAAACAGTTGTTGATATGTGCGAATGAACAAATCGTGAATATGAGTTCAAACAATTCATAAACCAAGTTAAATAGTGAAGGTTTATCGAAAGCGAAAGCCCACTAAAATCCCCGCGCCTCCAGTAACCAAGGAGTGCGGGGATTTTTGAACGCTATCATCATTTCTTGCTTTTGATTTCCAAGAGCATAGGGCTGATGTTCAAGAAAATCGAAATGACCGTCAACACCCATAACGTTGTTGACATGATCGGCACCACATCCGATAGCGCAGACCAATCTTCTGCCCGTACCCAATCGGCGACCATGCTGTAATCTGCCACGGCAGTTAGTGCGGTAAACGATAGCCCCGCAGCCATTGCGAATTTATACTCTTTGCCTTTCACGTATAGATAAAGGTTTACACAAGTCGCAGCGATTGCAATCAGCCCGAAGAGGAACCACATAGTTTCACCTCCAGTTGTATAGGGAATTAATGTTAATTAAGACCATCTGAAATGCTGATTGGTTTCGTGCAGCTGCTTAGGTAGTTGGAGGAATTGCAAAAATCAGGAAGAAATTAGTTGAGGAAATTACTGAAAATACCGATTTTTGAAACTTTATGCAATGAGAAACGTATTACAAGGCAAAGGGATAAATGAGGGCAAGAAAAAATGAAAGGGGAGGATTTTATGCATTGGATGATGTGGATTTTCTGGGGGTTCTTTGGGGCGTTGTTTATCGGCAGTTACGTGGTGGACAAATTGACCAAAAAGAAATACAGCTTAGACAAAACAGAAAAGACTTTGAACCAAAGTACGGCGGAAGCAGATGCGAGCCGCCATGCAGGGCGCAATAATCACGAAAGCGGCATGTTTTAACCGGGCGATTGACAGTGGTTTTGTAGCCAAGCAGGTGTAAGTTCCGGATGAGCGGGTACAGTATACAAAATGCACGACAAGGAGGAATTGCTGTATGGCTAGAAAAGGAACGGCTGGACGCACGCCTGAAAAGCAAGTCGGGGCGCGCGAATCTGCGATCGATAAAGCGATCAATAAAACGAAACAAGCTTTGGACGGAGATAACGAAGCAACGGATTACGGCGAAGAAAAAGGGCGAGACCAGCAAGAAGACGCAAAAGAATACTCGAAGCATGTGTCTGAAGAAGACGAGCGCGATTTACCGGAACAACAGAAATAAAAAAAGGAGCTTGAGGGAATTCCCCCAAGCTCCTTTTTTTGTTTAGGACGGGTTGGTCGACCACAATCCCGCGCTTTTAACGAAAACGCGCGGATGCAGTTTCAAGCTGGCGACGATCAAGTCGGCCAAATCTTCCGGATGCATGACGCGTTCCGCGTCGCCGGTGATCAGATTCGATTCGTGGGCCAGGTCCGTGACGACTGTGCTTGGCGTCATCGCCGTGACACGGATATTGTGTTTGCGTACTTCAAGTGCGAGCGACTCGGTCAAGCCCATGACAGCGAACTTCGAGGAGCTATACGCGCTCGTAACCGGTGCGCCTTTTTGTCCGGCAGTGGACGAAATATTGATGATATCGCCTGAACTTTGCTCGATCATGCCAGGAAGGACAGCACGTGTTGCGTTATAGACGCCCATCAAATTGACGTCGACGATGTTTTTCCATTCTTCCGGTGACAGTTCCAAAAAGCCGCCGAATTTCCCGGTGCCTGCGTTATTGATGAGGATATCGATAGCGCCGAGTTCGTTTTTCAATTTTTCAACCGCTTGTTCGATCGCGGTAAGATCCGTAACGTCGGCAGAGGCAGTTGCCACTTTGACATTCGCATCTTGCAGTTCGACGGACACTTTGTCGAGGTTTTCCTGTTTCAGGCCGATCAAGCCGACATTGACGCCTTCATTTGCAAGGGCAATGGCCGTCGCCCGGCCGATGCCGCGCCCTCCGCCTGTGATGATCGCTGTTTTTCCTTTAATTGATTGCATCAAAACACTCCTTAAATTCGGGTACGTAAAAGCCGTCCCATTAGTAAATACTTTCTTATTATCTGGGATTTGGCCCCGAAATGCATGCAAGGTGTCTTGAGGAGAAACAAAAGATAGGCCAGAAAAGAAATCATCAGCATTGTGCGCTCATTTGCAACGGCTTTCCCCGTGAATTAAAAAATCCAGCCTTCCCGAATGTGGGAAGGCTGGATTTCATTTAATCAGACGCCTGAACTTTTCAGGAAGCTCAAGAGTTCGGTATTGAAACGCTCGGGCTCGTCGGCGTTGATGCCGTGTCCGCTGTCTTTGAACGGGACGAGTACGGAGTTCGGGATTTCCTTGTCCAGGATTTCGCCGAATTCGTAAGGGCAGATCTGGTCTTTTTTGCCGTGGAAAATGGCGGTCGGGACCGTAATGGATGACAGTTCGCCGCGCAAGTCTTCATCGCGCAGGGCTGCGGCTGAGTTCAGCGTGGAATGTGCGCCTGCTTCAAGTGCCAATGACTGGAACCAATCAAGGAATTGCGGGGAATGCTTCTGTTCGAAAAACAGGTCTGCAAATTCTGCAAGAAACGCCGGGCGGTCTTTTTCGATTTGTGCGATGATGTCGTCCACTTCTTCCGGCTTCATGCCGACATTGAAATCGTCACGCTGCGTGAAGCTCGGGGCTGCAGCGCCCATCAACAATAGTTTCGCGACCTTGTCCTGGCCGAATTTCGTCAAATAGCGGATTGCGATCGGGCCGCCCATCGAAAAGCCGGCGAGCACGAATTGCTCAAGGCGAAGTTCATTGACGACCGCTTCAAGGTCTTTGGCCATGGTGTCGTAATCGTATCCTGACCATGGCTTATCGGATTTTCCGTAGCCGCGCATATCCACGCCGATATAACGGAAGCCGTTCTTTGCAAGCAAGCTCGTCTGGTATTCGAACGCTTTGTTGTTCAACGGCCAGCCGTGAAGAAATACCACCGGCTGTCCTGAACCGATATCTTCCACATGAATTTTCACGTTTTCTTCAACTTGAATATAATGTCCCACGAAAGTTCCTCCTAATGTTCCAATTTCATTTCTCCTTTCTATTTCCTTTTTGAAAGTTTCTGTAAACTTTATATCCAAAAAATCTTTGATTAAAATATCCTAAGTTCAAAACAGAAAATATCCACCTATCCTTTAAACGGATTATAGGCCTAATACCATGAATTTGGGATTTATCCCATCCGTTTTCTGAAAATAGGATAGACTGGAGATATTCGTCAATAAAACAAAGCAGGAGGGATTCGATGGTACAACAGAGAGAAACGAAAGAACCGAAGAAAAAGAGCAAAGTGAAAGTGCCTCATATTTTCGTCATTCTTTTCATCATGATTGCGCTCGCCTCGCTTGCGAGTTATATCATCCCGGCTGGGCAATTCGAGCGCGAGGCGAACGACAGCGGGGCGGAAGTCATCGTTCCGGGAACATTCGAATACGCGGAATCATCTCCGGTGACGTTCTTTGAATTCATGTTCGCGATTCCGGACGGCTTTATCCAGACAGCGGAGATCATTTTCGGGATCATCATGATCGGCGGGATGTTCGCGGTGATTGAGCGGACCGGGGTCATTGCGCTCGGTGTTAACAAACTCGCCAGCAAGTTTTCCGACAAAGGCTTGTGGATCATCCCGACCTTGATGCTGCCGTTTGCGCTCTTTACGACTTTTACAGGCCAAGTGGAAATGTCGCTTATCTATCTTCCGGCGATCTTGCCGCTCGTCCTAAAACTTGGTTTTGACCGTATTACGGCTGCGGCCATCGTGCTCGTTTCGACCATTGCCGGTTTCTCCGTGGCTTTGGCCATTCCTGCTAACCTCGGGGTAGCGCAGGAAATCGCGGAGCTGCCGCTTTATTCAGGCATCGGATTTAGAATTGCGCTCTTGGCGATTGTCATGCTGGCCGGCATGGCTTACGTCTGGCGCTATGCCAAGAAAGTCCAGAATAATCCGGAGCTGAGCATCGTCTTCGATGAAAACGAAGTAGAGCCAGAGGCGGAAGACATGGCGCCGCAGAAGGCGACCAAGCGCCAAGTGTGGACCGCTTTCACATTGCTTGCGGCATTCGGCGTGCTGCTCTTCGGCCTCTTGAATTATGGTTGGTATTTCCGTGAATTGACCGGCCTTTATGCCTTGATCGGCATTACGGCAGGGCTTGTCGCAGGGCTTAAGCCTTCCGAAATCGCCGATGCGTTCAATGAAGGCTTCAAAAAGATCCTGCTCGGCGCGATCGTCGTCGGGATTGCGCGGGGCATCGCCGTCGTCCTCGATGCAGGCGACATCATGGATACGATCATTTACGCGCTCGGTGAATTCGTCAGCATCATGCCGGATTCATTAACAGCTGTGTTCATGCTCATCGTCCAGGCGGCGCTCAACTTCCTCATTCCATCGGGGAGCGGGCAGGCAATGGTGACGATGCCAATCATGACCGGCTTGTCCGACATCAGCGGCGTCACTCGCCAAACGGCGGTCCTGGCATTCCTGCTCGGTGACGGCTTCACGAATATTTTCTACCCGACATCCGGATACTTCATGGCGACACTCGCTGTCGGCGGGATCCGTTGGGAGAAGTGGCTGAAGTTTATTTTCCCGTTGTTGATCGTTTGGTACTCCGTTGCCGTGGTGGCGCTCATCATCGCGCAGTTTATCGAATACGGCCCAATGTAAATCATTTCAAACCGTCTCCAGCGTTTTTTTACCGGCGCAAGGGGGCGGTTCTTTTCATTCCGGCAAAAACCAAATGAAACCAATTCCGCCGCTCTTCCGTATTCACACTATTCCGCCATTTGCTTGCTGAGAAGGGTTAACTGGCGTGATGAAAGGGAATCTGACAGGTAACAAGGCTTGCATGGCCAAATAAAACAACGGAAGAGGAGAATGAAAATGGAGATCCTAAAACGATTCAGAGACATTATGACGAGCAATATCCACGCGATGCTGGACAAGGCGGAAGACCCGGAGAAAATGATCGATCAGTATTTGCGCGATTTGAATAGCGACCTCGGCAAAGTGAAATCCGAGACGGCGGCTATCATGGCTGCGGAGAAACGCGAACGCCGTGAGCTGGATGAGTTGAAAAACGAGATGGACGATATGCAGCGCTACGCAGTCAAAGCGCTCGAAGCGGGCAATGAAGACGACGCCCGGAAATTCCTCCAGCGCAAAGCGGAACTGTCGGAGCGCGTGACGGACAAAGAAACCGCGGTCGAACTCGCAGCGACGAATACGCAGCAGATGCGCCAAATGCACGATAAACTCGAGAGCGACATCGGCGAACTCGAATCGCGCCGCCAGGAACTGAAAGGCAAAGCGGCGGTCGCGAAGACACAGCAGCGCATGAACGATTTCGCGTCCAGCGTTGGCGGCGCAGGCGAACGCATCTCGGCATTCGATGCGATGGAGAAAAAAATCAACCAACAGTTGGACGAATCGGCCGCGATGGCTGAACTCAATAAAAGTTCCGAGACGAGCATCAAGGACTTGGCGAAGAAATACGACGACGGCCCGAATGTCGATGAGGAACTGGAGTCTTTGAAATCCGGCACGAATGTGGATGCGGAACTCGAAGCATTGAAGAGCCAAATCGGAAAAAACGAGTAATGTCCGGCCACTGGACACGATCCTGAAGCGCGAAGGGAGGAAACTCGTTTGGTCATCCATTATAAATGCCCGAATTGCGGGGCGGATATGGCGTTCGACAGCGACTCGGGCCACTTGAGTTGCCCGAGCTGCGGCCATGAAGAAAACATCGAAACCTTTCCGGAACAGAACATTGAACGGAAATTCGATGAAGGCGAAGCGAAGGAATACCATTGCGAGAACTGCGGGGCGATCATCCTGACAGAAGCGGAGACGACCGCGACCCATTGCAGCTTCTGCGGGGCACCGGTCGTATTGGCAGACCGGTTGACAGGAGATCTCGCCCCCGCCAAGGTCATCCCGTTTACGGTCAGCAAAGACGAAGCGGTCGCAGCGTTCAAGAAATGGACGCGCGGCGGGCGCTTGACTCCGCGCGGTTTTACGAGCGGCGACCGCATCAAGAAAATGACCGGGATGTATGTGCCGTTTTGGCTTTACGACATCGAAGGCGAAGCCCATATCCAGGCGATCGGCACGCAAGTCCGGACCTATCAAAGCGGCGATACGATTTATACGGAAACAAACTTTTATGACGTGTTCCGGGAAATCGATTTGAGCTATTTGAAAGTGCCGGCGGATGCTTCCGAAAAAATGGACGACGTGCTGATGGACAAGCTGGAACCTTACGATTACAGTGAATTGAAAGATTTCCGCATGCCGTATTTGGCCGGCTTCCTGGCTGAGAAATACGATTTCGACGACGAGCAATTGTTTTCACGCGTTGAATCGAAAATCGTGCCGTATATCGACGCTTATATCAGCACGACCATTTCCGGCTATTCGTCGGTCAGCTACACGAATAAACAAATCGATGCGCAAAAAAAGAAAGTCTATTATACTTTGTTCCCCGTATGGATGGTGTATTACGATTTCGACAATAAAGAACACACCTTTGCGATGAACGGCCAAACCGGCAAAGTGGTCGGCAAGCCGCCGATCAGCGCCGGCAAAGTTGCCCTGTGGTTCACCGGCATCGCCGCTTCGAGCTTTGTTGCCATGAAAGCCATCGCCTTTGCAGTAGGGGGTGTATTGTGGTGAAAAAATGTTCATATAAACTGGTGTGGATGCCGATATTGGCTTTGCTGTTGTTTTTCATTGGCGGATTTTCCGTTTCAGCACAGACCGGTGAATTGATCTACGACGAAGCCGGCTTGCTCAGCGGCGAACAAGCGCAGGAACTGGAAGCTTTGGCGGAACGATATGGCGCGGAACAAGACGTGGATTTTCTGTTCCTTTCGACCGATAGTACCGACGGGCAGTCCATCGAAGGCTATATGGGTGACTTTTTCGATGAGCGCGCCGACAGCAGCGGCCGAGAAGATGCCGTGCTGCTCACCATTGATATCGGCGGCCGAGAAGTGTATCTTGCCGGTTTCGGCACGGCCGAACGGACATTGGATTCGGAGCGTGTCGATCTCGTGCTTGACCGGATCATTCCGGAGATGCGCTCGGGCGATTACGCCGGTGCATTCGAAGAAACCGTGGTCACCTCGAGCGAATACATGGAATACCGTCCCGGCGTCAACCCGGAGAGCATTTTTTTGAAAACCTGGTTTCATTTAGCTATCGCGCTTCTGCTCGCAGGCATCATCGTCGGATCGATGCTCTATAACGCCGGCGGCAGGGTGACGACAACCCCAGGCACATATGTCGACCGCGACCACACACGTGTGCGCAGCCAGAATGACCGCTTCCGCAACAAAACCGTAACCCGCAGCAAGATTCCGAAGAATAAGGATGGCGGCGGATTCGGCGGAGGCGGGGGCATGACCGGCGGCGGGCGTTCATTCAGCGGCGGCGGCCGCAGCTTCTAGGCAATCGAAGAGAGGAAGGAATGAAGAACATGGCATTTTTCGGCAATCAATTTTCAGATGTGGTGGAATGGGAAGAGTTCCGCGACGATATGATCTTTTGGAAATGGACGAATAAGGAAATCAAGAAAGGCAGCCGATTGATCATTCGGCCCGGACAGGACGCGATTTTCCTTAATAACGGCAAGATAGAAGGGATTTTTGAAAAAGAAGGCGAGTACGACATCGTTTCTGAAATCGTGCCGTTTTTGTCGACCTTGAAAGGTTTTCGCTTCGGCTTCAACAGCGGCATGCGGGTGGAGGTGCTGTTCGTCAATACGAAGGAATTTACCGTTAAATGGGGCACGAAAAGCCCGATCAATATTCCCGCACCGCAGCTTCCGGGCGGCATGCCGATCCGCGCAAACGGCACCTTCCATTTCAAAGTGAATGATTATGTCAATTTGATTGACAAAGTTGCGGGCGTCAAACAAAGCTATCTGGTCGAAGACGTCCAGCTGCGCATTACGGCGCGGCTTGACCAATTGTTGATGAAATGGATCACGCGTGAAGGCAAGGACATGTTTAATTTGCAGTCCAATTCCCACGAGATCGGCCGTGGCATTCAAGACGATTTGAACATGGAGATCATGGATGACGGCATGAAAGTGACCGGCTTCCAAGTGATGAGCTTCAACTACCCGAAAGAAATCCAGGACATGATCAATAAAAACGCCTCGCACGGCATGGTCGGCGATGTCTCGAGATACCAGCAGATATCCGTTGCGGATGCGATGGGCAAATCGTCGGGATCGAATACGGCGTCCGATATGGCCGGCATGATGATGGGAATGAATATCGCCAAGGAAATGATGAACGATCAAAAAGAATCAACAAATGCGAGCGGCCAACCGGGTGGCCAGCCATCTGCGGGCGGAGAAGGACAGCAAGGCCCGAACTTCTGCCCGAATTGCGGCGAGAAGGTGAGCGGCGCCAAGTTCTGCCCAAATTGCGGGCAAAAGCTCGTCGAATAATAACTGGCAAAAGCCGTTCACGTATGTCGCGAACGGCTTTTTTCCTATGTGCATTCAGTTCATTGCAGCCGACAATGGACGGTACGGAAAAATTAACAGAACCATCAGATGGAAGGAGGATGTTTTATGAACAAGGTTTTTAAGCTTGCAGGCCTTGTGGCTGCTGCCATTGTGCCGCTGTATGTTATTGACAGGCGGCAGGCCTACAAGCGCCTCGAGGAATATCGGGCAAGTGCTTTTACATCGGAATTCGGCAAGATGGCTTATGTAGATGAAGGCCAAGGGGAAGTTGTTTTAATAAGCCACGGTATTTTCGGCGGCTACGACCAAGGCATGGTTTCGCTCCAAGGCGTGGTTGGTGAAGGGTGCCGCAAGATCGCATTGTCCCGTTTTGGCTACCCGGGCTCCGAACTTCCACCCGAGCCGACACCTCAGAATCAAGCCGCAGTATTTGCGGAGCTACTCGATAGGCTGAATGTCGAAAAAACTTTCGTGCTGGCAACTTCTGCCGGCGGTGCAGCAGCGATATCTTTTGCGCTGCTTTACCCGGAACGGATCAAGGGGCTAATCCTTATTTCTTCAGGAGTTCCTTCCGGTAAAATAACGCCTGAACAAGCGAAGCCAGCGGGCCCTCCACGCGCATTGCTCAGTGACTTTACGATATGGCTGTCAACGAAGTTCATGCGACCGGTTTTCGGCGTGATGTTCGGTTCAAAAGCCGATAAGGCTTTCTTTCAGACGATGCTCCCGATCAAGGTTCGGCGGGGTGGTATCGAAGCTGACGCCAAGCTGACGAATCTCGACATGGACGTGCATTACGAAAAGTATCCGGTAGAAGAAATCAAAGCCCCGATTCTTGTGATTCACGCTAAAGATGATCCCGTGGCGAAGTTCGGCAGCATCGAAAAATTCATCTCCCGCACACATCCTGAAACGGCCATTTTTGAAAACGGCGGCCATCTTTTGTCCGGCCATCAACCAGAAGGATCGACGGCCATCAAGCAGTTTATCAGCCGACATGCATGAAGAAAAAGCGATTCGCCCCCCTTATCGAAAAGCCTCCTTTCGAAGCTTGCGCATAGGGAAGAAGAATCGCTTTTCACTTTTTAACCCGCAGCCCGGAAAAAAGCAATTCCAGCCAGCTGTCGATTTCACCGGCCAAATCGAAGCCGCCATTGAAGATTGCCCAATCATAAAGCGTCCCGCGCATGCTGCGGGAGAGAAGCAGCGCAAGCCGGCCGGATGATGCGGAAGAGGTCAATTCGCCTTTTTCTTGCCCTTCTAAAACCAATTGTTCGAGAATCGCGTATAGCGGGCGCTCCGTATCGGACAGGTAATTATCGACAGAAGGAGTGAGCGCATAGGCATAAAGTGAACGGATGCCATCCCGCCCCAACTCGTCCTGCAAATATTTCATTTGGGCGATCGCGAGCTTGCGGATCTTCTGTTCTGCCGGCAAAATTTCAGGCAGGCTTTCCTGGAAATCACGATAGAATTGGTCGATTTCCTTGATTTTTTCTAAGAAGATATCGTATTTGGACGCAAAATGCCCATAGAATGCCCCTTTGGAAGTTTCACTTTTCCGGACGATTTCATCGACCGACACCCCATCAAACCCCTTTTCACTGAACAAGTCAAGAGCCGTACGGAGGATGCGTTGTTTTGTCTCGATCGCTTTTTCCTGTCTGCTCGTCATAATGGCCACCTTTCTTCTAGTTTAAGCATATAACACTAATGAGAGATATCGGTATAGTAAAAGAAAGTGATGAAGTCGTTTCATCTGAACTATTCAATAGATATGGAGCAAAACAGCGCAAGCCCCCAGGAAGCGAATTAGTGAAGCGTAGCTGAATTAATTCGTTTGCGATGCTCGAACAGCGTGAGAGTTGAGCAAAGCTTTTCAGCTGTTTTGCGGAATATCTTCTACAGTAGAATCTCAAATAAAAAAGGTATCTGTAATGGAGTGTATTCTATGATTCGACTGAATTGTTTGAAAACGATTGACAAAGCTCTGTCGAATTGAATAGACTATAGTCTATAGATTATAGACTGCGGTCTATGGAATTGACAAGACGAGAGAGGATGTTGATGATTTTGACAGCGGAACTGACATTGATCGATCTCTTAAATGCCCAATGCAAAAAACGCAGCGAGCAGCCGTTCCTGGTATTCGAAGACAATCAAGAGCAAGTGACAGAATACAGTTACGGCGAATTTTTGGATCGGGTGGAAAAATTCAGCGGCGCGCTATACGCACGCGGCATCCGCAAGGGCGACAAAGTGACGCTGCATTTGCCGAATTCCGCGGAATTCGTCGTGTGCTGGTTCGCGCTCGCAAAGCTCGGGGCCATCATGGTGCCGACCAATATCTTATCGGCTGCAGCGGAAATGGAATACTTGATCGGCCATTCCGAATCGGTCATGCTCATCACGGAAGCGGAGTATATCGAGAAATTCAAAGCCATCCAAGGGAATCTCCCGAAGCTTCGGCAGATTGTCCTGGCGCGGACGGACGAGTCGGATAATTTTGAAAGCGTTAACAAAATGATAGAAGAGTTCTCAGGTGAAACGCCGGAAGCGGATGTTCTGCCGGAAGATGTGGCGGCGATTTTGTACACTTCCGGAACGACGTCGAAACCGAAAGGCTGCCTTATTACACACGCCAATTACATCTACACGGGACAGGCCGTAGCGGAGCATATCGGCTTTACGGAACAAGACCGTGCGCTTGTCGTCTTGCCGATGTTCCATGGCAACGGCCAATATTATATGATCATGCCGAGCCTGGTGGCGGGGGGCAGCGTCGCCATTACCGAACGCTTCAGCGCGAGCCGCTATGGGCGCCAAGTTCAACGCCTCGGCGCAACGCTCGGTTCGCTCTTTGCGGCGCCGATCCGCATGATCCTCGCACAGCCATACGATGAAGAGGAGCGGAGTAATAAGCTGCGCGCCGTCATTTTTGCCCAGTCGGTGACAGCCGAGGAATTGAAGGCGTTCGAACAGCGATACAATACCTCGCTTTACCAAATCTACGGCATGACGGAAACGATCGCGCCGCCTTTAATGAATCCTTTGCAAGGGGCGAAAGACAATACGGGCATCGGCAAACCGATCGCAGGGTCGCGCATCAAGCTGATCGATGAAGAAGGCAATGAAGTTCCGGACGGGGAGCCGGGAGAGATCTTGCTTGAAGGCATTCCCGGCCAGACGATCATGAAAGGCTATTTCAATAATCCGGAAGCGACCAGCCAAACTTTGCAAAACGGCTGGCTCCATACAGGCGACAAGGCACGGAAATCGGAGGGCGGGTTTTATTATTTCGTCGACCGCCAAAAGGACATGATCAAGCGTGCCGGTGAAAATGTTGCGGCAAGTGAAGTGGAAAATGTCATCATGGAGCACCCGGCTGTCTATGAAGCGATTGTCATCGGAATTCCGGATGCGATGCATGACGAGGCATTGAAAGCATTCGTCATTTTGAAGCAGGGGCAAACGGCGACGGAACAGGAAGTGATTGACTACTGCAATGGCCAGTTGGCGAAGTTCAAAGTGCCCTCAGCCATTGAGTTTGTTGAAGACTTCCCCCGCACGTCCGTCGGCAAAATCCAAAAGCATAAACTGAAAGAACTTGAATTGAAGAAACTGGGCGAATAGAAAGGAAGAAGGCTGTATGGAAGACACATTAAACAATCAAGTGGCACTCATTACAGGAAGCGCACGCGGCATCGGCTTTGCCTGCGCGAAAGCACTCGCAAAACGGGGAGCTTCGATCGTCCTCACGGATATCCTCGATTGCGACGATGCGAAACAGCAGCTTGAATCCGCGTTTTCCGGCATCCGCGTGTTGGCGCTGCAAGTGGACGTCCGTGACCGGGCGCAAGTCGAACAGGCGATTCACCAAACGGTAGAAGAATTCGGCGGCATCGACATTGTCGTCAATAACGCCGGCACCGTATCGCGCCTTAACTTAAAAGACATGACGGATGAGGAGTGGAGCCGCGATATCGACACGAACTTGCGCGGCACGTTTTTGTTCACGCAAGCGGCCATCTATCCACATATGGTCAATCAGGGAAGCGGGCGCATCATCAACATCAGTTCGATTTCCGGCATGATGGGCGGCGCCATTTCTTACGGCGAAGACGGCGAACGGCAAGGGCGTTCAGGCCCTGCGTATGCCGCATCGAAAGGCGGCATCATCGCTTTCACGAAATGGGTCGCAAAAGAAGTCGGCGAGTTCGGCATCACCGTCAATAGCGTCGCACCGGGGCCCGTGGAGACTGCCATCACCAAAGGCGTCAATTATCCACTCGGGCTGCAATCGATCAAGCGCCCCGGGCAGCCGGAAGATATCGGCGAAGCGGTCGCTTATTTAGCATCACCCGCAGCGGGATACGTGACAGGAGAAGTGTTGAAAGTGTGCGGCGGGGCAGGCATCGGCGCATAAGAAAAGGTTCCAAGGGGTTTATCCCGTGGAACCTTTTTCTATTACTTCGTGCTGGTGAACCCGCCGTCGATGCGGATGACATCGCCGTTGATGTATTGTGCTTTTGAAGTGAGCAGGAACGCCACGAGTTCGGCGACTTCGTCTGCTGTGCCGAGGCGTTTTTGCGGAATGCCTTCTTCTGCGCTTTGTTTCATTTTCGGATTGGCGTCAAAATACGCTTTGACCATTGGCGTTTCAGTCGGGCCTGGCGCCACGGCATTGACGCGCAAGCCGTCTTTGGCGTATTCGGCGACGAGTGATTTGGTCATGCCGACAATGCCGTGCTTGGTCGCAGAATACGTCACGACCGTTTCCTGGCCGATCACCCCGGCGCTCGATGCCGTGTTGACGATCGAACCGCCGCCGTTTTTGACCATCATTTCCGCGACGTAGCGCAGGCCGTAGAGCGCCCCGAGCATATTGATGCCGACGATCTGCTCGATTTCTTCTATATCGGTGTCGAGGAATTGCTTGCCGCTTCCGGAAATCCCGGCGTTGTTGAAGAAATAATCAATGGAGCCGAAATGTTCGACCGTTTTATCGACGTAGTTTTTCACGTCTTCGGCTCTTGATACGTCAGCTTTGATGAAAATCGCATCCGGGCCGAGCGCTTTCACTTTCTCGACTGTCTCATTGCCGCCTTTTTCGCTGATGTCGACGACTGCGATATTGATGCCTTCCTGTGCCAGGCGCAGTGCTGCGGATTGGCCGAGCCCACTGCCGCCTCCTGTGATGATTGCTGTTTTCGCCATGTAGAATCTCCTCCTTGTGCTAAATCGCTTCCTTTTTTGTTTACCCGCAACAAGTGCTGGATAATCAATGCGGAGAGTGTAGTGGATTAACAGGAAGATTCAATGGCTCTTATGGATTAACTGGTTCAAGCCCTCATAAATTTCCACAATTTCGGCTTGCTTCATGCGCACGAGGCCGCTCGAAGAGGGGGCGACGTATTCGATAACTCCAGGAACGGTCGAATCCGGCTGCTTGCCCCAATGGGTTGATTTTTTGCCGCTGAATTGGAGGTAGACGCCTTTGCCGACAAAACAGACCGCTTTTGGGCGGTAGCGTTCAATTTTTCGTTTCAATTGTTTGGCGCCTTCTTTGTATTCTTCTTTTGTGATGTCGGCTGCCTCTTTGGTCGGGCGGGCGACGATATTGGTCAAACCGTAGCCGAGTTCCAGCAAATCGTGGTTTTCCTCGGGTGTGTATTTTCTTGGCGTCAGACCGGATTCAACAAGGATTTTCCAGAAGCGGTTGTTTGGGTTGGCGTAATGGTAGCCGGTTTCACTTGAGCGGATGCTTGGGTTGAATCCGACGAACAGGATGTCGAGATGGTCCTTCAGGTGATCGGGTATCGGTGTGAGTTCCAACAGAAAGCTCCTTTCGAATAAATGCATTTACAGGTTATTAGCGTATCAAAAAAATATAATATATTCTGCACTGAACCATCGTATAATAGAAGAAAATGGCAATGATGAATTCATCTTGCTCAAAGGAGCTGTGCCATGCAGGAGTTTTCTTATGAGTTGAAGGAACAGCAATATGTAGCGTTTAATCTCTATCACTCGAAACATTCGCAAGCGGTCAAACGCTCATTGGCAATTCAACGCTTTGTCGTTCCAATCGTTTATTTGATGATGCCGTTCGTGATGGGGCCGATTTTCGATTGGTCGATCGGGGGACTGATGATTCCTTTTGTCATATTCGCGGTCTTGTGGATTGTTTTCTTTCCGCCTTATTTCTATTGGAATATTAAGCGCATAAGCCGGAAAATGATCAGAGAAGGAAAAAATGAAGGGTTGCTCGGCGTCCATAAGCTGTCTATCGATTCACAAGGGATCCGGGAAGTGACGAAAAACGGGGAAGCCCAGGTGCACTGGTCAGGAATCGAAAAATATGGGGAAGATGCGGACAATTTGTATTTGTACAACAGCGCGATGTCTGCGCTGATTGTGCCAAAACAGGCGGTACCGGAATTGGACTCACTGCTTGAGCTATTGGCTGAAAAAGTCTCGGCAACTGCAGGAGGCTGACTGGACGAAAAAAACCGAACCGCATTGAACGGTTCGGTTTTTTTCTATTCGATCGTATGCTCGATTTTTGCCGGATAAGTCGTGCCTTCTGTCGGTGTCAACCATACTTCCAACGTGTAGGTGCCAGGTTCGAGATTGGCTTCCGGCACTTGGATCTCGTATTGGAGCTCCTCGCCTTGGCGCAAAATTTCCTCGCCGAGTGCCTGCGTATACATGCTGACCGACGACATGCGGAACACTTCGACGCCTTCTTCATCGGTCAATGTGAAATCATAACGCTGCCCGCTCGTGAAATTGAATGTCACTGCTTCTTGCGTATCGTTTTTAACGGTATAGCGGTAAGTTCCATTGCCGGTCTCTTCGATGGTCGATGTCACTTCACCTTCGATGATTTCACCCCCTGAATCCGGATCTTCCGGAAGATTGTCACTTTCGGTGCCGCATGCCGCGAGCAAAATAGCGGCGATCAGAACCATTAGCCAGCCGATTGCGGTTTTTTGCCTCATCGGGTTCGCCCCCCTTTTTTGTCTATAGAGTAGACCGCAAGTGGCCACAAAAAGTTACAGAAACGAGTGCATTGTGCTGTTCTTGTGCCCGCTTGCTGTCCTATACTAGCACTATACCCTAAAGGAGGGCCTTGTAATGCCCGGATGGTTCATCGATTTCCGCGAAGCGCTGACGGCGAAAATGAAATGCCTCGGCATGAGCACAGTCACAGTCGCCAAATACATGGCGATGGGATTGATTCCGTTGTATCTCCTCTATTTATTCATGAATTAAGGCGCACGGGAAAGGCTCTGAGAAGAGTCTTTTTTAGTTCCAATTATTGGGATATTGACTATATTTTCAGAATATTATAATATTAAAAGACTACCGATTAGGCAGAAGGGGAGATTCATGAGCTATAAAAGGAGGAATGGGAGATGAACATCACGACATCATTGACGATGAATGCGACGCGTCAGCCCGATTTATCGGCATTGCATTTTGAAGGGAAATCCTATACGTATCTGGAGTTGAACGCGGAAGTGAATCGCCTGGCGAACGGTTTGGTCCGGGAAGGGATTTCAAAAGGCGATAAAGTGGCATTGTTCATGAAGAATTCAGATGCCTATGTGATTGCGTTTTTTGCCGCCTTGAAAGCAGGCGGCGTCGTCGTTCCGGTCAATTACAGGCTGAACGCCGAGGAAGCGGGTTACCTATTCGGCCAGTCGGATGCGGCCTATGTGTTTTGCGACAATGAATTCGAAAGTCTAGTGGCGGAAGCGAAAGAATTGGACGACCTGCTGCATCAAGTCATCGTCTATCCCGAAGCAAAAGAAGACGCGCATCTCAGTTGGGGTGAAGTACTGGGCGATGACCGCTCGGAGCCGGAAGTCGAAATCTTCCCGGATGATGATGCGGAAATCCTCTATACTTCGGGGACGACCGGACCGCCGAAGGGAGCGCTTTTTGACCATCAGCGCATCATCAATGTCAGCACTTCGTTCATTCTCGGGACGGGCGTCAACCATGATGACCGCTTGCTTCATGCTGCGCCGTTTTTCCATCCATCCCAGCTCAATTTATTTCTCGTGACAGGGGTCATGCTGGGCATCCCGCAAACCATTCTGCGCGACTTCGCGGCGAGGGATGTATTGGATGCAATCCAACGGGACGGCTGTACGGTATTTTTCGGGCTGCCGGATATGTACCATGCCTTGATGGAGGCGCCTGGGAGCGCACATGGCCTGGGGACGATCCGGAAATGCATGTACGGGACCGACCCGATGCCAAATGGCCTTGTCGCACGGGCGATGAAATTCTTCGGCCATGAACAATTCTATAATCTCTGCTTCCTCACCGAAGGCGGGCCGGGCGGCGTCTATTTGCTGCCAAGCGAACATTCGCGGAAAGAAGGGGCTGGCGGCAAATCGATGTATATGACCCACGTCCGCGTGGTCGATGAAGAAATGAACGACGTCGCTCCAGGACAAGTCGGCGAGTTCATCATGCGCGGCGAGACCATCATGAAATCCTATTACAATATGCCGGAAGAAACCAAGGAAGCCTTCCGGGATGGCTGGCTATTGACGGGCGATCTCGCGACGATCGATGAAGACGGCTATATTACGCTCGTCGACCGCAAATCCGACCGCATCATTTCTGCAGGAAATAATATTTATTCGATCGAAATCGAACAAGTGCTAAACCGCCATCCGCAAGTCCAGGAAGCAGCGACCGTCGGCATCCCAGAAGAAGAATGGGGAGAAATCGTCGGTGTCGTCATCGTGCCGAAAGGGGGATCGCCGATCGATGAAGTGGCGCTCTCTGAATACTTGCTCGAGCACTTGCCGAAGCATAAAGCGCCGAAAAAGTTCCGGTTTGCGGACGAACTGCCGCGCAACGCTTCAGGGAAGATTTTGAAATACCAATTGCGCGAACTGCATATTAGCGAATATACATGGTTCCGCCATACGTTTATCGAACGCTGAAAACTGGCGCCCTGATGATTCGGGGCGCCATTTCTCTGTGTTATGATGGAACAGGATTTGAATAGAACATGGCAGGAGGGTTTTTCATATGGACAATAACGATATTTTGATCCGGCTGCGCTATGCGCTGGATTTGAAAAATAGCGATGTAAAAGAAATTTTCGCACTCGGCGGCGAAAAAGTGGATGCTGTCGAGGTGCCGTTGATTTTAACGAAAACGCCGGAACCGGACGACGAAGGGGCAGAAGCCAATATCCCATTGGCAAACGACCAATTGGAGCGCTTCCTGAACGGGTTGATCACCTTCAACCGCGGACCGAAACCCGGCGACTCCGGCCCGCCCGAAGTAAGCGGCGAGCATATCAATAACCTGGTGTTGAAAAAACTGCGCATTGCGTTGGAATTGACGAGCGAAGACTTGCTCGATTTATGGAAGCTGGCCGGGATCAATGTCTCCAAAGGCGAACTTGGCGCCTTTCTCCGCAAAGAAGGCCATAAAAACTATAAGGAACTGGGCGACCAGCTCATGCGCAATCTGCTCAAAGGCATCACGCTCAATTATCGTCCATAACGAGAAGCCGCGGCACCCGATTGGGGATGGCCGCGGCTTTTTTGATTGGCACTTATTCACCGCCGCTCGTATAGCGATTGTCGCCCATCGTGTAATTCGAGCTGTCGCCGGGCTTAGCGTCCGGATGTATCGGCTTATCGTAATAGGCGGAAGCTCTGCGGCGGCGGTCGACGATAAAACCAAGGCCCGCCACAACAGCGATCGGAACCAGGAAATATAACATGTAATCTCTCCTTTTCAGTGGGGTGTTTGCGAATGAAATAAGCGAAAATAGTTAGGCAAGCATGCGAGATAGATTGTGCATTGATGATTTCATCATGAAGCAGCCGCCTCCCGCTTGGGGCTGGCCTCTAGCCATAAGCCAAGAAAAACACTTGTCTCATGGCTCCGGATCGCCCGTTTGCGCGGTTCGGCTAATAGATTTCATTGGATTTTTTGAGTGATAAAGTATCTCGTTTTTGGTGGTCATCCGCTGATGGATGATGCTTAGTTAGGTTAGTGAGTGAGATAGATTGTGCATGGATGATTTCATCATGAAGCAGCCGCCTCCCGCTTGGGGCTGGCCTCTAGCCATAAGCCAAGAAAAACACTTGTCTCATGGCTCCGGATCGCCCGTTTGCGCGGTTCGGCTAATAGATTTCATTGGGTTTTTTGAGTGATAAAGTATCTCGTTTTTGGTGGTCATCCGCTGGTGGATGATGCTTAGTTAGGTTTGTGAGTGAGATAGATTGTGCATGGATGATTTCATCATGAAGCAGCCGCCTCCCGCTTTGGGCTGGCCTCTAGCCATAAGCCAAGAAAAACACTTGTCTCATGGCTCCGGATCGCCCGTTTGCGCGGTTCGGCTAATAGATTTCATTGGGTTTTTTGAGTGATAAAGTATCTCGTTTTTTGTGGTCATCCGCTGGTGGATGATGCTTAGTTAGGTTTGTGAGTGAGATAGATTGTGCATTGATGATTTCATCATGAAGCAGCCGCCTCCCGCTTTGGGCTGGCCTCTAGCCATAAGCCAAGAAAAACGCTTGTCTCATGGCATCGGCTCGCCCGTTTGCGCGGTTCGGCTTTAAGATGTCATTGGATAGTATATGCAAAGAAATGTCACTGTTAGTTGTCTTCATCCGCTGGTGGCGACGCTTAGCTGGACTTGATAATTGCAGAGAAGTTTCGTGTGCTGTTCAATAATGTGTGATGAATTTCATTTCTTCTCTAAAACTAGAGATGGAGCGGAAAGGGGCGACTCTGGAGGGATCAGGACGAGCGGAAGACCCTGGACTGAGCGCTAGCGAGGGAAGCGGCTGAAGCCGGCCCCCTCAGAAAGCGTCCCCTTGAAGCTCAATCTTCATCCTTTACATTTCCGCTACAATCTGTTGACGTTTTGTTTTTTTAATTTAACCCATAAGAAAAAAAGCGCACCACAAAGGGAGCGCTTTTTTCATATCATGTGATGGATGCTTCGTAGATTTCTTTGATGGACTTCTCGAGCGTCGTGTTGAACTCTTCGTCTGTCTGGTCAGCGCTTAACCCTTCTGACAAGGCGCGTGAGAAGCTGGCGATCAAGCCTTTGTTTTCGGCAAGCTTCTGGTTTGCCTGTTCGCGCGGATATCCGCCGGACAAGGCCACAACACGCACGACGCGAGGGTGGTCGATCAATTCCTTATAGAAATTCGCCAGCGTCGGAATCGTCAATTTCAACATGACGTACTCGTCGTCGCTGAGCTTATCAAGGTGGCTGAGAATTTCGTCGTTCAGCATAGCCTCGATGCGTTCTTTGTCTGCGCTATTGATGTCCACTTCCGGCTCGATAATCGGCACAAGTCCTGCGGCAATTACTTCTTTTGCCACTTCAAATTGCTGGTCGACCACTTGTTTGATGCCGTCCGCATTCGGTTCTTTGATGACCGAACGCATCTTCGTGCCGAAGACATTGCGTTCGACCGCGCGCTTCAACAGCTCGTTCAGATTCGGGTTCGGCTTCATCAATTGAACGCCGTTCTGTTCATCAGCCAAGCCTTTATCGATTTTAAGGAATGGCACAACGCCTTTTGCGTCCCATAAATAATCACTTGTGTATTTGCCATAGACGTCGCGGTCCATCGTCTGCTCGAACAGGATGGCCCCGAGCACATAATCCGACGTAAACGCCGGTGCGGTCATGACGCGTGTTCTCATTTCGTGGATCAGGTCATACATTTCATCTTCGTTGGAGTAAGCATCTTCATTCACACCGTAAAGTTTTAACGCTTTTGGCGTACTGCCGCCGCTTTGGTCGAGCGCTGCGATAAAGCCTTTGCCATTTTTCATTACTTCAAATTGTTTCGTGTTCATCGTCTCAGCTCCTTAGATTAAGAAATTTTGACTACATTAGTGCTTTTCCCTGCTAAGTGTACCAATAATCGGATTTTTCATCAAAAATGAAATCAGGTGTGCCGTTTTTTAATTATCAGCCGCAGGATGTTTCTGCTTCGCCGCTTCGAAATCGAAGCTGACACCCGTCAATCGCTCGGACACGCCCCATAATTTTTGGGCGAGTGCTTCGTCGATGGCCGCTGGGTGGGGCGTATCCAGTGCCGGATAGCCTTTTCTGCGCCCTTTGCCGGCGGGGCCGATGTATTCGCCTCCCGTGAGATCCGGTTCGGTTGCGGCGTGGACGGTGGCGAGCGCGCCCATGTCCGGCGGCTGCAAAAAGCGGTTGGCGAAATCCCTCAGCAGGACCGGCGCATCGTATTTGCCGATCTTGAAGATATTGGTAGCCGAAACACCCGGATGGCAGGCGACGCTGATTGTCTCGATGCCGTGCTCTTTCAGCCGCCGGTCGAGTTCCATCGCGAAGAGCATATTGGCGAGTTTGCTTTGGTTATAGAATTTTTTCGGGCGGTACCCTTTCGATCCATCGAGGTTATCGAAATCGATCGTACCGCGGTTATGCGCCAGGCTCCCGAGCGTGATGACGCGCGAGCCCGGGGTTTTCGCAAGCAGCGGCAAGAGGTGGGCGGTCAACGCGAAATGGCCGAGGTAATTGCTGCCGAACTGCAATTCAAAGCCGTCTTTCGTTTTTCCATAAGGCGGCATCATGATCCCTGCGTTATTGACCAGCAAATCGAGTGAGCGGAAATGCTTTTTGTAGCTGTCCGCAAAATGGCGGACGCTTGCGAGATCGGCCAAGTCGAGCTTCAGGACGGCGACCGTCGCTTCCGGATGGTAATCGAGGATTTCCCGTTTAGCGTTTTCGCCTTTAACCAGGTCGCGGACCGCCAGTAGAATCGAGAAGCCCCGGCCGGCTAGCATATTGGCGGCTTCCCATCCGATGCCGCTATTGCCGCCTGTAATAATGGCGATTTTATGATGGACGTCCTGCAAGAAATCATCTCCTCTTTAAAAAATATTTATGCTGCTCGTTGTTTCTTTTCTATCTAGTTTACCCCATTTGAAAAATGAAACCGCATACATCCAGGAAAAACCGAAAATATTGCAAAAAGGCCATCCAATTGTCTAAATTTTTACACAACAAAGCGCGCTGATGTGTTAGAGTAATTCAATAATCAAAATGAAGAGGGTGATTCAGATGGCAAAAAACATCACAGAGCTGGAAAGGGAAGCCGTTGCTAAAGAGGTGACCGTGGCCGATATTATGGTCGCCAATCAGGCGCTGAAGGATGTCATCATCCGGACGCCCTTGCAGCGCAACGAGATTCTTTCGGCACGCTATGGCTGCAATGTCTTTTTGAAGCGCGAAGACCAGCAAGTGGTCCGTTCGTTCAAATTGCGCGGTGCCTATAATTTCATCCGCAGCATGACCGAATCCGAACGATCCAAAGGCGTCGTCTGCGCGAGCGCTGGCAATCATGCGCAAGGCGTCGCTTATTCCTGCCAGGCGCTTGGCATCGAAGGGAAGATCTTCATGCCGCTTACGACACCGAGCCAGAAGGTCTCACAAGTGAAACGATTCGGCGGCGAGTACGCCGAAGTCGTCTTGATCGGCGATAGCTTCGACGATGCCTTTGCGGCAGCGATGGACGTCTGTTCGGAAGAAGGCAAGACCTTCGTCCATCCATTCAATACCGAAGCGGTGATTGCAGGGCAAGGCACCGTCGCAGTCGAAGTGCTTAACGATATGCAGGAACCGGTCGATTATATGTTTTGCGCAATCGGCGGCGGGGGCTTGGCGTCTGGCGTCGGGACGTATTTAAAAGGCGTTTCTCCTGCAACGAAACTAATTGGCGTCGAACCGGAAGGCGCGGCGAGCATGAAAGCTTCCCTTAAGGAAGGCCAAGTGACGCGGCTTGATACGATCGACACGTTTGTCGACGGGGCAGCGGTCAAGCAAGTCGGGGATTTGTCGATGGCGATCTGCCAAAAAGTGCTGGATGGCATCGTTCCAGTCCCGGAAGGCAAAGTGTGCACGACAATACTTGAGCTGTACAACGAAAATGCCATTGTCGCAGAGCCGGCAGGCGCATTATCGGTGGCGGCACTCGACTTTTACCGCGAGGAGATCCGTGGGAAAAATGTCGTCTGTGTTGTCAGCGGCGGCAATAACGATATCGAACGCATGCAGGAAATCAAAGAAAAGTCCTTGATCTATGAAGGCTTGAAGCATTATTTCATCGTGACCTTCCCCCAGCGTGCGGGAGCCCTGCGGAAGTTCATGGGAGATGTGCTCGGCGAACAGGACGACATCACCCATTTCGAGTACACCAAGCGGAATAACCGGGAACACGGTCCGGTCTTGGTGGGAATCGAATTGAAGGACCCGGCAGATTACGGGCCGCTCGTTGAACGCATGGCGCAAAACGGCTTTCCGTATAAAGACATCAATAACGATTCATTGCTTTTCAATTTGCTGATTTAATGGCTGTGCCACGCGCTTAACGATGTTAAGCGCGTGGCCAGGCTGTCGAGAAAGGTAAGAAGCCGTATTTTCCGAAGCTTATCGCTCGCTTTCCGTGGGGCGGGAATCGAGCCTCCTCAGCCGCTATCGCGACCTGCGGGGTCTCTCAAACCCGCTAGTCCCACAGGAGTCGAGCAAACGCTTCTCCAAATACTTAGATAGGTCATTGATTTTTGAATGTCGAAAAGATGACCTCATTCTAATTCATAACTGATTAATGGACTTATTCAACACTCTGGCCACGCGCTTAACGATGTTAAGCGCGTGGCACTTTTTTTATCGAAGCACATTATCTGTTGCAGCGACCGTCATCATTTCGAAACGATTTAAATGATCTTTTAACAATAATATACAAATGGATGATAAAAAAATATTATTTTTAATTTTCAGTTACTTTTCTATTTACAGAAAAAAATAAATATTGTAGTCTTATCCTATCAGTTGTGGTTATACAACCCGTTATTTTCTTGTAAAATAAAAACTTTTTATAGCTATAACGCGAAATGATTAAATTTTGTTTATTTAAGGAAGGAGTAAAGACCCTGCCTTTTTACACAAACAAAAATAAAGGGTTGGACGAGTGTGGCAGACAATAGCGCTGTACGCAACGCCGAAGATATTCCTCTCAAAAAGAGGTTTCTTTTCGGCGTTTTTTGGTGCGCATTAACAAGGGGAGAAACACAAATGATCCATAATTATGATTCGACAAACTTTTATGAGGACTCGCGGCATAAAGCATGGGAAAGGGAGTGCTCAATATTAGCTAGTGATAAAAAGAAACGGATAGTCCAGTTCTTTGGCTATGACAATGAAGGACGCGCTGTAAACCAATTGGATATTTGGTTGACTACGATGGAAATGCCCATTTTCTTCGATGCTTTGATCAAGCATTCGTTTCCTCTTCCGACAAACTATTTGCATACGCTAGAAGAAGCAGAAGGTGGATTTCACGTGCGAATCCGTACACATGAATCCTCTAAAGTATTTGTGGCGAGGCTGAGTTCAGTAATTAATTGCCTGGAGCAATCAGTTCAGCTATATCAATATAAGTGAAAGGCGGTAAAGGAAATGAATACTCCGACTGACTTAATCAAATTCAGTGAAGAGGATATTTATCACATTCTGTATCTAGCGAAAGTTAAAGGCTTTTCGGTAGACGAACTAAGCCAACGGTTTTGTATCAGCATCGAATCGCTCAATGATTTGATTTCTGGACAGGTTAGAAGAGATTGTTATGAAAAATTCACTCAAATTGAAAAATATCTCGTTGAGAGTTCATAAAGATTACAAAGGAGTGCTTAATATGGAGGAATTAAAGGAAATTAGAGAGCACAATGCCGCTTTTGACGCAAGTTATGAATGTTTTATCAAAGGGTATTTACAATATAAGTCTAATCGCGACAGGTCTGATAAGCATCACGAAAAGGGGGCCGAGCATAATGACCATAGCGCACGATTTGAGAAAGCTCAGCGATGAGGCTGTCTACAGCATCTTGTATTTTTATCATATTGAAGAGTTTCCTGCTGAATACTTGGGCATGAAATACGGTGTCAGCAGCTTGACAATCGATGGTATCGCCAAAGGACTATACCGACCGAAATGCCACGAAAACTTCATGATTGTTGAAGGCATTTTGGACCGCCGCTTGGCGAAGCGGGTAGAAAGCCAATAACCCAAACTTGTCTATCATAAAAGCCGGAAGCCCATTCAAAATGGCTTCCGGCTTTTATTGTGCTCATTCAGCTACTTTGTCCGTCAGGTATCCATAGCCTTGTGCTTCCATCTCTTCGAGCGGCACAAAACGCAGTGCTGCACTGTTCATGCAATAGCGCAAACCACCCGCATCGTCCGGCCCGTCTTCAAAGACGTGCCCCAAATGGCTGTCGCCCGTGCGGCTTCTGATTTCGGTCCGCATACCGAACAGGGAAAGGTCGTCGTGTTCGGTCACGACTGCCGGATCAATCGGCTTCGTAAAGCTTGGCCAGCCGGTCCCTGAATCGTATTTGTCTTTGGACGAAAAGAGCGGTTCGCCTGTGACGATGTCGACATAGATGCCGGGCTCGTAGAAGCCATCGTATTTATTATCGAAAGCGCTCTCTGTTCCGTCTTCCTGTGTGACGCGGTATTGCTCATCGGTCAGCATCTCCCGGATCTCGTCTTCATCCGGCTTCGGGTAATCAGCCGGATCGACCAGCTGCGGGATTTCCTGGCTTTCGAGGCTCGTGAAATCGACATGGCAATAGCCGTCGGGATTTTTCTCCAAATAGTCTTGGTGGTAATTCTCCGCGAGATAGTAATTCGTCAGCGGCTCGACTTCGGTGACAATGGGTTTCTCGTATTTTTGTTGCTCTTCGGCGATTGCCTTCTCGATCGTGCTTACAGCCGAAGGATCGTCATAGAAAATGGCGGTCCGGTATTGGTTGCCGCGGTCGTTGCCTTGCTGGTCGACGAGTGTCGGGTCGATGATGAGGAAATAGCGGTCGAGCAATTCCTCGAGCGACACGCGTTCCGGGTCATAACGCAAATGGACGGTTTCGGCATAGCCGGTATCGCCTGTCAGCACTTGTTCGTATGTCGGGTTTTCGATCGTTCCGCCTGCGTAGCCCGAAGTCACGTCATAGACACCGTAGATGCGCGCCATATAGGCTTCAACACCCCAAAAGCAGCCGCCCGCAAACCAAATGTCTTGCAGGTTTTCTGTGTCGAATTCCAATTCTTCGTTCGGATTGTCCGGAAAACGTGATTCTGAAGAAGAAGCGGTGCTTGAGTCGCTGACCGCTTCGCTTGAACAGCCCGCCAGCAGCAACAATAAAAGCACAGGCAGAAAATATCGTTTCATGATGGGTTCCGCCTTTCTAGCGAATCGAATTCATCAATTCGAGTATCTCGTAGTTGGTCACATGGCCGGTGCGTTGTTCGATAATCCTGCCGTCAGAGCCGATCCAGACGGAACTGGGGTAAGCTTCTATTTCGTACTGGCCAAATACTGCCCCTCCCTCATCAAGCAGGACAATAAAGTCGCCGTCATGATCGATGCTTGAGAACCATGCTTTGAATTCATTGGCGTTTCGTTCGGCGTAAGTTCCGGGGGAGACGATTGTGAGGACAGTGAAATCTTCATTGCTTTCGATCAACTCTTCCATTTCATTCATTCCGGAAAGGCAAATTGAGCACCAGGAAGCCCAGAAGAGGAGGTAGACTTTTTCATCCCTGTAATCATCAAGGTGGTGCACAGTGCCGTTAAGGTCAGGCAATGCAAAGTCAGGTGCCGCGTGTCCGCGGTTTTCCGATAAAGCTTCCGAACAGGAAGTGAAGGCAAGCAGAAGGACAGCCAATATAAGCAGCCGGAGTGGTAGTTTCATGGTGATCATCCTTCCAGGTGAGGGTTCAGCAAAGGTTTAGCGTTTTCTTGCTTGATTTGCTATCTATTTGTGCTATTCCCTAAATGAAGGCCCTTGAACCCTGGAACTGCAAGGATCTGGCATACTTATCGGCAAAGCCGGGTAAACTGACGGTAAGAAAAAATATAGGGGCGGTTGGATGGATAGAGAAACGAAATTATCGGGATTTGCTTTTATCGTGTTGCTTGTCGGCCTCGGGTTGGCGTCATTATTCATTGTCTTGTTCGCAGAACTGGCTGATGAAATGCTCGATCAGGAATTGGCCGTATTTGATGCGGTTACCATCCGATTGCTGGAAGCGATCGGAAGCAGTTGGATGGACACGGTCATGTTCATCATTACGGAGCTTGGGTCGGTTTGGTTTCTGGTATTAATGTCGATTGGCGTCTTGTGGATATTGGGTGTCAGGATGCGCGACAAATGGGGCGTTTTGTTCTATTTGGTGGCAGTCGGCGGCGGCTCGCTGTTGACCGTCTTATTAAAGCATTTATTCAGCCGGGAGCGGCCGAGCATCAATGAAGCGATCGATGCGGTCGGCTATAGTTTTCCAAGCGGCCATTCAATGGGTTCGCTCATCTTTTATGGTTTCCTCATTTACCTGGTCATCCGGACGAAACAGAAACCATGGCTGCAATGGGCAGCGGTGTTCGGGCTCAGCATGCTGATCGTGCTGATCGGAATCAGCCGGATTTATCTAGGAGCGCATTTCCCAAGTGATGTCTTGGCAGGCTATATCGCGGGCACGATTTGGCTAGTGTTGAGCCTGGTGGCGCTCGAATGGATCCAATGGCAACAGAGAAGCCCGGTGCCGCCCGTTGCAGCTTTGCGTAAAGTTTTGGCGCCGGTCTACAGGGCCGTTATCGACAAATTGTAAACAGGGGGCTGCCGGTTTTGCCGGCGGTTTTTTTGAATTTACAAGACGGCCACGATATACGGGTCAATTATTTAGTCAAGCGGCGTTCGCTTAGTCTAAAGCAGGGAGATGGCAACTTGAAGATGAATCTCGGGTTTCCAATCTGCCTGATGGGGTTGGCTGCCTTACTGGTGCTCCTTATTGTCATCTTAGTTTTAATTAGCGCACAGCGCAACTTAAAGTAACTGAAAAATCAAACAATTTTATGGCGTTTTTTTCAATATGGGCGTATGATTGAAGAAAAGGAGGTGCCCTTGAGATGACCGACATTGTCGGGCTGTTGCCTATGCTCATTTTCGGCGGAATAGCTGTTGTCATCATCGGGATGGTATTCTCATTCAAAAATTGGACACATTAGTGGAAGCCGTGCCAGTGGTTTTTGGAAAGTCCCGCACAGGGAAGACGGGTGCGGGATTTTCTTGTGGTTGAAAAGGAATTATCGAATCTTTGCCGAATAAAAAATGGAGAGGGAATTCAAGCGGCAAGGCGGGGATTGAATGGATGAAGTGAAGTCGGGGGCATTGGTCATCGGCGGGGTGGCGTTCATGATGGTGCTCCTGGGGTTCTATATGCGGCAAGGGAAAGGCGCTTTTTTAATCGCCGGCTACAACACGATGCCCAAAGAAGAAAAAGCGAAATACGATGGCCCTGCCATGGCCCGTTTTATCGGGAAACTATTATTCGCTTTGGCGTTCAGCATGCTGTTTTGGCTGGCTGGCATGGTGCTCGAGAAAAGTTGGATGTTCTATATCGGCGTTGCCTTATTTTTTGGGTTTACCGGGGCGGCTTTGATTTATATGAATACAGGCGGGCGTTTTTTGAAACAGCCGCCTGCCAGCAGGGATGAAAAAAACAAGTGAAACGAGGCAACTCCTCGTTTCACTTGTTTTTTTGGCTGATGGAGCGGCCGCTGCGCCCAAGCGCATAATAGATGCCGTGCTGCAGGCTCTGCAAGGTTTCGAATTTCGACAAATCCTGCATCGTCCGCGTAATGATCATGGCGAGTTCCGGCGAGACGCCGACTAAAATTGTCTCTGTGCCGAGCAGCCGCGCTGCTGCCGCCAATTTGTCGATCAATTGGGCGGTATGCTCTGAAATATTGCGGTTCAATCCTGTCAGGTCAAGCAGCAAAAATTCTGCCTTGTGCTTTGGCAGTTCGTTTAATGTGTTGTTGATCAAGTCTTCTGTCCGGTCTTCATCGTAGCTTCCGATCATCGGCACGACGATGATCCCTTCGAGCACGGGGATGACTGGCGAAGAAAGTTCGCGCACCAGTTTCTGGAGCATTTTGGTCTTTTCATCCACCATCTCTTCAAGCTGTCGGATCTGCTTGTCTTCCTGTCGCCTCGCAAGTTCCCGGATGTTCTGCTGGACGGTGACATCCGACGGATAATATTCCACTATGCTGTAGGGCTGTTCTTCATTTTGATAGCGGATGGTCCGGTACCAGAAGTTTTGGCCGAATAATCCCGTCAACACCCCCGCGTAATGGGAAGGGACGAAAATGCCTTTTGTGCCTTTTCGGTTCAATTGGTTCATTTTGAACTCCCAATCATCCTGTATATGCATTTTAAATGTATAGTGATCGATGTCCATCTCGACGATCTCCACTTTGCCCCAGCCTGCCGGCGCGTATGTATTGGAAATCCATTCGACGACATTGCTGGCATCGATATTCTTCAGTTCCCGGAATCCTTCGCCGACGACGATCCCTTGCCTGAACCCGGTGGTCTCAAGCACCAGGTCGGTCGCTTCGGTGCCGGTGATTTCCCGGATCGTGTCGAAAAAGGTTTCCATGGCGGAAGTCCAGAAAAAGACGACATCGCCCCCGTCAAAGAGCACTTCCCCTGTTTCCAAATCCCATTTTAACTCGGCCGCACCGACTGTGATTTCTTTTTTCATGGCTGTATCCTCCGCTTCATTCTATATACACTTTCGCCTTCAGCAGGCGGTTGCTTTAGGTATTCCCTGAGTGAGCGGGAAGTATGCATGAACCTAAAGCAGATTTCATTCCAAATGAAAAAGCCTGGAACCTCAATTCCGGGCTTTTCGATCGTCGTAAAATGATAATGCGGATATGCTGTGGTCTTTCATCAGGTATCCATGGCAATGCATCAGCTGTTCGCGCAAACTATCCGAGACGCGGGGCGCATCATATGCGCAGACGGAAATGACTTTTCGCTGCGGGATGGACCCGTCGATTTCTGTTTCATAATCGATGATTTTCTGCTCAATATCTTCCTGGCTGCCCCATTCGATATGGCCCCATGTCCGGCATTGCCGGCCATCCGCGGTGAAAGACCCGACAACACTCTCGAAATATTCCAGGATGGCTTCGGGTTGGAAACTGCCTTTTCGCCAATAGAAATCGAAGTTATTGACGTAAAGGATCAAATCCAATTCTTCGGGAGTCAACACATGCTGAAGCTTTTTCTGGATTTGGGGATAGATCCGGGGGTTTTCGACGAATAAGACGCGGTCGCCATTCCGGACGCCGTCCAGGACATAAGACACGGCATTTTCTATATAAAGATCTGTTTGTTCGGTCAGGTAAAAGATATGCGCATAATCGGTTTGGCGCAATGTTTCAGTAAAATCACTCATTTTTTGGTTCATTTTATTCCCTCCATGTAACGCATTTTCCATATAGTGATGAAATTCGTCTTCAGCCTGGAATAGCATAGCTGGAAGTGAAAAAATGACAGCACTTGTGTACCTCATGCTAGTATATACTACTTCGTGCCTCTACGTCGCTTGTCCGCCTCCATGCATGTTTGAATACAGTGCAGTTAAGGGAATCACTGCAGGCAAGGGAGGCGTATACATGAATATTTTTGACAAACAAGCTTTGGCGCAAAAGCACATTTTGATCACTGGCGCGACTGGCGGCATCGGCTGGGAAACCGCCAAAACGGCAGCACAGATGGGAGCGAAACTGACGGTTACCGGGCGCGATCCGGACAAGTTGAAAAAATTGGAAAACGAATTAGCAACGCTGATGGATGCCAGCCGGTTGCATGTCCACGCGGCGGATTTAACGGATCCTCAAGACCGAAAACAGCTGGTCGAAACCGCTGAAACGCGGCTCGGGTTTATCGGCGGCTTGGTCAATTCAGCCGGAGCAGCAGGCGGAAAGCAAGTGGAAGAACTGGACCAGGAGTTTTTGGAACACTTGATGAACATCAATTACACCTCGACATTCATGCTGACGCAATTGGTATACCGGCGCATGATGGAAGAAGGCAGAGGCGATATCGTCAATCTCGCTTCGCTTTCTGGGCTACGCGGCACGGCCGGAAACACGGCGTATGCAGCGAGTAAATTCGCGGTGGTTGGGTGGACACAGTCAATGGCGCTGGAAGCGATTGGGCATGGCATCCGCGTCAACGCGGTATGCCCGGGTTATGTCGATACGGAAATGGCAAGGGCGAGTATCCGAAGAAAGGCGGAACGAAAAGGCATATCTGTTGAGCGGGCGCTGGAGGAAGCTCAGGCAGGCATTCCTTCAAACCGGCTGTCGACGCCTCAAGAAGTCGCCCAAACAATAGCGTTCCTGTTAACGGATGCCGCCCCGAATATCGTCGGTGAATCGGTGAAGATTTCCGGAGGCAGCGTCATGAGATGAAAAAGCGATGGACTCTAACCTCGAGTCCATCGCTTTTTTCATTGTTCGATATAGTCCAGCCCATTGTCTTCAATTACGGTATCGGAAATGCGCAATTGATCGAGCGCATCGTTGATATACGGCTCACATTCCGCGTCGTCGATTTGTTCACCGCTTTCGATGGAGTAGCATTCACCAGTACCGGATGTGGTCGTCAAATCCGGCTCGAAATATACATCGCCTTTTCGGAACGAGCCGTCTCGGAAAACGACGAGCCTTTCGGTATCCGACAGCAATGAAGTGCCGAGCATGAAGCCTTGGTCGATGCCTGCAAGTTCAAGGATCGTCGGGGCTAAATCGATTTGGCCGCCGACAGTCTCGACCGTATCGCCTTCCGGCAGGTTTGGCGGCTTGATCCACAATGGGACTTCCCGGAACAATTCGAATTGTTCCGTCGTGCCATTAGCGTCATGCTTATTCGCCATTTCACGGCCTTGTTCGGTCAATCCGCTGTCGTGGTCACCATAGAAAATGACCAGTGAATCGTCCCACATGCCTTGCTGTTTCAATTCATCGACAAGCACTTCGACCGCACCGTCGACATAATGGACGGTGTGGTAATAATTCCGTACCAGCTCATCTTCATAGCCTGGCAGCGCCAACTCTTTTTTATCTTCCGGAATCGTAAAAGGGATATGGCTGCTCAACGCAATCATGAAAGCGTAATAGGGTTCTTCCAGTTTTCGAATGTGTTCGACCGAAGTCCGGAAGAAATCTTCATCGTTGATCGCCATGCCGATCTTTTCCGTATCGGGGTAGTCTTTTTCGCTGAAGAAGCGGGAAAAGCCGATATGTTCATAGACGGTATTGCGATTCCAGAAGCTCGCTTCGTAAGCGTGCATCGCCGCTGTGTCGTAGCCGCCTTTTCGCAAGGTCTCCGGAAGCGGAGCGAATGTGCTGTCCGGGAAGCGGGTATAGACAGAGCCTGTGCGCAGTGGATGCAAAGAGGTGTTGATGACAAACTCCGCATCCGATGTGCGTCCTTCATGGGTCTGATGATGGAAAGAAGGGAAGTAAAGCATTTCTTCTTCCAGCTGGTTCAAATAAGGCGTCACTTCTTCACCGCCGATTTCCTGGCCGATGACGGACGTTTGCAGCGATTCCAATTGGACGAGTATAACATTTGGCTGCTCGCCGCTATTTTGTGTGCCGATTTCTGCGGCAGCTTCCAAGAGCAGGGCTTTGTCCTGTCCGGAAGGCTCGGGATCGCGGAAAATGGAAACCACGCCTTTCCCGAAATCATAGCCATGATAGCCCCAAAACCCGAGCTCGTAGTATTCACGCATATTGCTGGCGGCATCTCCAGTCAGCCAGCGTTCGCCTTTTGCGATGCTCGATAGGAGGGGGGCGGTGAATATTAGGAGGCCGATTGCAGCAATTACTGCTGCCAGTTTGCCGTTCGTTGTCCGACCGTAACTGGTGCGGCGTTTTTTTAACACGAGAATGAAGATGAGAAACAACAGGAAGTCGGCAAAAAAGAAAAAGTCCGTCCAGCGGATCAAGCTCAAAAAACCGCCGCCTACGTCATTCATTTGCGTCATTGAAGGAATCAATTGCACCGATAACAGATTGCCGAAATAACGGTAATACCAGACATCCGAAATCAACAGGACGCTGTGGAGCGCCAAAAGCGACAATAAAATCCAGCGCCGCTTACGCCTATCGATCAGCAAGGTCCAGCTTGAAAGAAGCAGCGCGCTGGATAAGCTGATCAGGAAAAAGCCGAAACTGAACGGTGTAGCGGTGTATAAGCTGAAGAGGAATAATTTAAATGCGGAAAAGGCCAAATAGACCCAGTAATCGATTGTTTTCATGGTTGTTCTCCTTTTCTGGCGGTGAGGGCCTTTCCTATTCACTACCTGTAAACGGGCGTCCGGAAACATCAGCGGAAAAAAAGAAAAAAGAGGCTGCCCCGAAAGCCCTGTTTCATGAGCTTTTGGGACAGCCTCTTCTACTAAATCCAGCCGCGTGCTTCCATCGCTTGTGCGATGCGTTCCACAGCGACCAAATACGCTGCTTCGCGCATTGTGCAGCCTTTTTGTTCTTTCATTTCATAGACATCATCGAAAGCATCTGTCATCTCGGTGTGGAGCCGTTCATTCACTTCCTGCTCGGTCCAGCGCAGATGGGTCGTGTTTTGTACCCATTCGAAATAGGAAACCGTGACGCCTCCCGCGTTGCATAGAATATCCGGGATGACGGTGACACCGTTCTTTTCCATCGCGGCATTGCCGTCCGGCGTCGTGGGGCCGTTCGCCGCTTCCGCTACAATCTTGGCGCGGATGGTCGGGCCGGTGGTTGAAGTGATCTGGTTCTCGAGCGCCGCGGGCACCAATATATCCACATCAGCGGCGAATAACTCGTCGTTGCTGAGCGATTCGTAGCCATTGTATCCGGCCACGGTCCCGGTCGTTTGGGCATAGCCGATCAACTCTTCAATCGGAAGTCCGTCTTTATGATAGATGCCGCCGCCAGCGTCGACGATGCCGATCACTTTCACGCCGCGGTCATGCAACAGTTTGGCAGTAATCGATCCGACATTCCCGAAGCCTTGAACGACTGCGGTCATGCCTTCCAGTTCGAGCCCTAGTTTCTTGGCGGCATCTTCGATGGTGAAGACGACGCCGCGGCCGGTCGCTTCGACGCGGCCTTCCGATCCACCAAGGATCAAAGGCTTGCCGGTGATCGTCCCGGGCACATTTTTACCTTTCAGTCTGGAAAATTCATCGATCATCCATCCCATGATCTGCGGCGTCGTGTTGACGTCCGGTGCTGGAATGTCTCTTTCGGGCCCCATGATCGGTTCGAGTTCGCGGATAAAGCCACGGGACAATTCTTCGAGTTCCCGCTTGGACAGCTCTTTCGGATTGACGACGATTCCGCCTTTGCCTCCGCCGTAGGGAATCCCGAGAATGGCCGCTTTCATCGACATCCAAATCGACAAAGCTGCCACTTCGTCCTCGGTCACGCCCGGATGGAAGCGTACGCCGCCTTTTGTCGGGCCAAGCACGTCCAAATGCTGGGAACGATAGCCTTCGAATTCGCGATAGGTCCCGTCGTCCATGCGCACCGGAATCGAAACTTTCAAGATGCGCTTCGGTTTTTTGAGGATTTCGTACACCCCTTGCGGCAATTCGAGTTCCTGCGTCGCCACTTCGAGCATACGCTGGACGATTTCGAGCGGATTCGAAAGCTCAACGCCGTTTCTCACTTCTTTTGCAGGCATTTCCTGCTTCAAGTCTTCTGCTACTTCTTCTTGGCGATGTTCCTGCTGTGTCATCTTGTTCTCCTCCTTGGCTGATTTCCTTCTATACACTATGTCTTCCTATTAAGAATGAAGCTTAAACATTTAGAAGGGGAGGAGAACAACTTACTGGATATCCGTGCCGTATAAAAACCAAGGCGACGGCAAGTCGAAAGGGTGGTTTTCGGGCAGCTGGCTTGCCTGTGTACGCGTCAAGTCCATCCAGACAAAAGCGCCTTCCTCAGAATTTCGGCGGATGTTCTCGAGGGGGGCGCGCAAGGTTTCCCATAATCCCGGCTGTTCAAGTAAATCGTCCCAAGGATAAAGCGTATGCAAGTAATCGAATTTCTTCACGTCGTGCTTGGTGATGACGATCCGGTCACGTGCAGGATTTTCATAGAAGTCCCATTGTGCAAGCGCTTGGCCGGAAAAAAGATCGGGGCTTGCGGGAAACGGGTAATAGCATTCGAACGGAAAGACTCGTCTAGAGCGGATGTAGACCGCCTCGAGCCAGCGCATCTTCTCGTCGGTGCTTTCGATTTTTCGCCAAGGTGCAGTGCCGCTTTCGAAAGTTTCCACATTCGCTGCAATGGCGGAAAATAACTCGGCTTGGCGGGATAGGCCGATTTTCTCCAGGACGCGCTGTGCCGGGAGGTTGAACTCCTGTGTATTGGCGCCGACAAAACGGATGCCGGGATGGTCGAGTGCCGCATCCCGGACATGGGCCATCAGCCGGGAGGATAGGCTTTGGCCACGGAAGCGCACATCGCTCCGCATGCGCCCGAGCATGGCATAGCTGCCCGCGAAAATGGTATAGCCGCCGATACTCGCCAGGCGGCCGTCATGGAACAAACCGAATAAACGGTTAGGCCCTGTAGAAATCCGGTCGAATACCCGGATCACATAATCATCGTCGATTCCGGTATCCATATCTTGCAAAGCTTGTAAGTCATCATCGGTCAACTGGCGGATCGTTTCGTTCATGTATCGTCACTCCTTAAAGATCATAGTTGCATAATAATTTTAGTGCATTTTGGGCATGGCCACAAAGCGGGAGACGTCATGAAATGAAAAATATTTCACATGCGCGGTATATGACTGCTGGAAAGGCCGAATGTGGATTTGTAAGGCAGGCAGGGGAAAAAGGGGCTTGCGGCGAACTAATCGGAATAACGATTATTTCCCGGTAAACGAAATAACGAGAAAATCCACGGGAACGATGAGGAGGGAAGGCGTTGGAAAACTGGAAAGCGGTGGAATTGGTCAAGGATCTGTTGTTTGGCTTGGGGCTTTATGGATTGATTACTGTCGTCGGGCTGTTTGTGACGATGGCGACTTCTGGCGGTTCGGACACGCTGTTATTGAATGATGAAGTAAGAGGCGATATGGCGACAAGCACCTTATTGTGGATGGTGGTCCCCGCTTTTCTGTTGTCGTTGGGCTTGGCGACGCTGAGGCGGATTCGGATGAAAAATGCGGCGCTTCGCATCAGCATTGTCTGGGCGGTGCTCTTGCTGTTTTTGTATTCGGTGGCGGCGTTATGGAGCGGTATTTTCACGGTACTCATCGCTTCGGTGTCGTTTTATCTCTTCTTGGCGGCGGTTTTTTTGGGGCCGATCGTCTATTCATTTTTGAAAAAATTGCCCGTATGGAAATAGCGGCAGGAGTTTAATGCTGAAAATGGAAGGGAAAAGGGGACGATACGAAAAGTTGAAGAGGGGGCTAAAAAGTGGCGATCCATCCGCAAATCATTTTTAACGGGAACTGCAAAGAAGTGCTGTCTTATTATGAAGGCGTATTCGGCGTAACCGATGTGTCCGTCATCCATTACGGCGACAACCCCGGATCGAAGCTCGATGAAGATTTAAAGGAATTGATCTTGGAAGCGGCAATTCCGCTTTACGGCGATTATTTGCTGCTATCAGACGCCATGCCCGGCAAGCCGGCGACGTTCGGCAGCAATTTTCACGTATCCATCCGTTCGGAAGAGCTGGGTGAAATGAAAGCCGATTTCAAGAAGCTGGCGGAAAGCGGCAAAGTGATCTTCGAATTCGAGGAGAGCTATTGGAGCGAAGCATACGGCGTCGTGGAAGATAAATTCGGCGTGCAGTGGCAATTCGATTACCGCAAATCCGAAGCGGAAAGCACGGAACAAACTCCCGCAAAATAAACTGGACCCCCATCGCTCAGGTGATGGGGGTCCTTTAGCTGAAGAATTTTACACTTGGAATGAGGGTGACAGCATTTCATAAAAGATGGCTGCCGTTGGAAACTCCATCCCCACTGAAACAACCCCTCCGACAAAACGATTATAGAGCGTAATGGCAAAATAGAATCCGATGAACAACAGCGCCGACACGATCAACAAAATCACAAATGTTCTTGTCATCTGAAGTTCCTCCATTTCTAATCATGCAAAACTTTCGCGGCCATGGACCGGCAACTGCAGCGGCAGCTAGAAAAATAGCAAGTTCAGCAAAATGGTCAATACAATCGATAGGATAATTGAAATCAGTAAACTTCCCATACAGGAGATGCGCATGAAAAACCGCCTTTCTTTCTAATCGCCAGGAAGAAGGATGGCTGATAAATGAAAAAGCAATCCAATCAGCTGATGATGCTTGCAAACAGTTTACCCGAAAAAAGCGGAGGGCTAACCTTTCCAACTGATGTATGGGAGATGTTTCATACGCCCTTGCAGCCACGGCAAATGCCATAACTTTGTCGAAAATTGTCATAATTTCTGTGTTTATTAAAAAAACGGATGCTATTTTTAATGTTTTTTGTTACAATCGTGTTACGAATAGATGTCCGGAGGGTAACATGGATAATTACAATCAGTTTTCAGACAGTAATCCCAATAATGAATCCAATCGAAACAAAGCGGAAAACAGCAACGAAACCGGTGCTGAACCGCCAAATTTTCGATCCAATAAAAAAGATCCAGGGCGCCGCAAACTTTGGCTGAAGGCCGGTGGCGGCATTTTGCTGTTGTTCATCCTGTGGAATGTGTATTCCTTTGCGAGCTATGTCGCTCCGTGGAACGATGAGCATTCGACAGCGAGTGCGGAACAGGACGAAGTCCAACAGTATATTTTCCAAAGCGAGAAAAGCGAGGAAGTGCTCAAGGAAGTGAGCAATTCGCTCATCCGCCTGTATGACCATAATTCGCTTACGGAACTCCATATCAATGAGATGGAGGAAAAGCTGGAGCAATTGTCCAAAGACCTCGATACAGACGATCCACGTCTTGCGCGATTGGAATCCTATCATGTTGCCCAAATCGAGTTGACGCGTGAAATGACGAAGACTTTGCAGAAAAACCATGTCGAGGAAGTCCATGAAAAACTGGATGAAATCCTGGACCGCCAAAAAGAGCAAGCGGACGACAAAGCCGAAATCTTGATTTCCTTGATGGAACAGGAAGATATCACGTATGAACAGAAGGCAGACGGGTCGATTGCCTACGAATAACGAAGCTCAACCCAAAGCGAAAAGCCTCTTTTGAAATCCGCGACGGATCTCGAAGGGGCTTTTTCATGTTGTGTGCACATCCTGGTGTCAGAGGGAATATTAGATTGAGAAAAAAGCCCTGTAATTCCAAATGCTGAAAAGGGGTATAGAAGGGGAACTATTGGTATTTCAAGGAGTGATTACATGGAGACGCAACAATATAAAGTGAAGGCTGGGCAGAAAGTGGATTTGGCAGATTGGTCGACACATGAAGACCATAGCGCAGAATCCGATCAAATTGAACAACAATTAAATGATACAATTGAAGAATTGAAAAAATGGCATATCCGGCTCCATGCGGAAGAAGAAAAAGGCATTGTGGTGGCGCTTCAGGCAATGGATGCGGCGGGAAAAGATGAAGCTATTACGTATTTGTTCTCGAACTTGACTGCCCAGGGGATTAAAGTAACAACGCTCGGAAAACCGACCGAAGAGGAATTGAAGCATGATTATTTGTGGCGCTTGCACGACGCCTTGCCGGAGCGGGGGCAAATTGGCATTTTGAACCGCTCCCATTACGAGGAAGTGATTGCGCCGCGCGTCCATGATCTGCTCGAAGAAGAGCCCTTGCCCGACCAGTTGATTGACGGGGAAGTATGGAATCGGCGATATCGGCAGATTAACGAATTTGAACGGTATATGGCCGAGAACGGTTTTCCGTTTGTGAAATTCTTCTTTAATATTTCAAAGGAAGTACAAACGAAGCGCCTCCTCGAGCGGATGAAGAACCCTGAGAAAAATTGGGAATTTTCATTCAGTGATGTCGAGGAGCGCGAGCATTGGGCGGATTACCAAGATATCTTTGGGGATATGCTGACACACACGTCTACAGACCATGCCCCTTGGTATATACTGCCAGCAGATGATGAGATGTATTCCCGTTTGATCATCGCCCAGGTGATGGTGGAAATGCTGGAGGAAATCAACCCGGAATTGCCTGAGATCAGCGGTGAGCAAAAAGGCAAGCTTGACCATTATATCGACAAGCTGGAAAAGGAAGCGCAATGACAAAACCCGAAGCGGCAAATGCTGCTTCGGGTTCTTTTTTGATTGTGATTATTGAAACAATAGATAATCATTTTCGGAAATGAATTCGTAGCTTAAATCGATGAACAGGAAACATTCGTCCGATAGCGGGTAGCTGAATGTGCGGATCATTTCCCCTGTTTCGATATCGGCGTAAATGTCCGACAGCCGTCCTTTATGGCTCGCTTTCATGAGCATCATATTCTCGAGGAAATACGGCCGGAAAGCCCAGTGGGAACCGATTTGCTGTGGTTCGCCTTGCCAGCTTCCGGCGGTTTTCCGGAAGTTGGAGGAAACTTGCTCACCGTCGCCATTGCAAATATAGATGCGGAAACTCTCCGTTTCGAAAAGCGGCAGCACTTCCTGAATGAACTGGTCGGCATAGTCTGGGCTTTGCCATTTGCCCATCAAGCGTTTGAGCTTTTCCTCGGAACGGGCGGTATAGGCCAAGCGTTCGCTGACCATCGCTTTTTCACGGTGGACGAATTCCTTTACTTGATCGCCGACGTGGATGGACAAGGCATCCGTCGTCAGCAGGGCAGGGTCCGGATGGGCCAGGTAATAGCCTTGGTAATAATGCCCGCCGTGTTTCCAAGCGAAATACAATTGATGGTTATCTTCTATGTATTCGTATAACAGGCGGGCGCCGATGCGGTGGGCAAGCATCGATAGGGAATGGATGATGTCCTGGAGCGCATCGGGCTGGTGATGGCGGCTGATGCTCATATCAATTTTCAAGATATGCGGCCGCAACTGGCGAATGCGGTCGATGTTCGAACTTTTCGCGCCCACATGATCGACAGCAATCTGGATGCCGTAGGTTTTGAAATACAAGAGCAAGTGATTGAGTGTATCGAAATCATCGTTAAAATCGTGCTCAGTGATTTCAAGGACAATGCGCTCAAGCGGGAATCCGCGTTTGCGGTATTCGAGCAAGGCCTTCAGGAAATCTTCACCGTCTCCTGCCATCAGTTGGCGGGCATTGCGGTTGATGAACAGCAGGCAATCGTTGTTCTCGGCCAGCATTTGGTCGAGCGCCATTTCAAGCAGCCTTTGGTCCACTTCGGTTTTGAACTCGTCCGGAACTTCCGGGTCATTGAAGAAATCGCCGAGTGATTTAATTCCGTCCGGTTCTATGTAGCGGCCGAGCAATTCATAGCCGATGACGTCGTGTTTGACGGCGCTGACGATCGGCTGGAACACCGGCATGACTTTGTCCAAATTGTCGATGATGTCTAACGGATCCATAGTATCTCTCCTTGCCGTGCACTGTCTTCTTCTATTTTAGTCTTAATGTTCCCGGCATTCAATTGAAGCTTTTGAAACACCGTTCAAACAAGGAATATTCCGAGAATGGCAAGAAAGCGAAAATCCAACCAGAAGTGCTTGCTTTTCTATGAGCGCCCCCCCTATAATATGAATCGCTGCCTTGCCTCATCGCCATCAACGGAATGCGGGCATCGCTCATTAATTAAATGAACGGAGAATAAAAAATGGACAAATTTTACCGCCTCGGGGCAATTTTCATTGCTTCCATTGTTATGGCGATCGCTTTTAATATGTTTCTATTGCCGCATGAAATTCTATCAGGAGGCGTCACCGGTGTTGCCATGATCTTCGGTTTGATGACGCCGGTCAACTCGGGGATTTGGCTGATTTTGCTGAACTTGCCGATTTTGATTGTCGGTTGGATGAAGCTCGGCAAGACCTTTATCGCCAACAGTATTTTCTCAGTGGCCGTCACGTCGATTGCCATGCTGTACATCCCGATTGTCCAAGTGACAGAAGATGCATTGTTGTCATCGGTCTTCGGGGGCGTCATTTCAGGCGCAGCAGTCGGGATCATTATCCGCTTTTATGGATCGACGGGCGGCTTTGATGTAATCGGCCTTTTGCTGACAATGAAACGCGACATCCCGCTTGGCTTTATGGTGTTCACGTTAAACAGCGGCGTCGTTTTCATCTCGGGCTTTATCTTCAACTGGGAGCTCGCGATGTACACGATGGCATCGATCTATATCACGGGCATCGTTGTCGACCGCATCCATACGCGCCATATCAAGCTCAGCTTGATGGTGGTGACGGCAAAAGGCGACGAAGTGAAGAAAAAACTTTTGACGAACTTATACCGCGGCATTACGGTTACGGACGGGGAAGGCGCCTATACTGGCGCCAAGGTGAAAGTGCTGCATAGCGTCATCACCCGCTACGAGCTGGCGTTTGTCCGCCCCTTGATCCGGGAAATCGACCCGAACGCTTTTGTCAGCATCACCGAGACGATGGAAGTGGTCGGTAACTTCCGGCGAGACGAAAACTATAAGAAAAATCCGATGTAATGGAAAAAAGCCGTCCGGAAAAGTGAAAAGACACTTTTCCGGACGGCTTTTCCTTTGCATGGTGAATACCGTCCCCATTAGGCGGCTATTCCGCATCCTCGACAAAAACCCGGTAAACCACATCATCGAGCAAAGCGCTGTCATGTCCTGTATAAATTTTGCGGTATTGGAAGTTGCGCCGCTTCAAAGCATTCGCCAGCAGGAAACGGTCGATTTTCCTGAATGCTTCCGCAGCCGGTTCATGCTTTTTCGAACTGCGCAATTGAACCGATAGCCCATCTTCGAATTCCTCGAATGCCACTTCCGGAAGGAGCGGGAATTTTCGCTTTTGGTGGATCAGGTTGAACGCGCGGTCGATTGTTTCGTTATCAATGAAATCGGGCTGCCGGATCATCAGTGAATAAGCCGCGGGGGCGCCGTCCTGTCCTTCAGCATGGTGGAATGTTTCCGGCGGATAAAGGGAATAATCGGCAAAACCCGGGGGGCAATAGCCGTGCTGCGGAATCATCCGCACCGCTTCCGATAAGGCAGTTAATAGACGAAGGCGTTCATGGAAATCCTCGGACCCGATGCTTCCGCGCCCGCCGATGACAAAATAGAGTTGTTTCGGGATGTGGACAGCCTGTGCTTCGGTGGCAGGGGTGTAGACTTTTTGTTCCTCCGTTTTCCAGTCCTGCATCATCACTTCACTCCTTTATTCGCGGAATTCGAGTTCCGGCATCCAAGTGGCAAGATGGGCTTTCGTATTGGCGTTCCATTGATTGTTAATGTCTTTCAATAACAAAACTTCAAAATCCGTATATCTGTCGTGCTGGACGAAGGTTGGGGTGAAGGCGGGATTCGTGATGGCGATGCTTGATCCTTGTGCCGTTTCCAGTTTTTCGATATCCAGATGAGCGATGCCGCCGATCCGCCGTTCAACGCCTTTTTGGCCGGACAGGAAATTGCCGAGCGAGTAAAAGACAAAGCTGCGGCGGCCATCTGCAGTGTCAATCCAGGCAGGCGGCTGCAGGACGTGAGGGTGATGGCCAAGGATGATGTCTGCGCCGTTTTCGGCCGCAAAACGGGCAAGGTCCATCTGCTCTTCGGTAGGCATCGGTTCGTATTCATTGCCGAAATGGAGGCTTAACACCGTCACATCGGAATGCTTGCGCGCATACGCCAAATCCTGTTGGATCAACTCCCGGTCGATGCGATTAACTAGGTATGGCCGGCCGGCGGGCGTGGGGACGCCATTGGTGCCATACGTATAGGATAAAAACGACAAGGTGACGCCGTTGCGCTCGAGTACCGGAATGTCGGCACGCTGTTGTGCGGACAAGTGAGAACCGGTTGACACCATGCCGATGTCCTGCCAGTGAGAAATGGCATTTTCGATAGCCTGTACACCGCGGTCTAAGGTATGGTTGTTTGCCATGGAGACAACATCGATTCCGGCTTGTTTCATGGCATCGCCGAGCTCGAATGGGCTGTTGAACGATGGGTAGCTCGAAACGCCGATCTCGCTGCCGCCGATGATGCTTTCGGAATTGGCGACGGTAATATCGGAAGATTCAAGGAAAGGTTGGATTGGCGCAAACATGGAATTAAAGTCATACGTGCTGCCTGTTCTGGCATCTTCGTAAAGAGGCTCATGGATGAGCACATCCCCGATTGCCGACAAGCTCACGCGGTGGTTTCTCGCCAATCGCTCTGGCATCATCGCAGGCGGAACAGGGCGCAATGTAAATTCAGGCAGGGCAGATTCAGCCGCAAATGTCTGCCCATGGCTAATGGCCAAAGCTCCAAAAGCAGCCAGGGATACGATAAACCATTTTAGGAGAGTCGCCATGAGTCAATTCCTTTCGGATGTCCTGCCCAGACAGCAGGGCGGGAACAGCATGTATTCGTCAGATTGATTGACTTCAGAATACTATAACCGTGAGGAAATGACTAGTTGTTTTGTGTTTTTACCGTGATAAATCTCCTGCCCTCTGGTGGGGAATCCGAGAGAAAATAAACTTCAGCCGCAAATGATTCACATAATGATAAAGAAATAGATGATAACCATGATAATCATGATTGATAACATTGTGGAAATCATGCTGATGCGCAGGTTCGAGGAATAGAACGTTTCCTGGATGATTTGCTGGCGCTTTTCCCGGTAGGTCCGCGTGGCCGTGAAAATGATGACCAAGCCGAAGACGCATGCGAAAATGCCGAGGATGATTGTGAACAAATCGACAAAGGGATTGCGTACGACGCCCATCGTGAAATGCAGGCTCGTCGCGAGGAACCCGACGCCCACGATGGAAATCGCCGTGCGGATCCAGGCGAGATAGGTGCGCTCGTTTGCGAGATGCTGCTGGGTATAAGTCAGTTGGTTTTTTTCTTTACGGTAGGATTGCCGTGACAAGTTCTGGACCTCCTTCGACCGGATGGCCGGTGCTTTCTTCTAGTTTACCCGAAACGTATGTGTTCTAATTAGAAACTAAGCAAGAAATGGATAACCGAAAACATAATCGGGGTATACATGTATCATCACAAGTAAATGGGGAATATCGATGGAATTATTGCTGACTATCCTGATCCTGTTGATCGCGCTTCTCGTCTCCAATGTAGTGAGCCACTACGTGCCGCAAGTGCCCACAGCACTTATCCAAGTGGCGCTCGGAACGATTATCGTGCTGGTCTTCGAGGATTTCAGGTTTGAATTGGAAGCCGAATGGTTTCTGCTATTGTTTATCGCACCACTTCTGTTCAACGACGGGCGGCATTTTCCGCGTGAGGAATTATGGCGCATGCGCGGGCCGATTTTTGGCAACGCAGTCATCCTGGTACTGCTGACGACTTTGATCGGCGGCTATTTTATCCACTGGCTTATAGGAGACATCCCGCTCGCCGCTGCGTTCGCACTCGCGGCCATCCTGTCGCCGACGGACCCGGTCGCCGTGAACGGCATTTCGCAGCGTGTCCGCATCCCGGGCAATGTCTTGAGCCTCGTGCGGGGAGAATCGCTGATCAATGATGCCTCAGGGCTCGTCGCATTTAATTACGCAGTTGCCGCAGTCGTCACGGGAACCTTCTCGCTATACTCCGCTGTTTTTAATTTTTCCTATAAGTTTTTGGCAGGAGCGCTTCTTGGTGCCGTGATCGCCTTGCTGTTCGTCGGCATCCGCTTATTGTTCCGCAAACAAGGAATTAATGACGTCACCTTCCATTCGCTGTTGCAGATCATGACGCCGTTCATCATCTTTGTCGTCGCTGAGGAGTTATTAGGGGCATCCGGCGTCATCGCTGTCGTCGTCGGCGGGATTGTCCATTCGCTCGTGCAGGAAGATACCGAAGCGCTGGTTGCAGAAGAGCAGATGTTGACGGAAAACATTTGGACGATCATTACCTTCGTGCTGAACGGCATCATCTTCCTCTTGCTCGGGCTCAACATCCCGGGCGCAATGAGCGGGGCGTTGGAAAATCCGAGCATGGATGAAAGCGTCCTGTTGTCTTATGTAGTGGCGATTACCGCCATGCTGCTGGGCATCCGCTTTATTTGGGCCTATTTATTCTCCCAATACGAATACCGCTTCGGCAAGATGGAAGATGCCGCCAAGCCAAGCCTCAAGCTGACCTTATTTGTCAGCCTGACGGGCGTTCGCGGAACGGTAACGATGGTCGGGATCTTGTCCTTGCCGATGATCATTGAAGGCGGCTATATCTTTCCGCAGCGTTCACTGCTGCTGTTCCTCGCAGTGGGGACGATCCTCTTGACGCTGCTTCTTGCGACCGCGTGCTTGCCGCTGCTCAGCAAAGGCAAATTGGCAGGAGGTGAAGAAGATGCCGCGATCGATTTGGAAGAAGCACGGCGCCGCCTTCTGCTGGCATCGATCGCCCGCATCAAATCCGAACTAAGTGAAGCAAATGAAACGGCGGCATATGAATTGATGGATGAATACCGTTTGCGCTTCCAGCAAGTACAGCCGGAAGGCGAAGAAGCGAAAGAGGCCAATAAGAAATACCAGCGCCGCATGAAGGAAGTGCGGCTGCGGGCTTTGAAAGCCGAGCGCCGCTTTATCGAGAGATTGAAGAAGACAGAAGGCATGGAACGGGAAGTCTACGAAGCATTTGAGCATTCGCTGAACCGCCGCGAGGAAGCGATCGCCCATAACGCCCGTTCCACATTGATCTATTTGCAAGGCAAACTGATCCGTGCATGGCGCAGGTTCCGAGGGGAAAACTGGCAGGATGAGGAAATCCGGCTGGTCGAATACCAGGTCGGCCGTGAAGTGCAATTGAAGGCGCTTGAAGCCGCCCTTGAGAATCTGGAAGCCTATCATCAAAAAGCTTCACGCAAAGACATCGTCGAAGCGGTTTTGACCGAGTACCGGAAAATGATCAGCCGCCTCAAACGCCCCGAAACCTTATACGATGAACGCTACGAGATGCAGAAAGAGGAATTGCGCATCAACGTCATGGACATGGGGCGCGCCAAAATCTACGATATGTACGATGCCGGGGAAATCACGCGTCAACAGGCAAAAGAACTGAGAAAGTACATCAACTACATCGAAAGCGTCACTTTATACGATCCGACAGAATGAAAGCAGAAGCCCAGGCTTCTGCTTTTTCATATGGTTTGAAAAATCTGTCACTTCTGTAAATGACATGCTTTCTATAGAATAAAAAGCGAACAAAATTTGAAAAATCTATTGAATCGTCCGTCATATAGCGTAGACTAGGTTTATGGATTGCGATTTAAATGAAAAATCGTTGTCAGTTCCGAAGAAAGCGAGGAGAAAAGATGGAGAAAGTAGAATTGAAAACTGTCATCAAGGATTGGCGTTTGCATGCCATTGCATTCATTTTGGTAGCCGTCACCGAAGCCATCGGCCAATTCAGCATTGCTGTAGGGCCTGGGGTTATTCTATTATTGCCGATGCTATATGCATTCTTTCTGGGGCTTGGCTTGTATTTTACGCCGCTCATTTCGGAGAAAAACGCCAAAAACGCAGAACCGCTTATCATTTTAGGGGTGACTTTGCTCATTGCCAAAATCGGTGTCACGATTGGGCCGCAGATCGAAGCAATCATCGCGGCGGGACCGGCGCTTCTATTGCAGGAGCTCGGCAATTTGGGAACGATTTTTCTGGCACTGCCGCTTGCGGTGCTGCTCGGGTTCCGTCGTGAAAGCATCGGCATGACCCACTCGATTGCGCGGGAGCCGAATGTCGGGCTGATCGTCAACAAATTCGGATTCTCTTCACCGGAAGGCCGCGGCGTTATGGCGGTTTATATTTTCGGAACGGTGTTTGGAGCCGTTTTTCTTGGCTTGATTGCCGGATTGCTTGCAACGGCGACGCCGCTTCATCCCTTGTCGTTCGCCATGGCATCAGGAGTCGGGAGCGGATCGATGATGGCTGCAGCGAGCGGTTCGCTAATTGGGGCATATCCGGAATTGGAAGAACAGATCGTTGCCTTTGCCGGGGCAAGTAATTTGCTGTCGCTTTCCACCGGTTTGTATTTCAGTATTTTCATCGGCTTGCCGCTGACGGAGAAATTGTACAGCGTCATGACGAGAAGGTCGGAACGGAAAGCTGCGAAAGGAGGCGGGCCGAATGCTTAAAAGCGTAATTGAATGGACGTGGGTCTTGGCCATTTTCGGCGTCGCTGCCTTGATCGGCAACTGGTTCGGCATGGACGTATTGCCCTGGAACGCGATCCCGGGAATGCTTGTCCTGATCGCAGTGAGCCTTGTCGGCTTGATGCTGGAGAAAGCATTGCCTTTTAGCATGCCGGCCGTCGGCTATATCGGCATACTCGCCATTATCATTTCCTTGCCATGGTTTCCGGGTTCGGAATATGTCGTTTCCTGGACGAGCCAAATCGGCATATTGGCGCTGGCGACGCCGATCCTTGCTTACGCCGGGATTTCGGTCGGGTCGAATTGGGCGGATTTCCGCAAGCTCGGTTTCCGAAGCTTTTTGGTCGCCATTGCGGTTTTCCTTGGGACATTTATCGGATCGGCCTTGATCGCTGAAATGATCTTGCGCTGGCAAGGCATCATATAAAGGGAAAATCCCCGCAGCGAAATTCGCTGCGGGGATTTTTTGCTTGAACGCCAAAAGAAATGGCCCGGTGCAGTCGCCTGCATCGGGCCTTCAAAAAATTAAGGGGGTGAAGGGGGAAGCTCACTATACGCTTCTGTTTAGTAGTTACCACATGCTGAACAACACTAAACATCTTGCCGCAAATAATTGAAACTTGTACAGTCTGTATAGACATGTTTTTCGAATCGATCGGTATGGAGGGGGAAGGTTGATGAAAATCGTTGTGGCACCTGATTCTTTTAAAGGCAGTATCACCGCCAAGGAAGCTGCACGGGCAATGGCGGAAGGGATATTGGATGAAGCTCCGGATAGCGAAGTCATCGAATTGCCGTCTGCGGATGGCGGTGAAGGGACGATGGCAAATCTGGTCGCGGCGACAAACGGCCGCATAGTCACACACCAAGTATCAGGGCCGCTTGGGAAGCCGGTCGCTGCCAGTTACGGAGTGCTCGGGAACGCCAAGACTTGTGTAATTGAAATTGCAGAGGCCTCCGGTTTAACTTTACTTTCAGAAACGGAGCGCAATCCTGAGCGTGCATCGACCGAAGGGACCGGCGAATTGATCCGCCATGCCCTTGATGCCGGGTTCCGGGATTTCATCATCGGGCTTGGGGGCAGCGCAACAAATGACGGGGGCACTGGCATACTCCGTGCGCTCGGCATGAAATTCCTTGATGCTTCTGGCAAATCGTTGCCGGCCGGGGGTGGAGCATTGGCTGGCTTGTGCACGATTGATAGAAACTCATTTGACTCACGTATCCGTGAATGCCGATTTGTGATCGCGAGCGATGTCGACAATCCACTGGTCGGGCCGAACGGCGCTTCGCATGTCTTCGGCCCTCAAAAAGGCGCAACCGATGAAATGGCAAGGAATCTGGACCAACAACTCAGCCATTATGCTGATATTGTGGAGCAAGAGACGGGAATGCCGTTGCATGATTTTCCAGGCGCGGGTGCGGCTGGCGGTGCTGGCGGCGCGTTTTTGGCATTTTTTCCAGCGGTCATGAAGCGCGGCATCGATGTGGTGTTGGAAGCTTCGGGGTTTGTCGAACACGTCCAGTCGAGCGATTTAATTCTCACGGGTGAAGGGAAGTCAGATCAGCAGACCTTATCCGGAAAAGCAGCTTTTGGCATTGCGCAATTGGCCGCTGCCCGTGGCAAGCCGGTCATTTTATTGTCGGGCGTGATTGATCCGGAGAGCCGCAGAAACTTGGAGCGCTTTTTCGAAGAAGTGCATTCAGTCGCAGGGGGAGCCATTACGGAAAGCCAATCGATGGACAATGCCTACATCCATGTGCGCACGCGAACAGCGGAAATTCTCGCCGCTTATCTGCACAAATGTCCACCACAACAGTAAGCGGCAGGGAGCATTTTTATTTCAGAACAGGTGTATCGAAAGGCGAAATGGGGTAGAAATCATTAACTGCCTAAAGTATGCACGTTCGGGTGAAATGAAAATGAGGGGGGATTTTCCGTGAGGACACTGCAGACCAGAAGCAATCTTCGGAAAGACACCAGTAGTTTATATACGGATATGATGGCTTTTTACAAACGTTTTTCCAAGTCCCGTGAACCAGGGCAATCGGATTTGCAGCGCATGAAATTGAATCTCGACAGACTAAATCCTTCTTCAACTGGAGAACAGATCGAAGCGATCCGCTTCTTGGAATTCTTTCTGGCGATCCATCTCGGGCAAATCGATTCCGCCCATGAAGCCGAACGCATCCAACTGCTTGGGCGTGCGAAACAGTATACGATCCGCGATTCAAGAAAACGGCGGGCGCTGAGAAAATGGCGACGTGAAGTGGAAGAAAGCAGCGAACAGGCTGTTTGAGGAAAGAGCCGCAAGTGGCTCTTTTTTTTCATGCCTGAAATTCCATCCTCCATAGCAAAAGGAAACGCGCTATAATGAATCTGCTATTTAACTTTTGAATGGAGGCCGACGGATGGCTAAAAGAACAACGCAAGCAGGCGGCCAAGAGCTTGACAGCTACATCAAGTCGCCGGAGAAATTGCAAAACTTGTATAAGCGTACTTTGTGGATTGTCATGCTTTCGCAAATTTTCGGTGGAGCGGGCTTGGCCGCTGGGATTACGGTCGGCGCTTTGCTCGCCCGGGATATGCTCGGCACAGAAAGCTATGCAGGGCTTCCGGTCTTTCTCTTTACGCTCGGCTCGGCAGGGGCTGCGCTCGGTGTCGGGCGCTTGTCCCAAGGTTTCGGCCGTAGGACAGGTTTGGCTGCCGGTTTTCTTACGGGCGGCATCGGCTCGATCGGCGTCGTATTTGCCGCAATCTGGGGGAATGTCTTCCTGCTGTTTCTGTCGTTTCTCATCTACGGGGCAGGAACGGCGACAAATCTTCAAGCGCGTTATGCAGGAACGGACCTGGCCAGCACGAAACAGCGCGGCACGGCCATCAGCGTCGCCATGGTGGCGACAACATTCGGGGCATTTGCCGGGCCGAATCTGGTCGGCGTCATGGGAAGTTTCGCTGAATCGATCGGGGTGCCGGCGCTTGCCGGGCCGTTCATTTTAGCGGGAGCTGCATATATATTGGCAGGCATCGTTTTATTTGCGTTATTGCGCCCGGATCCGCTCATGGTGTCGCGTTTTATCAGCGATCAACAAAAGCGGGATCAGGCAGCGTCAGGAGAAGAAGAAGTGGCGGGCCCGGCGGTCATTAGCCGCGGTGTCTTTCTCGGGGCAACGGTGATGGTCATCACGCAAATCGTCATGGTCGCGATCATGACGATGACACCGGTGCATATGGGGCATCATGGACATTCACTTAACGCAATCGGCATGGTCATCGGCATCCATGTAGCAGCGATGTATTTGCCTTCGCTCGTGACCGGGGTGCTGGTCGATAAAGCGGGGCGTGTTGCGATGGTCGTCGCGGCAGGAGTGACCTTGCTCGCGGCGGGGCTGGTGGCGGCGCTCGCTCCAGGGGATTCGCTGTTTGTTTTGATCCTGGCACTGGCATTGCTTGGGCTCGGCTGGAACTTTGGCTTAATCAGCGGCACGGCGCTGATCGTCGACTCGACGAAACCGAAGGCGCGCGCCAAAACGCAAGGGACGGTCGATGTCCTGATCGCCCTTGCCGGAGCGACTGGCGGCGGGATGTCGGGAATGGTCGTAGCCGGTACCAGTTTTGCGGCGCTGTCGCTTGCCGGCGGAATTCTGTCGTTATTATTGGTGCCTGTCGTTATTTGGTTTTGGCGCAATCAAGAAACCAGTGTTTCATAAGGAGCGGGGGCTTATGTGCCTCCGTTTCTTTCATTCTCATGGAATCTTAATGTTCTCCTCAGCAGCCACTCAGTTCGCGCGGATATGATGGTACTATCATAAAGCGGGAAAGGGTGTTCGAAGATGAAGAAAATGACGGCAGGAATGGCCGCGGTGATTTTATTGGCAGGATGCGGCACTGGACAGGAAACGAATGAAACGACAACGGCAGCTACTGAAAATGCGGCGGAGCAGCAAGTGACGGATGCATCGAATGGAGATAGCGGCACAGCACAGGAGGAGTCGGCTGACCAAACAGAGACTACGGAAGAAGCAGCGCAAGATGAGAATGGAGCTACTCCGGCAGCAAGCAGCGGGATCCGTGAATTCGACCTGGATGTGGAATTCACGGATGACCGGGAATGGGAATTCGAATATGACCGCAACAAGGCTATGATTGAGCGCGATTCCGGAGACCGGTTATCAGGCCAGGAGGCCAAGGATGAATTTGCCCAGCTTTTCCGGGCGGTGAAGTTCTCGACAGAGCGGCCGCTTGAAGACATCAGACGTGAGGTGTTGGAAGCGGTCAATGCTGAACAGTCAAATGTCCGTGATTTTGAACTGGATGTAAAATTCGATTCTGGCGAAGAATTGGAAATCGATCACGACGTGAACAAAGGCACAAGCTCTGAAGAGGTCGATGAATTCTCACTCGAATTGACATTTGCCGGTGGGGGCGAAGCGAGTTATGAATTCGAAAGCGATGAGCGGGAAGCGGAAATCGAACGCCGCGATGGATCGGAAAGTGAAGGGGCCGGGGCCCTTGAGGAAATGGAACGGCTGATCGCCCAAGTCACGATCACGACAGGCCGTTCCATCGCTGACATGAAAGCCGAAGTCCTGCAAGCGCTATCGATCGATGCGGCTGAAGTAGAGGATTTTGATTTGGAAGTCGATTATAAAGGCGGGGAAGAAATCAAGTTTTCCCATGACCTGAAGTAAAGAGCAAGAGCCTTCTGCGGAAGGCTCTTTTTTGAGCGGTTTTTGTTCATTGTCCAGCGAAAAAAATAGCCGAACTTCTTTCGGTAAAAACCTGAGTTTTCGTTTACACTGGAAATCAAAGGAGGTGGTTGTGATGGGGATGCTTTTGGTGATTCTGGGCGGAATTGGCTTGTTTCTTCTGGGCATGCAAATGATGACGGGTTCCTTGAAAGAACTGACTGGAGAATTCATCAAAGGGTGGATGAACCGTTTCGCGGGAGGCACCGGCCGTGCCATTTTTTCCGGTGCTCTCATTACAGCCATCATCCAATCGTCCACTGCGGTTACACTTTTGACGATTGGTTTTGTCAGTGCCGGATTGCTCAGCTTTGCGCAATCCGTCGGCGTGATCATGGGAGCGAATATCGGGAGCACCAGCACCGGCTGGCTCGTTTCGCTCATCGGCTTTAAAGTGGACCTGCAAGGCTGGGCGTTGCCGATCGTTGGGTTCGGGGTCTTGTTGAAAACATTCCTGCCCGAGCGAAACACGGCTTATGGTTCGGTTCTCGCCGGATTCGGGTTGTTGTTTCTTGGCATTGGTGTCTTGCAGGAAGGGATGGCAGAACTGCAGCATGCCGTCTCGTTTGCCGGGCTGACGAATATCTTCCTGCTCGTGTTGATCGGCACTGTGATGACCGTCATCATGCAATCTTCAAGCGCTGCTGTCGCAACGACGCTGACGGCTTTGTTTTCGGGGGTTATCGAATTCGAGCAGGCGGCGTATCTCGTCATCGGCCAAAACATCGGGACGACGCTCACCGCGATCGTTGCGGCCATCGGGGCGGGGACAGCCGCGAAGCGGGCCGGCTTGACGCATGTGCTGTTCAATATCGGGACCGCCGCGTTGGCGCTTGTGCTAACGCCGCAATTATTGATAGCGACGGTTGCCATCACCGAGATGGTATTCGATGAGTTCGATCCGGCATTTGGCATCGCCATTTTCCATACTTTGTTCAATGTGCTCGGTGTTTTGGTCTTTGCGGTGTTGATCCGCCCGTTCATTCACTTTATCGAAAAAATCGTCCCGGAAAAAGGCAATCCGTTCGTCCGGCATCTAAACCCGCAAGTCGCCAAACTTCCGGAAGTGGCGCTCGAAACAGTGCATCAGGCGATTCAATTGGTGTTAGCGGAATTGATGCTGCTCATGCGCATGGTGTTGCGTGACGGCACGGTGGACCGGCGCAAAGTGGATACATTGCACGGGGCGGCAATGGAAATCCGTACGTTCCTTGACCAAATCCAGTCCATGCCGCAGGAAGCTTTCCAGCGGCATGTGCAAATCCTGCATACCCTCGACCATGTCGACCGCCTGCTGCAAGTGATTGAAGAGCCGATCGGCCGGGAAGCCTATCAGGTCCATCCAGGACTCACCGGAAAATGGATGCCACTGCTCGACAAAGCGCAAACGAATATGACCGAAGATGAACAATTGCCGGAACTTGCCAAGGAGTTCAGTTCCGCTTCCGGAGAAATGGCCGCCGAACGGAAAGCGCGGCGCAATGAATATTATGTCCGTGCTGCCAAAAACGAAACGGAGCTCGCGACCGTTTTGAAAAAAGTCGACGCCTTGGTATGGTTCGACCGTTTGATTTACCATGCTTGGCGCGCCGTTGCCAGGCTTGAAAAAGCGCAGCGGACATGAAGAAACCCCTCACCGATTATTCTGGTGAGGGGTTTCGTTCATTCTAGTTAGTTCAAAAACTGCGTATCGGTCAATTCGCTGAAATCAGGTTGTTCTTTCAGGAATTTCAAGTCGAATGACGAGTCGCCAAAGGCCTGGATTTCATCGCCGTCGATGTCCGTGCTGAAGAACATATTGTCCCAAGCGCCATCGATAACGGATTTTTCAAGCTCCTGGCCAGTGATGTCATCGATGGTAGAGATGACGATTTCCTTTGATTCCTCAGGGTTTTCTTCAATATAAGCGGTAGCTTCTTCGTGCGCATCGACTATTCCTTGAACTGTTTCTGGGCTGGATTCGATCATTTCGCTCGAAGTGACGAGGACAGATGCCGGAAGCGTGGTGCCAAATGAAATTTCATCCGGTTCGATGATCACTTTGGCGCCGGTATTTTGCGCAAGGACGGAGGCCCAAGGTTCCGGGGCGACCGCGACATCGATCTTGCCGGTTTCGAACATCGCTTCATATTGCGCCGGCTTGCCTGTCTGGTGGATCATTTCGCCGCCGATGCGGTTCGATGTGATGTCGTTTTCTTTCATGTATGTCTCGAACTGGACATCGTGCGTGCAGCCGACGCGCGGGGTGATGAATGTGCTGCCCGGGATATCTTCGATGGATTCGATGCCGCTGCCATCACGTGCCATGACAACGGTTCCGCCACTCGCGCCGCCGGCGATCATGCGCACATCCGCGCCATTCGTATAGTTGTTCATCGCAGGCCCTGGGCCGACCAAGCCGCCGTCGATATCACCGGTTTTCAGCGCCGTCATGAAGTCGGAGCCGTCAGCGAACGTCACGTATTCGACATTCGTGCCTTCCGGCAAATTGCTTTCATAAAATTGCTGGTCTTTTGCGACCATTGCCGTGGCGTGGTCAAGGTTTGGGAAATAACCGAGTACGACGGTATCTTCGGCATCGCTTGTCGCAGCGCCTGAAGCCCCGCAAGCTGACAAGATGCCCGCAGCCGCAAGTGAAGTCAAAATAAGTCCGGATTTTTTCATGAAATAATTCCTCCTCGAATGGTTTTAGATATTAGGATTCCAGTCCCCAGCGTTTCAGGACGTTTTTCTCGATGCGTTGGAAAATCAATTGATCGACGACAGCGCCGACGACACCGATAATGATCATGACGCCGATAACGAGCGCCATATTGCCGAAGTCGGAAGCATAGCGCAATGTATAGCCAAGCCCTGGCCCGGCACTGAGCAGTTCACCGGCCATCAGCGCGCGCCAGGCGAATGCCCAAGCGAGCCGCGCACCGGTTACGAGATAAGGGATGGAAGCGGGGATGATGACTTTCCAGAACAAGTCGATGCCGTTCGATCCCATCGTGCGTGCGGCTTTTATATAGAGCGGATTGACGTTTTTGATGCCCGTCCGGACATTGAGTGTCATGACGAATGTACCGCCAAGGATGACGACGAAAATGATGGCGCCTTCGCCGAGGCCAAACCACATCATCGCAAGCGGCAGCCAGATGATGCTCGGTACGCTTTGCAGGGCGAGCACCATCGATCCGATCGTGTCATCAGCCGTTTTCGAGCGTGCCAGCAAAATCCCAAGCGCAGTGCCGATCAATAAGGAAACGGCAAGGCCGATCAACAGGCGGCGGAAACTCGCGACCAAATCATAGACCAAGGTAAGGTCAGCGAATCCGGCAACCAAGGCATCCCAGACACTGAATGGCGAAGGGAGGATCGTTTCATGCCATAATTCGAATTGCGAGCCGAGCCCCCAGAATAAAATGAGTGCTGTAAAAAAGATGAGGCGCTTAACTGCGGGCTTCATAGGCAAGCTCCTCGTTTATGACTTTATCGATTTCGCCTTTCAACAGCCCCATGATGCGTTCTTCGAGTGCGGCGACTTGTTGTTTATGTTCTTCGCGGGGGCGCGGAATATCGACTTCGATGTCGGCGATGACGGTGCCGGGACGCGTGCCCATGACCACGATGCGATCCGATAATTTGATCGATTCCTGTATGCTGTGCGTGACGAAGACAATCGTTTTCTTTGTATCGATCCAAATTTTCTCCAGCTGCCCGTGAAGGCGGCTGCGCGTCTGTTCATCGAGCGCGCCGAAGGGTTCATCCATCAAGAGCACGGCCGGGTCCATCGCGAGCGAACGCGCGATCGAAACGCGCTGCTGCATGCCGCCCGATAGTTCGTGCGGGTAGTGCCCTGCGTAATTGCTGAGCTGCACCATCTGCAGGAAGTGGCGGGCACGTTCAATCGCTTGTTTTTTGCTCATTTCCTTGCGCAGCGGGAAGACAACATTCTCCGTAACCGTCATCCACGGGAACAGTGCGGCTTCTTGGAACACCATGCCGCGGTCTTTGCCGGGTTTTTGGACATTCTTTCCGTCAACGACGATGCCCCCGGAAGAAGCGGAAGTGAGTCCAGCGATCATCGACAACAAAGTCGACTTGCCGCAGCCGGAAGGGCCAAGGATCGAGACGAATTGACCTTTCGGAATTTCAAGGTTTATATCTTCTAATACCGTATTGGCATTATTGTCTTTATCGGTATAGATTTTATTGATGTGCTGAATTTCAATAAACAAAATAATTCACCGGTTATAAAACCTACCTTTCCAATCGGATATCATTTAATAAAGTATAGTAGTTTTATAGGTATTGTCAATAATTCTCGGCAAAAAGTTTTTGGGCAATAAAAAAAGAGAGGCAGCCGCCTCTCTTTCCGGAAACCATATTCATTCGAATAGGTTCATGCTCAAATAGCGTTCCCCGGTATCCGGGGCGATGCATAATACTTTTTTTCCAGGCCCCAGCCGTTTGGCAATTTCAATGGCCGCATAGATGGTGGCTCCGGCAGAAGGGCCGACAAAGACGCCTTCTTCCCGGGCGGCGCGGCGGAACATATCGATGGCGTTTTCATCATCGATCGCCATGATTTCATCGTAGATGCCTGTATTCAAGGTATCCGGCACGAACCCCGGGCTGGTGCCGACCAGTTTGTGCTTGCCGGGCTTGCCGCCTGACAGTACAGGGGAGCCTTTCGGTTCGACGACGGTGATATGAAGATTCGGCAAGTGTTCTTTCAAGGTCTCGCCGGTTCCGGTGATGGTACCGCCTGTTCCGGCGGAGGCAACGAATGCATCGAGCTGTCCGTCCATTTGCTCGAGGATCTCAAGCGCCGTCGTTCCGCGGTGGGCATCGGGGTTGGCCGGGTTTTCAAACTGCTGGGGGATAAAGCTGCCAGGAATCGTTTCGCGTAATTCGAGCGCTTTTTGGATCGCCCCCGGCATTTTATCGTCGCTTGGCGTCAAGACGACTTCCGAACCGAACGCTTTCAGCAAATTGATGCGTTCTTGCGTGGCGTTGTCCGGCAGCACCAGAATGGAGCGGTAGCCTTTGGCCGCAGCGACCATCGCTAGGCCGATGCCGGTATTGCCGCTCGTCGGTTCAATGATTGTTGAGCCTTTCTTCAAGGCGCCAGACTCTTCAGCTTGCTTGATCATATTATAAGCTGCGCGGTCCTTGACGCTCTTCGTCGGGTTGAACATTTCAAGTTTTACATAAACATCCGCTGCGCCTTCAGGAACGAGGCGGTTCAATTTAACGACAGGCGTATCGCCGATCAGGTCTGTAATGGAATCAAATGGTTTCATCAACTAAACAACCTTTCTCTATCGGATATAAAGGATATTCTTCTATTGTAGTATAAAGCGAAAAGTCATGCCATTCGCTTGTTTGAGGAGATGATGGCGGTAGCATGATTCTATAGAAGAAAGTGTGTCGCCTAATAGGCTGGACGGGATGAAATCTTCGACAAAACGCCAATTGGTAGCGTACTATTTTGATAACGGGAAATCGTTCGAATCACGCAACGGAAAGTAGGGACAGATGTGAAAAAACAAATAGTGGTAATTGGGCTTGGGCGCTTTGGAAGCAGTGTCTGCCAAGAGCTTTACGGGATGGGGCACGATATCATGGCAATCGACTCCAACCCCGAAACGGTGAGTGCGATGTCTGATTATGCGAGCCACACCGCGACAGCCGATGCGACGGATGAAGGCAGCCTGAAATCGCTCGGCGTCCGGAATTTCGAGTACGCCATCGTCGCAATCGGCGATGACTTGCAGGCGAGCGTTTTGTGCACGCTCATGCTGAAGGAACTGGGTGTCCCGAAAGTTTGGGTTAAAGCACGCGACCAGCAGCACCAAAAAATCCTGGAACGTATCGGGGCCGATCGGGTCATCCAGCCGGAATATGAAATGGGCGTCCGGACGGCCCATCACATCGATTCCGAAAAGGTGGTCGATTATATCAACCTATCGGAAAATTACAGCATCATCGAGCTTGCAGCCTCGAAAAAAGTAATCGGCAAAACCCTCGGCGAATTGAATATCCGCAAAGATTATGGCTGCATGATTTTGGCGATTAAACACGGCGAAGACGTCAATATTGCGCCGCTGCTCGAAGACCAAGTGGAAGCAGGCGATATTTTGATTGCGATGGGGCATAAAGACGACCTTAAACGCTTTGAAGACAAGGGGCTGTAAAGAACGGCAGCCCAATCGACGGAAAAAGGCGGTGGCTGGATGAAAGTACGGATTGATTGGACGTATAAATCACCGAAAAACAAAGTCGTGCAATTTCTCTCCGAAGAGCTTGAAGCGAATGAAGCGTTAATGGTGGCCGGGGATTTGGAGCGCACAGGGCGCACGAAGCGCCTTCAGTTCGCCGACCGGCACAACAGTACGTGGAGCCTCAAGGAGCTGAAAAACTACGTCAAGGAAGTGGAAACGGAGCCGCATGACGTCATCGCCTATTACGATGGCGGTTTTGACCGCCACACGAAACGGGCTGGCCTCGGCTGCGCGGTTTACTTCAAGCAAAACGGCAAGGATTACCGGTTAAGAAAAAATTTGGTCATCGACGAGATCGACTCAAATAACGAGGCGGAATACGCGGCCCTGTCGATGGCCATCCAGGAAATTGAATTGCTTGGCGTCCACCATCTGCCTGTCCGTTTTATTGGGGATTCCCGGACACTGGTCAATCAGATGAGCGGCGAATGGGCCGTGCCGGAACAAAGCTTGGCAAGGTGGGCTGACCGGATCGACCAACGATTGGAGAAAATCGGGGTCCATCCCGAATACGAGTTCGCCCCCAGAAAAGAAAATGCTGAAGCGGACCGATTAGCGACACAAGCGCTCGGCGGGACGATGATCGAAAGCTTGATCGACTTGAACGCCGATAAATGAAGGAATAGGGAAGGGTTGCCAGGAAGAAGAAATCCTGGCAACTTTTTCTATTCTATGTAAGTTTGTATCACTTTCTATGTCAAATCGCTCAAATTTATCAGAATAGTGTGAAATCTATTGAAATTATTTTCTTCTGGGTGTATAAATGAGGTGTACAAAAGTTATACAAATACTATATGGAAAGAGGTTGGACACATGAAGAAGTTATCTGTCTCTCTTGTCGCAATGCTGGTGCTGTTTTCACTTCTCGGATCTTTGGTCATGGCGGATGAACACGGTGACATGGCAAAAGTACGGGTGTTGCACGCTTCGCCTGATGCCCCTGCAGTAGATGTATACGTCAACGGTGATTTAACGCTCGAGGAAGTACCGTTCAAGACGGATTCCGGTTATTTGGAAGTCCCGGCTGGCACGCATGATGTAGAAGTATTCGCTGCAGGCACTGAATATGCAGCAGGAGAAGGCGTCTTGCAGGCTGACCTGGAAGTGGAAGCTGGAAAAGCTTATACAGTAGCTGCCGCAAATCTCTTGGAATCCATCGAATTTGTTGTAGCTGAAGACTCTATGGAAGTAACAGAAGGCCAAGCGAAAATCCGCGTCGGCCATTTGTCCCCGGATGCTCCAGCAGTTGATGTTGGGATCATCGGCGGAGATGCGTTGTTCAGCGGAGCAGAGTTCCCAGGAATCACGGATTACTCAGAAGTAGCCCCTGACACGTATGACTTGGAAATCCGTTTGCCGGACGGCACGCAAGTATTGCCATTGGAAGGAACTGAACTTGCTGCAGATACCGTCTACTCGGTCTTTGCAGTCAACACAGTCGATTCGCTTGAAGTAATCGCCCTTGTCGATTACGAAGCAGCTGGTTCGCCGGATGAAATGCCGACAACTGGACTTGGTACACCGGAACAATCCCAGTCCATGTGGTTGTTGATCGGCGGCGCGTTGTTCTTGGTAGCAGCTGGCGGGTTTGTGTGGAGAAAACGATTTCAATAAATTCGCATTGCTCCTCGCTGTCGTGTTTCTTGCAGGCTGCACGTCTGCCCCGCAAGATGAAGTGAGCTTACGCAGTGCGGAAGTCGGCTTTGCCGTCAAGGCAGAGCCGGCCATGTCAGAACAACCGAAAGAAGTAGAGAAGGCGAATGCCGCTGAGAAAGAAAAACCGGCGGCCAAGTCGAAGCCGGCGGCCAACCCGATCAATGAGCTGAACCAGCCCGGCATCGCGCCAGAGACGCTGTCGATTCCATCCATTGGGGTGGAAGCGGATGTCACGCATCTCGGCGTAACCGATACGGGGGAAATGGCGGTGCCGGATAACGGCGAAGAACTGAGCTGGTTTTCGCCGGGCTACCAACCCGGCCAAAGAGGACGGGCGGTCATAGCGGGACATGTCGATGATTTGGACGGCCCGGCTGTGTTTTGGGACTTGACGGAGCTCGAGCCGGGAGATGAAATTGTCGTATCCGGCGACGATCGCGAGTTGCGGTTCCAGGTCCATACAATGAAGTCGGTGCCGCTCGATTTAGCGGATGTCGATTCGGTCTTCGGTTATCATTCATCTCCAGAGCTGGTGTTGATTACCTGCTCTGGAATCTATGACTATGACCGAGGCACGAGGGAAGAACGCTTGATCGTCTACGCATCTCTTGTGCAAGAATAGCAAAGCGTCTCTTTGGAGGCGCTTTTTTTTGCGTGATTTTGAAGTCCGTTTCAGTGCAAAGTCCCGAGAAGAGGTGGAACCGTCACATTTTCGCAACAATACCCAAAGCAGCGTCCCACTCAAAGACTACTTCCGCATAGCTGCATGATATAATTGGATGGAACTTTTTTATCGTTACATCAGATTATATAAGGAGTCGTCTATCGCCCTATGAAGGAATCACTGAAGCGGATCGTGGAAAGTGCGCGGTTCAATACATTTATCACTGTTTTAATTTTAATCAATGCGCTGCTGGTCGGTTTGGAGACCTATCCTGAAATTGCAGAGAACTACGGTTCATGGCTGGTGACTTTGGACATCATCATTCTGGCCTTTTTCGCTTTGGAGATCCTCGCCAAGCTATTCGTTTATCGGGCCAAATTCTTCGGCAACGCATGGAATAATTTCGATTTCATTATCGTTGTCGGCAGCCTTATTCTTTATAACTCACCATTCATCAGCGTGTTGCGGATTTTCCGCGTACTGCGTGTATTGCGGACCGTGTCGACAATTCCGTCGCTGCGCCGCGTCGTGACGGCTTTATTCATGGCCATTCCGACCATCACCAGCGTCATCTTGCTTATGTCGATCATCTTTTACGTTTATGCTGTCATCGGGACGTTCTTTTATGCGGACATTGAACCGGAATATTTTGGGGATCTCGGCCTTTCGCTCATTTCGCTGTTCCAGATTTTCACCTTGGAATCCTGGGCGAGCGGAATTTTCCGCCCTGTCTTTGCGGCGGAGCCATGGTCTTGGCTGTATTTCATTTCCTTCATCGTCGTATCGACGTTCCTGATGATCAACTTGATCGTCGGGGAAATCGTCAATAATGCACAGAAGATTTCAGATGAAATCGACAAGGAAACAGCTGAACTCGAAGGCATCAAAGAAGACACCTCGGAAATTGAAGATTTGAGAAAAGAAGTCGGCGAGCTGAAAAGCATGATCCAAACACTCGTCGACCGGAAATAACCGTAAGCAAAAGAAGCTGCCCATTGAGGCAGCTTCTTTTTGTATGAATCAAACTTTTGGCAACTGGTTGACGAGTGTGATGAATTCACGGGAAACATAGGGCACGTAACGGTTTTTAGCCATGATGATGCCGAGCCGCCATGGGAAGGTCTGTGTCAGTGAAACAGTTTTGAACGGGCCGTTCTTAACGCGGTCGCAGATCAGTTTCGGCATCAAAGTGACGCCAAGGTTTTTCTCGACCATGCCGACGATGAAATCCCATTGCGAACTTTCGTAAGCAACTTTCGGCTCGAACCCTTCGCTCCGGCAAAATTCGACGGTCCGCCCATTGAGCGTGAATTCCTTGCTGAGAAGCAGGAACGGGTCGTTTCGGAAATCGATCAAATCCCGCGTTTCCTGGTCGGCGAGCGGGTGGTCTTCGTGGACGAGCAGTTTGATTTCCTGATCGACAAAGGGAACGACATCGAAGCGCTCGGGATCGACAGGAAGCATGACGAACCCGAGATCCACTTCGCCATCAACCACTTTTTCCTCCACTTTCTTTGCGCCGTCTTCGACCAGGATGACGGTCACATCGGGATAGCGGGATTGGAACGCTGCGATGATGGTCGGGAAAAACAAAGTGCTGATGACCGGCGGCAAGCCGATCTTGATCTTGCCTTTATTCAAGTGCATGACGTCATAGAGCGAAGAGGACAGGTCATCAAGGCTATTGACGATTTTCTGGGCTTGGACGAAGACGACTTCTCCAGCGTCGGTCAAGCGCACTTTCCTGGAAGAGCGGTCGAATAAGGACACCTCCATTTCCTGTTCCAAATTTTTGACCATCTTGCTGAGCGTCGGCTGTGTTACGTGAAGCGCCATTGCGGCTTTTGTGAAACTTTGATGCTTAGCGACTTCGATAAAATAGCTGAGCTGTCGAATATCCATATGAATGCTCCTTATCTATAACTAATATCTATTGAAGCTATTATAATTATTCATTTTACCTATTATATTCTTCGTTGTATAGTATTAAAAGGTTTCAGGACTAAATATTTAGATAATTCATTTGCGCTTTTCGAAGAGAAAAGTAAGCGTTTCCAATTTGTTCAAAAAACCGTAACACATTAAAAAGGGGGATTTATCATGTTGAGTATGATCGGAATGGTTGGAGGACTTATTCTATTGATTGTGTTGACGATGAGAGGCGTCAATTTGTTGATTGCCGGCCCATTGTCGGCGTTGTTCGTTGCGGTGCTCAGCGGCTTGCCGCTGTTTCCGCAATTAGTCGGGGAAGGGGAAGCCAATTTATTGTCGAATTATATGGGCGGCTTCTCGGGATTCATCACCTCGTGGTTCCCGATGTTCTTGCTTGGGGCCATTTTCGGTAAAGTCATGGAAGATACAGGAGCTGCAGACAGCGTCTCCAAATGGCTGGTCGGGAAGTTCGGCTTGTCAAAAGCGGTCTTGGCGATTGTCATCGCCTGTGCCGTTTTGACATATGGCGGCGTGAGCTTGTTCGTCGTTGCGTTCTCGGTGTACCCGATGGCGCTCAGCTTGTTCAAGCAAGCGGATTTGCCGCGCCGCTTTATCCCGGCAGCACTCGCGCTCGGTTCTGTAACGTTCACGATGACTTCTGCAGGGTCGCCGGAGATCCAAAACTGGATCCCGATCGAGTATTTGAATACGAGCCCATACGCCGGCTGGGAAGTCAGCATCATTGTCGCAGTCTTCATGGCGGTATTCGGTTATTGGTGGTTGAAGCGCATGATCAACAAAGCCGTAAACAAAGGCGAACGTTTTGAAGCGAGGGAATCGGATCCGCAATTGACGGACAGAGCGTTGCCTCATCCGGTCACAGGCTTGATTCCGTTGCTGGTCGTCTTGGCCGTGTCGTTCATTTTCCATGATTCTCTTGGCACGTCGGCCTTGATCTTGGCCTTGCTCGGCGGCGTCATTACGACGTACCTATTGAATATGAAATATTTCACGAACCTCGGCAAAGCATTGACCGACGGAACGATCGGTGCATTGATCGCTATCGGCAACACGGCAGCGGTTGTCGGCTTCGGCGGCGTGGCAAAAGCGGTGCCGGCTTTTCAAGTGGCAGTCGATGCCATGACAAGCATTCCGGGAAGCCCGCTGATTGGCGGCGCCTTGGCGGTCAGTGTCATCGCCGGTTTGACAGGATCCGCTTCCGGCGGGCAAGTCATCGCATTGCCTTTGATTGCGCCTCATTATATCGATATGGGCGTCAACACAGAAGCACTTCACCGGACCATCGCGATTTCTTCCGGCGCGCTCGATTCATTGCCGCATAACGGCTACGTCGTGACGACGATTCAAGGGATTTGCGGTGAGACCCACAGAGCAGCTTACGGTGCAATGGGTGCCGTCACGGTAATTGTGCCGCTGATCGGTTTAGCGATTGCGATTGTGCTGTTCAGCTTAGGGCTAGGAATTTAATTTTTCATTCGGAGGGATCCCAGTATGGTAGATAAGAAAGTTGTATTGATCACCGGTGCCGCGAGCGGCATCGGTTATGAAATCAGCGTGGATTTTGCCAAAGAAGGCGCAAAGATCGTGCTGACCGATATCAACGAAGAAGCGGTGCAACAAGCTGCGGATGAGTTGAAAGGGCAAGGCTTCGACTGCATCGGCATCAAATGCGATGTTACCAGCGAAGCTGAAATCAAAGCAGCCATCGATCAAACGGTGGGAACGTTCGGTTCTTTGGACGTCTTGATCAATAATGCAGGGATGCAACATGTCTCGCCGATTGAAGAATTTCCGACCGAGAAATACGAACTGTTGGTCAAGATCATGCTTGTCGCACCGTTTGTGGCGACCAAGTACGCATTTCCGGTCATGAAGAAGCAAGGTTTCGGGCGCATCATCAATATGGCGTCAATCAACGGCCTCGTCGGATTCGCCGGAAAAGCGGCCTATAACAGCGCCAAGCACGGCGTCATCGGCTTGACGAAAGTCGCGGCGCTAGAAGGCGCAGAGCATGGCATCACGGTCAATGCGATGTGCCCGGGTTATGTCGACACGCCGCTTGTGCGCAATCAGCTGGGTGATTTGGCGAAGACGCGCAATGTCTCGCTGGAAAAAGTTCTGGAAGAAGTCATCTACCCATTGGTTCCGCAAAAACGCTTGTTGTCGGTGCAGGAAATCTCCGATTACACGATGTTCCTCGCGAGCGATAAAGCCCGCGGCATCACCGGCCAGGCGGTGGTCCTGGACGGCGGTTATACAGCACAATAAAAGCACGGCGCAAAAATGCGCCGTGCTTTCTTATTTTCATAAAGCCTATTCAATGAAGTTCAGTCGTCGAGAAAGTTTTCGGCGATGCCGAGGAACAGGCGGGGCTGCTCGACGTTCGGGGCGTGGCCGGAACGCTTGAATTCCATAAAGCTTGCGTTTGGAATGAGCTGTGCGGTTTCGCGTCCCTTGTCAGGCGGGTTCAATTCATCGTGGCGGCCGCTGATGACCAGGGTTTCTGCTGAAATCGCCGGGAGCTCCGGGCGTAAATCAAAGCGCTCCAAGGCGTTTGAAGCGATGCCTTGCTGCTCCATGCTCAATTGAGGGCTGTTTCGTGCAGCTTTTTCCTGTGATTTCTTGACGGCTGTCAAGCGATGGAAAATATATTCCTGGGCTTTATCCAGTTTGTCATGGATGGATAAGCCATTGAACTCGTCTGCATGGCGATCCAATAATTCGGCCATGGAAGATTGTGCCCCGAAGGATTTCGTGGCGACCAGCAATAATTTGCGCACGCGTTCCGGGCGCCTCGCGGCTACTCCTTGCGCAATATAACTTCCCATGGAAATACCGAGGACATCGACCGATTCGAGCTGAAGGTGATCCATTAAAGCTGCGGCATCTTCGATATGGTCGTCGAGTGTATAGGAATCGGGTTTTGCCGAATGGCCATGGCCTCTCGAATCCAATGCGATGATACGGCGTTTGGTGCGGAAAAAATTGATTTCGCGGTGGAACATGGCGGAGCTGCTGGTCAATCCATGGAATAAAAGGAGCGGTTGCCCGCTGCCAATATCTTCGTAATACAAGCTGACATCATTTCTGGTAAATATAGGCATTGTTTTCTTCCTCTCATCTCAATCTACTGTATTACTATACCTCAATAAAAAAAGCACAAACGGGAAGCCGCCGGCGCTTATCAGGTTTTATCCAATTTATGCTTGCGGCTATGCCATTTATCGATAAAGCTGAAAATCGCAGCGAGCAGCAGGAACATGCTGAGCGTCGTATACCAGGGGAATTCAGAAATGGCCTTGCCGAATGCCGTGTAAAGGATAGCCGGCGCAATCAAGCCGAGTGCCGAGTAATACATGTATTCCCTGCGTGTATTGGTCATTTCCATCAAATAAAAAGACAATAGATGAAAATGGACAAATGGCATGACCCTGAGGATCATCACTTGCGAGACGGTCAGGTTGCGATCCGGAAACCACTTATCTTTTAAGGCGGCAAGCTTGGAACGGAAGCGCGGGAATTCATTGATCAGCATGTATGAAACGTAACTCATCAAGGTCAATCCAATAAAGGATAGGAGGGCTCCTTGGAAAAAGCCGAAAAGAAATCCGCCTGCGATGCACACGGCGATTACGGGCAAAAACAGCAATGGCCGGATCAAATGAAGCAAAATGAACAAAAGAGGCGCCCAAAGTCCCGCCTGCCCGATGAAATTTTCAATCGTTTGCTCAAACTCTGCCAAATCCACTGTGCTCCCCGCCTTTCAGCTTCTATTACTAATAAGGAAGAATAAGCGAAACGGCGCGGAAAAGCAAGGATTTGTTTGATGCCCCCCAAATTAGGGGTATGAAAAAGTTATCCACATAAAAACATTTTTTCGAACATCCAGATCAACCACCACCAGGAAAAGGGAGAGGATTTTATGAAAAGAAGCTTAAAAATAGCCAGTGCCTTCATCGGGATCGTTGTCGGCGCTGGCTTTGCGTCCGGACAAGAGATTTTGCAATACTTCACCAGTTTTGGTTATTGGGGCATAGGCGGCGTATTAGTCGCCACCGCATTGTTCGGTTATATCGGGATGATTTTGACACGTCTTGGAAGCCGCATGCAAACCACATCACACGAAGATGTCGTCTACCGCATCAGCGGGAAATGGCTCGGGAAAGTAATCGACTATACATTGATTTTGACCTTATTCGGTATTTTAGTCGTAATGATCGCGGGCGCTGGATCTATATTTTCGCAGCAATTCGATTTGGCACCGGCATTCGGGCGGAGTATCATGATTGTCTTGGTCATCGTGACCATCATGATGAACGTCAAAAAAGTCATCACCGTCATTTCCAGCATTACGCCATTCTTGATTTTAATGGTAGTGGGCATCGCCATTTACAGCGTCTTCACAATGGACAGCAGCTTTAGTGCGCTCGATCCGGTTGCGAAAGAACAGCTTTCCGCTACACCGAACTGGCTATTGTCAGCAGTCAATTATGTGTCGCTCGCCATTGCACTCGGCGCCTCGATGTCGCTCGTGATGGGCGGTGCCGAAAAAGATGAGAAAGTGGCAGCACGCGGCGGGTTGATCGGCGGTATTGGCTTCGGTGTGTTGATCCTGCTCAGCTATGTGGCGATATTCGCGAAAGTGGATGTCGTTGGGGGAGCGGATTTGCCGATGCTTGCCATCGGGGATGACATCTCGCCGATTCTCGGCATTATCATGGCAGTCGTCATTTTCGCAATGATTTACAATACAGCGGTCAGCATGCTGTTATCGTTCTCTGCACGGTTCACGGAAATCGGCACGAAGAAATTCCGGATCTTCGTTATCATTGCCGGATTGATTGCCTTTGCACTCAGCTTCGTCGGCTTTACGGCATTGGTCAATTATCTGTACCCGGCAGTCGGCTATCTCGGCTTGCTGTTGATCGGTGCCTTGATTTTGGCGGATATCCGCAAAGTCGGCAAAAACGACAAAGCCAAGCGCGACAAAAAAGCGACAAACTAAGAACAGGCCTTCTGCCACGCAGAAGGCCTTTTTGGTATAGTGAAGAAAGAAAGCAGACATGAATGGAGGCGGAATGGGATGAAGATTTTAATTGCCGGGGCAGGCGCGATGGCGTGTTTAGCAGGGGGCAAACTGAAGGCAAGCGGGGGAGACGTGCGCTTATACAACCGCTTGAATAGCCACGTGGAAGCGATCAATCAGCAAGGTTTGCGCATCGTCGAAAAGGACAATTCGGTTACGCAAACCGAGTTGGAAGTCGTACAGGATTTGAAAGCCGATGAGCAGGTGGATATCCTTCTCGTCTTGCTGAAAGCGCAGGCAAATGAAGCGGTGCTCGGAAAACTGCGCGGGAAGCTGGCTGAAACAACGGTAATCGTCACGATGCAAAACGGCATCGGCAACGCCGAAACGATCCAGCAGCTGTTTCCGCTGAACACCGTCGTATCGGGCACGCTCGGGCATGGGGCAAGTGTCGAGAACGATGGCACAATTCTCCATAGGGGCTGGGGCACAAACTATCTGGGCGATGTAGAGGAAGGCGCCGCAAGCAAGACACTCGAAACGTTTGCACGGAAACTGACCGAAGCGGGCATGAAAACGGAAGTGTCGGCGGATGTCAAAGCGGTCATTTGGAATAAACTATTCGTCAATGCGGCTTTCAACTCCGTCACGGCCCTGACCCGCCTGAAGAACGGGGACATCCTCAACACGCAGGAAGGGGAAGATTTGCTGCGCGCGGTCACAGAAGAGGCGGTGCTCGTCGCCCGTGCGGAAGGCGTGGACGCGGACGTGGAGTCAGTCGTTGAAGAATGCTTGAGAATGGGCCGGCAGGATATCGGCGGCAATAAATCATCGATGCTCATGGATGTCTTGAAGAAACGCCAGACCGAAATCGATGTCATCAACGGCGGCATTGTAAAACTTGGGAAACAGCACGGAATCGAAACACCCGTCAATGCCAGCCTGGCCAGGTTGATCCGCATCATCGAACAAAACTACAAGCTGCGCGTAGACGAACCGATTGTACAAAAATAAGCCATCTGCCGGAACTCCGGCAGATGGCTTTTCCTGTTAAGGCAAGTATTTCTTAATGATGGGCTGCATCCGGAAGCCGAACAGGCCGGCGAAGACCGCGAGCAGCACGTCTTTCGGAAGAGGTACCGCCATCCATGCCCAAGCCATGCCGTAAGTGAAGCCTTCCGGCGCAGCGAACCAGAGTTTATAAGCGGCGTACATCCAATTGGTACCGAAAATATAGTTAATGGCGGTGGCTGCGAGAGCTGCTAAAATAAATCCTTTTTTGGAAGGCATTTTTTCCGCAATCCAGCCGGCCGCAAAAGCGGTGAAGATGTAGGAAACGATAAAGCCGAATGTCGGGGAGATCAAGGTGTCCATGCCACCCGAAAACTTGGCGAAGACGGGTACGCCGGCAAGGCCGATTGCGGCATAGACGATCATTGCGGCAGCGCCAAGGCGCTTGCCGAGCAGAATGCCGGCAAGAACCGCAAAGAAGGTCTGCAAAGTGATCGGCACGCCCCCGACAATCAGGAATGAGGAAATATTGGCGCCGATCGCCATCAGTGCCGCGAACATGGCGATGTGCACGAGTGTTAAGGTGCGGGAATGATTGCTGGATCTGGTTACTGAAGTTGTCATGAAAAACCCTCCATATACTATGTACTAAAACTGAGTATAGAGAATGGGATATTTTAAGTCAACTTATTTTTTGAAAAGGTTTACTTAAAAAGTTCTGTGTTTCTTTTCCAATTTTCCGTATGATGAATAGAAATGAACTAACTCTCAAGAAAGTGGGCGAGACTATGACAGAGTGGTGGAAGAAAGCGGTTGTGTATCAAATTTATCCGAGAAGTTTCATGGATTCCAATGGCGACGGGATCGGCGACATTCAAGGAATCATCAGCAAGCTGGATTATTTGGCGGAACTCGGGGTCGATGTGTTATGGCTATCGCCCGTCTACGATTCCCCGAACGATGACAATGGCTACGACATCCGCGATTACCAAAAAATCATGCAGGAGTTCGGGACGATGGCCGACTTCGACCGGATGCTTGACGGAATCCATGAGCGCGGGATGCGCCTTGTCATGGATTTGGTTGTCAATCATACCTCTGACGAGCACGGTTGGTTTACGGAACGCCCTGACTATTACATCTGGAAAGACCAGCCGAACAATTGGCGCTCTTTTTTCAGCGGTTCGGCTTGGCAATTCGATGAAGAAAGGCAGCAATACTATCTGCACTTGTTCTCCAAGAAACAGCCGGACTTGAACTGGGAGAACGAAGAGCTGAGGGAAGAAGTGTACAAGATGATGCGCTGGTGGCTCGATAAAGGCGTCGACGGCTTCCGGATGGATGTCATCAATTTGATTTCCAAAGATCAGAATTTTCCCGACGGCATCGATGGGGACGGCACGCCTTATTTTTTCAACGGGCCGCGCGTCCATGAGTTTTTGCAGGAGATGAACAAAAACGTGCTATCCGATTACGACATCGTCACTGTCGGGGAGATGCCGGGTGCTAGCGCGGAAGACGCCAAACTGTATACGGGGCCGGAGCGCAACGAACTGAATATGATTTTCACTTTCGAGCACATGAACTTGGACCAGGGACCGAGCGGGAAATGGGAGCTTCAGCCGCTGCGCCTCACGGATTTAAAAGAAAATTTGGAGAAATGGCAAGTGGAGCTTTACGGAAAAGGCTGGAACAGTTTGTATTGGAACAATCACGACCAGCCGCGTATCGTCTCGCGTTTCGGAAACGACGGAAAATACCGGAAGCAATCGGCGAAAATGCTCGCGACTTGCCTTCATTTCCTGCAAGGGACGCCGTATATTTACCAAGGGGAAGAACTGGGCATGACCAATGTGGCGTTTTCATCGATCGATGATTACCGGGATATCGAGACCTTGAATATGTATAAGGAAAAGCGGGCCGGGGGCATACCGCACGAAGAGCTCATGAGGTCGATTCACGCAAAAGGCCGTGACAACGCCAGAACGCCGATGCATTGGGATGCTTCTGAAAATGCCGGTTTCACCAAAGGGGAGCCGTGGATCTCAGTCAACCCGAATTACCCGGAGATCAATGCGGAAAAGCGGCGCGAAGCGGATTCAGTCTTTAATTATTACCAAAGATTGATCGCGTTCCGAAAAGACTTGCCGGTCATCACAGAAGGCGATTTCAAGCTATTGCACCGTGAAGACGAAGAGATTTTTGCCTACATACGCAATACGGAAAACGCGCAATTGACGGTTTACTGCAATTTTTCCGAAACGCCGCGTGAACTGCCGTTGCCAACGGGCCAGGTGCTGATCGGAAATTATCCTCCGCAAGAAAATCGGGACGCAGTGCAGCTAAGGCCATATGAAGCTTTATGCTTTTATGATGGCAATCAAAAAATAGGTGAATGAGTTTAGGAAAGGATGGGGAAAATGAGTAAAGTGATCGGTGTAGACATTGGGGGAACAAAAATCCGCATGGGGGTCATCGATGCAGAAGGCCGGATACTCGCAGAGCGTCAAGTGAAAACGGAATTTCCGCTATATCCGCATTTGGAGCGTCAAGTGCTGTTGTTTTTAGAGGAGCATCCTGATGTGTCCGCAATCGGCATCGGGACGCACGGATTTGTCGACCCGAAAGCAGGGCGCATCGTTTTCGCTGGCGACATGCTGCCGGGCTGGACAGGGACAGAGGTCAAAGCACCGCTGGAACAAGCGGCAGGGCGATACGTGGAAGTGGAGAACGATGCCAATTGTGCGGCGCTCGCTGAAGCGAAATTCGGTGCAGCGCGAGGGCTCGGGCGCGTCGTTTGCATCACGCTCGGCACGGGGCTTGGCGGCGGCATCATCTGGGACGGCAAGCTCTTAAGCGGCGGCCCGCACGGCGGGGCTGCAGAACTGGGCCATATGATTTTGTATCCAAACGGCGCACGATGCGCTTGCGGCCGGCTTGGCTGCGCGGAGCAATATGTGTCTGGCACCGCACTCGTGCGCCGCATCAAGAAGGCGGGGCTATCGGTGACGCCGCCGGAATTGTTCGAACTGGCCAAAACAGATGCCCGGGCGAAAAAGCTGGTCGCTGAATTTACGGAAGACTTGGCGATCTACATTAGCAGCTTGCAGGCCATCTTCGATATGGACATGCTCATCATTGGCGGCGGCGTGTCGGAATCGGCCTCTGCCTGGATGGATGAACTGAAGCGCCAATTGGCGGAAGTGCTATTGAATCCACTGCCGGTGGAAGTGGCACAATTCGAAAATGACGCCGGCATGCTTGGGGCAGCGCTGCTCGTTTTGGATAAATAAAAACAAATGATCAATTGTCCTGCGCCTCGCGCCATGCCCAAGTGAAAAGGCTGGTGCAAGGCGTGCAGGACGCCGGTTGTCGACCGTGCAATTACACGACATAAAAATAATTAAAATATTTTAAAAATAGATTGTGCAAACGTTTTCATTGTGATAATCTGTATTTAATTAATTGTTGGAAACGCTTACCAAAGAGTTTCCATTTTTTTCTGCTTTATTGTGCAATCGTTTGCACAACAACTCAAAGGGGGAGTTCAAATGAAGGAATTAAAGTTCAGCAAAGGGTTATTGGCATCTGTTTTATTGTCAGCCGGGGCGCTTGCAGCATGCAGTTCAGGGGATGAAGGAGCAACTGCAGAAGGCAGCGGCGAACAAGTAACAGTCGACATTTTCCAATTTAAAGTAGAGTTCAAAGACCAGTTTGAAGCTGTCGTCGCACAATACGAAGATGAAAATCCTGATGTCAACATCGAAATCACGACAGTCGGCGGCGGCGAAGATTACGGTGCTGCACTTCGCTCCCGCTTTGCATCGGGCAACGAACCGGCCATCTTTAACATCGGGGGGCCTCAGGACGTCGCGGATTGGAAAGATAATTTGACGGACCTGTCCGATACAGGTGCAGCGGATGCAGCCCTTGAAGGCACGCTTGATGGGGTGACGGTCGAATCGGAAGTGCTTGGATTGCCGTATAACCAGGAAGGCTACGGATTCATCTACAATACGCGCTTGTTCGAGGAAGCGGGAATCGATGCCGCATCCATCACCGATTATGCAAGCTTGGAAGAAGCGGTGAAAACGCTTGATTCGAAAAAAGACGAACTCGGCCTTGAATCCGTTTTCGCTCTTCCAGGAAAAGAGACATGGGTGACGGGGCTGCATTTGTCGAACACGTTCCTCGCGCCCGAGTTCGATAATAATGTCTTGACGGCTTACGATGCAGATGCAGTGGAATTTGAATACGGCGAAGGCTTCAAAAAGATTCTCGATTTGCAAAACAAGTATTCGAAGCAGCCGACCGTGAGCCTCGATTATTCGCAGCAAGTGGAAGAATTGTTCTCGCTTGAACGCGTGGCGATCATCCAGCAAGGAAACTGGGTGTACGGCTCGATTGCGGGAATCGACCAGGAACTCGCGGATTCAGGCGTCGGCATGATGCCGATCCCGGTTGAAGGCTTGGAAGACGGCGGATTGCCGGTCGGCGTGCCGATGTACTGGGGCGTCAACTCGAACCAAGATGAAGAAGTCGTAGCGGCATCAAAAGATTTCCTCGATTGGCTCTACACGTCCGACACTGGAAAAACAGCCGTTTTGGAAGACTTTAAATTCATCCCGGCATACGAAGGCTATGACACATCCAAAATTACCGATCCGATGTCCAAAGCGATTTACGATGCTTCAGAAGCCGGCGAAACAATCGGCTGGGTCTTCATGGGCTATCCGACTGGCTGGGGCGAAGATGAACTCGGCGCTGGCATCCAGAAATACTTGAGCGATGAAGCGAGCTGGGACGAAGTGGTCGATTCAGCGAAAGCGGCATGGGAAACGAGCCGCAAAGAGTAATTTGTCCATCAAAACAGAGCAGCCATTGTGCTGCTTTGTTTTGTTTCAGGGCTTAACTAGAAAGAGAGGCTAAACTATGCGTACACGGGATCTTTCCTATTGGTTATTTTTGGCGCCTGTATTATTGGCGCTGGCACTTGTCGTCGTTGTGCCGATGCTGCTCGGGCTTTTCTATTCATTCACGGCATGGAACGGCATCCAAACCGGCGAATTTGTCGGGTTGCAGAACTACCTGAATTTGTTCACGGATGAGCGCTTTCTTGATTCACTTTGGTTCACGACGAAGTTCTCGGTTGTGTCCGTCATTTTGATCAATTTCATCGGGCTGTCGCTCGCTTTGATCGTCACGTCAAAAATCAAAACGAGCAGTTTGCTGCGAACGACTTTCTTTATGCCCAACTTGATCGGCGGGTTGATCCTCGGCTTTATCTGGCAGTTCATTTTCCTGAAAGTGTTCGCGAGCGTCGGCGAAGCGGTCGGCATGGAAAGCTTGCAAGCATGGCTGTCGACGACTGAAACCGGTTTTTGGGGCTTGGTCATTTTGATGAGCTGGCAGATGGCCGGATACATCATGGTCATTTATATCGCTTATTTGGAAGGTTTGCCGAAAGAGTTGATCGAGGCGGCTGAAATTGACGGGGCGTCGACGGCTCAGCGATTCCGCTACATTATCTTCCCGCTCGTCGCACCGGCGTTCACCGTCAGCATGTTCTTGACTTTGTCGAATACATTCAAGCTATACGACCAAAACTTGTCGCTGACAGCGGGCGGCCCGTACAATTCGACCGAAATGGTCGCCATGGAGATTTTCAAGACAGCGTTCGTGCAAAATGCCTTCGCCTATGCGCAGGCAAAAGCGATCATCTTCTTCCTGATTGTCGCTATTATCGCGCTCATTCAAGTGTATATTAATAAACGCCGGGAGGTCGAAATGTAATGCGCAACCGCTGGAATATAAAAGTCGAAGTGCTCGGCGTCGCACTTGCGATTCTATGGCTATTGCCGTTTTATTTGATGTTCGTCAATTCCTTCAAGTCGAAAAAGGAAATCTTTCTTGATACGACGAGCCCGCCTGAAGCGTGGAGCTTCGATAACTACCTCGTAGCATTCCAGGAACTCGATTTTCTCAGAACTTTGTTCAATTCCTTATTGATCACGGTCGTCAGTGTCGTCCTGATCGTCTTATTCTCGGCGATGGCTGCCTACGCGTTGTCGCGTGCGAAAAGCAAGATTTCCACATTCCTGTTTTTCCTGTTCGTCTCGGCGATGCTCATCCCGTTTCAATCGGTGATGATCCCGCTCGTCACGGTGTTCGGACAGTTTGATATGCTCAACCGCGGCGGGCTGATTTTCATGTATATCGGTTTCGGTGCGAGCCTGTCGATTTTCCTGTATCATGGGGCTTTGAATAATGTCCCGAAATCGCTCGATGAAGCGGCGAAAATTGACGGGGCGAATCGCTGGCAAGTGTTTTGGCATATCATCTTCCCGATCCTCAAGCCGATCACCGTCACGGTCGCCATACTCAATATCATCTGGATCTGGAACGATTATCTCCTGCCGTCTCTTGTCATCAACACGACAGGCAGTGAAACGATACCGCTGAAGATGTTCTTCTTCTTCGGCGAATATACGAAACAATGGCATTTGGCGCTCGCGGGGCTGACGCTGGCAATCATCCCAGTCATCATCTTTTATTTCTTTGCGCAGCGCTCGATCATCAAAGGTGTCTCGGATGGCGCTGTAAAATAAGGGGGCAATCGCAATGGCGATCACAATTAAAGATGTCGCGAAACTGGCGGAAGTTTCGCCGGCGACGGTTTCTAGGGTTATTGCGGATCATCCGAAGATCACCCCGAAAACGAAGCGCAAAGTACGAAAAGCCATGGAAGAGCTCGGTTATTACCCAAACTTCCAGGCGCGCAACCTGGTGGCGCAAAAAAGCAAAGCGATCGGTGTCATCATGGAAAATTCCACGACGCTTGCTTTCCAGAACCCGTTTTTCCCGGAAGTGTTGCGCGGCATTTCCGTCAGCGCCCACCAAAGCCAGTACGGCCTGTATTTATCGACCAGCGCGACCGAGCAGGAAATTTATGAAGAAGTGGTGGCGATGACACAAGGAAAACGCGTCGACGGCATCATCTTGCTGTATTCGAAAATCGATGATAAAGTCATGGATTACCTGCTCGCAAACGGCATTCCGTTCTCTGTAGTCGGACGGCCTTACACTCGCCCGGACGCCATTTCCTATGTCGATAATGATAATGTCGCCATTGCGAAAGAAGTGGTGGGCCATTTGATTTCACTGGGCCACCGGGACATTTCATTTGTCGGCGGCGCATCCGATTTTATCGTGTCTGCGGATCGGTTGAGCGGCTACCGGCAAGCGCTGGGCGAAGCGAAGATCCCGTTCATCCAGGAGTATGTCGTTACACAGGAACAGATGGAAGGCCATGAACAGCAGGCAATCCGCAACTTGATGGAACAACAGAAGCCGCCGACGGCCATCGTCACGCACGATGACCTGGTCGCCTATGAAGTCATCAGTTATTTGGAAGATTTGAATATCACTGTACCGGCTGATGTATCGATCGTTGGGTTCAACAACCATACTTTGTCGAGCCATTTGAAACCACCGCTCAGCACGGTGGATATCTCGATTTTTGACCTTGGAATGGAAGCGGCAAATCTGGTATTGGAAAAAATAAACGATGGCAATTCGCCTCCCCGGAACATCATCGTTCCGGCGACATTGATCGAAAGAGGCTCTTGTCAAAGTCTTTGAAAGGAAACGATTATGAACAAAACATGGTGGAAAGAAGCAGTGGCGTATCAAGTCTATCCACGCAGCTTCAACGACTCGAATGGAGACGGCATCGGGGATATCAATGGCGTCACGGAAAAACTGGATTATCTGAAGGAACTCGGGATCGATGTCATCTGGATTTGCCCGATGTACAAATCGCCAAATGACGATAATGGCTATGACATCAGCGATTATCAGGACATCATGGATGAACTCGGGACGATGGCCGACTTCGACCGTTTGCTTGAGGAAGTGCATGCGCGCGGCATGAAATTGATCATCGACCTCGTCATCAACCATACGAGCGATGAGCATCCGTGGTTTTTGGAATCGCGTTCGTCACTCGACAACCCAAAACGCGACTGGTATATTTGGCGCGACCGCCCGACCAATTGGGAAAGCATATTCGGCGGGCCGGCATGGGAGCTCGACGAGAAGACCGGGCAATACTATTTGCACATCTTCTCGAAAAAGCAGCCGGATTTAAACTGGGAAAATCCGGAAGTCCGCAAAGAGATCTACAAAATGGTCAATTGGTGGCTTGATAAAGGCATCGATGGGTTCCGCGTTGACGCCATCAGCCATATCAAGAAAGACTTCAGCGACTTGCCGATTGAAGAAGGCAAGCCGTGGGTGCCGGCATGGGAGAAAATGATGAATGTCGACGGCATCCAGCCCTTGCTTGCAGAACTCCGCGATGAGACATTTGCGAAATACGACATCATGACTGTCGGGGAAGCGAACGGCGTCTATGCGGAAGACATCGACGAATGGATCAGCGAAGAAGACGGCAAATTCGACATGGTGTTTCAATTCGAGGATTTGACGCTGTGGGACAGCGATATCAAACAAGGCATCAACGTCAATGACTTGAAAACCGTCTTGACACGCTGGCAAAAAGCGGTCGACGGCGTCGGCTGGAATGCGCTGTTCATCGAAAACCACGACAAGCCGCGCGTCGTCTCGACTTGGGGAAATGACGGCGAATATTGGCGCGAAAGTACAACTGCGCTCGCTTGCATGTATTTCTTCATGCAGGGGACACCGTTCATCTATCAGGGCCAGGAAATCGGCATGACCAATGCGCCGTTTGAGGAAATCCATCATTATGATGATGTCCATACGCATAATTTGTATTTCTACAATTTAGCGGAAGGTATGGAACACGATGCGATCATGACTTTATTGAAGTCGACCAGCCGCGACCATTCCCGCACGCCGATGCAGTGGAACGCGGGAGAAAATGCCGGATTCACGACAGGCTCTCCGTGGCTGCAGATGAACCCGAATTTCGAGTGGCTTAATGTCGAAAGCCAGATGCAAGACCCGGCATCCGTGTTGTCGTTTTATAAGCAAATGATTTTCTTGCGCAAAAACATGGACGTGTTGGTCTATGGCAGCTACGATTTGGCCGAGACCGACTGCGAGGACGTTTACGCTTACACCCGGACGCAAGGTGACGAACAAGTGCTCATTCTCTCGAACCTTGGAAGCACGACCTGCACTTGGCTGGAACCGGAAGGCGCAGAACTGCTGCTCGCCAACTACGAAGACCGTGACTTGCACCAATTAAAACCGTATGAAGCGCGGGTGTACAAGCTCGCTTAAGGCTTATGAACAGAAATATCCTATTGAAAAACGCTTTTCCCGATTGGCCAAAAGGCGGGTCGGGAAAAGCGTTTTTTTTTTAGAATCCTGGTTTTTTCAACAGCTTGAAGATATTGTTCTTGTATTCTTCAACGCCCGGCTGGTCGAACGGGTTGATGCCGAGGAGATACGCGCTGTATGCACAGCTCAGCATATAGAAATACAATAAATGGCCAATCTGGGATTCGTCGATGCGGTCCACCGTCAAGCTCAATTGCGGCACGCCGCCGGACAAGTGGGCATTTGATGTGCCTTTATGGGCGATGTGGTTGAATTCCTGCAAGGACAAGCCCGCAATATAATTCAATTCGTCGCCGTCTTCAGGTGTCTCGAAAATCTCCAGATCTTCCTGGGCTTCTTTCACGAGCAGGAAGGTTTCGAACAGGTTGCGCTGACCGTCCTGGATGAATTGGCCAAGCGAATGCAAGTCCGTCGTGAAGACGACGGATGCCGGGAAGATGCCTTTTCCTTCTTTTCCTTCGCTTTCGCCGAATAATTGCTTCCACCATTCCTGGACGAACGACAGCTTCGGCTCGAAGATGGCGTTCACTTCTGTCGTATAGCCCTGGACATACAGGTGATGGCGGATCGCCGCGTATTGCATCGCGGGGTTCCGGTCAGGGCCTGCCTCCCGGTAAGCCGCTTCCGCGTCTTTTGCGCCGTCTACAAGCTTACGGATCGAATGCCCGGCAGCAGCAATCGGCAACAGCCCGACTGCTGTGAAGACGGAGTAGCGCCCGCCGACATCATCCGGCACGATAAAGCGTTCATAGCCTTTTGTTTCGGCCAGTTGGCGAAGCGCCCCTTTTTCCGCGTCGGTTGTCACGATGATGCGTTCCGCCGCCCCGTCGCCATAGCGTTTTTCCATGTAATCGCGCAGGAAACGGAACGCGATGGCCGGTTCCGTCGTCTTGCCGGATTTGGAGATGACATTGATGACGACTTCCTTGCCCTCTAAATGGGCAAGCAATTGCTTCAAGTATTCACCGCTCACTTGATGTCCCGCAAACAGCACTTCCAATTGCTCGTCTTTCGGGAAATAGGACGACAGCGCAGAAAGGACGGCTTTTGCCCCAAGATAAGAGCCGCCGATTCCGATGACGACCAAGACATCGGCCTTGTCGCGGATCGCTTTGGCAGTATCTTCGATTTTTTTTAGGAACTCCTCCGGCAATGTAGACGGCCAGTCGAGCCAGCCGAGGAAATCAGAGCCGGCACCTTGTTTCGCATACAGATCTTCCCGGATTTGCTGCAAACGTGTTTTCATTTTGAGATCCACCGCAGACTCGATGGCCTCGGAATATGTTAAGTTGATCATAAGCATCCTCCTCTTCTATGATTACTGATTTTACCATAGTGGAGGAAACGATAGCATACCCGGCAAGAAAAACTGCAAAGCTTTGAAACCGAGTGAATCGGGTTTTCTTCGGTGCCACTTATTGGTAAAATAAAGAGAAACTTCAATTAGCTTGGGTTTGTTGCTCGGTTAATGGAGTCAGACTGGCTATTATTTTGCGTACTATTAATTTTCCGCTTAGAATAAGGGGGATTTTGTGCAAAGCAAGGGGTAATCTAGCAAGCAGAAAGTTACAGGAGGTCATGGAAATGAAACGATACATAGCAATAGCAGCGGGGGCAGGGGTAATTGCTCTGGCAGGATGCCAGCCGCAGCCGACGCCGGAAGACCGGTTGGATGAATACGTCGGCTACTGGAACGAACAGGATTTCACCGCCATGTACGAAGACTATCTGGCGCAAGCCTCGAAAGAAGCGTTCCCCCCAGAAGCGTTCGATGAGCGCCAGCAGCAATTGATTGAAGACCTCGGGATCGAAAATCTGGAAGTCAGCTACTCCGCGCAGGAAGATGCGGAGTGGGACGAAGCGGAGCCGGCCGAGTTTCCGCTTACTATCAAGATGGAGACGCTTGCCGGGCCGGTTGAATTCGACCAGACAGTTTCACTGGTCCACGAAGAGCAGGAAAGTGGAGAGAACTGGTTTGTCGACTGGGACCCGTCATTGATCTTCAAGGATCTTGAAGAAGGCGATGAGGTCGCAGTTCGGACAGAAGCTGCTGAGCGAGGGGAAATCGTGGACCGTGAAGGGCGCGGCCTTGCCATCAATGGCACCGGCTATAATCTCGGCGTGGTGCCGGAGCGGCTAGAAGGGGACGGCGATCTGGAGGAAGCCGCTGAACTGCTCGGATTGACGGCAGAGTCGATTGAAGAAAGCTTGAACCAAAGCTGGGTCCAGCCCGATCAATTCGTGCCGCTGACGAAGGCGGCGAAATCGGCGGAACAATTGATCGCAGACGTGGAAGCAAGCGATGTCGTGACTTATCAGGAAACGGCGATGCGCGAATATCCTTACGGCGAAGCGTTCGGCCATTTGACCGGCTATATCGGGTCCATCACGGCCGAGCAATTGGAAGAGTTAAAGGGCCAAGGTTATGGCGCGAATGACTTGATCGGCCGCCAGGGGCTTGAACGGCGCTTGGAAGAACGCCTGCGGGGTGAGAGCGGCGCACGCATCCTGATCCAGAAGCAGGAAGAGGGAGCGGAAGATATCGTCCTCGCTGAACAGGAACCGACAGCCGGAGAAGACGTCGAACTGACGATCGATGCCGAATTGCAGACCGCCGTATATGATTCGATGCAAGGAGAACCGGGCACGGCTGCGGCGGTATCTCCCGAAAACGGCGAAACTTTAGCGCTTATCAGTTCCCCGGGCTTCGATCCGAATGAATTTATCGCAGGAATCGGCGGAGAGCGCTATACGGAACTGGCTGAAGATCCATTGAACCCGTTGTTCACGCGCTTTGCGGCAAGGTATGCACCGGGATCGACCATTAAGCCGGTAACAGCGGCGATTGGCATGGAAGCGGGAACACTCGATCCGCAGCAAGGCCTCGAAATCAACGGCCAGACTTGGCAAAAAGACAGCTCATGGGGCTCCTACCGGGTATCTCGCCTTCACCCAGAAGCGCCGAACCCGATTGATTTGAACCGTGCGCTCGTCTATTCGGACAATATTTATTTCGCAAGGCAGGCGCTTGAGATGGGGACGGAGACATTCATCGACGGTTTGACTGCGTATGGCTTCGGCGAGGAAATCCCATTTGCGATCGGCTTGGAGAGTTCGCAAATCTCCAATGACGGCAGCCTGGGTTCAGAAGGGCAATTGGCGGATACGTCATTCGGTCAAGGGCAGATGCTCTCCAACATCTTGCATCTAGCCTCGATTTACGAACCATTCCTTAACGGCGGCACGATCTATGAGCCGACGCTTTACGCCAGCGAAGAAGCAGGGCAAGTGTGGAAAGAAGGTTTAATCAGCGAAGGCAATGCGGCGGTGCTTCAAGAAAATCTCCGCAATGTCGTTACGGACGGCTACGCCAAATCGGCCGATATTGACGCTGTGCCGATCGCCGGGAAAACCGGGACAGCTGAATTGAAAGGCGCTCTCGGTGAGGAGGGCCAAGAGAACGGCTTCTTCGTTTCCTATCACGCTGAGCAGCAGGACTTCATTTTGGCGATGATGATCGAGTCGATCGAAGACGATGGCGGCAGCGATTACGTCGCAGGCTTTTCCGCGAGTGCCATGGAACAGTATTACTTGAACAATTGACCGAAACCGTCCGCATGCCGCGGGCGGTTTTTATCATGCAAGCAAAGAGGAATTTCATGGGAAAAGGCGTATACTATATAAAAAATAACGGTTGCCAATGGCCAATATGAGCACATCAATTCCACAACAGCAGGAAGAGGGGGATGAGCTTGAAGAAGACATGGTGGAAAGAGTCGGTAGTCTATCAGATTTACCCGCGCAGCTTTTTCGATACGAACGGCGACGGAATTGGGGACTTGAACGGCGTCCGGGCACAACTCGATTATCTGCAGGAACTCGGCGTCGACATGATTTGGCTGTGCCCGGTCTACAAATCGCCGAATGTCGATAACGGCTATGACGTCAGCGATTATCAGGCGATCATGGATGAAATGGGCACGATGGATGACTTCGACCGTTTGCTTGAGGACATTCACTCCCGCGGCATGAAAATCATGATGGATTTGGTCTTGAACCACACGAGCGACCACCACCCGTGGTTTCTCGAGTCGAAATCGTCGCGCGACAACCCGAAACGCGATTGGTATGTCTGGCGCGATAAGCCGACGAATTGGGAAAGCATATTCGGCGGGCCGGCTTGGACGTACGACCCGAAAACGAGGCAATACTATTTCCATTTATTTTCCAAAAGCCAAGTCGATTTGAATTGGGAAAACCCGGAATTGCGTCGAGCGCTCTACGATATGATCCTCTGGTGGCTTGATAAAGGAATCGACGGCTTCCGAGTGGATGCCATCAATCATTTGAAAAAAGATTATACGGACATGCCGAATCCGGAAGGGCTGAATTATGTGCCGGCCTGGCCAAAAATGACGAATGTTGAAGGGATACAGGATTTACTGGCGGAATTGAGGCGGGAGACTTTTGCCAAATACGATGTAGTGACGGTCGGCGAAGCGAATAGCGTACGTTCACATGAAATCGGCGAGTGGATCAGCGAAGCGGAAGGGAAATTCAATATGATCTTCCACTTGGAAGCGCATGAAGAGGCGTGGGATGAAGAAACAGAAGGGGGAGTCGATGTCGATGATTTGCGGCTGGTGCTTGATCGCTGGCAGCGCAGTGCACAAGGGATTGCCTGGAATTCCTTGTATCTGGAAAACCACGACCGCCCGCGCACCGTTTCGACCTGGGGCAATGACCGGGAGCATTGGCGGGAAAGTGCGACCGCGCTCGGGTGCATGTATTTTTTCATGCAAGGCACGCCATTCATTTACCAAGGCCAGGAAATCGGCATGACCAATGCGCCGTTTGACGATATCAATATGTACCGGGATATCGAGACGAAGAACATGTATCGCTATAACCGCAAAAAAGGCGTCCCTCACGAAGATTTGATGAAGACCATCAAGAAAATCAGCCGGGACCATGCAAGAACACCGATGCAATGGAATTTCGGCGCAAACGCCGGTTTTACAGGCGGCAAGCCGTGGATTCCGGTAAACCCGAATTTCAATTGGCTGAATGTAAAAGCGCAGCGCAAAGATCCGCAATCGGTCCTGTCTTTCTATAAGAAGATGCTGCGTTTGCGAAAACAACACGAAGCTTTGGTGTACGGAAGCACGCATTTGGCGTTTTTGGAATGCCCGTTCGTCTATGCCTATACACGCGAGTACGGGGAAGCACGATACTTGGTCATTTCGCATCTCGACGATGACACATGCCCGTGGTGGAGCCCGGTAGACGGTGAATTGCTATTATCGAATTACGACAGCCATCTGGACGGTAAACTGCAGCCATATGAAGCGCGTGTCTACCTGTTGAAGTAAAAGTCGCCCCAAAATGGCTTCTTTGTAGACTGGCTTAAAGGTATATAGGTGTAGGTGTAATGAACTATTAATGGTAGTAATCTCTTTCCCGGGCAAGTATTTTCCCAATTACGCAATCTATTTTTCTCTGCTAGATTTAAAGCATGGCAATAGCCGCAGGACAACAGGCGGGACGCCGCTTGCTGCACAGAGCCATGAAAATCTATTCGGAAAAGGGGATTCGAAAGATGAAAAAATCGGCAAAGTTCATTACAACAGCAATGCTGGCAGCGACGATGCTCGTACCGGCAATGGGGGTTTCAGCAAATGAAGCTCCGGACGCACAAAATGCGAACGCAAATGGCAAGATCCGCGTGCTCATCGACATGCCAGGAAAAAATGAGCTCGAAAAAGCGAAAGATCAATACGGCGTCCACTGGGATTTCAATAGCGAGGGCTTCACGACCGAAATGAATGAAAAGCAATATGAAGCATTGAAGAAAAACAAGAATGTGACCATTGAAAAGGTTCCGGAATACACCGTGGAAACGACGACGCTTGAACCGCAAGCGCGTTATAAAACAGCTGCCGCTTCCCAGTCCACACCTTGGGGCATCAAAGCAGTATACAATAACAGCTCCATTACGAAAACAAGCGGCGGTTCAGGCGTCAACATTGCCGTGCTGGACACTGGCGTCAACACAAGCCATCCCGACCTTGCGGCGAACGTCGAGCAATGTAAAGACTTCACTGTCGGAACCAGCATCCGCAACGGTTCTTGCACAGACCGTCAAGGGCACGGCACGCACGTAGCCGGCTCGGCTCTTGCGAACGGCAATGGCGGATTGTACGGTGTAGCTCCGCAAGCAGATCTTTGGGGCTACAAAGTTCTTGGCGATAATGGATCCGGTTCTGCCGATGATATCGCAACGGCCATCCGCCACGTAGCCGATCAGGCTTCTGCGCTGAACCAGAAAACCGTCATCAATATGTCTCTTGGCTCTTCAGCAGAAAGCAGCTTGATCACGAATGCGGTCAACTACGCATACGGTAAAGGTGTTCTTGTCATTGCCGCAGCAGGCAACGAAGGCCCGTATCAAGGGTCGATCGGCTTCCCGGGCGCATTGCAAAATGCCGTAGCGGTAGCAGCTCTTGAAAACGTGCAGCAAAACGGCACGTACCGCGTAGCGGATTTCTCATCCCGCGGATACAGCCAATATGCTGGCGACTATTCAATCGGCAAATATGATGTAGAAGTATCAGCACCAGGCGCAAGCATCTATTCTGCTTGGTATGACGGAGGCTATGCAACAATCAGCGGTACGTCGATGGCATCTCCTCATGCAGCAGGCCTTGCAGCGAAAATCTGGGCAGCAAACCCATCTGCGACACACACGCAAATCCGCGGTGATCTTCAAAACCGCGCAGCTGACAACGATATCTTGTCCGGCTATTACGCAGGATCTGGAGACGACTCCGCTTCTGGATTCGGATTCTACCGCCTGCCATAAGAGTTAGCTCAAAACAAGCCCGGCTGTAACAGCCGGGCTTGTTTTTTTATGTTATTATTTATATATTCTGACAAAGAAAGGTGAGTTTATGAACATCGGTTCTGTGATTAAATACTATCGGCTCAAGCACAATCTCACACAGTCACAGCTCGCTGATGGCATCTGTTCGATATCGCATTTGAGCAAGATCGAATCCAATACCTATACGCCACACGAAGAAACTTATGAAGCACTGCTGACCAAAATGGGCGTGCAATTGAAAAAAGAACTGGAACACCAGAAGCGGCTCGAACAACAACTCGGGCGTTTTATTGATTGCGCACTTCATTACGATCTCGATAATTTGCATAAAATCCATGAAGAGCTACTGGGTGAAGATGATTATCTCCAATCTACCGATCTGGTAAATCAGTACGAATTGTATAAATTCCGTTATTACGTCTTGGATATGCAAATGGACAAAGCGACACACCAACAAAAACTGCTGGAAAAGTTGAAAGCGTCTTTTACAGCACCGGAGCTGTGGATGAGCCGATTTTTCCAAGCGCTTTATTTCACTACTTTAGGCCAGCAAAAAGAGGCAATGGACTTGATGGACCGATTGGATCAAGGCCTTCAAAGCATCCCGCAAAAACTGGAAGGGGAATTCTATTACCAAAAAGCAAGAATTCTAATAGTGCATGACCGTCTCGAGCTTTCCGCATACTTTGCAGAGCGGGCGGTGCGCTCTTATGAGATGCACCACAATTACATCCGTCTCCTTCACGCGCAATTGCTGCTGGCGATCAACTACACAAGGCGCAACCTGAGCACCCAGGCCGCCAGCTTGTATGAAGTGGTGAAACGCAACGCCCATTTGACGCATCAACATGAACTATACCAATCGGTTCTCTATAATTATGCGGAATTGCTGAAAAGCCAGAAGCAGGACAGCGAAGCATTCGAGCTGTTTTCGGAGCTGAAAGATGTAGTGCAGCCCGGGAGCTATATTTATAAAGCAGTAATCGTCAATCTCCTGGAACTGAAAGGTGTAAGCGAAGAAGAGGCTGGTGAGCTGGTCGAACAATTGCGCATGCCCGGCACTCCTAAAGATGAAGAATACTTTAAACTGTACAGTGATTATTACGGGAAACGGGAATTTTCCCAACAGGAACTTTTGAACTATAAAGAAGATAAAATGTTTCCATTTTTCAAAAAATATGGTTATATAAAAGACACTAAGCATCTTTCTGAAGAACTTGCCGCTCATTACAAAAAGCAGCAGGATTGGCAGAAAGCTTATTACTATCAAACTCAATTTCTGGAAAGCGAAGGTGAATGATATGGAAAAGAAAAAATTATTGGCAGGCGCCGCTTTAGCGTTGATCTTGGCGTTGTCGGCTGGGTTGCCTCAAATTGCAGCTGAAGCAGAAAGTGCTGACGGAAGTGTAACAATCAACGGGCCGCAAGTATTGCCGCCGGTTTAACCAAAGAAAGATAGAGAAGCCTGCCGGCTTGGCAGGCTTTTCTTTTGGGCAAAATTCGCCTCAGCCAAAGCCACTTGCCGGTTGTTTTTTATGTGTATATGGGCCTTGCTGGGGTAAACTAAACAAAAAGAAAGGCAGGAGTGCCATGTATAAAAAACAGCAATACGTTTTCAAAGACGGGCGTCCGGTCTTGGCGACTATCCGGACCTACACCGAAGCCGATTTTCCAGGCTTGATCGAAGTGCAGCGTGAAAGCTTTCCGCCGCCGTTTCCGCCGGAATTGCTATGGAATGAGCAGCAGCTAAAAAATCATATCGCGCTTTATCCAGAAGGCGCAATTTGCGTCGAAATCGATGGTGAGATCGCAGGATCCATGACAGGGATGCTCACGAAGTTCGATCCTGCTCGCCCTTTGCATACTTGGGAAGAAGTGACCGATTCGGGATCGATCGGAACGCACGACCCGGACGGGAAATCGCTGTATGTCGTCGATATCGGCATCAAGCCGAAATTCCGCAAACTGAAACTTGGCAAGCTATTGATGGAAGCGATGTATGAACGGGTCGTCGCAGACCGGCTCGACAGGCTTATCGGCGGCGGGCGCATGCCCGGGTATCATCGACATGCAGAGAAGCTGACGGCTGAACAGTATATCGAACAAGTACTGGCAGGTGAACTGAAGGATCCGGTCATCAGCTTCTTGCTAAGCAGCGGGCGCATGCCCGTCACCATAGTACCCGGTTATTTGGATGATGAAGAATCGCACAATTACGCTTTGCTGATGGAATGGCAAAATCCATTTCATTGATCTGTTGTTCTGATTATTCGGATAACAGCTTTTTCAACAGGCTTGTTTTTGCTATACTGGCAGAAACGATTAGGCGCGGAGGGGATCACATGCAGCTGACCGTGCAGGATGTCTTGGATTATGAATTGATGGAAGGGGCGGTCGTCCGTACCGCCAAAAAATATGCACATGCGCAGCCTGTACACTGGGTGTCGGTGATGGAAATGCCGGTGGAGAATTTCGTGCGCCGCAATGAGCTGGTGCTGACAACTGCGATGGGGTGTAAAAACGATGTAGAGATTTTCCGCGGATTTGTCCAGGATATCATCGATTCCGGGGCGGCCGCCCTCATGATTGCGATGGGGCGGCATGTTTTTGAAATTCCGAAAGAGATTGCGGAACTGGCTGAAGAGCAGGCATTCGTGCTCGTTGAATTGCCGTGGGAGCTGCGCTTTTCCACGGTCATCGAAGAAGTGATGATCGATTTGAACGATCTGCACCGGCAAGAGCGGCAGCGATCAGAGCAAGTGCAGCAGGATTTATTGAAACTGATCTTGGCGGATGCGGAGTTGGAGAAAATCGCTGCTTATATCCGCCGCGAGCTCGATAGTGCACTGCTCATAACCGATGCATACGGGGCCGTGCAAGCAGCTGCCGGTTTTTCGCGTGCCAAATTGGAAATGTGGCATCAGCAGGTGCGCAAAGGGAAGTTTCCGATTCGCCAGGAAGCTCCGAAAGGAAACCGCGACCCGATGATCCAGAAATTCCGCAGCGGCGAAATGGGCGGCCGAAGACTCGTCCAAGTACCGGTGCTTCAAGTATCGGAGGAAGCCCAAGGGTACATATTTATAGAACTTCCGGAAAATGCCGGGGATGGGCGTCTCGATGTTTTTTCAGTCCATGTGCTGGAACATGCCGCAACGACCATTTCCTTATGGCGCTCCAGGCAAAATGCCGTCGAAGAGACAAAAGCTGCGCTGCGCATGGATTTCGTCCGCGAACTGGCTAACGGGGAGTTCTCGACCAAAGAGCAAGCGGCTTCCAGGGCGCGCGCACTCGGCTATGACCTGGAGCTCCCGTATATTGGACTGGCGGGAAGCCCGGAGAATTTCCGTGAATTATTCGAACGTCGAAAACCCGACCGCAGTTCGTATACAGAGTGGTCGAAAAGCATGGTGGCCTATATTGAAGAAGAAATCCATTACGCGGCGCATGCCATGAAGCGCACGGTGATGACGGGCTATGCCGACGGATATTTGATCACCTTCCTGGAAAAGCCGCCTGAAAGTGGACAGGAAAACCAAATCAATTTCCTGGATTTGATCGAACGGCGGCTGGGGAATTTATTGCCGGAAGTCGTGTTGTCTTGGGGCATAGGCGATCACGCGGAAGGATTCGAAGGGTTCAGCAGCAGTTTCCGGCATGCGAAAGCGGCGCTGGAAATCGGGCGCATGAAAAAAGGGCCGGGGCATCGGATGGATTACCGCGATACCCGTGCAGACCGGCTGCTGTTGCAACTGGCGAAAACGGAAGGGATGAAAGACATCATCCTGTCGACGATTGAACCGCTCGTCGCTTATGACCGGCAGCGGCAAATGGACCTGATCGGCACCTTTTCAGCCTACAACCATTATCAGGGCAATGTCAGCCAAACAGCGCGCGCCTTGAATCTGCATCGCCAATCGCTGCTTTACCGTTTGCGTAAAATTGAGTCTTTGACCGGATTGTCGCTGGTCGACCCGGATGATTTGTTTCTATTGGAATTATGCGTCCGGACCTACCGCATACGGGCAACTGAACATGATGATGCTTGAATAAAAGCCTTCTGCTCAAGAAGGCTTTTTTTTGTGAAAAAATTGACTAAAGGGCTGCGCGCATTTTCATACACTATGACGGATGCATGAAAAGAAGCCAGGAAGTTATAGTGAACACAAGGATAATAGATTGACTATTCCGACTTTCAATCCGTGAACTGAGGAGGGGATTTCCCATGGCGTTTGGAACTGCAGAGTATCAGGGGCGTATCAGAAAAACGAAACAGCGGATGGCAGAACAAGGAATTGAAGTGCTGCTCATTACCGACCCTGCCAATATGAATTATTTATCGGGGTATGATGCCTGGTCGTTCTATGTACACCAGATGCTCATTGTCATTGAAGACGAAGATCAGCCTATATGGGTTGGCCGCGTAATGGATGCAAATGGCGCGAAGATCACTACTTGGCTTTATCACGACAATATCATTGCCTACCCTGAAATCTATGTCCAAACGGAATTGCGCCACCCAATGGATTTTGTAGCGGAAATCTTGACGCAAATCGGCCAGGATCGGCGTTCGATTGGCGTTGAAATGGATAGTTATTACTTTACAGCGAAATGTTTTGCCAGCCTGCAAAAAGGACTGCCGAATGCCCGTTTCCACGATGCCACCTCCTTGGTCAATTGGGTAAGGGTGGTGAAATCCGATACTGAAATCGTCTACATGAAACGCGCCGCACGTTTTTCGGAAAAAGCGATGACAGCAGGCATGGAAATGATTGGTGAAGGTGTCCGGGAGTGCGACGTCGCGGCAAGGATACTGGAAGTGCAAGTGAGCGGCACGAAAGAACACGGCGGCGATTATCCATCGATCATGCCGCTTTTGCCGACGGGTGAACGCACCGCCGCACCGCATCTGACATGGACCGACAAGCGCTATAAACAAGGGGAATCGGTCACGCTGGAGATATCGGGCTGTTATAAACGTTATCATTCGCCGCTGGCACGCACCGTGTTTATCGGAACGCCGGATGCGGAGCTTCAGCATCTTGCTGAGGTGACGACAGAAGGCATCAACGAATGCCTTGCGATGATCAAACCGGGCATTTATTTAGAGGAAGTATGTGCCACTTGGACGAAAACGATCGCCCGTTACGGATTTGAAAAAGAAGCGCGCATCGGCTATTCAGTAGGCTTGAATTACCCGCCGGATTGGGGTGAGCATACCGCAAGCATCCGCATGGGCGACCGCACTGTGCTCGAACCGAACATGACGTTCCATATGATTCCGGCAATGTGGTTCGATGATTCCGGGTTTGAAGTAAGCGAAACCTTCCGCGTGACGGAATCCGGCTGTGAGACGCTGGCGAATATGCCGAGGGGCTTGTTTACAAAAGGGCATTTGATCGGTTATCAAGGCGGCGCCTGATCGATTGGAAATGAAAAACGATATTGCCTACAAGGCATCAAAATTTGAGGAGTGAGCTCATGACAAACAAAAAAATCCATCAATCCACACAAGCAGTCTGGGGCGGAGAAAAAGAATATCTGGTACACGGGGCATCGCAAGTGCCGGTCGTCTTGAGCGTTGCCTATACGTATGACGATATGGACGACTGGTACGACGTCGCGATCGGCAAGAAAAAAGGACATATTTACGGGCGCAATACGAACCCGACCGTCCAGGCTTTCGAAGACAAAGTGAAATTGCTCGAAGGCGCAGAAGCAGCGACCAGCTTCTCGACCGGCATGGCGGCCATCAGCAATACGCTCGCAGCCTTCCTTGTGCCGGGCGACCGCATCGTCTCGATCAAAGATACGTACGGCGGGACGAACAAGATTTTCACGGAATTCCTGCCGCGCCAGCAAATCGACGTTGCGCTTGTCGATACCGGAGACCACGAGGCAATTGAAGTGGAACTCCAAAAAGGCTGCAAGATCCTTTATTTGGAGACACCGACCAATCCGACTGTCAAAATCACGGACATTGCACGCATGGCAAAAGCGGGTCACGAAGCAGGCGCACTCGTCATCATCGACAACACTTTCGGCACGCCGATCAACCAAAACCCGCTTGAAGACGGCGTCGACCTCGTCCTCCACAGCGCAACGAAATTCCTCGGGGGGCACGCAGATGCACTCGGCGGCGTCTTGGTCGGATCGCATGAACTTGTTGAACAGGTTTATCATTACCGCGAAATCAACGGCGCGACGATGGACCCGATGGCCGCTTACCTGCTGCTGCGCGGCATGAAAACCTTGCATTTGCGCATCCGTGAACAAAGCAAGAACGCCATGGCACTCGCGAAGTACTTGCAGACGAAGGACATCGTCGAAGACGTCTTCTACCCGGGGCTCGAAACGCATCCGAATCACGATATCGCGAAGCGCCAGATGAAAGGATTCGGCGGCATGCTGAGCTTCTCGGTGAAAGGCGGCGTCGACACAGTGCGCGACTTGCTGCCGAAACTCCAATATGCGAACCGTGCAGCGAATCTCGGAGCGGTCGAGACGACTGTCGGCCCAGCGCGCACGACGAGCCACGTGGAATGCACACCGGAAGAACGTGCCGCCATGGGCATTCCGGAAGGCTTGATCCGCGTCTCTTGCGGCATTGAGGAAATCGAAGACATCATCAACGATTTTGAGCAGGCGTTCCAGCACGTCGAAACGGTGATGAACGTCTAATCGGAAAGCCGGGTGTAAACATGGAGAACAAAGATGAACTCCTGATCAAGGCGGAAAAAATGAGCAGAAAACTTAGCGAATGGCGGCGGACGCTGCACCAATTCCCCGAACTGAGCTTCCGGGAATTCGAGACGGCGGATTTCATCGCATCTGTGCTGGCGACTATCGATGGCATTGCTGTCGAGCGGGGAATCGGCTTAGAAACGAGCGTGATTGCAACGCTCGGGAGCGGCCGGGAACCGGTCATTGCGCTGCGCGCGGATATCGACGCCTTGCCGATCGATGAAGCGAATACATGCGATTACCGGTCGAAAACCGCTGGGGTCATGCATGCCTGTGGACACGATGCGCATGCCGCCATCCTGCTCGGTGCGGCTTCGCTTCTTGCCGAACATTACCAGGCGAAGCAATGGAACGGAACGGTCAAATTCATTTTCCAGCCGGCAGAAGAAATGATTGACGACGAGTCCATGTCAGGATCGCCGTATCTCCTTCAAGCGGGCGTTTACAACGAAGCGGAGCTGGCGATTGCTCTTCACATGTGCCCGTGGCTACCGGTCGGTGCGGTTCAAATGCATGACGGCATCAGCATGGCGAACGTCGATGTCTATCACGGAACGATCCGGGGAACTGGCGGCCATGGGGCATATCCTGAACTCGGCAGCGACCCGACTTGGATGCTCGGCCTCATTTTACAGGCGCTGCATGGCATCGTAGCACGGAAAATATCCGCGCTTGAACCCGCGGTCGTCAGTGTCGGGCAGATTCATGCAGGAACTGCCAGCAACATCATCCCGCACGAAGTTCAAGTGGAAGGAACAGTCAGGAGCTACTCGGCCAGGACGCGTGATTTGCTGGAAACAGAAATCCGCGATGCTTTCGCACTCGCCAAACAATTGGGAGGCGATTATTCCTTCCGTTTCCAGCGGGGGGAGCCTGCGCTAATCAATGACCGGCATGTGAATGGACAGGTCACAAAAGCCATACGAAAAACGGATCCATCCGTCAAATGTACCCATCAGGCGTTCGGCATGGGAGGAGAAGACTTCGCTTATGTTACGCAGCAGCTGCCGGGGGCGATGTTTTTCCTCGGCTGTTCGCTGGATGATGGAATCGATCGGGATTTGCATACACCGCATTTCGACATCGATGAGCGCAGTTTGCCGCTCGGCGCTGCGATTTTAGCGAATGCGGCAATCGGCTTTTTCACATAACCGGGCGGACACGGAGAGAAGGAGGGAAAGCATGACACATAAACTGGCATTTATCGGATTCGGAGTCGTCGGCCAAGGGCTCGCTGAAATCCTGCATAGTAAACGGCAAAGCCTGAGGGAGCGCGAAGGCTTTGAAGCGAAAGTCGTCGCGATATCCGATTTCAAGAAAGGTTCGTTGTATCATCCGGATGGGCTCGATCTCGAAACGGTATTGGGCGTTGTGCAAAAGACCGGGAGCTTGGACAGCTACCCGAAAACGGAAGGGCTGATCACCGGCTGGAACAGCCTGGAGACAATCCGGCAATCGAATGCCGACACCGTGGTCGAAGTGTCCTATACGGACGTAAAAACAGGGCAGCCCGCAATCGACCATTGCCGCGCAGCATTCCAAAGCGGCAAGAATGTCGTTATGACCAATAAAGGACCGGTTGCACTCGCTTACCAGGAACTATCATCGTTGGCAAACAAGCATCAGGTGTCATGGGGCTTTGAAGGCACGGTCATGAGCGGGACGCCTGCTTTACGGATGCCGGCCATGACACTTGCTGGAAATGACATCACTGAAATCCGGGGCATCTTGAACGGCACGACCAATTTCATGCTCATGCGCATGGACGAAGGCGAAAGCTATGAATCGGCGCTCAAGGAAGCTCAAAAGCTCGGCTATGCGGAAGCGGACCCGACGAGCGACGTCGAAGGGCTTGATGCGCGCTATAAAATTGTTATCCTCACGCAGCATGTCATGGGCATGCCGTTGTCGGTCGAAGACGTCGAATGCACCGGCATTTCGCAAATGACCCCGGAACTGATCGAACAAGCACGCAGGGAAGGGAAGCGCTGGAAGCTGATCGCTGCGGCCAAAAAAGAAAACGGGGTAGTTTCGGCGAAAGTATCAGCCGAAAAAGTGCCGCTGGACGATCCGCTCGCTTCCGTGTCGGGGGCGCTCAATGCCATTACTTATGAAACCGACCTGCTCGGACCCGTCACATTGAGCGGCGCAGGAGCCGGCAAAACGGAAACGGGTTTTTCCTTGCTCATCGATTTATTGACGATTGCAAAGGCCAGGGAAACGGTGCGGTCATGAAAGGAGGCAAAATAGATGGCGACACATGTCGAAGGCCGGAAGATGTTTCTGGCAGGTGAATGGGTAGACGGCAAACACTGGATCGATGTTACCGATCCCCAGGACGGATCGCTGGTCGACCGGGTGCCTGCCGCAACGAAAGAAGATATGGAAACGTGCATCGGGGCTGCCAAGTCAGGCGCTGAAATTGCAGCGCGGATGCCGGTCATCGAACGCATGCAAATTATCGGGAAAGCGGCAGATTATATTGAGGCGAATAAGGACCATTATGCGCGCACCATCTCCAAAGAAAGCAGCAAGACCATTCGTGAAGCACGAAAAGAAGTGGGGCGGGCAGTGGAAACTTTGCGCTTGAGCGCAGAAGAAGCGAGGCGTATCACCGGAGAGACGATCCCGTTCGACCAATCGCCCGGCGGAATCGGAAAAGTCGGTTATTACCGTCGTTTTCCACTCGGCATCATCGGGGCAATCACGCCGTTTAACGACCCGCTGAATTTGGTGGCGCATAAAGTCGGCCCGGCGATTGCATCAGGCAACGCCATCATCGTCAAGCCGGCGACTGTCACGCCGCTCAGTGCGCTGCTATTGGCGCAAGCCTTTTCTCATGCGGGCTTGCCGGAAAAAATCCTGTCTGTTATCACGGGGAGAGGCGGGGAAATCGGGGATGTCTTAGTTGAACACCCCGCTGTCCGAATGATCAGCTTTACCGGCGGCGTCGAGACCGGGCTTGCAATCACCAAGAAAGCGGGCTTGAAAAAAGTGGGCATGGAACTTGGATCGAATTCGCCCGTCATCGTGCTCAAAGACGCCGATTTACAAGACGCGGTGGCATCATCTGTATCGGGTGCATTTTGGGCAGCCGGGCAAAACTGCCTCGGCGTCCAGCGGGTCTATATCGAAGACCGCGTATTCGATTCGTTCAAAGAACAATTCATCGAACAGACCGAACGCTATATCGTCGGCGATAAACAATCCGAACTGACGGATATGGGTCCGTTGATTACGGAAAAAGAAGCGAAGCGCGTCGAAGGGCTGGTCCAGGAGGCGCTGGATAAAGGCGCCACACTCGAGACCGGCGGCGAACGGGACGGCGCGTTCTTTTCGCCGACTGTCCTCACGGATGTGCCAGAAGACTGTGCACTCGCATCGGAAGAAATCTTTGGCCCTGTCGTATTGCTCTATCGAGTGGCTGATTTGGATGAAGCGATCGAACGGGCAAATGCCGTCGATTATGGGCTGCAGGCAGGAATCTTTACGAAAAACCTTGACCATGCCCACCGTGCGATCGAAGAACTTGAAGTGGGCGGCGTCATGATTAACGACAGCAGCGATTTCCGGATAGATGCCATGCCATTTGGCGGCGTCAAGCAATCGGGGCTCGGCAGGGAAGGCGTCAAATACGCCATCCAGGAAATGACCGACACGAAAGTCGTCTGCTTCAAATTGGGCTAATATCAAAAAACGGCACGCAGCTTACAAAGTGCGTGCTTTTTAATGTTATAGCGCACTATGTAAATTCAGTCAGTGTAATAACCATTCGTAGCCAGAAAAGCTTTTATATCATGTGAAAGCGTATACATATATAATATCTGTGACAAATTGTGAAATATTATTATTAATTATCGTTTTATTCATTGAATTCTGAAAAATGTCATCTATAATTAAGAGAAACTCAAATCAGCGAGGAAAATGCTTCCTTGCTGTCAGCTAGTTGATCCAAGGGACCCTCAAAGTTAATAGGTGCCCTATGAATCCACAAAGCGGATACATAGAAAAGAAAGGATAGGATACTTATGAAAAAGGATTTGCGCATCAAGAGTAAAGTATTCAGCGAAGGGGCGATGAAAGCGCCCAACCGTGCCATGCTACGGGCAGTCGGAGTGACGGATGAAGGATTCAAGCAGCCGATGGTCGGCATCGCGAGCACATGGAGTGAAGTAACCCCCTGCAATATACATATTGACGAACTGGCAAGAGCTGCAAAAAAAGGAGCTAAAGAAGCGGGGGCTGTACCGTTCATCTTCAATACCATCACCGTTTCTGACGGGATTTCCATGGGGACGGAAGGCATGAAGTATTCATTATCGAGCCGTGATGTCATCGCGGATTCCATCGAGACGGTCGTCGGCGCTGAAAGCCTGGATGGGCTTGTGGCAATTGGTGGCTGCGATAAAAACATCCCTGGCTGTTTGATTGCCATCGCCAACTCTGAAGTGCCGGCAGTATTCGTCTACGGTGGAACCATTGCAGCCGGGCGCTACAACGGCCAGGACATCGACATCGTTTCCGTATTTGAAGGCGTCGGCCAGCATAATAATGGAGCTATTGACGATTCGGCGCTGCGCAAGATTGAATGCAGTGCGTGCCCAGGTGCAGGGTCGTGCGGCGGGATGTACACAGCCAATACGATGGCGTCAGCTGCTGAAGCGATGGGCATGAGTTTGCCGGGAAGTTCCTCGAATCCGGCAGTGTCCGAGTACAAGGAAGCGGACTGTGAAGCGGCGGGTGCTGCGGTGCATAATCTTCTTGAGCTTGGCGTCTATCCGAAAGACATCATGACCAAAGAAGCATTCGAAAATGCCATCACCGTTGTTATGGCGCTCGGCGGCTCAACCAATGCCATCCTTCACTTATTGGCAATCGCGCACGCCGCAGAAGTGGACTTGACGATCGATGATTTCAATCGCCTACAAAAAACAGTTCCGCATATTGCGGACCTGAAACCGAGCGGCAAATACGTCATGCAAGACCTTCACCGCGTCGGCGGCGTTCAAGCTGTCATGAAGATGCTATTGGAAGCCGGTTATTTGCACGGCGACTGCATGACCGTTACCGGAAAAACCGTGGCAGAAAACTTGCAGGAAGCACAGAGCCTGACAGAAGGGCAGGACGTCATCATGCCGTTCGATAACCCGAAACGAAAAGACGGCCCGTTGATCGTCTTGAAAGGTAACCTGTCCCCGACAGGTGCCGTCGCGAAAGTGTCCGGCGTCAAAGTCAACCGCCATACAGGCCCGGCGCGCGTCTTCAATAATGAAAAAGAAGCGACCGCAGCGGTCATGGCGAATGAAATCAACGATGGCGATGTGTTGGTCATCCGCTACGTCGGCCCGAAAGGCGGGCCGGGAATGCCGGAAATGCTGTCGATTTCAGCGATTCTCGTCGGGAAAGGAATGGGCGAATCCGTCGCGCTGTTGACTGACGGAAGATTCTCGGGCGGTACGCATGGCCTGGTTGTAGGGCATATTTCCCCGGAAGCGCAATCAGGCGGGCCGATTGCTTTGCTCCAGGAAGGCGATATGGTCACGATCGATTCGGATCTGCAGGAAATCTCCATGGACGTTTCCGAAGAAGAACTCGATAAGCGCAGAAGCGAATGGGTCGCGCCGCCGCTTCACCGCAAAGGCGTTCTCGGAAAATACGCACATAATGTTTCCTGTTCTTCCAAAGGAGCCGTTACGGATTATTTGAATAGATAAAACCTGCGAGAGAAAAAAGGCATAAACATGGCGATGCTTAGTTGGTCGTGCATGCGCTAAAAAGCTGTGGGTCCAAAAAAAACTCTTGAATCGAGGAAAGCTGTTTTATGAAACTAGTAATTCCGCAATAATGCGATAAGCAATAAACAAAGGGGGAAACAAGATGGCGATGAAAAAAATGGGGTTTGCGACTGTGTTGGTGGGGGGCGCGCTTGCTTTAACGGCTTGTGGAAATTCTGATGGTGACACATCCGGCGGTGATTCGGGAGAAACTTTTAATTTACAGGCTGGGCATTCCTTGCCAGAAGATCACCCTTATCATCTCGGCTTTTTGGAAATGGCCGAAAATGTGGAAGAACGCACAGATGGCCGCGTGACAATTGAAGTGTTTGCCAACAGTGAAATCGGGGCAGAACGCGAATTGACGGAAGGCATGGGGCTTGGCACGGTCGACTTAGTCGTTTCTTCTACCGCGCCGGTCACCAACTTTGTGCCGGAGCTTGGTGTTTTGGATGTGCCTTTTCTTTTTAACGATCGGGACTCTGCGGTAGAAATTCTCGAAGGGGAAATCGGCGATGAATTATTCACGAAGCTTGAAGAAAATGGCATCATCGGTTTGTCGTGGGGAGAAAACGGCTATCGCCATGTGACGAATGCCGTACGACCGATCAATACGCCAGCAGATTTGGAAGGATTGAAAATCCGCACCCAGGAAAACGAAATTCACTTGGCGGCCTTTGAAGAACTAGGGGCTCAGCCGACACCGATGGCCTGGACCGAGGCAATCACAGCGCTTCAGCAAGGCGTCGTGGATGCCCAGGAAAACCCGGCAATCGTGGCGGACCAATTCAGCTTGTATGACGCTAACCAACAATATATGAGTTTGACGGGCCACGTTTACTCTGTGGCGATTTATATGATGAGCCAGCAGACTTATGACCAACTTCCGGAAGACCTCCGGGACATTGTTATGGAAGAAGGCCAGAAGGCAGGCGCTATGGAACGCGACCTGATTGTTGAAATGGAGCAGGAGTCATTGCAGAACCTGAAAGATGAGGGCATGGAAATCATTGAGGACGTCGATACTGCCCCGTTCCAGGAAGCGGTACGCCCAGTTTATGATCAGATCGAGCACCAGGAATTGCTGAACCGTATTTTAGATGCCCAGTAATAGAAGGCTTCTTTTCAATGAAGTTTTCGCAGCGTTTTGAGATGGCATAAGTAACATATAGTAGAAACTTAAAAAAGAGAGAGTGCCCTCTCTCTTTTTTTCTATCGGGGGAAATCGATGATGAGATGGATCGGTTATTTGAATTTAGGAATTAAGCATTTCTTAAATCTACTTATGGCAGTACTCGTGACAGTTGTATTTCTGCAAGTCATTTTCCGTTTTGTGCTCGGTTCGCCGCTCGCTTGGACGGAAGAAGTGGCACGTTACAGCCTGATTTGGCTGACATTTTTGGGTGCGGCCTATGCAATGTCGCTAAAAGCGCATATCGGCATGGAGTTCTTCGTCAACTTATTCCGGACACCCGCAAAGAAAGCGCTCTATATCCTGGCCTCTATTGCGAGTCTCATGTTTTTTTTGCTTATGGTTGTCGAAGGCTATAACTTAGCGATGCAGGGCATGGCTCAAACTTCACCGGTTTTGCGCATACCGATGGGGGCAATTTACATGATCATCCCGATCAGTGGTGCCGTTTTAATCATTAATATGGCTGCACGCTTTACGCAGGACTTTAAAAGCGGGGGTGTGTGAATATGGCCATCTTATTGTTTATACTTTTGATTGCCTTATTTTTGATTAATGTACCGATTGCCGTAGCACTCGGACTAGCTTCTGCACTGATTTTTTATTTGGAAGGCAATGTATCAATCATCGTCATCATTCAACGTATGTTCAATTCGGTGGATTCTTTTCCATTGATGGCGATTCCATTTTTCATTTTGGCAGGTAAATTGATGGAAAGCGGCGGGATTTCAAACCGCCTGATTCACTTGGCGAATGTCATCTTCGGCCGCGTCAAAGGCGGGCTCGGGATTGTTTCCATCGTAGCCTGCGCATTTTTTGCGGCGATTTCAGGTTCGGCAGCCGCCACGACAGCTGCGGTCGGTGCGCTGATGATTCCGGCGATGGTCAATAAAGGCTATGATAAAAGCTTTTCCACTGCCATCCAAGCGGCTGGCGGCACCATCGGAATCATGATTCCGCCTAGCGTCCCGCTTGTTTTATATGGTGTAGCAGCCGGTGTATCGGTCGGCGATCTGTTCATCGCCGGAATCGTTCCGGGGCTGATGGTCATGTTGTCTTTGATCTTGCTCGTCTATTTCGTTTCCTTGAAAAAAGGCTACGGCGGGGGAGAGAAATTCGGAACGAAAGATTTTTTCAAAGCGTTTGCCGATGCGTTTCTCGCTTTATTGATGCCGGTCATCATTCTCGGCGGCATCTATGGCGGTATTTTCACTCCAACAGAAGCGGCGGTTGTCGCGGTGGTTTACGGCCTTGTCATCGGTTTATTCGTCTACCGGGAAATCAAGTTCACAGACCTTGCAGCGATTTTCTCTTCTTCGGTCGTGACGACCGCGGTTATCATGTTCATCATCGCGGGAGCCTCCGTTTTCGGTTATTATCTGACGCGCCAGCGCATCCCGGCTGAACTAACCGAGATGATGCTGAGCTTGACCGACAATTGGATCGTCGCTTTATTGATTATCAACTTAGTGCTGCTGCTATGCGGTGTTTTCCTGGAGACATCTGCAGCCATCATTATCCTGACGCCGATTCTTGCACCGATTGCGAGTGCGCTCGGTATCGACTTGGTCCACTTTGGCATTATCATGGTTGTCAACCTTGGCATCGGATTTATCACGCCTCCGGTCGGGGTTAATTTGTTTGTGGCTGCGAATATCGCGGGCACCAAATTCGAAAGCCTGTTGCGGGCAATTGTGCCTTTCATTCTCATCATGGTGATTGATGTAATCATTCTGTCCTTTATACCGGAAATCAGTTTGTTCTTATTAGGAGATTAAGTTAGGGGGAAGTTCATGGCGACTTACAATATAGCGGTATTGCCGGGCGATGGCATCGGTCCGGATGTGACGAGGGAAGCAGTTCGTGTACTGGAACTGCTTCGTGAAGTGGACCCGGAATTCGACATCCATTTTACCGAATTCAATTGGAACAGTGAATATTATTTGGAACATGGCAGTATGATGCCAGAAGATGGCCTTGAGCAATTAAAAGCATTCGATGCGATTTTGTTCGGTGCCATCGGTGATGCACGTGTTGCGGATGAAATCAGCATTTGGCAATTGATCATGCCGATCCGCAAGAACTTCCGCCAATATGTCAATATGAGGCCGATTAAACGATTGGCGGGCATTGAGTCGCCGTTGAAAAATGATGCGCCTGTCGATTTCGTCGTGTTCCGCGAAAATGCGGAAGGGGAATATTCGAACGCGGGTGGGCGCTTGTATGCTGAACAGCCGCAGGAAATGGCGATACAAAATACAGTCATCACCCGTGCTGGCGTTGAGCGCATCACGCGCTATGCATACGAGTACGCACAGGCTGCAGGCCGTAAAAAAGTGACGAGCGCCACGAAGTCGAACGCGATCATCCATTCCATGAAGTTGTGGGATGAAGCGGTCGCTGCGGTGGCGGGGGAGTATGACGGCATCGAACTTGAAAGTTATTTTATCGATGCACTCGCCGCCTATTTTGTCGAGCGTCCGGAATCATTCGATGTGGTGGTCGCCTCGAATCTGTTCGGGGATATTTTGACGGATTTGGGTGCCGCCATTGTCGGTGGGCTCGGTGTCACGCCATCAGGCAATATCAACCCCGAACGTGATTTTCCATCGATGTTTGAAGCGATCCATGGTTCTGCGCCGGACATCGCCGGAAAAGGCATCGCCAACCCGATCGCACAAATCTGGTCGGCTGCATTAATGGTCGACCACCTCGGCAGGCCGGAATTGGCCAAGGCAATCGTGTCGGCAATCGAGCAAGTCCTAGGCGAAGGAAAGGTCCGTACGCCGGATCTCGGGGGCAACGCCACGACCGAGCAGCTCGGTATGGAGATTGCACAAGCAGTGAAAGAAAAACTCACAGCGAAAGAAGGGCGTTAAATGGATATTCGATTGGATGGCAAAACAGCAATCATTACTGGAGCGGGTGGCGGCATGGGCAAGGCGGCAGTGGAGACTTTCCTGGAAAGCGGTGCAAACGTCGCTGCGCTCGATATCCGGACGGATTCATTAAATGGACTGAAAAACCGGCATCCAGAGAAATTGCTTATCATCGACTGCAATTTGACAGAAGAAGCAAGCGTCGAAGCGGCGTTTAAAAAAATCCATAATGCTTATGGACGCATCGATACAGTGGCGAATGTGGCGGGAATCGCCCAACCGGCGACGGACATCGAAGACGTTTCACTGGAAATGTGGGAGCGAATCTTTTCCATCAATACGAAGGCGGTCTTCCTCACTTCACGTGCAGCGGTCCCATATATGAAGCAACAAGGGTCAGGATCAATCCTGAATGTGGCATCGATCTCTGTCGAACGGCCGCGCCCCGGCTTGAATGCCTATATCGCATCGAAAGGCGCTGCGGTATCGTTGACGAAAGCTTTGGCGATCGAGTTGGCCCCTTATCAGATCCGGGTCAATTGCATCAACCCGGGACCATCCGATACTCAAATGCTTGGGGAATTTACAGCAGCGGGATCCGATGTAGAGGCGATGAAAGAACATACTTTCCGTAAAAGCGTTCCCCTTGGCGACTTGATTCAGCCTCAGGATATTGCCAATACCCTTTTGTATATGAGTTCGGATTTAGCGAAAATGATGACCGGAAGCGTCGTCAATGTTGACGGCGGGCGGGGGATCTAATGGGAGGAAGCGAACAAATGGATAAGCAGAAAATGTATGTGGCAGGCGATTGGCAGGACAGCGTTAACCTGGAATGGTTCGAAACGAAAGACCCGTCGACCGGTGCAGTGCTCGCGAAAGTGCCACGGGGAGAAGCGAAAGACATCGACCGTGCAGTGGCCTCTGCGAGAGCATGCTTCGAATCGGAAGCTTGGCAGCAATTCCACCCGGCAGAGCGCGGGCGGATTATGCAAAAAATCGCTGCAGCACTGCGGGAAGACCTGGAAGCGATTGCGCTGCTTGAAACACGCGATACAGGAAAACCCCTGACCCAAGGAAGGAAAGATGTCGAAGCGGCAGCTCAGTATTTTGAATACTATGCCGGCATGGCCGACAAGATTTTCGGTGAAACCATTCCAGTGCAGCCCGGCATTCTCGACTACACATTGCGGGAGCCGATTGGCGTGACCGCACATATTGTGCCATGGAATTATCCGCTGCAGATTATTGCGCGTTCAGCGGCAGCCGCAATCGCGACAGGCAATACGGTCGTTGCAAAACCTGCGGAAGACACCCCCTTGACGGCGCTAAAGCTTGCGGAAATCATTGATCAGACTGAATTGCCAAAAGGTGTCTTCAATGTTGTAACAGGCTATGGTTTTGAAGCAGGGGCCGCGCTTTGCGAACATCCCGATATCGATCATATTACCTTTACGGGGTCGGTCCAGACCGGTTCTGCTGTCATGGCGGCAGCTGCAAAAAACGTCAAGCCGGTCACGCTGGAACTCGGGGGCAAATCTCCGAACATTTTGTTCGAGGACTGCGACCAAGCGGAAGCGCTTGACTGGGTGATGCGTTCCATTATCCAAAATGCGGGGCAGACATGTTCGGCGGGGTCCAGGTTATTGATCCATCAATCGATCAAACGAGAATTCCTCCACAAGCTATCTGAACGCTTAACAACAGTGCGTCTCGGCAAAGGCGAAGACGATTTCGACCTTGGCCCAGTGCTGAACGAAAAACAATTTGAGCGGATTGAAAGCTTCATGCACATAGCGAGGGAGGAAGGCGCGAAGTTCCTCTGCGGAGGCAAAAGGCAAGAAGGAGAAGAATTGGCCGGTGGCTATTTCTTCCAGCCGACCATCATTGATGGTTTATCCCCTAAAAGCCATGTTGCCCAGGAAGAGATTTTTGCACCGGTCGTTGCGGCTTTCGCTTTTGAGACGGAAGAGGAAGCGATACGGCTTGCGAATGGGACAGATTATGGGCTAGTGGCAGGCATCTGGACAAAAGACGGCGCCCGGGCCCACCGAGTCGCTTCAAAAATTCGCGCGGGACAAGTGTTCATCAATAATTATGGCGCTGGTGGCGGTGTGCAAATGCCATTCGGAGGCTATAAAAAAAGTGGCTTTGGCCGTGAGAAAGGGCTCGAAGCCTTGCGTAATTATACCGTCTTGAAAAATGTAGCATTGAAATACTGAAATATTGGAAAAGGGCTGCCCTCAAGTGAGGACAGCCCTTTGTTATAGGTAACAATCATGCGTTTTGACTTAAATATTAACCCGTAACGAACGGGGAATCATTTCCATTGAAAGTGTTTGCTTTCATTGCCGCGGTAATAGTTCCACTGGGTGCTTTAAACTTAAGCAACGTAAACCCTACCTTCTTTTACGTCCTTGCAATCCTGTAATTGCGCCAGTGTGAATAAGTATCTTCAAAAACATTGCGTAGAATGCCAGTCATCAAAATTTATATGTTACCTCGTAGTTAACTCTGAATACCATCTCATATTTTTGGGTATATGTCAATGATAGGGCTATGCGGAAATTCATCATCTTATAAAATAAGAAATTTGATGTATAATGATAGTCATTACTGTGGAAGAAGGGGATTTTTGTGGAAACGCGTTATGCAGATGACAGCTTGGCATTACATACCGATTTATACCAAATCAATATGGCGGAGACCTACTGGGCGGATGGAATGCACGAACGGAAAGCAGTTTTTGAATTGTTTTTCCGGAAATTGCCATTCGGCAATGGTTATGCCACATTTGCGGGGCTTGAGCGAGTACTCGATTATTTAAATAACTTCCATTTTTCGGAAAGCGATATAGCTTATTTGCGCAATGAACTTGGCTATAAGGATGATTTTTTGGATTACCTAAAAGACATCCGTTTTACGGGCGATGTCTATTCAGTCGTTGAAGGCGAGCTTGTTTTCCAAAATGAACCGCTGATTCGCATCGAAGCGCCTCTTTTGGAAGCGCAATTAGTCGAGACAGCGCTTTTGAATATCGTCAATTACCAGACGTTGATTGCCACCAAAGCAAGCCGCATCAAACAAGTCGTTGGCACAGAGCGCGTCATGGAATTCGGTACGCGCCGTGCACAGGAAATGGATGCAGCGATATGGGGCACCCGGGCTGCGTACATCGGCGGTTTGGAAGCGACCAGCAACACCCGTGCCGCTAAATTATTCGGCATTCCAGCAGCCGGCACCCATGCCCATTCCATGATCCAAGCCTATAAAGACGAGTACGAGGCGTTTCATGCCTATGCAAAACGCCATCGTGAATGTGTCTTTTTGGTCGACACTTACGACACGCTGAAATCCGGCTTGCCGATCGCCATACAAGTGGCGAAGGAGCTCGGGGATAAAATCAATTTCCGCGGCATCCGCCTGGATAGCGGGGATATTGCCTTTTTATCCAAGGAAGCGAGAAAAATGCTCGATGAGGCAGGGTTCCCTGAGACGGAAGTGGTCGTTTCCAACGATTTGGATGAATACACCATCCTCAACTTGAAAGCGCAAGGCGCGCGCGTCGATGCATGGGGAATCGGGACGAAGCTTATCACTGCCTATGACCAGCCGGCGCTGGGTGCGGTATACAAACTTGTCTCGATCGAAAACGGTGCAGGCGAAATGGAAGACACCATCAAGATTTCCGGCAATGCGGAAAAAGTGACAACGCCTGGATTGAAAAACGTTTACCGGATTATAGATAGGGAAAATGGGAAATCAGAAGGTGATTACATCACGATGCACGACGAAAACCCGGCTTCTGAAGAACGTTTGAAAATGTTCCACCCAGTCCATACATTCGTCTCGAAGTTCGTCACCAATTTCGATGCCGTCAACATCCATCAGCAAGTCATCAATAAAGGCGAAGTCGTTTATGAAAACCCGCCGCTCGAGGAAATACAGAAGTACGCGGTAGGAACGCTCGATTTGCTGTGGGAGGAGTACAAGCGGTCGCTTAACCCGGAAGAATACCCGGTCGATTTAAGCGAAAAATGTTGGAACAATAAAATGCGGAACATCCAGGAAGTGCGGGAATCGGTTCAGGAATTCACGAACAAATAAGGAGGATCCACATGTCGACATTACAACAGCAGATCATCAATGAATTGAAGGTACAGCCCTCTATTAATCCGCAGGAAGAAATCAAGCGCACGGTCGAATTCCTCAAAGAATACTTAAAGCACCATTCATTCCTCAAAGGCTTCGTGCTCGGCATTTCGGGCGGCCAGGATTCGACGCTTGCGGGCAAGCTGGCTCAAATGGCAGTCGATGAACTGAACGAGGAAACAGGCAGCCAAACTTATGGTTTTTACGGCGTACGCCTGCCATACGGCGTCCAATCAGATGAACACGATGCACAGGATGCCATCGAATTTATCCAGCCGACTAAAATTTATACTATTAATATTAAAGAAGCAGTCGATGCAAGCGACCGTGCGTTAGAAGCGGAAGGCATCAAGTTGACGGATTTTGCAAAAGGCAACGAGAAAGCGCGTGAACGCATGAAAGCACAGTATTCTGTTGCCGCCATGCACGATGCGGTCGTTCTCGGCACCGACCACGCAGCTGAGGCTATTACCGGCTTTTATACGAAATACGGTGATGGTGCGGCTGATGTGGTGCCATTATTCCGATTGAATAAGCGTCAAGGGCGTGAAATGCTGAAGGCACTCGGCTCGCCGGAGCATTTGTATACAAAAGTCCCGACAGCCGATTTGGAAGAAGACAAGCCGGCCATTCCGGATGAAGTCGCGCTTGGCATTACCTATGAGCAAATCGATGACTATCTTGAAGGCAAGGAAATTGCTGAAGACGCGCGTGAAAAACTGGAAGGCTATTATTTGAAGACCCAGCATAAGCGCAATTTGCCGGTAACAATTTTCGATGATTTCTGGAAAAAAAGTAAATAAGATCAACGAACGGGGAAAGCATGAGCTTTTCCCGTTTTTCTATTTTAAGGGTGGCAAAGAAATACTTCTAAACCGGCATACCGCATGGCTCAGTTGAGTTATCGACTGGAATCCGATATGATGGCAATAAGATTGTGATAATTCAAAACCTTTTTCACTTATATGGGAGGAACCGATATGAAAGCGACAGAACGTTTAGGAAAAGTCATAGATAATATCGAAAAAGTGATTATCGGGAAACGCGAAATCGCCGAGTTGAGTTTGGTCGCTTTGTTATCGCATGGCCATGTTTTGCTTGAAGATGTTCCGGGCGTTGGCAAAACGATGCTGGTCCGGGCGCTGGCAAAATCGGTCGGAGCGGATTTTAAGCGCATCCAGTTCACCCCGGATCTCTTGCCGTCAGACGTGGTAGGCGTTTCCATCTATAATCCGAAAGACATGCAATTCCATTTCCGCCCGGGCCCGATCATGGGGAATATCGTCTTGGCGGATGAAATCAACCGGACATCCCCGAAAACACAGTCCGCATTATTGGAAGCGATGGAGGAGGCGTCAGTCACGACAGATGGCGTGACGATGCAGATCCCCAAACCGTTTTTCGTCATGGCGACTCAAAACCCGATCGAATACGAAGGAACCTACCCATTGCCGGAAGCGCAATTGGACCGCTTTTTGCTGAGAGTGAAAATGGGCTATCCGACGCGGGAAGAAGAAATTGAAGTATTGACCCGTTCCCAGTCGATTCCGCCAATCGAAGAACTGGAATCAGTGCTGACGCTCGAAGAACTGCTTAAATTGCAGGAAGAAGTGCGGACGATTCGCGTAGATGATACGGTCCGTACCTATATTGTAGAACTCGCGACCCAAACCCGCCGCGATCCTTATGTCTATCTTGGCGTCAGCCCGCGTGGCTCGATTGCCTTGATGAAAGCGGCACAAGCTTATGCCATGCTCAAAGGGCGTGATTATGTCACGCCGGATGATGTGCAGTACTTAGCGAAATTCGTCTTTGGCCATCGCATCATGCTCCGTTCGGAAGCCCGCTATGACGGCATTACAGCCGAAGAATTGACAGAGCGCATCATTGCGAAGACACGTGTTCCTGTACAAAGGCTTGTAAATCAATGAGGCGGGTCAAACACATTTTGGGTTCTTCGGGCAGGATGATATTTGTGCTCATCCTGCTTTTTTTGACTTTTTCGTTCGCCATGTTCCAAGGCGGTTTCGTCAGTTGGTTCATTTTCTACGTATCTCTTCCTTTCATTCTCTACTCGGTCTTATTGTGGTTCTATCCGTTGCAGAATTTACGCGCACAGCGGGTGATCCACACGCCGCGAGTGAGGAGCGGCCACCGCTTTTCAGCCACTGTCACCGTTCGGCGGGCGTTTCCATTTCCACTGCTTTACACCGTCCTCGAGGAACAAGCGCAATCTGCCCGCCTTAAAGTCCGCATGGCGGAAGCAGGTCGCCAGCTGCTGCTTCCGGGGTTTCGCCGTGAAGTTTCCTGGACGTATGAAATCGGGGAAATGCCAAGGGGCGAGCATGTGTTAGAAGGCGTCACGGTAGAAACCGCCGATTTTTTCGGATGGGTGAAAAAACGCCAGCTGTTGCCAGCCCGCCAGTCGGTCTTGGTTTATCCGAACACTGTTGAAATGATGTACCGCCCAATCGGTTCCAGTTTTGACCAAGGCTCGATTGCAGCCCCATTCACTTTAGTGAAAGATACGACAATGGCGAGCGGCATCCGCGATTACCAGCCGGGAGACCGGGTATCGTGGATTCACTGGAAATCGTTTGCGCGGACGCAGACGATGCGCACAAAAGAATTTGAAGACCGCCAATCACAGGATTTGTTCTTGCTTGATGACCGTTCGCCATCCCCGGTTTTCGAAATACAAGTTGAATTGATCGCCTCTATCCTTACATCTGTCGTCGCATCCCATGCCAGTGTCGCCTATTTATCCGCCGGCACGCCGCGCGCCTTTTTCCCGCTAATCCAAAGTGATGAACAATTGCAGCGGGCCCTCTATCATTTGGCAAAAGTCCAGGATGATTTAGACCGGCCGATCGAAGCGGTTGTCGGACAGGATTTGAAGCAAGTCCGCGTGTCGAGCCTAGTCTATGTGACGGGTTCATTGTCACGCGAAATGGTGGATGAAATCCGCCGGAATGTAACGAGTTTGAGCCAGTGCTTGTGCCTGGTCGTGACAGAAGCAGGCCAGTCGGTCACCCCGGAAGATGAAAAAAACCATCAATACGCAAGATCCAAAGGTTTTCACGTGAAAGTTATCGGGCCAGAGAATTTCGCTTCGGCGTTTATGGAGGCGAACCGTTAATGACATCCATCAGAAAAAATAAAGTATTTATGGGCTTATTGTATATATTGGTATTTTTCCTGTTGTCGGAATGGCTCCGTCCTGTCATTGAATTGACCGAAACCGGCCATCATCGGCTGTTTTTGGCTTTTGTGGCACTGGGTCTCGTCATGGCGTTCTTCGACATTCCGTGGTGGATCACGGGCCCGCTTAAATTGTTTTATGTCCTATGGTTTATCGTGTACGTCTATACCGGCAATCTATTTTTTACAGCAGAAAGCCTAGCTTTTATCGTGGAGCAGGCGAGCATCAGCATATCCGCGCTCTTGAGCCAAGATTGGCAGGCGACGACTGATGTATTTCGCACCGTCCTATTTTTTGCGCTGTTGTGGATGGCCATCTATCTTATTCATTATTGGGTCAGTTTCCGGCTGAGCATCTTCCTATTCTATCTACTGACGGTCATTTTTGTGGCTGTATTGGATACATTCAGCCCGTATTCAGGCGATGCGGCGATAGTCCGCATCATGGTCATCGGCTTGTTGTTAGCAGGATTATTGCATTTGGCTAGATGGATGGAGCGTCACGGTGCGGCAGCGAAGACGGAGAAATTACTGGTCTTTTCGATTCCCTTATTATTGCTGTTGGTCGCCTCGACTGCTCTAGCATTTTATCTGCCGAAAGCCGAGCCGATTTGGCCGGACCCTGTTCCGTACATTACCTCCTATTCCGGAAAGGGCGGTGTCGGGGAAGGGGGCGTTGGGCGCATCGGCTACGGCGTTGATGATTCACAGCTCGGCGGCTCTTTTGTCTCTGATGATACGACTGTCTTCAGGGCGGAAGTCGAAGAGGGCCAATACTGGAAAGTTGAAGTGAAAGATGTCTATACAACCAAAGGCTGGGAACTTTCAGAAGAAAATGCGGATGAGCAGCTTTACCAAAACGGAGATGAAGTCGCGACAGACTTTCCACCAGCAGGGGAAGAGCGCTCTTCGGCTCTCGTCGATATGCAGCTGCCATTCCCATTTGTTCTCTATCCTTACGGCACTACTTCTTTCTTAATGGAAGAAACACCTGATTATCGCTACGATACAATTCAACAGCGCTTCGACACGTTGCAGGAAAATGCCGCTTTTGAACCCGATGTCTATGAAGTGTTCTATAGTGAACCGTCCTACAGCCTGACGGCGCTGCGTGAAACCGATACGGCAGACCTGTCCGACTTGCCGCCTGAATATGACCGCTATCTGCAATTGCCTGATGAATTGCCGGAACGGGTCGGGGAACTGGCGGAAGAAATCGCCGCCGGGTCAGGCACGGTTTATGGGCAGGCGCAGGCGGTTGAACGCTATTTCAGTACGAATGGTTTTGAGTATAGCCAAAGCGATATCGCAGTTCCAGAAGAGGACGAAGATTATGTCGATCAATTCCTCTTTGAAACGCAGCGGGGCTATTGCGATAATTTCTCAACTTCCATGGTCGTTTTACTGCGTTCGCTCGATATTCCAGCACGCTGGGTGAAAGGCTTCAATGAAGGGGAAGTCATCGATACGGTGGATGGCTACGATGTGTATGAAGTTACGAATAACAACGCGCATTCGTGGGTGGAAGCTTATATGCCGGGTGTGGGCTGGATGATGTTCGAGCCGACCATCGGCTTTACCGGCGCCTCATCCATTGATTTCGATTTGGAAATTGATGCTTCGGAAACGGAAGAAGAAGAGATGCCTGACCGTCCTGAACCTGAACCCGAAGCACAGCCTGAACAACCGGACGCCGATACAGGAACAACTGCCGCACCGACAGCGGGTGAGCGTTTCCTTGCTTTTGTCTCCGATCATGTAGGCAAACTTATCGCAGCAACAATCGGCTTGCTTTTATTCGCTTTAATGCTGTTCAAGATTCGTAAAAAATGGATGCCGAAAGTGTTGATCCCGTATTATCGCCGGAAAGAGGGCGGGGCGGAAACCTTCGAAAAAGCCTATCTGCGGCTCTTGAAGCAATTGGAGCTTTATGGAATAAAACGAGCCCCAGGCCAAACATTGCGTTCGTATGCCGAATACGTTGATTCATTTTATGGAACGAAAGAAATGACAGAATTGACGGCAGCTTATGAAAAATCCGTTTACGGCGGGGACGCTCAGTCAGTCGATTGGCCAAAACTGAAGGAAAGTTGGGAAAATTTAATCAATCGGACAAGCGGTTGATTTTGAAAACACTAGCCTGTACAATTGAGAAAATTATAGAATACAGTGCCCTCATATATGTCCGATGATACGGTTCGGATGTCTCTACCAAGTCACCGGAAATGACTTGACTATGAAGGCGGATGACGCATGCTTATTTGCATGCGCATTCGTCTTTTAAACGTAGAGGACAAGAACGCGAGGAGTGATTTTTCGCGTTCTTTTTTATATTGTGGCCTGAATCGAATAGAAGAGGTGAAGGATTTGCCAGTCAGCCCTATGTTAAAGGAACAGAAAAAAATCGTCGTCTTGGATTTCGGCAGCCAATACAACCAATTGATCACGCGCCGCATCCGTGAAATCGGTGTTTATAGCGAACTCCACCCGCACACGATTACCGCGACTGAAATTAAGGAAATGAATGCGACGGGAATCATCTTCTCGGGCGGGCCGAATTCCGTCTATGACGAAAATGCGTTCTCCATCGACCCGGAAATTTTTGAAATGGGATTGCCGATCCTCGGCATCTGCTACGGCATGCAATTGATGGCGCTTCGTATGGAAGGAAAAGTCGAAAAAGCTTCCAACCGCGAATACGGAAAAGCCGAATTGACCTTGACGAAAGAAAGCTCCATCTTCAAGGAAGTGCCAGAAGAACAAGTTGTCTGGATGAGCCATGGAGATCTCGTCACAGCGGCACCTCCTGGATTTGATGTTATCGCGACAAGCCCCGGCTGCCCAATTGCAGCAATGGCAAACGAAGAGCGCAAATTGTACGGCGTCCAGTATCATCCGGAAGTTCGCCATTCTGTTTATGGAAACGAAATGCTGCGCCAATTCGTCTTCGATGTCTGCGGCATGAAAGACGAATGGTCGATGGAAAACTACATTGAATTGGAAATCGCGAAAATCCGTGAGCAAGTGGGCGACAAAAAAGTCCTTTGCGCACTGAGCGGCGGCGTCGATTCTTCTGTTGTGGCCGTCTTGATCCACAAAGCGATCGGCGATCAATTGACTTGCATGTTCGTCGACCACGGCCTGCTCCGCAAAGGGGAAGCGGAAAGCGTCATGAAAACCTTTGCTGACGGTTTCCATATGAACGTCATCAAGATCGATGCCCGCGAGCGCTTTATGAAAAAACTTGAAGGCGTCAGCGACCCTGAACAGAAACGCAAAATCATCGGCAATGAATTCATCTATGTATTCGACGATGAAGCAGAGAAACTGAAAGGCATGGATTTCCTTGCCCAAGGCACACTCTATACAGATATTATCGAAAGCGGCACAACGACAGCCCAAACAATCAAATCCCACCACAACGTAGGCGGATTGCCGGAAGACATGCAATTCGAATTGATCGAACCGCTCAACACTTTGTTCAAAGATGAAGTACGTGCACTCGGTACCGAGCTTGGCATGCCGGATGAAATCGTTTGGCGCCAGCCTTTCCCAGGCCCAGGCCTCGGCATCCGCATCATGGGAGCGGTAACGGAAGAAAAGCTTGAAATCGTCCGCGAATCGGATTGGATTTTGCGCGATGAAATCAAAAAAGCCGGTCTTGACCGCGACGTTTGGCAATACTTCACGGTTCTGCCGGATATCCGCAGCGTCGGCGTCATGGGCGATGCCCGCACATATGACTACGCAATCGGGATCCGTGCAGTTACATCGATTGACGGCATGACGTCGGACTGGGCACGCATCCCGTGGGACGTACTCGAGAAAATCAGTGTACGCCTAGTCAACGAAGTAGATCACATCAATCGTGTATTATACGATATTACGAGCAAGCCGCCTGCAACAATCGAGTGGGAATAGAAACAAACGGCTGCAATTAGCAGCCGTCTTTCTATTTTTTACGAACTTTAAATTATTAAAAGATATAATTGTTCGTGTTTTATCTTGTTTTCCAATACCTATCATGGTATTCTATAACTGAAATTAAATAAGCTTGTCGTATAAATTCAGGGATATGGCCTGAAAGTCTCTACCGGTTCACCGTAAATGATCCGACTACGATTTTAGTCCCCCACATAAAAAAGGGGGACTCCCTGTTTTCGGGCGGGGATAATCGGACGCATACGGCAAATCGCTGTATGCGTTTTTTCTTAGACTTATACAAAAGCGTACGGAGGAATTATGCATGAAGAAGTATTTTCAATTTGAAGAACTTGGAACAAACTATCGACAGGAATTCATCGGCGGCTTAACGACATTCCTGGCAATGGCTTATATTTTGGTTGTCAACCCATTGACGCTGACGATGGACTCGATTCCTGATTTAGATCCTGCCCTTCGCATGGATTACGGAGCTGTATTCATGGCGACTGCTCTAGCGGCCGCTATCGGTAGCCTATTGATGGGAATCATCGCTAAATATCCGCTTGCTCTAGCGCCGGGGATGGGGCTCAACGCTTTCTTCTCCTATACAGTTGTTCTTACGTACGGAGTGCCTTGGCAAACTGCATTGACCGGGGTATTGGTATCCGGATTGATTTTTATTCTTCTGACTCTGTCAGGCATTCGTGAAACAATCATCAACGCCATCCCGGCTCAGCTGAAATATGCAGTCGGTGCCGGCATCGGGCTTTACATCACATTTATCGGGCTGCAGAATGCAGGAATCGTTGTAGGCAATCCTGATACGCTTGTGGGGCTTGGCGATTTGACAAATGGTTCAGCTTTGCTCGCGATTTTCGGTTTGTTCATCACCGTGATCATGATGGTGCGCGGAGTGAAAGGCGGAATTTTCTTTGGCATTCTAATCGCTGCCGTGGTAGGGATGATTTTCCAAGTAGTCAGCTTGCCGACTGCGATCATCGATTTGAATGTTCCAAGCCTTGCGCCGACATTCGGCGTTGCGCTAGAGCCGATCTTCAATGATCCCGGTTCATTGATGACCATTCAATTTTTGGTCATCGTGCTAACATTTTTGTTCGTAGACTTTTTCGACACCGCAGGAACATTGGTAGCGGTAGCGAACCAAGCCGGCTTGATGAAAGACAATAAATTACCGCGTGCAGGAAAAGCTTTGCTCTCAGATTCAATTGCGACTGTAAGTGGGGCAATCTTCGGAACTTCGACAACAACGTCCTATATCGAGTCGACATCTGGTGTAGCAGCAGGAGCACGTTCCGGTTTTGCGTCGGTGGTCACAGGATTGCTCTTCTTAGTTGCGATTCTTTTCTACCCGTTGTTGTCGGTCATTACCAGTGCGGTAACAGCACCAGCTTTGATCATCGTCGGAGTCTTGATGGTCTCAGCTCTCGGACAGATTGAATGGGGTAAGTTTGAAATCGCTGTTCCAGCATTTCTTACAATGATCGCGATGCCGCTTGGTTATAGTATCGCAACCGGGATCGCAATCGGATTCATTTTCTATCCAATCACGATGATCGTCGCGGGAAGAAGAAAAGAAATTCATCCTATCATGTATGGGCTGTTTGTTATCTTTGTTTTGTATTTTATATTTCTTGCTTAAAGAGAGGCTGTCGACTTATGTCGGCAGCTTTTTTTATGTCTATAAGAAAGTTTTCTACTATATAGTAGAAAGCCCATGTATATGAATCATTAATAGATGGTTCATTTATGATTATCATTCTATTTGCATACACCATTATTAACGATTGGAGAAGGAGGGAAGTATTTGTATGAAAGGAAGCAACCCCCTTTCAAAACTGTAATAATTTTTTAGTTGAATATTAAGAATATTACGTTATAATAAGAAGTGTAAAAGTTTTTCATAAAAGCTTGACGCGATTTTTCTAGCGTGCTATATTAGTCAAGTCGCCAAAACAAGGCGCACAACATGAACCTTGAAAACTGAACAGCAAAACGTCAACGAATATGTTTCGAGCGCTTAGCGCGAGAAACAATATTTGCGAGAGTCGCCTTTAGGCGATTGGAGCAAAAGACTTACTGATCAGCTTCGGCAGATCAAAGCGAATCGCGCGTCTTCGGACGGCGATACGCCAGCAACTATTGAGCAATCGACTACTCTATAATGGAGAGTTTGATCCTGGCTCAGGACGAACGCTGGCGGCGTGCCTAATACATGCAAGTCGAGCGG
>NZ_JBGGNS010000020.1:0-247096 GCF_041320495.1 Planococcus sp. SSTMD024 | reverse complement strand
GGCTACTTGTCACCCCGAGAGTTCGGGGCGCAAGCAGCCTAATGAAGGTGTTTTATGGTTGTCTCAAATCGCTATGTCAGTCTAAATAGAGGGGTTTTTGATTAGCGATTAAAAAAGTTTGCCGTGAAATAAGGTTGCTTGTCTGAATTGAATGCGACACCGACGCCGAGATACCCGAAGTCGGGCTTGACGATGTTTTCCCTATGGCCCATCGAATTCATGAGACCTTCGTGGGCGAAGACGGCGCTATACTGCCCGTAAGCCAAATTTTCACCGGCGATAAAGAAGGTGATGCCATCTTCTTTCATGCGGTCAAAAGGCGATTGGCCGTCCGGGTTGGTATGGCTGAAATAGCGCTCATCCGCCATTTCCTGGCTATGGTCGCGAGCCGTTTCCATCGTTTCACCATCCCATTTCAAGAGCGGCAGCTCACGCTGGATTCTCGCTGAATTGGTCAGTTCGAACAATAAAAACTCATAGCCTTCCTTCACTGCCGGAGAAGGCTCCGCATAAATCTCGCTGCGCTGCTCTTCCAAGTCCTTGCCGATGACCTGGACCGCCGTGACCGTGTCCCCTTCGTGAACGTCATAGAACACCGTCGTATAGGAATCAGCTGTTTCAAACAAGTCATATTCATCGCGCGAATCCAGAATATATTGCACACGCCCTTTTTGCAGGCTCGTCAACGGTGTCCCGAATAATTCACGCACTTGCGCTTTGCTCGAATCCATCGAGAACCCTTCCGTGGAAGAGATAAGATCCTGGTTGGTGAACATGCCATTGACCTCGCCGTTGTCATTGTAGGACAACAATACATAGTTCTGATAATCTTGATGGTAGCTATGCCAATCGGTTCCGTATTCATTTTCCATCAAACGCAGCGGCAAGCCGAGCTTTTGCTGGGCTTCTTCCTTACTCATGCCAAGTGTGACATTATGGATCGCCACCATGGAATCGGTATCGGAGAGCTCCGGTTTTGCGACCGCTTCAGGCAAGGCGGCTGTGCTTTCCGTCACCATCGCCTGCAGTTGATGGCTGATGCGCGTCGTGAAATGTTTGGCTTCATCGAGCGCCTTGGAAACATCCGCGTCAGCTGTTACATTTCCGATCACTTCATCCACCGAGTCCAGAAAGCTGAGGTCAATATATTCTTCGACAGGCGCTTCCCATACCGGACGGGTGAAAAACAACAAGACTATGAGCAACAGGATGCCAAACAATTTCCGCACACACACCACCTCTTTCTCTTCATTTCAGTGTAATCGCAAAAGCGAAATCCGGAAAGTAAAAAGCCTTTTTTACTTTTCCCTTAAATAAATACCAAAAACGGACAGGAAAAGGAGTTCTTTTCGCTGTCCGCTTTGCAATTTCCATTTCTTTAAGCCTCAACATTGTGTTCACTCGTGATGTCGGTTTTCTTCGGCGAACTGAACCAGAGCGTGAACAATAGCCCCGTCATAAACGTTACCAGGCTGGTCACCAAAGTCATCGTATCGGCCGCAAAGCCTGGGAATACGACAAATAGCGAGCCGAGGATCAAGCCAATGATCGCCGCATATGTCACGTACGTGAAATGTTCCAGCAAATAGCTGATCGCCTTGCTTGAGACGACAAACCCGACGATGACGCCGGCACCGATTGCCATGACAATCGGCAAGTTCAATGTCGACAAGGCGTTGATGGCCGTTGAATAGACGCCGATCAACAATAGGATGAAAGAGCCGCTAATGCCCGGCAACAGCATCGCCATGCTGGCAATCCAGCCCGAGAAAAACAGCAGGAAGAAAGTCGACAGGCTCAGTTCTGTAATCGGCGCGACATTATCATTCGTCTGGATAAACGCCATGGAGGCAAGTCCCGCCCCGATGGCCAATAAGATCACAAGATGGCGCGCCGTGAAGTTCTTTTTCACTTCCGCTTGCTTCATGATATAAGGCAAGACCCCGAGTATTAGCCCCATAAAGAAAAATTGTGTCGCTTCATAATGATTTTCCAGTAAAAACTCGATAAAGCGGCTAAACAACAATAAGGTGATAACGATTCCCATGCCAAGCGGCACAAGGAAGCCGAGCTGCTTTTTCCATTCCCGGCTGAAAAAGCCGCTGATCGATTCCAGCAGGCGGTCATAGATGCCAAGGATGAAGGCGATTGTCCCTCCACTGACGCCCGGAATCAAATCGCTGATGCCCATTAAAATACCACGGTATATATTTTTCCATTCCATTCGTTCAATCTCCTCGTTTCAAAAATCGCTTTTACCAGTATAGCACGCAAAAACAGGAAACTCGAGTTGTATCACCGCATGAGCGCACGTGCTTGTTCCATCATGGAAGAGACGATTTCCGCTGCGCCTTCTTCCCGCACCATGCCCCTCGTTGCCTGCCCTGCCCATAACGACATGAATTCCGGATTGCCGGCTTTTGCCGCGGCCCCCCGAATTTCTTTCGTCACTGTGTTATGGGACGGAAATGGCAGCGGCCGGGTTCCCGCTGATTCGAATTGTTCGATGAAACGATTTTTGATGCCGCGCGCTGGCCGTCCCGAGAAACTTTTGGTCACGACAGTGCTTTCCTCGTCGCTGTCAAAGATCGCTTGCTTATACGCCTTATGCGCACCCGATTCTCTCGCACCGACAAAGCGCGTCCCGACCTGAACGGCTTGTGCGCCAAGCGCGAGCGATGCCACCAGCCCTCGCCCATCCGCGATGCCGCCGGCTGCAATCACCGGCACATCGACCGCATCTACGACTTGGGGGAGCAGCGCCATTAAACCGACCTGTGCGCCCATCGGATGACAATCAAATGAAAAGCTGCCGCGGTGCCCTCCCGCTTCACTGCCTTGCGCCACAATGGCATCGGCTCCTGCTGCCTGCGCGTCTAGCGCTTCGCCGACTGTCGTCGCCATGGTGATGATCGTAACGTCTTGCGCTTTGGCAGCAGCCATATGTTCAGGCGCCAAGGGACCGAATGCCGTACTGATGATGGGCACGTCCAGCTCCAGGCAAATACGAAAGAGCTCCTCCCCGTGATCAGGCGAGTGATATTCGGCGCTTTGCTCTTCAATCCCAAGCTCCTTGTAGATCGGCTGTAGCGCTTGTTTCACTTCATCGATGCGCGAGAAATCATCTTTCGGCACGGGCGCGAATAAGTTGACTGCGAAAGTCTTGTTGGTCCGCTTGCGTATCTCCCTAATATCTTCCCGTAGCTTGTCAGGCGTCAAATAGGCAGCACCGAGCGTCCCCAAGCCGCCTGCCCCGGAAACTTCCGCTACTAGTTCGGCGGTGGTCGGCCCGCCCGCCATTCCTGCCTGGATAATCGGATACTCGATCCCGAGCAAGCGGCAAATGTTTGTATTCAATGAAATCATGGTTTCCCCTCCCTTTCATACTCTTATTTATAAGTATCCCAGTCTTTGGGATTTCTTCAACCGGGAACCTTTTCCGAACGGTCTGCGTTCTTAATATCAGCATCTATGAGAAGGCGGGATTGAATCATGAAAGGCTTCCTTTCGTTACTTGGCATCACCTTGATTGCCGCATTTTGCGGATTGATCCTTTTGGGCTTTTACACTGAACCTTTTGAAGACTGGCAAAATCAGGAGCGGCTCGAAGCTTATACGGAAACAAGAGATCACCTAATGCCGGAACAAACGGGCAAGGTCCAACAAGCCATTGCGACCGGGCGTTCTACACAAACCTTATTATATGCGGATGCGTCCGCTTCGTGCCCCGCACCTTAATGCAAAAATCCCCGGAACAAAAGTCCCGGGGATTTTTTATGCGGTTAAAATGCGGATGCGGTTGCCGGAAGGGTCAGCTGTTTCCAATACTTCGCCGTTCATTTGAACCTCAGCGCCGTATGACTGCAGGCGGTCGCGCATGGCCTGCTGCGCTTTTTCATCTGCGACACGGATGACATAATGCGCAAGGCCAGCCGCCTGATCCGGCAAGGCCGGAATGCCTGTGCCATTCCAGATGTTCAAGCCGATGTGATGGTGATAGTGTCCGTCCGAAACGAATAGCGCTTGGTTTCCGAGGTTCGCGACCGACCCGAAGCCGATTGCGCCTGTATAGAAGTCGTGCGCTGCCTGGAGATCAGAGACATGTAAGTGGATATGCCCGAGCACAGTGGCAGCCGGCATGCCGCTCCATTTTTCGCCATGTGACGCTTGCGCGACTTCCTGAACATCGAGCGGGTCGACCGTCATATGCACTTGGTCTCCGCGCCATTCCCATTCTTCGGGTTTACGGTCGCGGTAGATCTCAATGCCGTTGCCTTCCGGGTCCGATAGGTACAAGGCTTCGCTCACTTGATGGTCGGAAGAACCGATCGGAATCTGCTGCTCATGAAGATGAAGCAATATTTTGCCGAGTTCTTTACGGTCCGGCAGCAACACCGCGAAATGATACAATCCGGCATAGCGCCCTGCTTTCGCCTTGAATTCCGGGGAATGCTGAAGAACCAGGATTTTCTTTCCGCCCGCTCCGAGAATTGTTTCATTCTCCTTTTCTTCCAGCGTTTCAAACCCCAATACGTCTGTATAAAAACGGCTCATCCCAGGCAAATCCAATACTTTCAAAGTCAAACTTTCTACATAGCTTACCGGTTGTTGATGAAAATTCACTTCAGTTCCTCCATTCACTTACTATTTGTAACTAATTTTATTTTAATAACTTGATTACGTCAAGTCATCTGTTTTTTAATTCTCATATGGATATGCTATTATGAAGAAAAAGGAGCGGTGAACATGAAAAGCCAGGAAATTTGCCCACGGTTTGAAGCAGCTATCTCCTTATTGGGACAACGCTGGACAGGATTGATCATCCATCAATTGATGGACGAGCCTAAGCGCTTTGGCCAATTAACTGAAGAAATCGGGATTAGCGGCCGCCTCCTTTCTGAAAGGCTAAAAAGCTTAGAAGGAGACGGTTTGGTCGAACGTACCGTGCACCCCGAGACCCCCGTCCGGATCGAATATTCGTTGACCGAAAAAGGCGCTTCACTGCAGCCGGTCATGAAGGAAATCGAACGCTGGTCACAAAATTGGATAGAGCCTGCAAAGACGGAGGAAAGCACTTCATGAACCATGGATGAAGAAGGTTTTCCGCTATCTTTTTGCTTATTATTATAGACAGAATATTCTAATATCTGTTAATGTAAAAGTATAACCGGCGGAGGAGGAGCATGCATATGTCGATGTATTCCAATATGACTTACGAAAATGACACGCGGAAAATTGACAAGGCATTGAAAAAGTACGATGAGAAAAAGAACGCCGCATTGGTACTGCTCGCAGAAATCGATATGCTCAACAAAATGGAAGATGTGGAAGATACCATCCTTTGGAAGCAGAAGTCGATGAAAGAAAAGCTCATCGCAGCCGAGCGGCAACGGCGTGACGTCGAGGAAATGCTGATCAATTATATCGGCAAATACGACGACCGGGATTTGCATCGCTACACCGAACTGCTCGAAGAATTGAAAAAAGACAAACCGAAATGACAACGGCAGGACTGGAATCAGTCCTGCCTTTGTTTTCGTTTGCCTTTGCTGTCGATTGACCGGAGAATATCGCCCGTCCAGCCTTTTTGCTTGAAATACAAATACAATAAGAACGTGGAGGCGGCAATGACCAAAATAGCTGCCACATAACCTAAATTCCAATCGAGTTCGGGCATGACTTCGAAGTTCATCCCCCATAAAGCGCCCCACGCCATGACCGGAGTGAACAAAGTTGTCAGCACCGTCAAGGTTTTGACGATTTCGTTACCGCGGTAGTTGGCGACGACATTCTCCATGTCGACCATATTGTTAATTTCATCTTCATAGGATTCAACGAGCATGACGCAACGATCGATCCGTTTAGCAGTCCGCTTGTACTCCCTGCCTTCATGGACCCCTTCCCCAAAGGTCTCTTCGACCGCCATGCTGATTTCCCGGAATCCCATGATCAAATGCTTCCATAACAATATTTCGTGCCGCACTTCCTCGATGCCTTCCAGGGTTTTGCGGTTATTGTGTTCTTTGATATTCCACAGCAAGTGATGGAGACGCTCTTCAAAGCCGTCGATTTTATGCAACACCGATCCGACCATGCCCCCAAGCAGGATCATCATCACTTCGACTGGCGATTCTGCAAGCTCCATCTGCTGAATCATCAAATGCCTCGGCATATCCAAGTCTTCCTCAAAGTCGAGCGTACTGGTCACCAATAGTTCTGCCGATACATAAAAATGAAAGACATCCTGGGCATCCCGGGCATGGCGACTTTGTCTGTAGATCAATGAACCCCATAAGACTTCCTTGCCGATTTGGGAAGTATCGGCATGAAGAATATTGACGGTTAAGCTTTTCGATTGATCGATCCATTGCTGCAATTTCGGATTATCTGCCAGCAATTGGCGGAAGTCCGCCGCTTCCATTGCATTCTCTTCTTGCCATACTGCATTCGCAAATTGATGCCGCGGCATAGCCCTCCCCCTTTCTTCCTGATGAACAGTCTCCCGACACTATCCTATCCACCGCCAACATGAAAAACGCCGCTCTATTGCAAGCGGCCGTTCGGTTTACTCATCTTCGTCCTCATCCGGTGTCTGGTCCCGGTATTTTTCGTTGGAGTTCTCTTTGTATTCCAACTCCCTGTCCGGCATGGGATCCACTTCCTTATCCGGCGGCTGATGGCGGCCCGGTTCCACATCCGGCAGCAGTTTCTCGCCTTTTTTGCGCTTCCGTTCCTTGCCCATGTAATCGCCCTCCCGAAAACTTTGTTTGTTGTTCTTTACCCCAGCCTCATTTTTTAAATCCTGCTGCACTCAAGCTGCAACAAGTGATTTGAAAAGCTCCAAGTCATCCGGATAGGCAAGATCGAGTTTTTCGATTTCTTCGATGGATTTCCAGGCGATGTCCTCGATCAAGAAATCATCTTTCGGGATGAGTAATTCACCGCCTGTCACGTCAACCCGAAAATAATGCAGATCAAATGATACGGCCGCATCTTCATAATTGCCGTCCCGCGTCTTTAAAAGTTCGCCCGCCTTGACCGTTAGCCCCGTCACTTCCTCGAATTCACGCTCACAGCATTGTTCGAGCGTTTCACCCGCTTCCAGGCCGCTTGCAGGAACCGACCATTTGCTGTCTTCTTCCGGCGCTTTCATGAGCACCAATAAAATTTCATTCCGTTCGTTTACACAGACGCCGGCAGCGCCTTTCCAATTTGCCATTTCCATCAAATCTCTCCCATCGCCTTTTTCTCAATTTCCTGGATCATCGCCTGTTTTCCTTTTATGTATTGTTCGATGTCCAGGGGATATTGCTTCGCTAACTTCATCTTCAGTTCACCATAAGCTGCGGCAATTTGCGGATTCGCTTTTAAAAAATCCCGGAATGCCAGATGGCGAAAGATCTCGGGATTGCCTTGTTCGTAACAATGGACGTGATGCGTGCGCTTATCACCGCCGCGTTCAAAATAGCGCCTCCCCGGCAACCCATTTTCGCCTTTCGCTCGATAACCGAGCTTGTGGAAAGCATCCTCGAACCGGTCTACTGCCGCTATATCCGAAACCATCACGAGCAAATCAATCACCGGCTTGGCAGCAAGCCCTGGCACCGCGGTACTGCCGACATGCTGCACGTCCAGGCAAATGGATTCAAGCATTTCGCGAATTTCTGCGGCAGCATTTTCAAACGCTGCCGGCCATCTCTCGTCATACGCCGTTACGATCACATCGCGCATTCTCTTCCACCTCCGATGCAACTCAAAAAAATCACCTTTTTTGAAATGGCAGCCCTTCGACTTCCATTGTACAAGAAAAGATGATTCAGAAAACGGGTTTTTAGCCGTTCATTCAATTGGGGATGATGCCAAAAGCGTTGAATCGGACAATCCGCTTTATTTTTTTGCAGCGTGCTGCTCCAGAACGAGCCGGTGCGTGACATCCGGCAAACCGACATCTCCTGAAAAGCTGTTTGCGCGGTAAAAGGCATCCGCAGCAGCGGAGTCCGTCCGCACCACCAGTTCACTGAATTGCCCTTTGGCAAAATCAATGATCGATTGCAGCAATTTCGTCCCAACCCCTTCTCTTCTTACAGCTTCGGCGATATAAAGACGCCGCAGCCTGCCAATCCCTTCTTTTGTGGAATAAAGATCCCTGTTCAGCCCGCCAATCGCAACCAATTTGCCGTGCGGATCGAACATGCCATATAATACTTCTCCCTGTCGGTCAAAACGATTGCTTCCATCTTCGTACTGATCGATAAGTCTCCTCAGGAAACGGTATCCTTCAGATTCACTTTCTTCCACAAGGTCCATAGCATCCACTTCACGCAAGTCTTCGATTTCCCTGATTTCCATCGGCATATGTACGTCCTCCTTTTATAAGTGAAAAATACAGGAAAAGGGCTGGCCCAAATCACATCATGATGTTTTGGACAGCCCTTTTTCTTTCCATTATACAGTCGTATCTTCCATGCGTTCGTTCCGCGCCTCCATTTTCTTCACCACATAAATGCTGGCTTCATAGAGCCCTGCCATTGGCAACAAAACGAGCAGCTGGCTGAGAAAATCCGGTGGCGTGATCAAGGCCGACACAATCGCCAAGCCAAGGTACGACCACTTCCGGACTTTTTTCATCGACCCAGACGTCAAGACGCCAATCGATGACAAGAACAATGCCAAGATCGGCATTTCGAACAATAAACCCAGCGGAATGGTCGTCATGATCAAAAAATGGACGTATTCATTCGCCGAGATCATTACATCGAAATTCGCTGCCCCCAGGCCAATTAGAAATTGATAGCTCAATGGGTTGACGATGAAATAGCCGAAAGCGACACCGAATACAAACAAGAGCAGCATGACCGGCGAATACAAGCCGAGAAACCGGGCTTCGGTTTCTTCAAGCCCCGGTTTGACGAATTGCCAAATGAAATGGATCAAAAACGGCAATGACAAACCGAGTGCCATCGTGGCAGAAATCGACGTATAAAACTTCACGACTTCAAGCGGGCCAAGAATCACCAAATCATTTCCCTTTACCACATAAGGAAACCAGAAATTCAGCGTGGAAAACACGAGCAGCAGGAAGAATAGAAAGACAATGGCACTTTTAATCAATTGCTTCCGCAAATCTCCCAAATGATCGACTAAAGTTTCCACTCTGTCTTCAGGTTCTTCAGGGGGTTTTTGGCCCCTTCCCGGATTCGGCTCATTTGGCACGCTTCCGGTTTTCCGTTCCGTTCCGGAGTCGGCTTTCTGCTTTTCCTGTCCCGCCGGATCTTCGCCCGCCTTTTTCTTATGCAAGGGACTGATCAGGTTGTTTTCTCCGTACGGATCCATTTAACCACCTTCATAAACTTTCGGTTTTATTCGTTTCTGTTGTTTCTTTTTTTTCCTTTTTGTCTTTGTCTTCTTCCTCATCGTCATCCATTAACCCTTTTGTCGAGCGTTTGAATTCAGCGAAAGTCTTGCCGACGGCTCCCCCGATTTCCGGAAGTTTTTTCGGCCCGAAAATAATCAGCACGATGACCAAAATGATGATTAAGCCTGGCACACCGATTGACGCTATTCCACCCATATCTTTTCCTCCTCACGAATTAAACTAAAGAACCGCCTTCTTGGCTGTACTTGATAACGCCTTCTGCACAGCGGTATGCCAGCGCCCCCACTGTACCAGTCGGGTTATAGCCGCCATTGTGCGCGAAATTTCCTGCACCGACAACAAACAGGTTTTCCATATCCCAATGCTGCAAGTAATTATTGACCACACTGGTTTCAGGGTCCGCGCCCATGATCGTGCCGCCCGTGTTATGCGTCGTTTGGTAAGGAACGATGTCATAATCCGAAATCGGCGAACTGCCCACAACCGTTTTCGCCCCCATCTCCTGCATGATTTCGGTAGCTCTTTCCGTGATATATTTATGCAGCGCACGATCTTGGTCTGTAAAATTATAAGTCAATTGCAGAAGCGGCACTCCATAAATATCTTTGTATGTGCCGTCAAGTGTCATATAGTTGTCTCGGTGAGGCATGGATGCGCCTTGACCGCCAACAGATAAAGTACGTGTGTAGTTTTCAATGGACGCTTTCTTGAAATCCGCTCCCCAAGAAGGCGTGTCAGGCGGCAGTGGATTGGACAATATTGGCCGTGACCCTGTCTGTGTCATGGAAAGGCTTGCACCGTGGATAAAGTCCAGGTCGCCATGGTCGAACGCGTCACCATTGAAGTCATCGATTGTCATGCCAAGTGCTCCTGCACCCATGAAGACATTCATCTGATCGTCAAAGAATCCCGAAGCTCCAGGGAGGATTTGATACGCGTAATTTTTGCCAAGCGATCCTTCTCCCGTCTCAGGGTCGTACATTTGCCCGATTTCAGAAACCATCAGCAATTTTGCATTGTTCAGGACATAACTTGTCAATACGACCACTTCTGCTGGTTGAATAAATTCTTCGAAAGTCACCGTATCGAGATAGCGTACACCCGTAACACGGTCGCCTTCTTTCATCACTTCCACTACATTGGCGTTAAAGCGGATATCGTAATTTCCAGTGTCGCGAGCCGTTGGAACGACAGTAATTTCAGGTGAAGTCTTTGCTCCGTATTCACAGCCGAAACGTTCACAGAATCCACAATACTGGCAAGCTGCGATTTGCTGGCCATCCGGATTTTCATATGCTTCCGACAAGTTTGCGGAAGGCATCATGAATGGGCTATATCCAAGGTTGGTTGTTGCGGTTTCAAACTTTGCCAGCAATGGTGTCTTTTTCATTGGCGGGGTCGGGTAATCCGAAGAACGGGTGCCCCAGAATGGGTTTTTGTCTTCACCTGAAATCCCTGCCGTTTTTTCGAATTTATCGAAATACGGCTCGAGTTCATCGTAAGTGATGCCCCAATCCTGCAATGTATATTCTGCAGGCAATTTATTTGCGCCATATTTCGCCTCTGTCATTGTTTTAATTTCGAAATCGTACGGCAAAAACCGCCAGTTCTGTCCATTCCAGTGAGTACCGGCGCCGCCAAGCCCCTCACCTAGCAAGAAAGAACCCATCTGCCGCATCGGCAGCGCCCGTTGGTCTCTTGAATTGCGGAACGTAATAGTCTCTTTTGATAAATCCTGCATCAATTCGTAGCGAATGGCATAACGGTATTCATCATGGACCATTGAATAATCCGCAGTCGAACGTTCTTGCCCCCGTTCCAACCCTACGACTTTCAAGCCTTCTTTGGCACATTCGGCAGCGATGATGCCGCCAGTCCAGCCGACCCCTACCGTTACTACGTCTACTTTGTCTAGCGTTGTCGCCATACGTACTCCCCCTTCTTAATTTAGCTCAGCATGTCCCCTACTGAATGTGGATCCATTTCCACGAAATCTTCGCTTTCAATTTCATTGATATATGATGGGCGGTGCCCAGGGAATCCTTTCATGCGCCAAGCCTCCATGTTCTGGTTGCCCCCGTAAATCGGGTCGGCATATGCCCCGTTCAGTGTCGCCTGTCGGAGAAGGCGGAAAAAGAATTGGGCGCTAGTCCCCTGCATTTCCACTTCATCATCCTGAAAAGCTGTCAAAATTTCATCCATCTGTTCGCCTTCTAAATCGACGAAGTTCGCTTCGAAGCGGCTTTGCGCTTCCTGCTGCATTTTTTGCAAGCCTTGTCTGAATAACTCATTACGCTTCAGGCGGCTTTGATAGCCCTGAGTCGTCTCGCCTTCTTCAAACGGAGGCTGCATATACTCCCTCGAATTCTCGCCGTAGCTGCCTGCCAACTGGTGATCGATAAAAAATGGAACCCCAAGCCCGATTGCGCCTGGCCCCAGATCATCTTCCGGGAAGATTCGTTCGGTCGCTTGCTGCAATACCGCAAACTCCTGTTGGTTCTTGAAGAACTGCAAGCCGCGCACTGCTTCGGTCGTTTCTCCTCCACCGCCACTATGGCCAGCTTCACCGCCGCTAGGTGCTGCCCCGTCCTGACGGGTATTCGCGCCAATTACTCCACCAATGATTCCTCCACCGACGAGAGCGCCTGCCGCAATTCCTGATGTCTTCAGGAAATCGCGTCTCGAAACATTTTTCTTTTCTGCCATCTCATGCGCCTCCTTTAATAGGTATAAAAATTATAAATACCCCATAACTATACCCCACATTATATGCCTCTTAACTTCGATTACAACACTTTTCTGACAATTGATTAAAAAAATAAAAGAAATTCAAAAAAAAATCCCTCGCCAAATGCGGGGATTGATATAAAAAAAGGCCGAGGGAATGGCCACCTCGGCTTTGTTGCTTAAACGCTATTAGTCTAGAACTTTAATTGTGATGTTTTTACGTCCCCAGTTCAAAGCTTCGCCTTGAGTCGGGATGAAGACGTCGATCTTGTTGCCTTTGATTGCTCCGCCAGTGTCGCCAGCGATAGCTGTTCCGTATCCTTCAACCCATACTTTTGAACCGAGTGGGATAACGGATGGGTCAACTGCGATGACTTTTTGGTTCGGGTTTGCACGCAAGTCGATACCAGTTGCTGTTGTACCTGAGCAGCCTGCGCAATAAGCCGTGTAAGCTGTTGCGGATACTGTCATTTCTTTGCCAGATTGTGCAGAAGCTGCTGCTGGTTTAGCTGCCGCTGGTGCGCTTGCTGGTGTTGGTGCCGCTTGGGTTGATTTTGGTGCTTCTTTAGCCGGTGCTTTAGCTGCTGGAGCTGCTGCTTTCGGTGCTGCCGCTTTTGCTGCTGCGCCTTTAACTGCGAATTCTTGTCCAGGATAGATTGTATGGCTAGATACGTTGTTCCAGCTCATCAATTGATCCAATGAGATTCCGTGAGCGGAAGCGATCTTGAACAAAGTGTCGCCGCTTTTAACTGTATAGGTAGATGATGAGTTCGATGATTTCTTGGATGCTTGTTCTTTTCCTTCAACAGAGAGCGTTTCGTTCGGGAAAATCAAATCCGATGATAGGTCGTTCCAGTTTTTAAGATTTTGAACGGAAACGTTCTTTTCTTGTGAGATTCCCCACAGAGTGTCACCTGACTGAACTGTATACGATGAATTAGCGCTTGCTGTCGTTGCTGCGCCTACACTTAATGCCGCGATTGCCGTTAGTGTAACGATTTGCTTTTTCATAATTGAAATTCCTCCTTTTCACTAACACAAGACACAGCTTAACATGTGCGCATTGCAAGAACATGACAGGACGACGGTTCAAACTTAACAATTACATTACGGGAGTCTTTTAAATATGACAGCCTGTAATAAATCAGAACATTCTTTCTTTTGAACCAAAATGAAGCTCTTTTGCCCAGTTCCCCTTTTTTTCTTCTATTAATAACGATAGGATGGATTAGCCTTCCTTTGTTGGGGAATAACTAATTACAGCTTTATTCATGCTGGAAAGGCATAGCTCTCATTTTAGGAGGAACTCATTTGAAAAATGTCACGATCGTTTTTTGGATTTCGATCGCTATCTGCCTGGCCATGGTCGCCTGGGGATTTTTTGTGCCCGAAAACTTCCAAGCGCAGACCGGTGCGCTCACTTCCTGGATTTCATCCACTTTCGGCTGGTATTATCTAGCTTCCGTCTTTGTTATCCTGATTTTTTGCCTTTATTTGATTTTTTCCAGGTTTTCCGGCATCAAGCTCGGGAAAGCCGGCGACGAACCGGAATTCAGCTTAATTTCCTGGTTTGCGATGCTGTTTTCAGCCGGAATGGGCATGGGACTTGTCTTCTGGACGACAGCTGAACCTATATCGCACGCATTCATCAGCGCACCGCGTTCCGAACTCGGCTCCGATGAAGCCGTTAAGGAAGCGATGCAATTTTCTTTTTTCCACTGGGGCATACACGCCTGGGCCATTTACGGGCTTGTGGCTTTATCGCTTGCTTACGCGAAATTCCATAATGGTTCACCAGGTCTGATCAGCGCGACACTCATCCCGCTGTTCGGCAAAAAACGAATGAGTGGTTGGCTCGGCAAGTTGATCGATACGCTCGCTGTCTTCGCGACGGTAATCGGTGTCGCTTCTACACTCGGCTTCGGCTCCGCGCAAATTAACGAAGGATTGTCGTTCCTGTTCGGCACACCGAATACATTCGCCTTTCAATTGTTGATTCTTGCCGTCGCCACGGTATTGTTCATCATTTCCGCTTGGTCCGGCATCGGCCGGGGCATCAAGTATTTAAGTAACATCAATATGGTGCTCGCATTCATCCTGCTCAGCATGCTTTTGATCATCGGCCCGACGCTCTACATCATGAATATGTTTGCCGATTCACTCGGCGGCTATTTTTCCAACTTCCTATCGATGAGCTTTAATTTGGAGCCGTTAAACAGCGATCGCCGCGCATGGGTCGACGGTTGGACAGTCTTTTACTGGGCTTGGTGGGTCTCTTGGGCCCCGTTCGTCGGGATTTTCATTGCCCGCATTTCACGAGGTCGTACGGTCCGCGAATTCATGCTCGGCGTGCTCGTCGTCCCGTCGCTCGTATGCTTTATTTTCTTCTCGGTGTTTGGGGTCTCTGCATTGGACTTGGAGCAAAAAGGCATCGACAAGATTTCCGAATACAGTTTGGAAACTGCCACATTCGGCGTACTCCAGCATTATCCACTCGGCACCGTCATGTCGATTTTGACTTTGTTCGTGGTCGCCATCTTCTTCATCACTTCTGCTGACTCCGCAACATTCGTGCTCGGCATGCAAACAACTGGCGGCTTATTGAACCCGCCAAACTTGGTGAAGATCACTTGGGGCTTGATCCAGTCAGCAGTTGCGGCAATCGTCGTCTATAGCGGCGGGACGCAAGGCTTGCAGAACTCGTTGATCATCGCGGCCTTGCCATTTTCGATTGTGGTCCTGTTGATGGGAGCCGCGTTCCTGAAAGCGGCCAGCCAAGATCCCGTCGCAGTGAAACAGAAAAAACAGCCTTTATGATGACAGACAAAAATGCCCGGCAAGCTGATTCAGCTTGCCGGGCATTTTTTGTTCTTTATTTAAATACGCTTGTGCTATGCAAAGGCTGCACTCTGGATTTCGGATCCAAGTAAGATTTTGCATTATTGATGGCGGTCGGTGCTTCACCGAAGCCGACAGCGATCAATTTCACTTTCCCTTCGTAAGTGGCGATATCGCCTGCTGCATAGATGCCCGGTACGTTCGTTTCCATCTTGGAATTGACGATGACCGAGTTCTTCTCCATCTCGAGACCCCATTCCTTTATCGGGCCAAGCGAAGTGATATTGCCGTAGTTGACGACGACGTGGTCGACTTCCAGGCGTTCTTCGTTGCCTTCTTTGTCTTCCAGTATGAGCTCGCGGATTTCGCCGTTCTCGCCGACCAGTTCCTTGACGTTGAAAGGTTTCTTCACTTCCACCGTCGACTGCATCATCGTGTCGATATTCGCCTCGTGTGCCGTCATCTTCTCGCGGCGATGGCTCAATGTCACTTGGGAAGCTACGTTCTCAAGCATCATCGCCCAGTCGACTGCAGAGTCGCCTCCCCCGAGGACCACGACTTTTTTATCGCTGAACAAAGTCAAATCTTTCACGCCGTAATGCAAGGTCTTGCCTTCGAATTGTTCAGCGCCGTCGACTGCCAATTTACGCGGGTGAAAAGCTCCGACGCCAGCCGTCAAAAGGATCGCTTTCGAATAATGCGCGCCTTTGTCCGTCGTGATGACAAAATGCTCGTCTTCACGTTCGACTGACGCTACAGTTTCTTCGAGGCAAATCTCAGGATCGCCGTATTTGGCCTGCTCGACCAGATTGTCCACTAAATCTTTTGCCAGCACTTTCGGGAAGCCGCCAATGTCATAAATGAATTTATCCGGATACAGTTCCATCAATTGCCCGCCGAGCTGCGGAAGGCTGTCCAGCACTTTCACTTTCATTTTGCGCATGCCGCCGTAAAACGAAGCGAACAAGCCAGTCGGGCCGCCGCCGATGATTGTAATATCGAAGATTTCACGTTCTTCCATTTCCAACACTCCTAATCTGATCAATATATCCATCCTACCACATCTATATAGGGTCTCCGCCATTGGACTTATGGCGGAAATCCGAAACAAGCATTTCCATCCCCTCTATTCTATCGTAAACTGAAACAAGGAACCAAATGGAAAGGATGATAAATGTGGATCTTGGATTAAAAGAAAAAGTAGTTGTCGTCATGGCTTCCAGTAAAGGGCTCGGCAAAGCTTCCGCCCTGGAGTTCGCTAAAGAAGGGGCGATTGTCATCGTTTCAAGCCGCAGCGAGGATTCAGCAAGCGCAGCTGCCGAAGAAATTCGCAGCACAAGCCAAAACGAACACGTCCACGCTTATGCGTGTGATATGTCAAAAGCAGAAGACATCAAGCAATTGTTCCACAAAGTCAACGAACAATTTGGGCGCATTGATGTCCTGGTCAACAACACCGGTGGCCCCAAAGCCGGCGGATTCGACAATATGAGCGATGACGATTGGTATGCAGCATTTGACCAAAACTTATTGAGCTATATCCGCACATGCCGAGAAGTGCTTCCTTATATGAAAGAACAGCAATTCGGCCGCATCATCAACATCTCATCATCTTCCACAAAAGAAGTGATCGACGGCTTGATCTTGTCCAATACGATGCGTGCTGGCATGGTCGGCTTTGCGAAAACACTCGCACGGGAAGTAGCCGGCGACAATATCATGGTCAACACGGTCGGGCCCGGGAAGATTTCCACTGGCCGCATCGCCGAACTGAACGAAGCCGCAGCTAAACGGCAAGGCATTACTGCAGACGAAGTATTGAAGAATACAGAAGCGCAGATTCCAAGCGGCCGCTTAGGCGAGCCCGCTGAATTCGCCCGCACAGTTGTCTTTTTGGCTTCCGCCGCTAATTCGTATGTTACAGGGCAATCGATTGTCGTAGACGGCGGATTCTTGAAAGCGCTGTAAGCCCCCTTATCATTAGGCAGTGGAGCCAAAAGCCGATATACTAAGGGATGAACCAATTGAAAAGGAGATGTTGTACATGGCGAAAAAAGGCCACATCCACATGGAAAACGGCGAAGTAATCGAATTCGACCTTTTCCCGAATGAAGCACCGAACACAGTAGCGAACTTTGAGGAGCTTGCAAACTCTGGATTCTATAACGGCGTTGTTTTCCACCGTGTTATTCCAGGTTTCGTTTCCCAAGGCGGCGACCCAACCGGAACTGGCATGGGCGGCAGCGGCAAAACGATCAAATGTGAAACAGAAGGCAACCCGCATAAGCACCAGCCAGGCAGCCTCTCTATGGCACATGCCGGCAAAGACACTGGATCTAGCCAGTTCTTCATCGTCCATGATTCACAGCCGCATCTTGACGGCGTGCACACAGTCTTCGGCCAAGTAACAAAAGGCCTTGAAACTGCAAAAGCGATGAAAAACGGCGACAAAATGGAGAAAGTCCACGTCTTTGACGCTGAATAATCCATAACGAAAAAACGTGCCCCTGCGGCACGTTTTTTGTTTTGCTGGGATTTAAGAAGTTTGATAATAAAATGCTAGCGTCGAGATTGCATTTCACAAAATCAATGAATTTTTGTATATATAGTTCACGTTATAAGACTGCGCTTCAGGCGGACGCTTGCCTAGGGGCGGGAATCGAGCCTCCTCGTCGCGCCAAAACACGCTCCTGCGGGGTCTCTCAAACCCGCTGATCCCTCAGGCGTCGCCGCCTTCCGCTTCGTCTCTATATTTAGAGTGAAAAAAATAGCTTTTTCAGTTCACTCAACTTGAAACTTGTAAGCATGGCAGATTTGATAGCTTACGTCATATTGATCAAAGAATATATTGTCATCAGTTTTGATTTTAATCCACCAAGCCGACCATCAAACTTCTTATTTTCAGTAAATCATTGTCAGATGCAACATCCAGGGAAGCGATCCCCCCATTAGCCGGCAACTTTATATAGAAGCAGCTCGATTTGATCAAGCAGGAAACAATGAAATCTCCAAGCCGCCGTGCGCCAAGGGTGAGCCGATGCGATAAGACAGATGCTCTTTCTGGCTTATTGCATGAGGCCATCCCAAAGCACGGCGGCGGATACCATAACGATGCTTAACCAATCCTAGAAATATTTCCACACATAGGCTCTCGCTATTTAATTCCCTTTGCCGACCAAAAAAAGCGCGCCACAAGGGCACGCTTTTCCGCTCATCTTTACAACACTTTGCTCAAGAACGCTTTCGTCCGTTCGTGCTGCGGATTGCCGAACAATTCCTTTGGCACGTTTTCTTCGACGATATAGCCGCCGTCGATGAACAGCACGCGGTCGCCCATTTCCGCCGCAAAGCCCATTTCGTGGGTCACAACGACCATGGTCATCCCTTCCCGCGCGAGTTGTTTCATGACATCCAGCACGTCCCCGACCATTTCCGGGTCAAGCGCCGAAGTCGGCTCATCGAATAGCATGATTTTCGGGTCCATCGCGAGCGCCCGCGCAATCGCGACACGCTGCTTCTGCCCGCCGGACAATTCGCCCGGGTAGGCTTTCGCCTTTTCACGCAAGCCGACTTTATCCAGCAACTCGTAAGCTTTCTTCTCGGCTGCTTTCTGGTCGCTTTTTTTCAATTTGATCGGCGCCAGTGTCACATTCTGAAGCACTGTTTTATGCGGAAACAAATTGAACTGCTGGAACACCATGCCGACATCCTGGCGCACTTTATTGATATCGACTTTCGGGTCGGTGATGTCCGTCCCTTCAATATATACATGGCCCCCGCTGATCTCTTCCAGGCGATTCAAGCAACGAAGAAACGTACTCTTGCCGGAACCGGAAGGGCCAATGACACAAATGACTTCCTTCTCCTCGACGACGGTGCTCATGTCTTTGATGACTTCCAAATCTCCGAATGATTTCTTGAGGTTTTCGACTCTGATCATACTCATCGCAATACAAACTTCCTTTCCACAAAGCTCGCGAGCATCGAGAGCAAGTAAATGACGACAAAGTAAATGATGCCGAGGATCAAGTACACGTTAAATGCATCGAATGTGGCACTTGCCTGAATGCGCCCTTCCTGCGTCAAATCCGCTACCCCGATAACCGACAACAGCGAGGTATCCTTCAAGGAAATGATCGCCTGGTTGGTAATTGTCGGGAGCATGCGGCGGAACGCCTGAGGCAAAATGATAAACCGCATGGTCTGCGTCGAGTTGAGCCCGAGCGACCGCGCTGCTTCCGTTTGCCCTTTGTCGATCGACTGGATCCCTGCGCGGATAATTTCCGAGAAATAAGCACCGGCATTGATCGCAACCGTCACGATTCCGGCTGTCGTGTTATCGAGCGAAAAGAACCCGAGTGAGTTCAAGCCGAAATAAATGAAGAAGAGCTGGACGATGAACGGCGTCCCCCGTATTGCGTCAACGAATATTTTGGCGATCCAGTTCAAGATCTTGAACGGTGCCAAGCGCAGCAAAGCGACAATGAGTCCGAGCAAGAAGCCCAGGACAATGGCAATGCTGAAAATATATAGCGTAACTTGCAAGCCTTCCATTAAATACGGAAAAGCATTGATGATTGTCTGCACCCTCAGTTCCCCCTTGCATAAAAAAATGCAGCGCGCGAATGCGCGCTACATAATCTTATTCTCCGATGTATTCGTTTAAGATTTCGTCATATTCGCCGCTGTCACGCAATTCCTGAAGCCCTGCATTGATCTGTTCAAGCAATTCTGCATTTTCGCCTTTCAGGACAGCGATCCCGTATTGGTCGCCCGTCAAGCGATCGCCAACAGTTTTCAAAGCCAGTTCACTTTCTGCGATGGCATATGCAATGACAGGATAATCTTCAAGAAGCACATCGGCATTGCCGTTTGATACTTCCTGGAACATCGATGGGCTGTCTTCGAACTGGGAAATTTCATAGCCGTATTCATCTTGATTGTCACGCGCGAATTGAGCGCCAGTTGTTCCGCTCTTCACGGCAACTGTCTTGCCTTCAAGGTCTTCGAGTGACGTAATCTCATTATTGTCTTCCGCTACAACCAACGAAAGGCCGGCATCAAAATACGGATCCGAGAAATCCACGATCTCTTTGCGCTCATCCGTAATACTCATGCCCGCAATCGCAACATCCAATTGCCCGGCTTGAAGCGCTGGAATGATGCCTCCGAAATCCATCGGGTTGAATTCAATCTCAAAGCCTTGGTTTTCAGCAATCGCATTGATCAAATCGATATCGATCCCTTTATACTCTCCGCCTTCTTCAAACTCGAATGGTGGATAAGTGGTATCGATGCCCACACGGTAGGCTTCCCCTTCACCTCCGCCGCCTTCACCGCCGGATTCTTCTTCCGAACCGCCGCATGCAGCAAGCACTGTAAGAACTGCTAGCAATAATGCTAATAAAGTCCATTTCTTCATTAATAAACATCCCCCTCTATTCGGTAATGGTCATTCTACTGACTAATATATCACAATATTTGCAAATTCAGAACCTTTCGAATGAAATTTAATAGGAAAGAGGATCGATTATTGTGCCTAAATGACTAGCCTTATTGACTGACGGCGCGTTTTTTATGAAGCCGGTAAAACAAACGGAAGTTATGGAGTAGCGTCTTCAGGACTGCATAAGTTGGAATGGCAATCAAAATCCCGATAAAACCATACAAAGAACCTGCCACCATCAACAATAAGATAATCGTCAATGGATGGACATGCAGCCGGTTGCCCATGACATTCGGGGTCACGAGGTTGCCTTCGAGCTGCTGGACCACCAATAGGACGAGAACGACTTTGAATGCCATGAACAATCCGTCGTTCAAGAGGGCAACAAAAATCGCCGGGATGATTCCAATGATCGGCCCGAGAAACGGTACGACCACAAGGAACATGGCGAAGACGGCCAGCGTCAAAGCATATTCAAGGCCGATGATCAAATAGCCGATGTACATCAAGACCCCAATCACCGCCGCGACGATTGCTTGACCGACCACAAACGTCGATAAGGTCTCGTCTAAATCCTTCATCAGCTTCTTGCCTTCCGGTTTATGGTCTTCCGGGAGGCGCTTCACCGAATACGGAATGAACTTATCATCGTCTTTCAACAGGAAGAACAAGATAAATGGCACCACGATCAAAACGATCGCAGCGTTGACCAGCATTCCCAGGATATCGAGTACATTCTCGAATAAATTGCTCGAAAGGCTTTCGGCGTAGCCATAGATGCGGTCGCTGATTTCCTGCCCGGAAATGCCGCCGAACTCAAATCCCCTCAAGAGATTATTCGATTCCGAACTCATTTCCTCCATTTTTTCAGGCGCCAAGTCCACCAGGCTTTCTCCCTGTTCGATCAAAGTCGGACCGAAAAAATAGGCGAGGCTCGCAAACGCAAGCGCAATTACCGCAAATACAATTCCGATGCCCGCAATCTTCGGCATGCGCCGGGCAAGGACGCGGACCAATGGCCGAAGCAGATAGTATAAAATTCCGGCGATGATAATCGGCGCAAAAAGCGTAGCGATGACGATCCGAATCGGTTCCCAAATATAGTCCAACTTGCTGAGTACGTATAATGTAAGGGCGAGCAATAACACTCCCGCCGTGTATTCAAAAAATGGCTTTCGGATCCACACTTGTTGACACTCCTTTCAAATTAACCTACATCCAAATCATACACGAAGAAAAAGCGAAGGCAGATGTTTTTCTGCCTTCACCTTCGCCTTCGCCTATGATTTATTTGTCTTCTTCAAGTTCGCGCAATTCCTTCTGGGTTTGCGGGAAAGCATTCGCTTGCCATTCTTCACGGTAAGCGGAATCCAATTGCGAGAGCCCCTGTTCACTTGAATCTTCGATGGCGTAGACACTTTCGCGCTCATCGATTTCTTTGCTGTTGTGCATATCGATGTCTTCCTGTACGCGGACTGTATTTTTCTCTTGATACGCTTTGTAGACGAAAATCCCTGCAGCTGCTGCAAGTGCGCTGCCTACTACTGTATTCATCGTTGATCTCTTCATCAAAATCCCTCCAAAATAATGCGTGTTTCTATCATGTCTTTTCTATATACCCCATTGGCATGAATTTAATTAGGAAATAGAAAAGTTTTTTCACCTTTTGGTTTTAAGCATCTCGAGCGCCTGCTCTTCCGCCGGAATACGAACAAATATTAACAACAGTGCATTCGCAACTGTAAAGATCAAAGCAGTTCTCCATGCCCCAAAAATCAAAGGAAGAGCCAATATTTCAATTGCGACCACTAGATAATTGGGATGAGGCAAAAAGCGGTATGGCCCAAGTGCTATTTTCTCAGCGCCTGGCAAGACAATGATCTTTGTATTCCAATAAGGCCCTAAAGATTTAAGCGCCCATATACGGACAATCTGAGCCATTATGAATAAAAACAAAAAGAGGGGCCAAGCAATGCCAAATGTTCCATTTAGCTGATGCACTTCCACAAGCAGCGCCACAAAAAATAAAACATGAAGCAAAACAATCCATTTATAATGGCCGGCACCGAACTCCAATGCGCCTTTTTGCTTCATTTTTTTCTCGTTTCTCCGGGCATAGAAAAGTTCAAAAATCCGCTGCAGAACTATAATAAGCAAGATAGTGTAGAAAATAGGCATCATTCTGCAGCCACCCATTCAAGCCATAGCATCTCTGAGCTGAATCCGGGGCCAAGGGCAGTGAGCAATGCTTCTTCTCCTGGCTGCATCGGCTGTTCCATGAACTTTTTTAAGACATAGAGCACTGTGGGTGAAGACATATTGCCATATTCGGATAGCACGCTGCGGGAAATAGCTGTTTGTGAAGAAGGAAGCGCCAATGACCGTTCATATGCGCTCAAGACTTTTTTACCGCCTGGATGCGCAATGAAATGACGTATATCCGTTTGCGACTTTCCCAGTGTTTCCAAAAATTCGGTAACGCTCGGTTTAAGCCAATCCTCGATAATTCCAGGAATGCTTCGTGAAAAAACAACATGTAATCCGGAGTTTTGTATGTCCCACCCCATTACATCTTCTGATTGCGGCATTAACTGGGAGCGATTTGCATGAATTTTAAAGCCATTTCCGCAAGCAGCATGGTCACCTGTCACCAGTACACAGGCAGAGCCGTCCGCAAAAAGTGAAGTGCCAATCAAATTGCTTTTCGATTTATCTCCCCTAACAAAAGTGAGGCTGCACAATTCCAGACAAAGCACCAAGACCTTTGCGTTCGGGTAAGCCCGGCAATAGTCATCCGCCCTGCTGAGACCTGCCGCCCCGCCCGCGCATCCCAGCCCCCAAATCGGCAAACGTTTAATATTTGCAGGCATTTCCAGTTCATTCATGATCCGGGCATCGATTGTTGGTGTCGAGAGGCCAGAACTGGAGACAAAGATAATCGCTTCAATTTCAGCCGCTTCAACTCCGGACTGTTCCAGGCATTTCTTTACAGCTTCACTGCCCATCCGCACGGCTTCTTTAATGTAAAGCCTGTTTTTTTCTTCAAACGTCCTATCTTTTTCAAACCACTCCAAAGGCGCTGCAAAATAACGGCTCTCTATTTGCCCATTATTGAATACTTTGAGCAATCTTTCGATGTCTTGATAATCACTTCCAAATAAGTTTCTGACAACGCCGACGAGATCATGCTGGTTCACACGGTACGGCGCATTTTCAGTTACCACTGTTTGGATGAATGACATAACCTTCCCCCTTCCGTTTTTTCAACCCACTTTTCTTGCCGGTTGCGGTTGATGTCCTCAATCAGAGTAACGCTCTGCGAGTTTAAGCAATTCTCGCATCTTTTCTCCGACGCCGGATGCAGATGCCGGGTTTTGCCCGGTGATCAAACGACCCGATTCAATGACGCATGCTTCAAGCGGCAGTTGGGCGATTTGGACAAGTGCGCCACGCTCTTTGAGTTCATGCTGCAAGGAAAATGGAATCTCTTTATACAGGCCAAGCAGTTTTTCTTCAAGATCCGAAAAGCCGGTAGCGAGATGCCCAGCTAATAACGGACTGCCATCGGACAGGCGGACATTCAATAAACCGCTCGGGCCGTGGCAGACCGCTGCTACAATGCCGCCCTTTTCGTAAATGCTCGCTGTCATGCGCTGCAATTCCTTATCGTCCGGGAAATCCCACATGGTCCCGTGCCCGCCGGTAAAGTAAATGCCCGCATATTCGTCAGCTTTCACTTCGGCGGGTGTCAACGGCCGGTCCAATTGCTGCTGGATGTTTTTGTCCAAGTAGTAATGGCGCGTCCGGCCATTGATCACTGCCGCCGGAAGGCTTCTTGGGTCAATCGGTACTTTTTCACCTTTTGTGCTGATGATGTCCACTTCAAAATCATCTTTTACCTCGTGGTAGAAATCCGTCAATTCCCGCAACCATAATCCCGTCTTTTTCCCTCGACTCCCTAAGTCTTTATGATTTGTCACAATGACTGCTATTTTCTTCATCGTATCTTCCTCCCATCCGTTTGTTCATATTCCTATATATTCCCTGTAGTCCAGAAATTACTCGTAAGCTGTGTTTTTGATTTTGCCCGGCCACTACTATCCACTCTTTTAAAAAAAGATCCGCATGGCTGCGGATCTTTCACGTTTCCAATATATGCGTCAAGCTGTCACGAAACTTGTCGTTGTCGGCTTGCTGGCGTTTTTTCGGCCCTTTCATGCGCCCTCCGCTTTGGCGGATTTTCTTGGCGACGTGGCGGCCATGGAGCAATTGTTCGATATTGCCTTCATTATAGATGCGCCCGTTTTGGTCGATCGGGACGCCGCGTTTTGCGAGCACCATCGCGGCAAGCCCATAATCCTGTGTGATGACGATATCGCCCGGTTGCACACGGTTCACCAACACAAAATCGACCGCATCCGCTCCCTTCGATACCGTCAGCGTCTCCGCTCCTTCCCGGTGCATTTCATGGGACGTGTCGCAAATGAGCAGCACCGGCCAACTGAAACGCTTAGCGAGTTCGATCGTCAAATCGACCACCGGGCAGCCGTCTGCATCAATAAGGATTTTTGCCATCGGCTTCCTCCCTCACCAGTTCATCCGCCAGTTTTTCAGCGGCTCTCCGGTACAGATTGCTCTTATGGACAAGCGATGCAATGAACAGCACTTTTGAAAGCTCTCCGCCTTCCTCGCTTTGGGTGTGTGCTACGGCCTCCGCCTGCCGCTCCAGTTCTTCTTTGAAGGCGGCATGGTTGTCCTGTTGAAGCGCCAAGTAGGTTTCATAGAATTCGGATAGATCCAATTCCCGCTCCTGCGCTTTTTCATTCACCTTTTCCAGCACTTTCTTTACGTCGTTGATGGATAGCGTACTTTTCATTTGGTAAATCAAGCTGATGAGCATAATATGGTCGGGCGTATATTTTTTATGCTGCACCGGATAGAACAATTTCCCTTTAGCATAATTATTGATCATCGTTTTCGTCAATATTTTATCGTCCGGATACCTTTTCGTATCATGAAAGGCCGTCTCGAATAATTGGATGACTTGATCCACGTATAAATCGATTTTCGGGATATCGCTTGTTCGGATTTGGCTGTCGAGCGCCAATTGGCTAACGAGCCGATTGATATTTTCCATTCGCTTCACCTCAACTTCTATTCCTTCATTTTACCCTATGATGGAAAAGCCGACAAACTTGACCTGTAATATCAATACATATATTATTGTAAGTAGTTTCAATAACTACGTATCAGGAGGTAAAGATCCATGACTGCATTTATCCGAGAGCCTTTCAACGCTTTGTCCCATTTGGCCGGAGCTCTTTTGTCCTTTACCGCTTTGCTCGCCATGGCTATCAAAGCTGCCTATTCGCAAGCACCTGCGGCACATATTACAGCGGTTGTCATTTTCGGCATCAGCTTGATCCTGCTTTACACCGCTTCGACGGTTTACCATTCCGTAAAAGCACGCCCCGGGGTCATCGCCTTTTTCCGCAAACTGGACCATTCCATGATTTTCTTGCTGATTGCCGGTTCCTATGCGCCGTTTTGCTTGATTGCGCTTGAAGGCACGCTCGGCTGGTCAATTTTCGCTGTTGTGGCCGCGCTGGGCATCAGCGGCATCTTTTTCAAGATGATTTGGTTCCATTCCCCGCGCTGGCTGTCGACCGCTATCTATATCTTGATGGGTTGGATCATCATCTTCGCAGTGGGCCCGCTTGCCTCCAGCCTGCCCGCTGCCGGGTTATGGCTGCTCGTTGCCGGGGGCCTTTTGTATACGGTCGGCGGTGTCATCTATTGGCTCAAACCGGAGTTCCTGTCTTCTCGTTATTTAGGATTCCATGAGATCTTCCATATCTTCATCTTGCTCGGAAGCACATGCCACTTCCTGGCCGTTTACTTATACGTGCTGTAATGCAAAAAGAGCCGCTCTCAAAGAGAACGGCTCTTTCTTAATGTTCGAGTGCATCAAGCGCCTGCATCAGGTTGGCGTAAACTTTGATGTTCTTGAAATCGATGCCGAGGGTCACGGCGGTTTGTGCGATTTCAGGTCGGATGCCCGATAGGACCGATTCCACGCCGATGATTCTCAGCGAATCCATCAGCTGGAACAATTGATGCGCTACCATCGTATCGACGATCGGCACCGCCGACAGATCGATGTACAAGGTCGTCAATTGCTGCTTGGCGCTTTCTTCGAGCGCCGTCTCCAAAATCACTTTGGCGCGGTATGTATCAATTCCGCCGACCAATGGCAAGATGCCGACACCTTTACGGATTGGAATGACAGGACTGCTCAACTCGTCGATCACTTCCTGCTGGCTCGCAAGCAAGCGCTGGTGGGCTTCATGATGATGGCGCGCGAAGCTTTCGATAATGAAGTCAAACATATCGTTTAACATTTCGCTCCAGCGCAGCGCATCCCGGCTGTCCGCTCTTTCGACTTCCTCAAAAAACTTGCGGACACAATTCCAATAGATTCTGCGCAATTGCCCAAGATGCTCCATTACTTCATAAAGCGGAACGGATTGCTGGGCCCGTTCTTTTGCAATCGTCGATGACCAATCTTCAACGTAAGCAAGTGATTCTTCTTTGTCGTGGATAAAAATTGCCGTGACGGCCTCGATAAAGCCTAGCGATTCTTTTCTCAGTTTCTCTACCGTATCGTCGGATGCACGGGCGGAATATACGGTATTTGCATGATTGCTGCGTGTGGAAAGCCATTCATCGACCATGGCATTTTTGTTTTTTAGAATGAAATCATGTAGCTCTCTGCTAATTTCTCCCATGATATATGCCGCTCCTTTTTCTAACTTGTCCCTACCATCTTATAAGATATGCCAATCGAAAAGCAAATTTCCCTTCTCTGCCTGCCAACACCATATGTAAAATGATAAGATAAAACCAAGGAAAGGAGACTGAATAATGGCACCATTAAACTTAGAGAACCAGGAATACGCGACACGCCTTTACAGCGCATATGAAAACCGGCAAGCTTTCGGGAAAGACCGGATTCCACAATCGATCCATCCCCGCCTCGCCTATGAGGTGCAGCAGGCAGTGACAGCAAAAAAAGCACAGAACGGGGAACCGCTGGCAGGCTATAAAATCAGTTTGACAAGCCCCGAGACCCAGCAATTGTTCAGCTCCGAAAAGCCATTGTACGGCGCATTGACCGCTCCCTCCATTTCGGGCAACACCATTGAGCTCTCAAGCATGCTGTCACCATTGATCGAAATCGAATTGATGTTCCTCGTCCAAGAAGATATCGACGCCAATGATTCCACAACAGCGATTCTTGAAAAAACCTTGGTCGCCCCGGGCATCGAAGTTCCAGACTCGCGATTCACCGAGTGGTTCCCGAATATCACACTCGGACAAGTCATCGCAGACAGCGCAGTCGCTGGCCGCATCGTCGTCGGGGAACCCGCAAAAAGCCGTTCATACGATCAACTCGATCAAGTCCACGGCGAATTATTCCTCGACGGCGAACCGATTGCTTCCGGAAGCTCATCTGAAGTACTGGGGCACCCGGTGAACGCTATCAAATGGCTGGCCGCAGAACTTGAAGCGCATGGCCTAAAGCTAAAGCGCGGCCTGACCGTTTCATCCGGCACGTTCATCTTGCCAAAGCCGCTTGAAAAAGGGCGTTACGAAGCGAAATACGAAGGCATCGGCAGTGTCGAACTGACCGTCCATTAAAAAATCCCCGGCTGCTTTTGCAGCTGGGGATTTTGGTGTTCATATCAAACAACACATTTTACAGCAAGAAGCCGTTCTTTTTCGCATCAAACGTCAGCTCTTCACGGAACTTTGGATGCGCGATATTGATAAGGCGCTTTGCACGCTCGGCAAGAGACACGCCGTGCAGGCGCGCAATGCCGTATTCCGTGACGATGTTGTCGACATCGTTTTTGCCTGTCGTCACGACCGATTGAGGCGCCAAGTTCAGCTTGATGCGCGACAAGCTCTCGCTTTTGGCAGTCGACGGCATGCAGATATAGCCTTTGCCGTTTTCTGCGAAGCGGACGCCTCGCGCGAAATCGACTTGGCCGCCGCTGGATGAATAATATTTTCCGCCGACCGTTTCCGAAGCGCATTGGCCGTACAAATCAACTTCTGTCGTCGCATTGATGGAGACGATATTTTTCTCTTTGGCGATTTCCCGCGGATCGTTGACAACACTCACCGGCAGCATCTCCACGGCCGGGTTGCCATCAATGAAATCGTACAAATTCTTTGAACCGTAGGCGAACGTCGCGACAATCTTGCCAGGGTTCGTAAATTTGCGCGTGCCGTCGATTGCTCCCGAATTGACGAGGTCCGCCACGCCGTCCGGCAGCATTTCCGTATGGATCCCCAAATGGCGATGGTCTTTCAGCATGCTAATGACGGCGTTCGGCACAGAACCGATGCCGATCTGAAGCGTATCGCCGTTTTCGATGTCGCCGATGATCGATGAGGCAATCTGGATGTCCATCTCGCTGATTTCACCGGCCTTCTCTTCTGCAAGCGGCGCGTGATGCTCCACGTAGCCTGCAATTTGGCTAATGTGGATTTGGTTGCGGCCGAATGTACGCGGCATGTGTTCGTTCACTTCCAAGATAAACGGCACTTTTCCAACGAATTCAGCGACGTAATCGGCTTGTGTGCCGAATGTGAAGTAGCCGTGTTCGTCCATCGGCGAAGCGACTGTCATGATCATCGACATCTTCGTCGCTTTTTGCAACAGGCGCGGCATCTCGTGGAAATTATTCGGCACCAGGTCCATCTTCGCTTGCTGGTACACTTTGCGGGTCGCGCCGCTCAGGAAATACGACACATGGCGAAGCTGCTCGAGTTCTCCGCGGATGTAAGCACGTTCGCGCAAGGCGAGCATTTGGTGAATCTTGACCCCCTCCAGTTCCTGGGCGTGTTGTTCCAGGATATCGAGCAGCCGGACCGGCTCCCCATTCGCAATCGGCACGATGATATCCGCTTGCGCTTCGATTAAATCGACCACTTGCTTCGGGCTAAGTTGTTTGGACATCTGCATTCACTCCTGATTTCTAATATTGTTTCCACTTTATCATAGAATTTGCGCTTGATTGAGTTGCCAAACTTTCATCGCTATTCTGCCTTTTCAGTCAAAAGAGCCACCGCAGAACCAAGATGGGTTCTGCGGTGGCTCCCTCGCTATTTATTGCTGCGTTTTTTCACCGCAAAGCTCGCGATGATGCCGCCAATGCCGAATGCGGCCATTACACCCCATAAAATAAGCAAGATGATCGAGCCAATGCCGGTGCTACCGTCCATGACTGATGACAGCTGCAGGAGAAAGAAGCCAAGACTGAAAAGTACTATCGCTCCGAAATAAATCAGTCTGGCATTGAAACTGAAATTTTTCATCGTCAAAACCCCTTTGCCAATCTGCTTGCCTGCTGAAAAGACTCTTTTTGAAAACAAGCTTTGCTCTTATCATTCACGTTCCAGCCACATTGTAAACGTTTCGCATCACTTCAATTGGAAACGTGTCCGGCTGATGCCTTCTTTCGTCTTTTCCACTTCCAAAATCGCCGGAATCGCCGCTTTCAGTTCCTGCACATGGGAAATGACGCCGATCATCCGTCCCGATTTCTGTAAGTCCACCAATGTCTCGATCGCTTTGTTCAAGGATTCTTCATCCAGCGAGCCGAAGCCTTCATCGATAAACATGGTTTCAATCGATACATTTCCTTCAAAACTTTGGATGACATCGGCCATCCCGAGCGCCAGGCACAAAGAGGCATTGAACTTCTCTCCGCCTGACATCGTTTTGACGTCGCGCGTCTGTCCGGTATAGGCATCGTATACATCCAGGCCGAGGCCGCTTTGTTTCCCGCGCGCTTCCTGCCGGTCGCTTCTCGTCAAATGGAATTGCCCGTTCGATAAATGCTTCAGCCGTTCATTGGCCGCTTCCAAAATCTGTTCCAAATACTCGATCTGCAAATAGCGTTCAAAGGACAACTTCACATCGTTCTGGCCCCGGATGGTATCGTACAGGTCAACGATGCGCGCAAATTCCGCTTCAGCTGCCGCTTCTTTTGCCGACGCCTCAGAGACTTCGTCAAAGAACGCTTGGGCTTTTTTCTGATATTCTTTGAATCGATTCAATTCAGACAGCGCCTGTTCGTAATCGGCTTTCAATTCGGCAAGCGCTTGTTCCGCATCCGACACGTCAATACGGCCACGGCCATCAAGCGCGCTTTCAAGTTCCGCCGTTTGCCGCTCTGTCGTGTGGCGGTCTTGCTTGTACTGCTCAATTCGCGTTTTCAATTCTTCGTAACGGGATGCTTCCAGTTTGGCCTGTTGATAAGCTTCCTTCGTAGCGAACGCAGATTTCACGAGCGCTTCCTCGAAACGGCTTTCGGCATGGCCGCGCTTCTCTTGCAATTCTTGCACGGACTGCTTGCTGTGGCGAAGCGACACTGCCGCTTCCGACACTTGCCGTTCAGCTTTTTGCAAAGCCTCCTGCGCTTGTTGCCAAGCAGCATCCAAGCGGTCTTTTGATTCTTGCGCTTTTGCGGTCTCCGCTTGAAGCGCCCCCAGATCACGCAGCGCTTCCGGAATCGCCGTCAGTTTGCTTTCCAATACCGCTTGTGCCGATTCATATGCGCTGCGTTTTTCTTGTGCGCTGCGCTGGGCTTCCGCCTGTTGTTTTTTTAAGCTCGATAACTGCTCTTCCATCTCCCCAAACGCCAACTTGCGCTTGCGCAGCTGCTCCTTATCGGACTGCAATTGTTCGAGTTCTCCAGTTAATGAATGTTGCTCAGCCCGCGACGCCTCCAATTGTTCGCCAGCTTGTTCCGCAATGAGCGACATGGCGTCCAGTTCCTCCCGCTTCACTGCCGCCTGTTCACGAACTGCGGATTGTTCCGCTTCCGTTTTCCGGAATTTCTGCTCGCTTTGCGCCAACACTTGTTTGGCCTGTTCTATTGCGTGCTGGTTCACTGCTGCAGAACTGCCTGGCTGTTTTGCAGGGTGGTCGAGGCTGCCGCAAACGGGGCACGCTTCCCCGTCGTGCAGATTCGATGCGAGCAGCGCTGCCTGGTTGGCGAACCAATCCTGTTCCATCAATTGATAGGTTTTTTGCGCTTGTTCAAACTCTGCCTGATTTCCCGCTGATTGTTCGGCCAAACCTTCAAGCTTTTGTGCCAAGCGCAGGTATTCCGCCAAGACGCGTTGTTGTTCCATCAACCGGTTCTGGCGGTCCCGCTTATCGTCGAAATGCTCGAGTCTTTCTTCCAGTTGTTGTATCAATGATTTCGTTTGTGCCAACTTTTGCTCGGCACTTATTATTTGTTCATCGGTCCTTTGCAATGCCGTGCTGGCGTGGATAGCCGCTTTCTCCAATTGCCGGACAGCTGTACGCTGTCGCTCCAGTTCCTTTACGCCTGCTTCCATATCAACCAAGCGGATCAGCGCTTGCTGTGCAGTTTGACGCTGTTCATGACGGTTTTCTTCTTCATCTTTCACTTGCTGCGCCTGTTGCTTCATTTCTTGGGCTTTCTGTTCAGCCGTCTCCGCACGAAGCAATTCTTCTTGTTTTTGGTGTTCATCGGCCACCAGTTCCAGCAGTTGTTCTTCCAAGCCCGTAATCATGCCCGCTTGATCGGCTGCCGTGACTTGCCGCTCCCATTCCTTGACCGCCGGAAGTTGCTGTTCGAGTTCTTGCAAATGACGCTGTTTCGTCTCCAATTCGTCGAAGCGCCCGTTCCAGCCTTTTGCTTCGTGGAACTCGGCCATCTTTTTATTGTGGAAATCATAGGATTTCTGATAGCGCTCTTGCAAGCCGATGCTTTCCGATTCATAATGGCGGATCTCCCCTTCAAGCCCTGTGAGCAGTTGGCTGCGCTGGAAATCGCCTTGTGCGAACACTTCAAAAAGAGCCGATTCCCGTTGCGGCAAAGAACCCGCGATCGCCTGCACTTGCTCTTTGTAAAGCAGCTGCTGCGCTTTGAATCGTTCCTGCGCCTCGTCTTTTTTCTGTTTGAGCCGTTCGGCCACCAAACGGTATGGTTCGGTACGGAAAATCTTCCTTAAAATCGCTTCCTTATTATCGGTTTCAGACGTCAAGAGCTTGCGGAATTCCCCTTGCGGCAGCATGACGATCTGGTTGAATTGGGGAAAAGTCAGCCCGAGGATTTCTTCGATGCGGCGATTGAGTTCCGAGACGATTTGCCGCTCGACGCAAGGCTTTTCACCCGCATCGGTCACTTCGAAAAATTCATAGCGTTCACCGGTCGCGCTTTTATTGCCTGTTTTCACATGGCTCATCTGCCGCAGGATGCGGTAAGTCGTGCCGTGCACTTCAAAGGTCAATTCAGCTGAAGTATGGACCGAATCCTTGGCAAAATCGCTGCGCAGGTTTTTCGGTTCGCTGCGGTCCGAGCCGCTTGCAGATCCGTAAAGCGCGAAACAAATACCGTCGAAAATGCTCGTTTTGCCAGAACCGGTGCTGCCGGAAATGACAAATAAACGATTGCCTTCCAAGTCTTCAAAATTGATTTCCTCACTGTCGCGGTACGGGCCGAATGCCGTCAGTTTCAATTTCACCGGTCTCATGATTTCACCTCTTCCCGTTCAGAATCTGCCTGCAGGAATTCCTGCAGCACGTCACCGAACAGTTCAGCTGTTTCCGCAGATGGTACATCGCCTTTTACTTCTTCATAAAACGCGTTGAATAATTGCATCGGGTCCATTTTCCGGCGGTTGCCGAGAGTCGATTCGCCGGCTTCTTTTGCGAAAGTTTTGCGCTGCACATGCATCGCATTCGGATACACGGAGCGCACTTTTTCCATCGGATACAAAACGGGCGTCTCGTCGAGCAAGGTGACGAAAACATAATCCTCGCTTCTCTCATGCCCCATGATGTCCGCGATGGTCCCTTCGACTGAACGCATATCGCGCTTCGCTTCGAACAAACGCTTTTCGACCGTGACGGCACCGTCCGCCGCCAAGTCGACAATATGGAAGCCTTTTTGATGATGCTCTTCTGAAATCGAATACTTTAACGGCGACCCTGAATAGCGGATCGTTTCATTCAATACATAATGTGCTTTATGCAAATGGCCGAGCGCTGTGTAATGGAACGGCTGGAAATGCTGCGCGCTGACATGTTCCGCCCCGCCGATCGCAAGCGGCCGTTCGGAATCGCTTGTGTTGTCTTCCTGTTCCCCCCGCGGCGTCACAAATGCATGGCCGACGAACACATGGCGTACAGACGGATTCATTTCCGCGGAAATGCGCGCAGAGATTGCTTTCATCGCATCGTCATGGGTTTTGATGTCCGGATCTTCAAAAACATGGCGCACCATCGACGGGTCCGTGTACGGCACTAGATGGAAATGCACTTCTCCCGCTTCATCGTTCAAAACGACCGGCTCGAATTCAGGACGGATCGGTCCCGCGATATGGAGGCCGTTGCTTTTCAATGCGCGGCTTCCAAAATCCAAGCGGCTTGGACTGTCATGGTTGCCCGCCACAGCAATCACCGGCACTTTCATGTCCAACACGATTCTTGCGAGTAGATCATCCAGCAAACGCACCGCTTCTGTCGGCGGCACGGCACGGTCATATAAATCGCCCGCAATAACCAGTGCATCGGGGCGCTCCTGTTCAATCGCTTCGATTAATTGATCCAGCACAAATCGCTGGTCTTCTGTCATATGTACGCCCTGCACCAATTTTCCGAGATGCCAGTCAGCGGTATGGATGAATTTCATAAAAAGATCCCCTTTCTTCTATATAAAAGAATATACGTTCGTTCCATTATACACGATTCATTTCACTTGTTTCATTCCCCCGGCCCGTATATAATGAGAACAAACGTTCTTATCCGAGGAGGGTTATCATGAAAGCGCAACTTCTGAAAGCATTCAAATACCGGCAATTGATCGACATGATGTACATTGCAAACGACGGCACCATCAGCAAACGCCGCGTGAAAATCCTGAAAGTCAGCGGGGATTCGTTCCAAGCTTATTGTTTTTTACGCCGCGAGAAGCGCCATTTTAAAATCAGCCATGTGCTTTCATGCATGCCCGTCCGAACAAGAGAACGCCAAATTGTCTGAATCCTTTTCCCGCCCCTCTTTCTTTATGCTACACTAAGAGGAAATGGAAAATGGAGGTTGAGAATTATGAGATTAACCGTTTATCTTGCAGGCGAAATTCACAGTTCGTGGCGCGAAGAAATCAAAAAGAAAGCCTTGGCGCTTAATTTGCCGGTCGATTTCGTCGGCCCGATGGAAGACCACGACCGCTCCGATAATATTGGCGAAGAAATCCTCGGCGAACAGCCGAACGCCATCTTCAAGGACGCTGCGGCATCCAGCTTCAATAATTTGCGCACGAGCGTCTTGATGGAAAAGTCGGACCTTGTCATCGCCTTGTTCGGCGAGCAGTACAAGCAGTGGAATACCGCGATGGACGCAAGCGCCGCTTTGGCGAGCCATAAACCGCTCATCGTCATCCGCCCTGAAAAACTCCATCACCCGCTAAAAGAACTTTCCCAAAAAGCGAACGCCACCGTCGAAACGTGCGACCAGGCGATCAAAGCTTTGTCTTATATTTTTGAATAACAAAAAGTGCAGCGGCTGAGTCGCTGCACTTTTTTATTGGTGAATTTGAATGATGGAAAATTAAAAGATGTGTCATTCATTGTTGGGTGCTTCTCTGAATAGTAGCTTCCCGGATCGAGCATTAACAAAGATAGCTAGAGTTTTTGTGTGTAAATGTTTGGGTGTTTGATTTAAGCTTCATCTTACTATTCGCCGCCCGGCTTTGGGTTGGCCTTTGGCAATAAGCCAGAAAGAGCGCCTGTCTTATTGCGTCGGCTCACCCTTGACGCTCGGCAGCTTGGAGATTCCTTTATGTGAAGAATATTTAATCAGATCTGCTTCTGTATTCAGTTGCCGGCTAGCGGGGGAATCGCTTCCTGAGATGGTGCGTCTGACAAGCCGCTGTTTGAACAGATCAAATTTGCTAGTATTTTTAATGGATGGAGACATGTGACACTTCATTCTTCGACCTGCCTGAAGCAAGCTATATAATAAGCTGATTTTCTACATTTCATTTTAAAGGAGCTGAAGAAATGATTTTCCCCTTTAAAGCTAGAGACGGAGTGGAAGGGGGATGACTCCTGAGGGACCGCGCGGGCTGGCGAGACAAATGTGCCGCGCTCTTCGGCACATTGGCTCAACACCCGCCCCTCGGAAAGCAGCCCCCTGTAACGCAGTCGAAAAGCGGAAGCTTTTCTACTCACTTTCCTATACTATACTCTCCACGTAGTCCGAGCTATATGGAGTGTTCGATTGGAGCGCAATCCCCCCATATAAAAATTACTACTTCCCTCTCTTGTACTTCACATACTTGATTCCATACAAAAACCGGCCGAAAAATATTCTCGGCCGGTTTTGCAAAGCTGATTTCATTCCATTATTGGTACCATGCTCCAACGACCGGGTAATCGTACGGCTCGTTGTTCAAGGCTTTGATGATTGCGATGATCGGCACGATGATACCAATGGCGCCGAACAACAGCAAGAGCGGGAATCCGATTAAAACCACTGTCAGTAAGCTTGATACAAAAATCAATGCACTCATGACCAATTGGAACAATAAAGCTTGAATCGATAGTTTCTTCACTTCCTGATCGGCCGAAAGAATAAAGACAATCACCGGGACAAGAAACGGAAGGAAAAACGCACTGGCGTGGACGAGTATTTTCATTCCTGTGTTCTCCATTAGGTTGACCTCCAGTCAAATTGCTTTCTTACCCTTATATACGGCCGATGATCAAAAAAGTTTCATTTTTTTACTCGGAAGCACGCAAAACCACTTTGCCGAACTGCTTGCCTTCCGCCAAATAATCAAACGCTTCTTGCGCTTCGTCCAAAGAGAAGACGCGGTCGACGACAGGATGGGTACCGTGTTGTTCGATATGCTGGAGCATGTCGCGCAATTCCTCGCGGCTGCCCATCGTCGAACCGAACAATTGGTATTGCCCATAGAAGAAGCTGCGCAAATTGAAATCGACATTATCAGCGGTCGTCGCACCGAAAATGACGATGCGCCCGCCTTTTTTCAATACGTCGAGTGAACGGTTGAATGTCGCGCCGCCAACGCTGTCGATGACGAGGTCAATCGTCTGGCCTTCGAGTTCCTTGACCCAATCGCTGTCGGTCGGGATGGCGATATCCGCGCCGATTTCTTTTGCGCGGGCCAGTTTCTCTTCACTTCTTGAGGTGACGATTACCGTCGCGCCGGCATTTTTCGCGAACTGGATCAAAAACGTCGCAACGCCGCTTCCTGCGCCTGGAATGAACAAGGTATCGCCTTTTTTCACTTGCCCTTTCGTAAACAAGGCACGGTAGCCAGTCAAAGCAGGAAGCGCGAGCCCGCCTGCTTCTTCCCATGACAGGTGCACTGGCTTTTTCTCCAGTTGCTGGGCGGAAATGGAAATTTTCTCGGCGAACGTCCCGTGGTCCGGCATGCCGAGAATATCAAAGCCTTCCGGCGGCGCGTCGCTGTTTTGTTCCCAGCGCAGCCCCGGATTAATGATGACTTCATCGCCTACTTCAAAATCGGTCACGCCTTCGCCGAGCGATTCGACAACGCCTGCCCCGTCCGACCCGATGATCAGTGCTTCCGGATTATCCCCGTAGCGTTTCAATAGGCCGAGGTCGCGGCGGTTGACGCCTGCGTCGCGAATTTTCACGACCACTTCTCCTTGTTGCGCTGTTGGTTCCGGCATGTCTTTTAATTTATATTGTCCTGCTTCCATTACAAATGCTTTCAAACTGCGTCACCCTCCTGAAAATGTTGGCTGAATTGTTCGAGCTGCTGCTTGCTGATGATGTCTTGCGAAAACAGCGGAATGTACAATAGCTGCTGTTTCGGGAATGTTTCTTTGATCATGTCCATATATTTCGTTTCGTGCTTTTTGCGTTCCTGGAAAAATGCGCCTTCCACTTGTTTCGGAAGCACTTTATTGATGATCAAGGTTTTCACATGGAGATGGTATTTATCCAATAGCTCCAATGCTTTTTTCGTCTCCAAGATCGGCAGGCGCTCCGGGTTCAAGACGAAAACAAAACCGGTTTGCTTGGCGTCGAGTAAAATATCACGCGCTTTCGAGAAGCGTTCCTGGCGCTCGCGCAAGACATCGTAGATCGGATCTTCGCGTGGTTCGCCGTCGTTCAACAGCGCCGTATAGTTCTCATTGGTTTTCCGGCGCTTATCAAGCAAGCCTTCAATCCACACCCCCATCAGTTCCGGCAGCGACAACAGCCGGATCGTGTGCCCGGTCGGTGCCGTGTCGAACACGAGCTTGTCGAAATGCTGGCGCTCTTCCAAGATAATGTGGATCAGTTTGTCAAAAAGCGCTGCCTCATCCGCGCCTGGAGAGGCTTTTGCCGTATCGAGCTGGCGGTTCACTTCTTCCATCATGCTCGTGTGGACCGTTCCGCGAATATTGTTTTTGACGCCTTTGATGTAATTTTCGGTCTCGATTTCAGGGTCGATTTCAAGCGCGTATAAATTGTCGGCGATTTCTTTTGTGCGGCCGCCGATTTGTTCGTTGAAAATGTCCCCGACATTATGCGCGGGGTCTGTAGAGACCAGCAACGTCCTGTAGCCCGCTTTAGCGGATTGCCAGGCGATCGCTGCAGCGGATGTCGATTTGCCGACACCGCCTTTGCCTCCGACAAAAATAATGCTTTTCGATAATACATCCATGATAGTCCCTCGTTTCGTTAAATGTCAGCAGCAACGGATTCCAGACAGCGGCGATTTCTCCATGCCCATGCGCAAATGCCAGTCGTGGAATTCCTCGATCATGTACGGGTAAAGCTCGAGCGTATAGTAATAGACCGGATTCGGGATGCCGAGCATTTCCGAATACAGCATCAGCAGGAACAAATCATCTTCACTGCGGAGCTCCCGGGCGATTTCCGTTCGGTGCGGATGTTCCAAGACAGCCTCATACCAGTCAATTAGTTTTTTCAGTTTTTCGCTGATCGGCATAGCGCACCTCTTCCTGAAAAAAGTACAAGGGATCACATGAATATGATCCCTTGGCATTTCTTCCTATAATAGTGAACAGCCTTCTGGCAGCAGTTCTATTTCCCGTTGCATTCTTTACCGCTATTATTTCAAATCTTCATCTGAAAAGCCAGGATTTGATTTGCTCATGAGTGCCTGTGCGGCAGTCAAGATGATCCACAGGGTAAAGACGAAAATGATGGCCCCGAAGACAAACAGCAATGTATTCGACCCTTCATTGTACCAAGCCCATTGCAGGAACACTTGCTGGAACATCGCCCACAGCGTCATGAACATCAAGAACGCCATCGGAATAATGGTGATCATGTAATTTCTTCCGAGCTTGCGAAGCCAGATCGAAATCAACAGCAAGCTGATACCGGCAAGCAACTGGTTGGATGTGCCAAACAACGGCCATAATAAGTAGCCGCCTGAACCGAATCCATTTGGCCCTTCCGGCAAGATGACGAGCGCCGCGCTCGAAAGCACCGCAATCGAAGTCGCGACATGCTTTTTCTCAAGCTGAGGCACTTTGTATTCAACACCCAGCTCAGAGATGATATAGCGCATGAGGCGGACAGATGTATCAAGTGTGGTGGCAGCGAACGAAACGACGATGATCGAAACGATCGTCGAAGCGACTGATCCCGGAATCATCAATCCGGAAGCAAGAATTGTCGCGCCTTCGATGAAGTTTCCAAGGCCGGCACCGCTTGCTTCAGCGAAGCTGCTGTAAGAAGCGCTGAATGCTTCCCGATTAGGAAATAGCGTGATGACGGCAATAATCGAGATCAACGCGAGTACGCCTTCACCGACAGCTCCCAAGTATCCGACAAAGCGGGCATCTGTTTCTTTATCCAGCTGCTTCGATGAAGTGCCTGAGGAAACGAGCCCGTGGAAGCCGGAAATCGCCCCACAAGCGATGGTGATGAAGAGCAGTGGGAACCAAGAAACATCGGCACCCGGATTTGTGGCAGGAGCCGTGATTTCAGGATTCGTGAACAATAGGCCAAGATACAAAATCGCAAGGCCCACAATCAATTGATGGGAGTTAATGAAATCACGCGGCTGGAGCAGTTTCCAGACCGGCAGTGTGGATGCGATATAGACGTAAACCATCAACACGACAATCCAGATGAAGAATGCGCTGGAAATCGCGCCAAGGCCGAACAATCCGGCGCCTTCTTCCCCGCCCATATAGCGAACAAGGTCGATTTGCAGGAATTCCACTTGGCTGGAAATAACCGCCACACCGTACATGACAGCCAGTGCGATTAAGGAAGGAACAAGCATCTTCATATTGCGTTTGTAAGCAGCATAACCGATCCAAATCGCGAGCGGAATCTGGATGAACACCGGAATGACGCTGGCCGGATACGAGATGAATAAATTCGCGATGACCCAGGCGAATACCGCATTGACCATGAGCACCAAAATCAAGATGATGAACAAGAACAAGATTTTTCCACGCTGCCCGATCAAACGGTGAGCGAGCGTCCCGACGGATTGCCCTTTGTTGCGGACCGAAAGCGCGAGTGTTCCAAAATCATGGACACCGGCTGCAAAAACCGTACCCAAAACGACCCAAAGGACCGCTGGCAGCCAGCCCCAATAGACGGCAATGGCCGGCCCGAGAATCGGCGCTGCCCCCGCAACGGAAGTGAAATGATGTCCCCATAAGACGAATTTATTGGTCGGGACAAAGTCGACGCCATCTTTATAACGGTGGGCCGGTGTTACGTAATTCGGATCAAGCTTGAAGATCTTTTCTGCTACGAACTTGGAATAAAACCGGTATCCGAGAACGAATATAAACAGTCCAATAGCAGCTAAAACAATTGCATTCACATTCCCCAACTCCCTTTTGTCATTTTTGAAATTTCTGCATATCTTGTTTAATCATAGAGGAGTATTTTAATATTGTAAATGTTCTGTTTTTTTATTTCTCTTTAATGTTGTTTTCTTCGTATAATTTCAGCTTCGTATAGACGGTCTCAAGCACCGGAACCGGAACTTCGGCTTGCTGGGCTTTTTCGATGAGATGCCCTTGCAGATGATCGGCTTCGATGCCTTGGCCTTTTTCCATATCCCGCTGCATCGATGATTTCATGCTGTCGTCCATGCTGTTGACTTTGTCGAGCTGGATGGCGGCGATCCCTTTTTTGATTGGCGCATCGATCGCCGTCATGACTGCTTCTAGTTCTTCGAGCAGCGATTGGATGGCAGATTGGCCGGACGGCAGCTTGCGGATCGGGCCGATGGGGGATTCCATGAGGGAAGTGATGCCGGACATCGCCGTGATGAACATATATTTATGCCACATGTCCTGATCGATATCCTCACTCAACACGAATTCCGCCTTCGTCCCATCGAAATGCGCTTTCAATTTGTCGATGCGCGCTGTCCGCTCGCCGCCCCGTTCCCCGTAAACCAATTGATGGATCGGGCTCGTCTGGACAATCGACCCGTCTTCGCCGATGGTCGTCTCGATAAAGCATAAGCCGCCGATCACCGCTTCTTCTCCGAACGCAGATACGAGTTGGTCGACATGTGCAATGCCGTTCAGCAGCGGCAAGACCATTGTCTGCTCGCCAACGAACGGACGGATGTCTTCGATAGCTTGTTCAAGCTGATACGCTTTTGTCGATAGGAGAATAACATCGAACGGCTCGGCTTTCATCGTTTTCGTCAAAAGAGCCGGCTGGAGATGGAGATCTCCGTGCCGGCTATTGACGCGCAAGCCTTCTTCTTCAATCTTTTTTTTGCGCCCTTCCCTGACTAGAAATGTTACGTCTTCGCCTTTTTCCAGCAAACGCGCACCGAAGTATCCCCCGATGCCGCCTGCACCTACCATCAACATTCTCATCGTGACACATCCTTTTTTAATTTTGTTTATAGATCCAGCGCTCCGCTTCCATGACCCGTTCGCATCTGCCCTCAGCGCGCAAATATTCAAGGTGGGCCAAAGTTTCCCCAACCGCAAAACGCATTTCGTGGACTGTCAACGGCCGGTCGAACAGGCGCTCGCGCACTTCAAAAATCGTTAGCGGCTGTTCAAGCATCTGCCACGTCGCCTCCAAGCGTTCTTCGTGATGGGCAAGCAATTCATCGATCCGTTTGTTTGCGCCTTGGAACGGCTGGCCATGCGATGGGATGACCCAGTCCACATCCAGTTTGCGGATTTTCCCCAAAGAATCCATATACGTCAGAAGCGGATTCGGGTCGCCGTGAAACCAATAGGAAATATTCGGCGTGATGCGCGGCAAAATATGGTCTGCCGCTAATAACGCATCGTGCTCCCGTTGGTAAAAACACACCATGCCATCCGAATGCCCTGGCACGAACAGCACTTCATAGTCAAAGCGGCCGATGCGGATTTTCTCCCCTTCTTCGAAATGATGATCCACTTCCGGAAGCGGGGACACGAGCGGCTGAAAGGCTCTCGTGTTGTCCGCCATTTCCTGGGCTGCCTCTTCCGGGATGCCTGCCGCTTTGTAATGGCCGGGTAAGGCATCCAAAAACGCATCATCCCAGGAGTTCATTCCTGCATCCGCGTCGATTTTGCTCATCGACAGCCGCGCTCCGGTCTTCTGCTGCAAGCCGCCCGAATAGCCGAAATGATCGGGATGGTAGTGGGTCAAGAGAATTTGCTCTACGTTTTTGTCCCCGATTTCCCACTCCCACAACTCTCTAGATGCGTCATTGTTCAATCCGGCATCGATAATTGTCCAGCCTTCCCCCCCCTTTGCCATAAAGCAATTGACATGGTTCAGTCTAAACGGCAAAGGATGCCTTACTAGTTTCAATCCAAGTTCGTCCAGCACTTCTTGGGAATTGGTTTGCCGGGTTTTATTCATGGCTTCAGCACCAGCTTGCCGATTGTTTTGCGGCTTTGCAGTAGTTCGTGCACATCAGCTGCTTGTTCGAGGGGATACGTGCCGCCGATCGTTAATTTCAATTGTCCGCTATCCATATATCCGAGCAATTCCTGAAAGCTTTTTTGGAACAACTCAGGTTTACGCATGATCTGTGGCAGGAAAAAACCGATGACCGATTGATTGCGCTTCATCAATTGACCTGGTGCGAATGTGGATTGCTCTCCGCTTGCCGCACCGAAGATGACCAATCGCCCAAACGGCGCCAAGGTTTTCAGCGTATCGTTGAAGACGCTCCCCCCGACCATTTCAAGCGCCAGGTCGACCCCTTTCCCTTCAGTGATTTCTTTGACGCGCTGCACCCAATCATCTTCGCTGTAGTTCACCAAATGAGTCGCACCCATTTTCTCGGCATGGAACAGTTTTTCTTCCGTGCTCGCTGTAGCGATGATTTTACCTGCCCCGAAAAGTTTCGCAAGCTGCACGGCAATCGTCCCGACACCTCCTGCGGCAGCATGGATCAACACCGTTTCACCGGGTTCCAAACGGCCCATCGTTTTTAGAATATGGTAAGCGCTCAAGCCTTGCAGCGGCAACGCGACGGCTTCTTCGAAACTGACGCCTTCCGGTACCGGCGTCAAGACCTGTTCTGGAATCGCCGCATATTCAGCGTAGCCAGATGACTCGATCAAGGCGACAACACGGTCACCGGATTTGAAACGCGTGACGCCTTCTCCTGTTTCAACGACCACGCCCGCCACTTCGGAACCTGGGATATAAGGCAATTCGGTCGGCACCACGTATTTCCCTTCACGTCTTGCCGTATCTGCGTAATTGACACCAGCCGCTTTCACTTCCATCAGCACTTCATGATTTTTCGGCTTTGGCCGCTCCAAATCTGTATATTGAAGCACTTCCGGCCCGCCGTATTCCTCGAATTTCACCACTTTCATCTCTTTTCCCCCTTAGCCGATATACTGCCCTGCCTGGTAAACCGTTTGTGCCAATTGACGTTTCGCTGCAACTGTGCCCCCGCGCTGCAGGCGGCTCAGTTCGGCTGTCGCCATCGCCGTCAAGCGCGCCAGTTCTTCTCCTTCTGTGATGCCCTGGATTAGTTGACGCACCGTCATCTCGGTTTCAAGCAAAGCATCATCGATGAACACTTGTGTCATTTCCACTTTACGCTGTGCTTTTTTCTCGTCCTGTTCGAGCGCTTGTACCGTCCGTGCGACCGCAGATTCAGCGGCATACAAGGTGATGGCGATATCTGCAAGCTTTAACAGCGCTTCTTGCTGCTCGCCGATTCCAGTGTCGTAGGATTTTGCAGCAAGACCGAGCGCGCTGAGGAACACGCGGCGCATCGCCCGAACAGCTTCCGTTTCACGGGCAAGCGTTCCGATATATGGCACTTCCGGCGTCTGCATTTCCTCAACAGCTTGGATCGCTGCCGCTTCCAGATCGAATGCGCCTTTTGCGGCAGCTTTTAATACATTGCCTGGAATGAGCAGGCGGTTGACTTCATTCGTGCCTTCGAAAATCCGGTTGATGCGTGAATCCCTGTATACTTGCTCGATTTTGTATTCTTGGATATAGCCGTAGCCGCCGAATAGCTGCAGGCTCTCATCCGCAACAACATCCAAGGTTTCAGAGCCGTATACTTTGCAGATGGCGCATTCGGCAGCATATTCCATCATTCGTTTGGCGATCAATCCGTGATCTTGCGACTCGTATAATCCGCCAAGGGCTTCTTCGAGATAGCCGGCGGTCCGGTATTGCAGCGATTCCAAAGCAAAAATGCGCACAGCCATCGCCGCCACTTTCTCTTTTGTCGCCGCAAACTCCGAAATCGCACGATTAAACTGCTTGCGCTCCTGCGTGTAGCCAAGTGCCAGCGACAAGCTAAACTTGGCAGCGCCCATGCAAGCGGAGCCCAAATTAAAGCGCCCGAGGTTCAGGACGTTCAATGCCACAAGATGGCCTTTTCCGACCTCGCCAAGCACATTTTCTATCGGCACTTCACAATCTTCGAAAATGACCGGGCGCGTCGATGATCCTTTGATGCCCATTTTCTTCTCTTCAGGCCCAAGCGATAAGCCGGGATGTTTCTTTTCGACGATAAATGCCGTGAACGCTTTGCCGTCGACTTTTGCATAGGTAATGAAAGTATCGGAAAACGCGGCGTTGGTGATGTACATCTTGCTGCCATTCAATATATAATGCGTCCCTTGTTCATTGAGCACCGCAGTCGTTTGGGCGGCTAGGGCATCCGAGCCCGCTTCCGGTTCCGTCAGGCAATACGCGCCGATAAATTCGCCACTTGCGAGTTTCGGCAAATAATATGCTTTCTGCTCCGGCGTCCCGAAGTACGTAATCGGCAAGGTCGCGATGCATGTATGGTTGGAATGCGCCACGCCGTAGCCGCCTGCCGGGCCCAGCGATTCACCGACCAACCCTTTGCTGATTTTATCGAGCCCGAGGCCGCCATATGCTTCCGGAATGCTGTGTGCAAGCAAGCCGAGTTCTCCCGCTTTGTGAAAGAGCTCCTGAACGAGTTCAAAATCCTGCCCTTCCAACCGTTCATTGTGGGGATGCACTTCTTTCTCCAAAAATTGCTTCGCTGTTTTCGCAATCATTTTATGTTCATCGGTAAACTGTTCAGGTGTAAAGATCGGACCCGCGGCTTTCATCAGGAAGTCAGCGCCCCGGTATACATTCGCCTCAGCTTTCATTGTCTCCGTCCCCTTTTTTGTTCAAATATGCACTGGATCGCGCAGCTTTTCTTCACTTACATGGCGTGCATGCCGCCGTCGACCATCACGACATCGCCTGTCACATAATCCGATGCTTTCGCTGCCAGGAATAAAGCAGCGCCTTTCAGGTCTTCGTCTGTACCGAAACGGTTCAACGGTGTTCTCGCAAGTAAGCCTTCCTCGCCATGCTTCATCACGTCTTTCGACATCTTCGTCGGGAAGAAGCCAGGCGCGATGGCGTTAACATTGATATTATGGTGCCCCCATTTCGCTGCCAAGTCTTTCGTGAAAGTGATGACCGCGCCTTTGCTTGTATTGTAGCCGATCGCATCCATCAATTTCGGGTCGATCCCTCCAAGGCCCGCGACCGAAGCGATGTTGATGACTTTGCCGCTGTTTTGAGGAATCATCACTTCTCCCACGGCTTGGCTCATGAGAAATGTTCCCGTGACATTAACCGCCATCACTTTATTCCATGCTTCAAGCGGCATCTCAGTTACCGGCGCTCCCCAGGAAGCCCCTGAATTGTTTACGAGAATGTCAATCGTCCCGAATGTCTCGACGGTCTTCTCGACAACGTTTTTGACGTCTTGCGGATTGGTGACATCGCATGCCAGTGCCAAGGTTTTCACGCCCTTCGCCTCGAGCTTCTCAGCGACTTCTTCGCACGCTTCCACTTTGCGCGAACACAACACGATATTTGCGCCGGCTTCTGCGAATCCTTCCGCGATCTGTGCGCCAAGCCCTCGGCCACCTCCCGTCACAATTGCTGTCTTGCCTGATAAATCGAATAAATCCATCACTGGCATATTGCTTCCCCCTTCATTATAAATACCGACTAGTCGGTATGTTCAGAATACTTAAACTTTATGTTACCGTTTTCACCAATAATATGCAATCGCCTTGCAATCCAAAAAAAGAGCCCAATCATGAATGTGGGCTCGGCTCAAAGCAACTCGATCTATTCATTTCCTGTAGCGCTCAGCAACGCGGCGAAACGCGGGAGGTCGACATTGCCGCCCGAGATCACCGCAACGATCGTTTGATCCGGCGCGCCTGCTTTACCCGACATGACGGCCGCTGCAGCAACTGCTCCGGAAGGCTCCACCAGCTGCTTTGTACGTACGGCGATATCACGCATCGCTTCGATGATTTCCTCTTCCTCCACCAGCACCAGTCCATCGAGCAGCTCGCTCAAAATCGGGAATGTCAGGTCTCCCGGCTGCGAGGTCCGCAAGCCGTCAGCAATTGTTGCGGTCGGGCCGATCGCTGTAATCTTCCCCCGCCCCAAAGATAAGGCCGTGTCACTCGCAAGCGCCGGTTCCGCCCCGATCACCAACACATCCGGACGTTTTGCTTTTACAGCCGTCAAGATGCCCGAAATCAACCCCCCGCCCCCGACAGGCACGACAATCGCATCAACATCCGTCATTTGTTCGATGATTTCCAAGCCGGCCGTCCCTTGCCCGGCGATGATGTCGCGATGGTCATACGGAGGGATATAGACGCCGCCCTGTTGTTTGGCGAGCGCCTTTGCGTGCGGTATCCGTTCCGCGGAAGTCGTGCCGCAATATTCTACTTGCCCGCCATACGCTTTGATCGCTGCGACTTTTGCCGGGCTAGCATCCGTCGGCACGACGATGACAGAAGAGATGCCGAGCTCGGCAGCCACATAAGCGACTGCTTGCCCGTGATTGCCGGACGAGGCGGCTGTCACGAGCGTTGCCCCGTCCGACGCTGCATTCGTCACCGCATTCGCCGCCCCGCGAATCTTGAACGACCCTGTCTTCTGCAAATGCTCCGCCTTAAAGAACACGCGGCGCCCCCATTTTTCCTGTAGCGACTGTGAATGTATGATCGGCGTTTTATGGATGATGTCTTGAATGCTATTTCTCGCCTGTTCCACCTCTTCAATTTTGGCCACTGGCCTCACTCCTTTTTTCGTCTAGCTTAACATAAGAGTGAATATTCAGTTACCTAAAAACGGGCGAAGCAAACGATCCGCGCATTCTCCATAATGTAAGAAAATGCGTTAAACTGGTAACACCGATTTGTATAAAGGAGGAGACGATATGCTCAAACGCTTAGTCATCACCGGCTATAAACCGCACGAGCTTGGCATATTCGACGATAAGCACGAAGGCGTCCGCTTTATCAAGAAAGCGCTCGAAAATCGACTGCGCACATTGGTCGACGAAGGGCTTGAATGGGTGATCCTGAGCGGCCAGCTCGGCGTCGAAACTTGGGCTGCTGAAGTGGTGATCGAACTGCAGGAGGAATTTCCGCAACTGCATTTTGCCATTCTCACGCCTTTCGAAGACCAGGAGAAAAACTGGAATGAAGCCAAACAGGAAAAATACGAATTTCTGTTATCCCAAGCCGATTTCCACCGCAGCCTGACGAATAAGCCTTATGAGGCACCGTGGCAATTTGTCGAAAAAAATAAGTTCTTTCTCAGAAATTCCGATGGCATCCTGCTCATTTACGACGAGGAAACGGAAGGTTCACCGAAGTTCATCAAACAAGAAGCCGAGCGCTATGCTGAGAAGAACGACTACGACATCCTCATCATCTCCGCCGACGACTTGCGCATCGTCGCGGAAGAGGAACAACAAAACGAATGGAACGGCTGGTAAACCGATGCCCCGCATATTTTGTGCAGGGCATTATTTCATATACCGTTCAGATAGAAACAATGAATTTCCCAAAATATATAATTATAGAATTTTTTATAAGCCAAGGGATGCGTTTGACTATTTATCCACCTTCCTATAACCTTAATAGTTATGTTAAAAAAACATCATAGGAGGAAACATGAACAAAGCAACCAAAGTTTTCTATATTGCATTCGCACTCGTCATTTTGACTGTCGGTTTTGGGGTTATCGCACCTGAAGTTTTCGAACAGGCGACAGGCACAATCCGCACTTATATCAATACAGCTTTCGGCTGGTATTACTTGATGATCATGGCGCTTCTTTTGATTTTCGTCATCGTCATCATTGTCAGCCCTTACGGCAAAATCCGCCTCGGCCGCGACTCGGATCGTCCGGAATTTTCCACCTTCACGTGGCTCGCCATGCTGTTCTCGGCCGGCATGGGCATCGGGCTCGTCTTTTACGGCGCTTCCGAACCGCTTTCGCATTTTGCCATACAGCCAGCGACGGCCGAAATCGGCACGGATGAAGCTTTTAAGGAAGCTTTGCAACGCACTTATTACCATTGGGGCATCCATGTATGGGCCATGTACGGAATGGTCGCGCTGTCCTTGGCGTTCTTCCAATTCCGCAAAGGGCAGCCGGCTCTGATCTCGACTACTTTGAAGCCATTGTTCGGCGACCGCATGGACGGACCGCTCGGCACCTTGGTGGATGTATTGGCGGTATTCGCAACCGTATTCGGCGTGGCCACATCGCTCGGTTTCGGCGCAGCGCAGATCAACGGCGGTATCGCTTATCTGTTCGGCGCCCCGCAGGAATATTGGGTACAGATGGTCATCATCGGTGTCGTTACTTTGCTGTTCATCATCTCGGCTTGGTCGGGACTGAACAAAGGGATCAAGTATCTGTCGAATACCAATATGGTGCTCGCCATTACTTTACTTGTCTTGATCCTCATTCTCGGGCCGACGATTTTGATCCTTAATCTCTTCACGGAAACTTTCGGGGCTTATGTCCAGAATTTGATTAGCTTAAGTTTCCAATCTGCGCCGCTGGATGCGGAAAATCGCAGCTGGCTTGATGGTTGGACGATCTTCTACTGGGCATGGTGGATTTCCTGGGCGCCATTCGTCAGTATGTTCATCGCTCGCGTTTCCAAAGGCCGGACGATCCGCGAGTTTTTGATCGGTGTTGTCCTGGCACCAACCATCTTCGGTTCGTTATGGTTCGGCGCTTTCGGAACCACTGCGATCGACATCCAAAAAAGCGGTGTCGACTTGACCGCCTTCCCGACCGAACAAACCTTGTTTGCGACATTCAGCCAATTGCCGCTCGGGATCATCATGTCGATTATCGCGATCTTGCTCGTCAGCACATTCTTCATCACATCTGCAGACTCGGCGACTTTCGTCCTCGGCATGCAATCGACAAAAGGCTCGTTGCTTCCGAGTAACCAGATCAAGATCCTCTGGGGCATCGCCCAGTCGCTCGTCGCTGCGATCCTGCTTTCTGTCGGCGGCTTGACAGCGGTGCAAAACACCATCATCATTGCGGCTTTGCCGTTTTCGTTCGTCATGATCCTGATGGTCATCGCGCTGTTCAAAGCTTTAAACACGGAACATCAATTGATGCAGCGCAAAAAATAAATTCCCGGCCGCCGTTAAAATAACGGCGGTTTTTTTTTAGCTTACCGCCGCACCCAAGGGGTATAGGGAAGTATGAATATCTTGGAGGTGCTCGCATTGGAAGAAGAAACGAAGAAAATTATCCAGGAGTCACTCGATGCTTTATACGAGAAACAGGAATTTCTTCCCGACCTGACAAATGGCGAACGGGCGCAAGCGTTCAAGTCCTTGAGCGCAATCATTTCCACGCCGAATAATATCCATAAATCGTTCTTGCGCGTCCCGCGGGAAGACGGCACAATCGAACGGATTCCCGCTTACCGGGTTCAGCATAACGATAGCCTCGGGCCCTATAAAGGCGGCATCCGCTTTTATGAAGGGGTCAACGAAGAAGAAGTCGTCAACTTGGCCTTTTTGATGACTTTGAAAAACGCTTTGCACCAAGTGCCTTTCGGGGGCGGCAAGGGCGGCATCGTCATCAACCCGCGCGATTACAGCGAAAAGGAATTGAATATCGTCTCGCGCAAATATGTCCGCTATTTTGCCGAGGTCATCGGCCCGGATAAAGATATCCCAGCACCCGATATGGGATCTGGTGAACGCGAAATGGACTGGATGATGGCGGAGTATAAAAAGATCCACCACGGCCAACCCTATCTCGGCAGTTTCACCGGGAAAAGTGTCGTCAACGGTGGTTCGCTCGGACGCCGGGAAGCGACCGGCAAAGGGGTCTATTTCACTTTCCGCTATTTGATCCATGATTATGTACTGGCGCATAAAGACCAACTGAAGAATTCAGGGAATCTATTTGCCCAGACCGCATTGGAGCATGCAGAACGCCCCTTGAAGATGGCCGTCCAAGGATTCGGAAACGTCGGTTCTGTCGCTGCGCTTGAAGCTTATCAATGCCGCTCCTTGAACAATCAAGTAATCGCCGTCAGCGACCGCAACGTCACGCTCTATAACGAAGATGGCCTCGATATCCCAAGTTTGATCGCTTACACTTCACGCAACCGGGGAGATTTGCCGAAAGATGCAACTCAACTTAGCCAGTCGGGCATAAAAGCAGAAATCCGGGGGCGCGATGAATTATTGACTTTGCCTGTCGATGTACTCTTTTTGGCTGCGCTCGAAGACCAGATCCACAAAGACAATATGGAACACATCCAAGCCAAGATCATCGTAGAAGGGGCAAACGCACCGACGACGCGTGTTGCCGATGAGTATTTGGACAATCAAGGGGTTATCATCATCCCGGACATCTTGGCCAATGCCGGCGGCGTCATCGTCTCGTATCTCGAATGGCTGCAAGGCCGCGAGACTCAATACCACGAAGAATCGGAAGTGTTCCGCCTGCTATTGGAGAAAATGCAGGAAACGATGGATACGATCCTCCCCCAATATTTCGGAGACCCATACCCACTCCGTGAAAATTGCTTTATCCATGCCGTGCAGCGCCTATCGACCGTGCTTCACAAACAAGGAAAGCTCTATTAAAAAGACAGCCCGCTAAAAAATCAGCGGGCTGTCTTTTTATTTTGGAAGGCGAATTTCCAGCAACTTTTTGCATGTCTGCGCCTCGTTCATTCATTTTCGGCTATGCGTTTTTCGTAGGAATGCCGGTAGGCCCCCCTGCGGAACTGAAGAATCGGGTCGTCCGTACAGCTGATGCCTGCCGTCATTACGGTCGGATCGTACAGCGCTTGTTCGGCTTTATCGTCGGGCGCTTCGATCACCAATTGCCCGAGGCAGATGCGTTCGCGGTCTTTCGGCCAATCGCGCGTCGGGTCGTCCGTCGGGTCGCCTGCTTCACCGATGATGGCATACAGCTTGAAAGACACTGGGCTTCGTGCGGTTCGCTCAGCCAACTCCTGTTCGTAATAGCCGAAAGGCACGTCTTTCATATCCTTTAAGGAACGTTTGTCTTGTCCAGCATCCGGCTCGAATAGGTATTTGACCGCTTGCCTTTTCCCTTTCTTCTCAAAATAGAAAGCATGGATGGAATGATACCTGCCCGTCGCGAAACTTTCCGGCACGGTCATTTTCTTCACGCTCGAGAACATCGCCCTCACTTCCGGAAAATCCGTCAGCAGCTCTGCCAGCTCCCCCAATTTTGGGCGGCCCTTTTGGAAAGACCTGGATACTTCGAGCATCTCCATGAAACGCTCCGGCGAGCGGGTGAAGAATACTGGTGATGTTACCGACACGATGTTCGTCACCTCCTCAGGCCCGATTTCGAATTGGACGGCCATTCCTTTGACCGGCGACATGGCGTCTGCCCAAGTGGGATCCGGCGAGAAATGGGAAAAGCGCACGAGCACCGGAACCGTTGCTTGTTGAAAATGCGCGGCATCGGTCAATTCGGCGGCTTCCCCGCTTCCTTCAAATACCCCTTTATACCCTGCCCCTCTTGCGTGCGCACGCCGGTAGCCTTTATGCTCGCCAAAAATCTCTTCGATTTGGCCGACTGCCTGTTGTTCTTTTCGATTGGCTTCCATGCCATCCCTCCTTCACTCTTTCATACCCCTTATGCATATAATTGAACAGAACGGGAATACCTTTTAAGTAGAATGCTTTTCAAAAAGGAGGAAATTGGAATGGACTTTCAACATCAAGACAACCGGATCGCCATGTTCGACGGCTCTGAGGAAGTCGGCTTTGTCAGCTACATCGAAAACGGCGACGTGCTGACGGTTGACCATACCGAAGTGGCGCCCAAGCTTAGCGGTCAGGGCATGGGCAAAGAACTGGTCGGCAAAATGGTCGAGCATGCAAGAAACGAAGGCAAATCAGTGGACCCGCAATGCCCATACGCAAAAAAAGTGATCGACCGCACCGAAGAATTCCAGGATGTCCTGGTGAAATAAAATAATAAGCAAATAAAAAAGACAACCATATGGCTGTCTTTTTTATTTGCGAGAAGCTTGGTTTTTCATTAACGGAAATCGCCGTCGGCTACGTTGTAGAGGTAGCTCCAGTTGTCCGCTTTGTGCAAGTCGTGGAACGTCAGCTTATCGCCTGTGCCGAGTGTCACTTCTTCGCCCATGATGGCGACGACCATGGCCGTTCCGGTGTTGTCCAGGTTCAAATAGACATCGCCGATTGACGGGCGGATCGAGCTTCTGTCGCGCAGATCGTCAGCAAGCTGTTTGTCCTGCTGCTGCTGTTCTTCCGACACTTTTCCTTTGTCGAAATACGCAATGTCGTTGCTGCCTTGCTCTTCTCCTGGAACCATCACGAAGAATTCTCTCGACTTGACCGTGTTTTGTCTTGTCGTAATGACGTTCTTGCCTTCGACCGTCTCGACTTTCTCGAACTCGTTCAAGGAATAATGATCCATATAGTCCGGATCCGGTTTGGCGATCAGGATATAGCCGCCTTCTTCTGCCGATACGTCTTCGCGCAATGTGTAGCGCTCCCCGAAGAACATGAACGAATCCATATGTTTCGGCTTGTAGAGCGATACTTCGTCAGCGCGGCTTGCTACTTGCTCCATGTCCTTGACACGGAACATCAAGACTGATTTTTTAGCGAGCGGCTTGACGGAATAAACTTTGTGCAATTCGTTGTTGTAGTAGACGAATTGGCCTTTACGTACTTGAAGTAATTTCATTCTTTCCCCTCCGATACTATCAGTGCTATGGACCATTTTAGAGCAAACAATGCAGGAAGTCCATGCAACTGAATGATTTATCTGCTATTGTGAAAACATCCCAAGATTCTGTAAAAGGAGTGACCCGCATGGAATACGAAAGCCGTGAAGAGTTCATCATCAAGAAATACCAGCAAGACGAAGAAACGATGGTGCGCGTGTTTGTCCAGTGGTGCGTCAACCATAAAATCGACCCGCTCGCACTTTATACAGCAGCATATCCCGGACAGGCTGAAAACCAGCTGCTGAAGACTGCAATGGAAGAAACCGAAGCGTTCGAATACGACATCGGCGGCGACGTCCTGCTCGAAGTGCTTCAATCATTCGGCAATGACGACCTGGCGTTTGAAGTCGCAAATGCCATGGAGAAATTGCCGCGCGAGGAATAGTTTAGCGGTGTCTTTTGCGCGCCAATTCTTTCGCCTTGTTTTCGATATGGGTCGTACGCAAGTTTTCCAGGCGGTTCGACGAGACACGGCTATAGACGCCGTCGAATTTCGACGCCGTTTTTAATTCCTTGCTTTCCACATCCGCCACATCTTCCGGTTCCGAAGGCGTCCGCTCTTCCACTTCCTTAGTTTCTTTATCCATCGCGAGTTCACTCCTTTCCGCAAACAAATCCCTTTTTTCAACCGTTCCCTTGAATGGCGGGAGGTAAACGTCCAGCTTCGGGCACGAAAAAAGAACGGCCGGATCTGCATCCGGCCGTTCTTTTGCTTGTTTATCTCCATTACTTCGCGAAAGTCGTGAGGGTTTGCCGCTGATGTTCCAAATACTTCGCCAGTTCCAGCATGCCGTGTTTGCCAGCCATAGCCTCCGCATCGGCATTGTAATTTGTGTTGGTGTTGACGTCGTAAGTGAACAACTCGCCATCCGCATCTTGGATAAATTCGATGCCTGCCACTTCGATGGCGTTCTCTTTCAGAAAGCGTTCGTACTTGGCGATAATTGGATTTTCAAAACCTTCGATGACCTGGAATTTCGGGCGTGTTTCCGATGCGCCGTCTGCCGGGCAGGAAATGTCTTCAAGACGGCAGGCATCGGCTGGGCATAATTCAAACCCTTCCGATGTATCCACGCGCACCGCGTAGAGGAATTTGCCGCCGACGAATTCACAGCGCGTGATGAACGGCTCGGGCGCTTGGATGTATTGCTGCAATAAAGTGATGCCGTCGACGGATTCGTCGAATTCGCCGCCGTCCACATATTCCTCCAGCGCTTCTAATGAATGAAACAACCGGACACCGAGTCCTTTCCCAGCGCGGTTATGTTTCGTGATAAACGATTCGCCTTCAAAAGCGGACGCCGCAGCAAGAAGCTGTTCTTTGCCGCTCACCGCAACTGTTTTCGGCGTCTTTATGCCCGCTGCATCAAGCGCCATGTACTGGTTCACTTTGCTCACTTCAAGCCGGAGTGCGCGGCTGCCATTGACGACGCGCCGGTTGTGGCGTTCGAGCCAGGCAATTTTCGCTTCGGCCATTTCAGGAGCAAACCGGTGCCCTCTCGTATGCGATGAAGCGCTCATCCGATTATAAAACACCCCTTGCGGAGGCTCATTCGTCAAATCGACCGATCCTGCATCGGTAAACCAATCTTCATAGGGCACCCCAAGTTCTTCCAAGCGCCGGAATAAATGGATCGTCCATTCTTCGTTTTCATGAATTACATAAACTTTCTCCGTCATTTGGGTTCCTCCTCAGAAATAGAGCTTTGAATACATTGAGCATACAGTATCCTTTTAATCCCTACAAGCCTTATAGACTTTAAAGAATAAACCGCATAAAAAAACGCCGGATGCCCCGGCGCCCATTTCAAGAAGTAAACGTCGAGGGCATCAAGACGGCAACCACTTCGCCGTTTGCGACTTTCACATCCCCCGCAAACACTTCCACGTCCACTTTGAATTTTTTAGGATGGAGCTTTTCCACTTTCCCTACCGCTTTTAAAGTCTTTCCTTGCGGTGTCGGTTTCAGGAAATCGACATGCAAGGAGCCGGTCACAAAACGGGGCGGTTCTTCCCCACTGCCAAGCTCATGCCCATTTTCGCGGTGAAGGGCGAGCGACGCTGAACCTGTGCCGTGGCAATCCACAAGCGACGCCAATAAGCCTCCGTAAACAAAACCTGGAATCGCCGTATGTTCTTTTCGCGGTTCATAGAAAGTCACGGTTTCCGCACCGTCCCATCCCGTGCGGAGATGAAGCCCATCTTCGTTTAGCCGGCCGCACCCGTAGCACCAGGCGAAATCTTTTCCATACTCATCTTGGATTGCATGTTTTACCGTTTCACTCAATCTCATCCACTCCTTTTGCTAAAGTCATCCTATGCTCTATTCCACATCATTTCGAAAGATGCCTGCCAAAAAACTTCCTGAATGCCAGAAGACATAGAAAAAGCATGACCCGATAAACTCAGGCCATGCTCTTCCTTACCTTATCCTCCGATTCGTCCTTGGAGGATTTTCGCACGCGGAAAATTTTATTCAATTCTTCTACAAACTTACATGTTGGCGAATCAAACTCCCGCCTATGCAGTTTAATGGCGCTGGCCGTCTTTGGATTTCTCACATGTACCTCTCAGTGATCAATAGACTTTGCAGCCAGGCGTTCAGTTGCACTTACACAAAAAACCTACCTGTTACTGTTGAAACTTCTTAGGCTGAACCATTTTCATCTGGTTCCCGACAAGAGCTATATCGCCAGTAAAGCAAATTTTCCGCCAAGGCTGTGCATATTCTCGTCAAAAGGCGATTCCGGTAAAAACCGCTCGTGTCTTCTGACGGTCATTCCGCCTTGTACTGATCTATACCCGCACTATTTATCGCTTAAACCTATTTTTCGTAATTTTCTTATTAATTTTAAAACTTTTTTACTTTTCTCGATTTGCACATTATACTTAGAATTAGTTCGAAATCCGGAATATAAGGGAGAGAAAATCATTGGTTAAAAGTTTACCGCCACGTTCAGAAATATCTATAGAAGAAACATGGAATTTAGAAAGTTTGATGGCAAGTCCCGAAGCGTTCGACGCCGCTTTAGAAGAACTTGACCAGGAAACAGCAGCCTATGCCGAGGAGTTCCAAGGCCAGATTACCGATGCCGAATCGGCTCTTGAAGCACTCAAGTCGTATCTGGCAATTGCCGAAAAACTGGTCGCTCCGGGCACTTATGCAAGCCTGTCCTACAGCACAGACCAAACCGATACGAAAGCCCAGATGCGCGCCGGAAAATACAGCGCCTTTTCCGCAAAGATCGGCAGCCGTCTCGCTTTTGTGACGAGCGAACTGCTGGAATTGCCGGAAGACACCCTCAAACAGGCGATGTCGCAGTCCAAAGAGTTTGAAGGCTATTTGAAGAAATTGCTGCGCAAAAAACCGCATCAATTGCATCCAGCTGCCGAAAAAGCATTGGCTTCCTACTCCTCTGTCTTCCAAGCGCCTTACGAGCTGTACAATACGACGAAAATGGTCGACATGGATTTTCCGGATTTTGAAGCCGGCGGCAAATCCCACCCACTCAGCTACGTATCGTTCGAAGGCGACTGGGAAGCGGAGACCGATACCGAACTGCGGCGCGCTGCGTTCAAGGCGTTTTCCGATAAGCTGCGCGATTACCAGCACACGACCGCTAAAACCTACGATATGCAATTGCAGACCGAGAAAACGACTGCCGATTTGCGCGGCTATGGGGACATTTTTGAGTACCTGCTGTTCAACCAGGAAGTCGACCGTGCGCTTTATGACCGCCAAATCGATTTGATTCAGACGGAACTGGCGCCGCATATGCGCAAATACGCACGATTGCTTCAAAAAGCGCACGGTTTGGACAAAATGACCTTTGCCGATTTGAAGATTTCCCTGGATCCCGAATACGACCCGGAAATCACGGTCGAGGAATCAAAACAGTATATCAATGATGCACTCGGCATCATGGGAACGGATTATTTGCATATGGTGGAACGGTCGTACGATGAACGTTGGATCGATTTTGCACAGAACAAAGGCAAGTCGACCGGAGCGTTCTGTGCAAGCCCCTACGGCGATCATCCGTATATCCTGATTTCCTGGACCGGCCGCATGAACGAAGTCTTTGTCCTCGCGCACGAACTGGGCCATGCAGGGCATTTCTATCACGCGAACCGCGAACAAAACCTGTTCAACGCGCGCCCTTCGCTGTACTTTATCGAAGCGCCTTCGACGATGAACGAGATGCTTGTGGCAAATCATTTGCTGAAGAATTCCGAAGACCCGAAGTTCAAGCGCTGGGTCATTTCATCGATTGTTGCGAGAACCTATTACCATAACTTTGTCACTCACTTGCTCGAAGCGGCCTACCAGCGCGAAGTGTACAAAAGAGTCGACGCCGGAGAAAATGTCAACGCCGGCACGCTTAATGCACTAAAACGCGGTGTGCTCGAAGATTTCTGGGGAGACGATGTGGAAGTCACCGAAGGCGCGGAATTGACGTGGATGCGCCAGCCGCATTATTATATGGGCCTTTACCCATACACTTACAGCGCCGGGCTGACCATCTCCACACAAGTGTCGAAGCGCATCTTGTCGGAAGGCCAGCCAGCCGTCGATGAATGGATTGGCGTATTGAACGCAGGCGGAACGAAAACCCCGGTGGAATTGTCCAAAATGGCCGGCGTCGACATTACGACCGAACAGCCACTCCGTGACACGATCGCCTATATCGGCGAATTGATCGACGAGCTCGAACGCTTGACCGAAGAAATCGAACAGCAAAATTGATACAAAACAGGCGGCATAAAGGATTTCCCTTTATGCCGCCTGTTTTTATTTCACGCGCATGAACCGAGTCATTACTTGTTCGATAATGATGGCGATGATGGTGCCTGAAATCAAGCCATTGGATAGAATGGCCGCGACAGCTGACGGCAGCCCGGCCATGCTTTCTGTCGGGATGAACATCAAACCGACACCTGTCATCAAGCCAAACGCCGCCACTTTATAAGATCGTTTGCGGTTCGGTTCCGCTTCAAGCTCGTTGAACGCCATCTCTACCATTTTGGAGAAAATCGCAAAGATAACAGCGTACGCGACCGGAGCCGGCAAGGAAGCGAGCACGGCCATCACTTGCGGAAACAAGCTGATTCCCGCAACAATGACCCCTCCGACGATGAACGGCCGGAGCCCTGGCGTCTTGGTCGCGCTGACAAACCCCGCTGCACCGGAGATCGGCACAGGGCCGACGGAAGAAAACAAGCCTGCAAGCAAGTGGTTCAAACCGGATGCAACAGAAGCTTGTTTCATGCGGTCTTCTGACTGGATGGAAAAAGCGTTTTTCAATAAACTCTCCATGACACGGACCGAAGCCATCATATTGGCGATGAGCAAGACGGTCAAAAAAAGCGTTGTGACAAGCATGCCCCCGTCAAAGACGAGCGGGCCAAAGACCAGCATGTCCGGAAATGTCATCCATGCCCCGTCAGTTTTGGGGATGCTCGGCGCTTTGCCGACCGCCCAAAACAGCAGCCAGCCAAAAGCAATCGACAGCAGCACGGAATAACGGCTGATGAACGCTGATCGGTGGACCATGAAATAAAAAGTAACCAGGATGACGGCAATTGCTGCCAGCAGCACCCGCACATCCAATAAATCCCCTTCCGACGCAATGCCGAACAAACCTTTCATGATCGATTCGCTGATCTGCAGCACGAGCAGCAGCAAATAGACAAAGGTGACCGTTGGGGTGAAAAACTGTTTCAGCTTATCGACCACTCCCGTCACTGCGAACACAATGAATAAAATACCGCTATAGAACAAGCCGCTTTGCAGCACTTGCAAGGATTCCTCGGCAGTTGAATATAAGACGCCGACAAGTCCGGCGTAGACGATAAACACGCCCCACCATAAGCCAGCCGGCCCTTCATTGATCGGCAAACGGTGGCCGATAAAGGCCTGGATCAGGCAGGCGATGCCGAGGACGAAAATAGTGCGCTGCAAGAACAGCGCGGTGTCGGCAGTGTCCATACCGAAAATGCTTGCGATGGCGATGGGAGCCGCAATGGATGACGCGATGAGAAAAATCGCCCATTGCAAGCCGCCCGCTAAATTTTTTGTCATGATGGCAACTCTTTTCATTTAAAGTATTGTTTCAGTATACACGCCCCACTAACTAGAAAAAGCCCTGAAGCGTCAGGGCTTTTTGGTCGGCGGGCCGTTTGTGTCTTTCGGCTCTTCCGGTGTATTCGGATTTGCTGACTTTTCTGTTGGGGCTTGTTCATCAGAATCTTTCCGCATCTCGCCGCGATCGTAAATGACTGGATAGCCTTGCTCGTTCAATTTTTTGACTTGCTTCCGTGATGCTTTCATCAAAAGGCGGACGATCAGGATCGATAGGATGAAAATAATGACGACCGAGATGATTCCCGGAATATATTCTGATTTATCTTCAGGAAAATAGAGAAAGTCCATAAAATTACTACCACCTTTAAACTTCAAGTTTCCCTAGTATTATACATGAAGCCGAGCGGCTGCTGTGGCCGGTCAGGTGAACATTTCATGGCAATCGGACAGCATTCGACACCGCTTGTTTCAGGATTTCGTAAGAACGCACCCGCTTGTCCTGGTCATAAACATAGGAAACGGCCATCAATTCATCGATTGGCAATTCACCGGCGAAACGGCCGATTTGTTCTCCCAACTGCTCGGCATTCCCCTTGAATGTATAACGCGCCATCGATTTGACCATCGCTTCTTCTGCATAGCTCCAGCGACCATCCAACGTCTCGACGGGCGGCATCAACGGGTTTTTCGTGCCGCGGACGACGTTCAAGTAAAACTGGTCACTCGATGTCGAAAGCTGCTCTGCTTCTTCCGCACTGTCCGCGCCAACCACATTGACGCAAGCAATGACGTACGGCTCTGCCAATTTATCGGAAGGCTCAAAGCGGCTGCGGTAAATGGCGACTGCCGACTCCAGCTGTTGAGGGGCGAAATGCGCCGCAAACGCATACGGCAATCCGAGTTTCGCCGCGAGCACCGCACTCGATGTGCTCGAGCCAAGAATGAATAACGGCACTTCCGTCTCCACACCCGGATAGGCTTTCACGGATTCCTGCGCCTCAAGCGGCCCCAGGTAGCGCTGCAATTCTTCCACATCTTCAGGAAATTGGAACGCGGTTTCCTGCGTTGTACGGCGAAGTGCGCGGGCGGTCTGCATATCCGTGCCTGGGGCGCGGCCAAGGCCGAGATTCACGCGTCCGGGATGCATCGTCTCGAGTGTGCCGAATTGTTCGGCAACGACGAGCGGCGTGTGGTTCGGCAGCATGATGCCCCCGGAGCCGACTTCGATCGTGTCGGTCGCTTCAAGCACTTTGGAAATGAGAATCGACGTCGCGGAACTCGCGAGCGTCGGTGTATTGTGATGCTCGGACAGCCAGAACCGTTTATAGTTTAACTTTTCGGCATGGCGCGCTAGGTTTTTCATATCTTCGAACGCTTGCGCCATCGGATAGCCTTGACGCACCGGCACCAGGTCCAAGATGGATACTGCAAGCTCTTTTGTTTGTTGTGTCATGTGTCAACTTCCTTTCATCCACTTCGGATGATATAAGGATAGGAGGAAATTCCTTCAAATTCAAACTATCTGCTCTGCCTATAATTGATAGCTTTTGCCAATTTCTGCGAAAGATACATCGCCGCTATAAGTTTTCTTCGCTTCCGTGAGGATTTCCGATAATTCCCCGTACTGCGGCAAATGGGTCAGCAGCAGCTGTTTGGCCGAAGCTTCTGAGGCGAGTTTCCCTGCCTGGCTGCCGCTCATATGCCCTTGGATAATGCCGAGGTATTTCTCGTATAAATTCGATTCTGCGATGAGCAGGTCAGCTGATTCGGCGAATGGCACAAGTCCATCTTTCCATGCCGTGTCTGCAGTGAAGACCGCTGTCCGCTTCCCATTCGTAAAGCGCATCGCCAGGCAGTAGACAGGATGATCCGTCTCGCAGAAGGTCACTCGAAATGGCCCGAGTTCAAGCGTGTCGCCTACCTCTATCGCACGCCCTTCCGTCACGCCTTTATAGGACAACGCAGCGAATCCCTCTTGGTCTTTGTCATGCGCATAGATCGGCAAAGGCACATCCCATTCCTTCAATTGCATCCCGACCATCGCGGCATGCTGCAAGACGCCGATATCCGCCACATGGTCTGGGTGGTAATGGCTGATGACGACCGCATCGATGTCTTTCAGCTTCGTATAGTTCTGCACCGCTGCGACCACCCCGCTGCCGCAGTCGAGCAGGCAGCGGTAGCCGTCCTGTTCGATCAAGTAAGCGCAGGTCGCTTCGTTTTTATTCGGGTAGCCGCCCCAAATCCCGATTGGCGTAATCTTCATTGTCCCCACTCCTCCAGTTTTTCCCCAGTATATCATTTCAATAGACGCCACGTAGTTTAAGAGTTTTGGCACGTGGTATATAGGAAGCAAGAAGAAAATATTGGAGGGATTCGTTTTGGTAATTAAACTATCAGTCGAAAACGCAGTACAAGCAAAAGCAGAAATTGAAAAGCTTGAGACGCAAGGGTTTACGCATGACGACATCTACATTTTCGCCCATGACCCGAAACGCACAAAAGACATCACAAAAGCGCTTGATACAGAGTCAGTCGGCATGAAAGAACAAGGCTTTCTCGACAGCATGAAAAACATGACTTCTTCCCGCGGCGATGAATTGCGCGCGAAACTGGAAGCGGCCGGTCTCACAAAACAAGAAGCAGACGAGTACGAAGAAGTGCTCGACACAGGCAAATTGGTCATTGTGGCCAATAAAGACCATTCATAATTGACCAAACCCCACGCGGCCTTATGCCACGTGGGGTTTTATCTTTTCGGCCTTCCCTTTCCAAAAAATGTTATACCACAAATATTAATTAGCTACCTAATCCTCCTTGAACAACTAGTAAAATACTCTTGTTTTCCCGAATAAGTTTGTGAAAACGTTTTAATTTTGCTATATTTGAAAAAGGTTAATTTTCAAATAAGTAAATTCGCACGCTTAACGAGGGGGAGCAAGATGTTTAAAAGTATTAAAATGGGAAGCGCCTTCATTGGGATCATTGTCGGTGCCGGTTTCGCTTCGGGACAGGAAATCCTGCAGTATTTTACCAGTTTTGGAATTATGGGGACCGTGGCGGCGGTAATCGCCACCGCATTTTTCGCTTATCTCGGGATGAGCTTGACGCGCCTTGGCAGCCGCATGCGCACCACCTCCCATAAAGAGGCCATTTTCGGCATCAGCGGCCGATTAATCGGCACCATCGTCGATTACATCATCATACTAACCTTGTTCGGCGTAGGCGTCGTCATGATTGCCGGAGCTGGATCGATTTTCTCACAGCAGTTTGGGTGGTCGGCCGTTCTTGGCAGCACCATCATGGCTGCTTTGATCATCTTGACGATCATGCTGAATGTCCAAAAAGTCATCAATATCATCGGGAGCATCACGCCGTTTCTGATTCTTTCAGTCATCGCGCTTGCTGCCTACAGCTTGGTGACGATGGACGGTTCGTTTTCGGCACTTGAATCCATAGCCAAAGAACAGGAATCCGCTGTTGGAAACTGGTGGCTGTCTGCCATCAACTACGTCTCCTTCAACATCGCGGTCGGCGCTTCGATGGCCATCGTTATGGGCGGTACCGAAAAAGATGAAAAAATCGCAGCACGCGGCGGGTTGATCGGCGGGCTTGGACTCGGTATCCTGATCATCTTGAGCCATTTGGCGATTTTCTCGAAAGTCGACGTCGTCGGCACGGCAGAAATGCCGATGCTGCAAATTGCGGATGATTTGTCGCCTGCACTTGGCGTCTTCATGTCGGTTATTTTGTTCGGCATGATCTACAACACCGGTGTCAGTATGCTGTTCTCCTTCTCCGCACGCTTCGTCGAAATGGGGACAGCGAAATTCCGCATCTTCGTCATCATCGTCGGAGTCGTTGCATACATCTTAAGCTTTGTCGGGTTCACGAAACTCGTCAGCATGTTCTATCCGATTGTCGGATACTTAGGTTTGTTCCTCGTCGGCGCATTGATCTACGCCGACATCAAAAAGCCGAAACGACAAGAAACACGCGCAGAAAAAATCAGACACCAAAGCACATGATTGTGCTTTGGTGTTTTTTTCATGGTACCGTTACTATAATGTTTTTCAGCAAACGGAACGGAGGAATAAATAATGAGCGAAACCATTCAATTGAACGGCCGCCAAATCGAAACGGACCAGCTTGAACTCCATCAATTAGAGGATGGCCGCAGACAACTTTTGTGCGATTTCAAGGTAACAAGCGAGGCTTACCATGACATCGCCGTACTGCTGTATGAAATGAATTTCCGCGTCGCCTTGCCGGCTAAAGGCTTGGAATTCGACGCTGCCATTTCCAATTACTTCACCGATACGACCAATCTCTATAAAGGCAATGAAGTCGCGGATTATCATTTGGAATTGACCGAACTTCCGTTCACTCAAAAATAAGCGCAAAAAAAAACGTATGGAGAAAAAGTCTCCATACGTTTTTTCATTTGCGTTTGAACCGGCTGCCTGCGCTTTTGCTGCGCAAACGCGCCATCAGCTCTTCAGCTTTTTCAGTGCGCTCATTCGTCTGCGCGAGATCCGCTTCGACGTCCACGACGAGCCCCGATTCGATGCTCAGCTTAAACCACATGCCCTGCCTGCTGCCCTCCGGCAAATAACGCAGCGGCACATGGAACTCGCGCCCGGCTTGTTCTGCGATGATGACGGCCACGCCGCCGTCTTCAAAACGATCCAATACCCCTCTCATCTGCTCACTCCCCTACACAGGCTAATCCCTGTTCTTTTAATCCAGCCAGTTTTCCTTTGCCGATGCCGTTGACGCGCGTTAAATCATCTAAGGTTTCAAACGGACGCTCATCGATGATCGCTTTTGCCAATGCTTCACCGATTCCCTTCAGCTCCGTCAGCTCCGCAGTAGAGGCTCCGTTGATGTCCACACAGCGATTGCTGCCTTCTTTCGCGACGCCTTCCCGTTCGGTTTCGACGCTGTATTCCTGGCCGTCCGTCTCGACAACGATGGTGCCATTGACATCAGTGCCGTACACTTCCGCCCCTTCGTTTTCTACAGACGCCAGCACTTCAGCATAAGGATGGCCATAAGGGTTATCAAGGCCTGCACTGTAAATCGCCACGTCAGGCTCGACTGCCTGCAAAAATTCCCGGCTCGTGGATGTATTGGAGCCATGATGGCCCATCAGTAAAATATCCGCTTCGAGCGGCAAGCCGCTAGAAACCATTTCCTGCTCTGCCTGGATATCGGCGTCACCCGTAAAGATGAATGCGGTCTCCCCGTAGCTGATCCGGAATGACAGCGAATCGCTATTTGTATCGCCGCTCAATTCTTCGGGGTGGAGCACTTCAACTTCCAGCGAACCGATCTCGTATTCGCCCCCGCGCCGCGGTTCTTCATATGGAATTTCGGCTTCATCGACCGCTTCCAGCGTCCGGATAAATGTATTGGAAGAACTCGTGTTGCCTGACATCCACACCTCCCCGACTTCATAAGTTTCGATGACGCGCGCCAATTGGCCGATGTGGTCGGCATCCGGATGGGTGCCGACAGCGATATCGATTTTTTCGACTTGCAGTTTATCCAAATACACCAGCACATCACTGGCGTTCCAATCGCCCGCATCAATCAGCATCGAATAGCCGTCCCATTCCAGATAGGCAGCGGACCCTTGGCCGACGTCGATATAATGGACAGCAAGCCCGCCTGGCTGTTCTGGCGTTGCTTGTTGTCCCGGCTGTTCCGGTTCCGCCGGTTTCGGGTTAGCCGGTTCACCGAGCGGGACACAACCCGCTAACCCCAGCAGCAAAACGGCGAGCCACAGTAGCTTTTTCATGTTTTCCACCTCTTAGCCGAATTTTACCACAGCTCACGGAAAACACGGCAATTCCATATAAAAAAGCACGGGAGGCCCCGTGCTTTCATGTCGACATATAGTCGCCGCCGTTCATATGCAAGAATTGCCCAGTCATATAGGAATTTTGCGGATCCGCTAAAAACACGTACGCTTTCACGAGTTCGTACGGCTGTCCAGGACGCCCCGCCGGCACATCTTCGCCGAAATCAGATCCGACGTCCGGATTCAAATCCCCGAAGGTTTTCGTGATGAGCGGCGTCCAGATCGGGCCTGGCGCGATGCCATTGACCGCAATTTCCTCACGGACGAGCCGCCTTGCCAAGGAGCGTGTCATGGCGACCATCGCCCCGTTTGCACCCGAATAATCGATGAGATCCGAATGGCCCCGGTAAGCATTGATGGAAGCGGTGTTGATGATGCGCGAACCCTTTTTTAAATGAGGCAACGCCGCGCGCACTAAATAAAACATCGCAAACGCCTTAATCTCGAAAGTTTTCAACATTTGCTCATCGCTGATATCGAGCGGCGAAGTTTGCGGATATTGGAACCCGGCGTTGTTGACAACAATGTCCAACGCGCCGAACTCTTCGAGCGCAAAGTTCACGAGTGCATCGCAATTTTCGGATTTCCCGAGATCCCCATCCAAAGAACGGGCTACGCCGCCATAAGATCGGATGATTTCCAAGGTTTTTTCGGCGCCTTCGTCGTCATCGAGATAACCGATGACCACACGCGCCCCTTCTTTTGCATAGGCGATCGCGACCGCCTGCCCGATGCCGCTGCTTGCACCGGTGACAATCGCCACTTTGTCTTCCAAAGCACCGCTCGCTTTGTAATCAGCCAGATCGGTATTATCGAAACTTGCTTGTGCCATTGCTCATCCTCCTGCCGGTTTCAGTTAGTCGGAACTTTCGACAATCCCCAGACTTCTTCCGAATACTGCTGGATCGTCCGGTCACTTGAGAAAATGCCGGAAGCAGCGATATTCCTCACACACATGCTCGCCCATGTAACAGGATGGGCATATGCATCCAGCACCTGGGCATGTGTCCGGGCGTAATCCCGCAAGTCTTTCAAGACAAAAAATGGATCCCCGTCCGTTGTTAATTGCCGCACGATAAAATCGGAATTATGCGGACCGTCCGTCCATTCCCCGCGCGCCAGTTCTTCAATCGCCTCACGGATAGACGGGTCTTGTTCGATGATGTCTTTCGGGTTATAGCTTCCGTCGTGTTCGAAACGCATAACTTCTTCTGAACTCATGCCGAAGACAAAGGCATTTTGTTCGCCGACGGCATCGAATATTTCCACATTTGCGCCATCATCGGTCCCGATGGTCAATGCACCGTTCATCATGAATTTCATGTTGCCGGTTCCTGACGCTTCTTTCGAGGCAGTGGAAATCTGCTCGCTGATGTCCGCTGCCGGAATCAGGAATTCCGCATGGCTGACATCATAATCCTCCACAAACACAACGTGCAGGTGGCGTCTTGTGACCGGATCATTATTGACTCGGTGTGCCACCGTATTGATCAGCTTGATGACTTGTTTAGCAAAATGGTAGCTTGGGGCGGATTTCCCACCGAACAGGAAGGTCCTTGGATACGGCCGATAATCCGGATCGCTTTTGATGCGCTTGTATAATTGCTGAACGTGTAAAATGTTCATCAACTGGCGCTTATAACCGTGGATTCGTTTGATGTGGATATCAAAGATCGAATCGGGGTCAACGATGGTATTGTGTTCTCGCTCGAGGTGGTGGATCAAATGCTCTTTTTTCAGCCTTTTGATGGCCTGTAAAGCCTCTAGAAACGGCCGGCTTTCTGCCAAATACCCAAGTTCACTCAATTGTTCGGGCCGCTGGATCCACTCAGGACCGATGTGTTCGGTAATGAGTGCACTCAATTCCGGATTTGCCGCAAGCAGCCAGCGGCGATGAGTTATGCCGTTGGTTTTGTTGTGGAATTTATGCGGGAAGTATTCATTCAGTTCTTTCATTTCGCGTTTCTTGAGGATTTCCGTATGGAGCTTTGCCACCCCGTTCACTTTATAGCTGCCCACGACGGCCAAGACGGCCATTTTCACAACGCCCCCATCGATGATCGACAGCTTGTGTACGGCCTGTTCATCCAGTTCCTTCGATTCCCATTCGGCCCTGAAGCGCCGGTCGATTTCTTCGATGATCTGGTAAACGCGCGGCAATAGCTGGCGCAGCAGGCGGCTTTCCCATTTTTCCATCGCTTCTTCCAAAATCGTGTGATTCGTATAGGAAATGGTCCGCGTCGTCAGCGACCAAGCTGTATCCCAATCCAGCTCATAGTCATCCATCAGTATCCGCATCAATTCCGGAACCGATAAAGCGGGGTGCGTGTCGTTGATTTGAATCGCCACTTTTTCAGGCAATTCTTCGATAGCGAAGTTGCGCGTCGAAAGGATCGTGCGGATGGAAGCGCTGCACAAGAAGTATTGCTGTTTCAACCGCAACAGTTTTCCGCTATCGAGTGCATCATCCGGATAAAGCCGGTCGGATATTTTGGCCGTCTCGAGTTCATTCACCAAATACCCGAGCCCATAAGGAAGCGGACGGTCGGACGTTTCCGCCTGCCAGAGCCTGAGCGTGTTGATCGTCCCGCCCTCTGCCCCGACAATCGGCATGTCATACGGCACGGCCTTGACCCATACCGCATTTTCCAGTTCCGTCCGGACGCCTTGATCTTCAACAGTCATGCTGGCTTCCCCATAAAACGGGATATCGAGCGCGAGGTCCTCACGGCGCACTTCGAGACTTTGTCCTTCTTTAATCCAATCAGTCGGCAATTCCACCTGGAAGCCTTTGATGAAATGCTGGGTGAACAAACCGCCGCGGTAGCGGATCCCGCAGCCGTGCCCTGGCAAGCCAAGCGAAGCGAGTGAATCCAGGAAACATGCCGCCAAACGCCCGAGCCCCCCGTTTCCAAGTCCCGGTTCCTGTTCAAGCTCTTCGATTTCCGATAGTTGATAGCCGAGTTCGCCAAGCGCTTCTTCTACCAGATCGTAAGCACCCAAATTGTGCAGGTTCTGCCCAAGCAAACGGCCCAACAGGAATTCGATCGACAAGTAGTACAATTGCTTATCGCCGCTGTCCCGGTTGGCGGCCTGCTGCTTGTCCCATTCCAGCATGACTTCTTCGCACACCATCTTGCCTAACACGTTATAGGCTGTGCCTTCTGTTTTATCCCCATTTTCCAATGCTAATCGCCGGTTGAATTCTTCCTTGAATTGCTCCTTGGAGTAAAACATCCTCAACACACCCTTCAGTTTAAGCTTGTATATAATTTCTCGTATTCTTTTGCCGAACGCGACCATGACGAATCTCTCGCCATGCCATTATGGATCAAAGCAGTCCAATGGTCCGGCTTGTAATAGAAAGACAAAGCGCGCGATAACGCTTCAGCGAAATGGATGCCTGCCTTGAAATCGCTTAAAAAGCCCGTTCCTGTCTTATCGTCTTCATTGTATTCATCTACCGTATCGCGCAAGCCACCTGTCCGGTTCGCCACCGGAATCGTTCCATAGCGCATGGAAATCAATTGGCTCAATCCGCACGGTTCAAAATGCGAAGGCATCAGGAAGATGTCCGCGCCTGCGTATAATTGATGGGCAAACGATTCATCAAACCCAAGATGGACGGAGACCTTCCCCGCATAATCCACTTCGAGGCGCTGGAAAAACTCTTCGTAATGCGCTTCTCCTGAACCGAGCAGCACAAACTGGATATCCCCTTCCAGAAATTCAGGCAAGCTTTGTTCGAGCACATCGATCCCTTTCTGTCCCGAAAGCCGCGATACCATCGTCAATAATGGGACATCCGGCTGTTCCGGCAAGCCGCAGCGCTTTTGGATGGCGCGTTTGTTTGCCTGTTTCCCCTCCAACTGGCCTACATTGAAAGTTTGCGCAATGTGTTCATCGGTTTCCGGGTTATAAGCTTCCGTATCGATGCCATTCAATATGCCATGCAAATCCGCTTGACGTTCAATGAGCAGGTTTTCCAAATGTTCCCCGTAAGCTTCCGTCAAGATTTCATCGCGGTAGTTCGGGCTGACAGTCGTCAATTTATCGGCATACAGAATGCCGGTTTTTAAAGAGTTGAAATTTTCGAGCCATGCAACTTGGCCATTTTCGTAAAATCTCTCATCCATGCGGTACTGCTCCAAAAATACGTCTTTCGAAAAATTGCCCTGGAACTGGATATTGTGGATCGTCAGGACGGTTTTCACGTGGCCGGACAACTGCCGGTATTGCGGGTCTTCTTTCAATAGAAACGGCAAAACGGCAGTATGCCAGTCATGGACATGCAGAACATCCGGAACTGTTTCGGAATGCATCAGAAAATCCAACACAGCCCGGCTGAAAAAAGCGTAACGTTCGGCATCATCCGGCCCGTAAATGCTGTCCCGTTCAAAATAAGCATCATTTTCCAAGAACAGGAATTTCACACCCTGTTTAGTGAGTACATGAATTGCATAGGTTTTCTCTTCGCCTTTGAAATGAAAGGAACGCTCATCCACTTTACGGAATTGCTGCTGGTAGCGTTCGTGGATCAAACTGTATTTCGGGATGATGACCTGCACCTCGTGTCCGAGTCGGGCCAATTCCTGCGGCAATGCACCGATTACATCGGCCAAGCCTCCCGCTTTGGCAAAAGGGGCGCATTCCGCAGCGGCCATCACAATCTTCATTGGGAATCCTCCTTCGTGACCCGTTCGCCTTTTCTAAGGACAATCGGCCGGTCAGCTGTGCCGATCAACTTCACGCCTTTTTCGATATAGACTTCTTTGTCAGCGATGACATAAGCGAGTTCGCAATTTTCTTCGATGGTGCATTTCTGCATAATGATGCAACTGTCCAAACTCGCATTAATGCCGACGGTGACTGCCCGGCTGACAATGCTGTTTTTGACCTTCCCCAGAATGGTGCTGCCGTTTGCCATCATCGAGTTCGACACTTTCGACCCGTCAAGGTAACGCGTTGGCGGTTCATCTTTCACTTTTGTATAAATCGGTTCTTTGGGTAAAAATAACAGTCGGCGGTTGTTCTCATCCAATAACCCAAGCGACTCTTTAAAATATTGCTGAATCGAGTCAATGATAGCGAAATACCCCTTGTATTCATAAATACCATACGAATAAGGCGCTTTTTTCAAATTCACTAAATCTTCGATGCTGAGAATGCGCTTTTGTCTATACGAGCGGATTAATTCAAGCATCAACCTGCGCGACAAAATATACGATTTCAAGGACCCACCGGCGCCGACGGCTTCTGTAATGTCTTTGCCGGATGCCAGATGGTGGGCCAGCATTTCTTTATAATCCAATTGCCCGACGACAAAGCTGCTTGTGACCACCACATGGGTTTGACGGCTTTTTTCAAAAAATTGGATGTGCTCTTCAAAATCATGGAATGATCCAACTGTCGCAATTCCGCCGTTTTGATGACTGGTTGGCAGGAAGAATAAGCCTTCTTTACGACGGTCTAAATCCCAGCTTTTCCCAACTCCAATGTGATCAATCAGCGAACCAAAGGGCTGCGAAGCGAAAATGCCGACCGAGTTGATATCCGCGTTCACTATATTCGATAAAGCGAAATCGATCAGGCGGTATCTTCCCGCGAATGGAATCGAAGAGACCGATCGATGAATGGTCAGGTCTTGGAGCCCTGCTACTTTTACAGAAGCGTCCACTGCGGCCATCAAAGTCATTGCTGTCCACTCTCCTTCCATGAATCGACTAAGTCTTGCGTCAATAACGTGATGCCTTCTGCCGGTTCGAGCAGCCGGTAATTTTCTGGAATCGTGATATCCGGCGGAACGATGACCCGGTTCAAATGGGCCCCGCGGCCGATTTTCGTCCCGCTCATCACGACGCTGTCTTCCACGACCGCTTCTTTTTCGACCAGGACATTTTGGAAAATGACCGAATGCCTGACCGTCCCGCTGATGACACAGCCTTCATTGACCATCGAGCCTTGCACACGCCCGGTTTCCGTGATGACTTGCGGCGGCAGCTGGGGATTCGACGAATAGATTCGCCAGGCCGGATCATGCAAGACGAGCCCTGCTGACGGGTCAAGCAGGTCCATATTCGCCTCCCACAAACTGTCGACCGTCCCCACATCTTTCCAGTAGCCCTTGAACGGATACGCCACCATCTTCTTTTGCTCCGACAGCATTTTTGGCAAAATGTCTTTTCCGAAGTCGTGGCTCGATTCCTCATTGCTATTATCCTCTTCCAAGTAATGCTCCAACTTTTTCCAATCAAATACATAAACACCCATGGAGGCGAGATTGCTTTTCGGCTTTTCGGGTTTTTCGTCAAACTCCACGATGTTCATGTCTTCATCCGTGTTGACGATGCCGAAGCGGCTTGCCTCTTCCCATGGCACTTCCAAAACAGAAACGGTGACGTCCGCCTGTTTTTCTTTATGGTATTCCACGAGTTTTTCATAATCCATCTTATAAATATGGTCGCCCGATAAAATCAGGACGTAATCTGGTTCGCAGCTGCTCAAGAAATTGATGTTCTGGTAAATTGCGCTAGCCGTTCCGGCATACCATTTGATGCCGTCGATTTCGGCGTAAGGCGGCAGCATGGTCACCCCGCCTTGATGGCGATCCAAATCCCAGGGCGTGCCGAGCCCGATATAGCGGTGAAGTGCATGCGGCTGGTACTGCGTCAGTACACCGACCGTAGAGATTCCGGAATTGGTACAATTCGATAAAGGGAAATCAATGATCCGGTATTTCCCACCGTATGGAATGGCGGGTTTCGCAATGTCGTATGTCAATGATTTCAAGCGGCTTCCTTGCCCGCCTGCGAGAAGCATAGCAACTACTTTTTCATTCACAACAAGTCACTCCCATCTTTTCTTTTTTTCCAGATGCTCATCGTGAACGGCGGCAAATCAAGCTCTAATGAGAAAGGCTGATTGTCGCACGCAACATCGAGTGTTTCTGCCGCCTGCTGCAAGTGTGCAGCCGTGCCGCCGAATTTTGCTGAATTGGTGGAGAAGACCTCTTCATAGAAGCCTTTTTGCGGAGCGCCGACATGAAAGCGTCCATAACGATGCTCAGAGAAATTGCACAGCACGAGGCATTCGTCTTCCGGCAAAAATCCCCTGCGGATAAAGCTCGCTACGCTTTGTTCATGGTTATCGGCATCGAGCCACATAAAGCCGTCGCGTTCATCGTCGAGTTCAAAAAACGCTTTTTCGCTGCGGTAGAATGCCAGCAATTCTTTCATGAATTCGGCGATCCTTTTATGCTGGGGATCTTCGAGCGACGCCCAGTCGAGTTCCGGCTGGAATTCCCACTCCTCAAAATGGCCGAACTCTTGTCCCATGAACAATAATTTCTTGCCGGGATGCGCCATCCAAAACCCGAACAGCAAGCGCAATTGGAGAAAACGCTCTTCCCTTGTACCCGGCAGCTTATTGAGCAAGGATTTTCGCCCATCCGCTACAGTATCGTGGGAAAAAATGACTTGATAGCGCTCTTCGTATTGATACACCATCGAAAAGTTCATTTTCCCATGCGCTTTCGACCGCTCTGCCGGCGGTGTTTTCATGTATTCGAGCGTGTCATGCATCCAGCCGAAATTCCATTTGTAGTCGTAGCCGACACCGCCGGATTCGACCGGGTGCGTCACTTTCGGATAATGCCAGGCGTCTTCTGCAATCAGCAACTTCTCCGGGTAATGGAGCTTCAAGCTGGCCGTCAGTTTCCTGAGAAAATCCGCCCCTTCCGCGTTATGCGGGCGTTCCTTGATGTTTGGGATGAACAATAGATTAACGAGTGCATCCATGCGGTAGCCGTCGAACTTGAATTCCTCCAGCCAATAATGGGCGCTCGACAAGATGAAACTCACCACTTCGCCTTTATTGATATCAAAATTCAACGTGCCCCAATCCGGGTTCATGCGGCGCGCTTCCCGCGCTTCTTCGTAAAGCAGCCGGCCGTTGAAATTCGCCAAACCGTGCTGGTCCATGCAGAAATGGCCGGGTACCCAATCCAAGATCAATCCGAGGCCATGCTGTGTGCATGCTGAGACGAAATACTTTAAATCATCAGGCGTCCCGTAGCGGCCCGTCGGCGAGAAAAAACCAGTCGTCTGATAGCCCCAGGATTCGTCTAGCGGATGCTCGGTAATCGGCAAAATCTGGATATGCGTGAAGCCCATGTCGATGACGTACGGAATCAACTGATCTGCAATTTCGCGGTACGTATAAAATTCTCCGTTTTCCTTGCGCCGCCACGTGCCGATATGCACTTCGTAAATGGCCATCGCGCGTTCCAGATGCTTGTCGTTGATTGTCTGCTTGCGCTTCAGGACCTCCAGCGGCCAAGCATACTCTCCTGGACCCGAGACGATCGATTTGGTGAACGGCCGTTTCTCGCTTTGCCTTGCATAAGGGTCCGATTTCCACAGCACTTCGCCCCTTGGCGTCCGGAGTGCATATTCATAAAGCTGGCCTTCCAAATTCTCCGGGATGCTCACTCCCCAAATGCTCGTGTCATGCGGATGCCGCTCCAACGGATAAGTCGAGGTGTCTTCCGTATCCGGATTCACGCAGACGACATCGATGCCTTCAATGTCCGGAGCCCAAACCGAAAATGTCGTTTCTTTTCCAAATGCATGTGCGCCGAAATACAAATAGCCATCCACCATCTGTCCTTCATGAAAAGCTTGCAGCCGTTCTTTCGTCCATGTATTCAACAAAAATTCCATGCAGCGCCTCCTTTTGGCCAAAACCAAGTTTAGTTTCTATTCTACATTTGAAATGTAAAGTCCTTGTTAAGATGCCGGCCGCTGCCAAGAAATTCCACAATCCACTTGAATGTCGCAATGTCTTCATATTTTTCGCTGCCTAACGGCTTGTCGTAAGCCGCGGTTTGGAATAGGCTAAAGAAAGACCAGCTTCAACATAGAAAGGACGCGAAATTTTTGCGAGCCCAAACTTATTTACTAAGCTTTTTGCTGATTGGCATCTTGTTTTTAGCTGCCTGCGGACAAGGCATAGACGACCCATTGAATTGGGAAACAGAAGAATTTACTTTCACTGACCATAATAATGAAGATTTCGGATCCAGCGACCTCGAAGGAAAAGTCTGGCTGGCCGATTTTGTCTTCACCAATTGCACGACTGTCTGCCTGCCGATGATGGCGAATATGAAAGGCGTCCAGGAAGAACTTCAGGCACAAGGGCTGGACGTGGAAATCGTTTCATTCAGCGTAGACCCGACCGTCGACACGCCCGAAACTTTGAAATCCTATGCGGAAAGCTACGAGGTCGATTTGACCAGCTGGCATATGCTCACGGGCTACTCCCAGGAAGAAATCGCCGACTTTGCGCTTGAGAACTTCAAAGCGATTGCCCAAAAGCCACAAGATGACGATCAAGTCATCCATGGCACTTCGTTTTATTTGATCGACCACGAAGGCGTCATCATGAAAGATTATGATGGACTGAATCCGCCGGTTGAAGACATCGTCCGCGATGCGGAGATCCTCGTCGAGGAGGCGGAAGGATGAAACGCAAACCGTTAGTCATCGCTGCCGCATTCGTGCTCGTTGCTGTTGCAGCTGCCTGGTTTTTCATGCCCCAAGAAAACGAACCTTCCGCACAAAGCCGGATCGTGCTCGAACATACACATCGTACGTTTATTGCACCGTCTTGCTTCGAACAATCCGACCCGACGAATTTCCTGGAAGAGTCGACGCTCGGCCATGCACAGGAATTGAATTACCCGCCGCATTCCGAATGTACGGAAAAAGCGTTCGAAAGCAACCAGGACAGCCCTGCAGTCCGGTTGTTGAAAGAACTTGGGCTGATGGAAAAAACACAAACCGATTGGTAATTGACAGGGCTGCGGCTCTGTCTTTTGTTATTTCAGCAAGCGCACGCAGACGGGCGTGACCGTGTCGGCCACATCAACCGTCTCGCCCGGCATGCCGTCTTTCCCGATGTTTTTGACGGCGATCGTTCCCGATTTTTCATGCGCGATAACGATCCACGGGCTGTTAGGCACGAGCAGGAAATGACGCGGCCCCGCCCCGCCGGCATCCGCATAGCCAATCGATTCCAATAAGCCTTCTGCGACCCGAAATACCGCTATGCTGTCATGGCCTCGATTTGAAACATAGACAAAGCGCCCGTCTCCCGATACGGCAATTTCAGCGGAAGTGTTGGTTCCTGTAAAATGTTCCGGCAGTGCTGAAATGTTCTGCACTTCTTTCAAGCCCTTGCCTTCTAGCGCATAAACGGAAACGGTCGAATCGAGTTCATTCACCCCGTAAGCGAAAGCTTGGGAGGGATGAAACGCGAGATGCCTTGGCCCTGCACCGGGTGCCGTCTTGGTCACGGCTTCCTGTTCAAGCATTCCTGAATGCAGATCGAGACGGTAGCGGACAATTGCGTCCATTCCAAGGTCGGAGACGAAAAAGCGATTCGTTCCCGGCAATTGAAAGGCCGAGTGCGGATGGGCGGCGTCTTGCCGATCCGCATTGGCCCCGCTTCCTTTATGGCGCTTGGAATCGGTCATTTCGCCGATCGACCCGTCTGCAGAAAGTGGATGAACCGTGACGTGCGCCCCGGAATACGTGACGGAAACCGCCCACTGCCCGTCTTCATCGATTGCAATATGGGCAGGATGGTCGCCTCCCGCTTTTTGTCGATTCAGTTCTTGAATCAAGCCTTTTTGAGGGTTCAGCCAATAGGCGACCACTTCTCCGTCACCCGTTTCGCTGACAGCCACAAAGCTGGTGCCGTTTGGATGGACCGCCAGGAATGAAGGGCGCTCCACTCCCGACACCTCTGCTCGTTTTGTCAATTTCCCTGTAGCGGGCTCTAATTCCCACAGCGTGATGCCCGCCTGTTCAGCGGCCGCATAGGATCCGCTCAATATGTATGTGCTGCTCATCCTATTCCCCCTTTTATCGTCTTCGGCTTTTTGCTTTCTCCATTGACTCCCAAAGCCGCACTTGAAGATTTCCTTTACTTTTTCATTACCCCTTCCAATTCACCGATGCAATGCGGTAAAGTGATGAAGTGAAAACTTATATTATTCTAATCAGAAAGAGAGTGGTCGCGTTGAATTTCCCTTTGTCCGTCCGTGAGAAAAGCATTGTCTGCACAGGTTTTATGGGAGCCGGAAAAACGACAGTCGGCAAATTATTGGCACGCCGGCTGTACCGCGATTTTATTGATATCGATGAAGAAATCGAAAAAGCTTTCGGCTTGCCGATTCCCGAAATCTTCAGCGCCCATGGCGAAAAGGTCTTCCGCGACAAAGAGCGGGAACTGATCCAGGCTTTTGGCAGCCAGCCCTTGCTTGTCATCTCGGTCGGCGGAGGCGCTTTTCTCCAGGAAGAAAACCGCAATCATTGCCTCGCCAATTGCACGGTCCTGTATTTCGATATCTCCTGGGATTCCTGGAAAGAACGCATTCATGTGTTGACAGAAACGCGGCCGCTCCTGAAAAATAAGACCTTACAGGAAATGGAGCAGCTTTTTCGCGAGCGCCAATCGATTTATGCAGCCAACCACTCCCAGTTTCAAGTCGATGAGTTCGAAGCCACGGAAGCTGCCGAGTATTTGGCCGATTCGTTGAAAATGTCCTGGGATATCCATGCGCCGCAAGCTTGACAGATGCACAAAAACCCGCCATTCAGCACTTGAATGGCGGGTTTCCTATTATCCATATTGCGCTTTCGCAAGGTCGAATAAGCCCGCTTTTTTCAAATAGCTTTCCGGCGCCAAAAACGTCACGGTGACCACCCCTGGATGGCGGCCGATCTCGATCGAGCCGGTCACTGTGGCACGGTTCATGATTTCCGGTACTGTGACGCCGAACAAATCCGCCGCGCGCTGCATGCCGTTTTCCGTCGCATCATTCAAGGTCGGCCCGGACCCGACAAATGAAACCGGCCATGAATCTTCCAGTTTTTCAACGCCGAAGCGCTCAGCGAGTTTTTGGGCCGATGCTTTTTCAGCTTCCGTGAACGGCTTTGCGGTATAGGGCAAATCTTCAACGTTCGGAAACAAAATCGGCCCCGCATTCCCAAGCCCTTTCAACACATGCACTTGCAAATGGCTGATGCCCGATACATCGGAAGTATGCCCGGCAATTTCACCGTCGCCTTGCATGGCATGCATATCGCCCAAATAGACACCGCCGCCTTTTGTTTTGACCGGGCATACGAGCACTGCGCCGGCGCGTACACGGCTGATATCCATATGGCCGTCGGTCCGGTGCGTTTCGAGCTCTTCCTGTGTGCTCGTGTATTCGTGCGGCGCCCCGACAAGAAACGACCCAAAATCACCCGCATTGTGCGAGTCGGGCGTCGGGCGGGACGGTGTCGTGCCGAGCTGTCCGAGAAATGGGCGCATGCGCGCGATCGTGCCGACCAAATCATGCGGCGCGAATGTGACCACGGGGTTCTGCACCGAATGTTCAGGTGTTTTCATGTATTCTTTGCCGTCTTGCGCAATGGTTTCTGCTGCTTGTTTCGATACCGTAATGCCGACATCGCCTTTGTCGCTGAAGGTCATCGTGTAGCCATGCGTAAATTCGAACGGGCTGACGTCTTCACCGCAATTGGCGCAGCGAATCGCTCCGCTGCCGACGCCTTTGATGACCGTTTCCGGGTACAATGTCCCGCAGCCTGGGCATTTCACAGCCACAAACGGATCGCCCAGGAAGCGCCCTTCAATCGGCTTGTCATTTCCAGAAGCCGTAGCAAGCGAGGTCACTTCAATCGACTTGATGCGGATGACGATCGCATCGCCCGGTTCCGCACCTTCGACGTAAACCGGCTGCGTCACTTCGTGGCCGCCCCGGATACACGGCGTGATCATCGGCCCCCAACATCCCGGGGCAGTGTGCGCGATAATATGCCCACCGTCTTTCACGGGGCCGAGCATTTCCTTATCAGGGTCGAGGACTCCATTGACATAACGGTTGACCAGCAGGGTATCGACAGCATTCTCAAGCATTGGACAGCCTCCCTTTTCTATATTTTCTAAATTATATGACAAAAGGACTCCATTTTCAATGAAGATCCAAAAACGCCCGAAGAACCGGCAGGCTCTTCGGGCGTTTTTTTCAACTCCAGAAATACAATAAAGACTGGACGAATAGTTGGATCATGACATAGAAAGCAATGGCAAACTTCAAATTGAAACGCAAGCCATTGCGGACGCCGCTCAAGCCGTTGACGCTGCTCAAGATGATCACCGGCATGACGAACGGCGACAGAATAATCGAGATGACGCTGCCTGAGGTCACCGCAAGCACAATCAGCTCCGGCGGAAACGGCAGCACTGCCGATTCCAACACACCCGTTACCAGAACGATGACCGGCAGCGGCCCGAGACCGATAAAGCCCAAAAAGATGACGATGAACGGAATCAGGAACAGCAAATTCAAGAACGGCACATGGCCGGTCAAATAATTCATCGCACCGATGACGTAATCGCCGACTGCCGATTGATTGAGCGCATAGATGAGCAAGCCTGCCGCAAGCAGGATGCTGAACTGCTGGGCTTGCTTCGAGACGCCTTCCTTGTAATAAATCGCCGCTTCCCGCGCATAACTTCCTGTCCGCCTTTTGAGCAGGAAATACAGGAAGGTCCAGACCAGGATGACCAGCGGTATGACGACGAGAAAGTCAGTGCCCGTCCATTCGTGAAGGATGAAAATCGTGCCGAACAGCGAGATGAACAGAAAAGCGAATTCAGCGACGTCTTTGTTCCAACTGCCCGCATTCCGCGAGTTCGCCACTGCTTTATCGATTTCATTCGTCAGCACGGCCGAGAAATCCTTGCCGTAGCGTTTCTCATCCGCCGTCGCAAAGGCCACCGACAGCATAGTCCCGGCGATGGCTGCGCCGAGGCCGAGCAGCATCGACTTCCATAACACCGCATCCATCGCGCCGACTGCAAAGATAAAGCTCGGGATGCTGATAACCCACATGGTCGACAAGGCGAAGCCGCGCAAAATCGCCGTGCCCTTGTAATTTTCCCACGCTTCGTCTTTATGATCTTTCAAAAACGAATCGATGAACCTGTACATCATCGGCACGACCCCGAACAACAGGAAATGCGAGATGATTTGCGTCATTCCCATCAGCCCTGCGTAAAAGGTTTGGCTCTTGTTCAGCCATTTATTGCCGAAGCTCATGATTTCTTCTATGTAAGGCTCTTCCCTCAGCACCCAGCTGATCATCGGCACGATCAGCAACAAGGCGATCAAGCTTTCCATCTGGACCAGCGCCATAGCTAGATCCTGCCAGAAATTCGGGCTCGTCGCCCACAGCACAGCGATCGCCGTAACAGCCAAAAAAGTTTGCAACTGCAATTTGCGGAGAGGCAGGACGCCAAAAGCAAACGCCAAACTCAAAAACCCGGCAATCGGCAAGAATGACTCTGTCCATGGGTTGGCCTGAAAATAATGGATGAAATGAAGAACGGCATAAACAAGCACAGATAAAGTGAATCCTTTTTTTGCCAATGCCTTCATCTGCAAGCCCTCCTTCCGTATATAGAAAATAGTTTTAAACACATACCGACTATTCTACACCTTTTGCTTTCCCACTGCGGCTCTAGAGGCTTTCTATTCTTCAGAAACTCCAGATTTTCATTTTCTAGAAAAACTTTTTTGAATAATTTGTTTACTGAAACCCAATAAGTGGAAGGTAAAGAGTAAGAAATATAATTATTTTGATAGTAGTTTTTATTTTCAGTCATTTCTATGATATGCTCTAGCCACACGGAGAACGCCCCTTACCAGACACTCAGCATTTGCGGGTTCTAAAGGGTTGATTCACGCTTAGATCCGCCATTTCCAACGGGTGGATTGCCATCGATATTTAATTCTACTGGAGGGCTAGCAATGGGAATCACAAGAAGTTTTTTTATCGCATTATCCAATAACCGGCTATTGAACAGCGGAGCCAAAAAATGGGGATTTCAGCTAGGCGCCGCAAAAGTCGTTGCTGGAACTGATATTCCAAATATGATGGCGTCCGTCCGCGATTTGAACAAAGACGGGATTTCTGCGACGATTGACCGGCTCGGGGAATTCGTCACCAGCCGCGAAGAAGCGGTACAAGCAAAAAACGAAATCATCCAGACGACTGAAACCATCACCGAAGCAGGCGTAGATGCCCATTTATCCGTTAAATTGACGCAAATCGGGCTCGATATCGACGAACAGTTCTGTTTGGAGAATATCAGGGAAATTGCGGCTGAAGCCGAGCAACGCGGAATTTACGTTAACTTAGATATGGAAAATTATGAGCATCTTCAGCCCACACTCGATATATTGCATACCTTAAGAAAAGAGTTCGACAGTGTCGGCACAGTCATCCAGGCTTATCTATTTCGCTCGGAGCAAGACTTGGATGCACTTCAAGATGTCAGGCTGCGCCTCGTGAAAGGGGCTTATCAGGAAAGTGAGCAAGTGGCGTACCAGTCCGCAGAGGAAGTTGACGCCAATTTCCTCAAGCTCATCAAGTTGCGGCTTGACCAGCCCGTGTTCACATCGATTGCCACCCACGACCACCATATCATCAATGCGGCGATCGACTATATTAAAGAACAAGGCATTCCAAAAGACCGCTTCGAATTTCAGATGCTCTACGGTTTCCGTACGGATTTGTTGAAGGAGCTGTCGGAAGAATACCAGGTGACGTCCTATGTCCCGTTCGGCAAAGACTGGTACGGCTACTTCATGAGGCGGCTTGCCGAACGCCCGCAGAACATTCAATTGGTGTTAAAAGGCGCGCTCTCCAAATCTTCATAACACCAAAAAGCAGCCCGGGTTTTTAATCCGGGCTGCTTTTTCTTTGCTATTCAAGCGGTCGCGCATAGACTGGCGGCAACTCCGCCAATAAGCGTTTCCGGTACTGCTCGTATTGCTTCGGCAATTTCAGTTCCTCACCAAGCGCGTCCGGGCTTTCGTCGATCGTGAAGCCTGGCGGGTCGGTCGCAATTTCAAACAGCAGATCGCCGTATTCACGGAAATAAATCGACCGGAAATAATTGCGGTCCTGGACTGGCGTGACTCCCAGCCCGTATGCTTCGATCCGGTTTTTCCATTCCAGTTGATCGACGTCATCGTCTGCACGGAATGCGATGTGATGGACAGTGCCGACACCCATCTGGCCAGTGCCGACACGGGTCTGTTTAATATCCAATATGTTCCCAAGCTCGCCGTCCGAGACAAAACGGGCATAATCGCCTTGCTCTTCTTGGCGGACAAAGCCGATCACTTCTTCCAATAACTCAGCAGTTTTGGCCGCATTGGCCGTAAACAATACAGCCCCGGCAAAGCCTTTGATGGCATTGTCTGGTGTAATGCCGCCTCCAGTCCATTCGCTCGCTTCGCCTGTTTTGCGTTCGACCAATTCCAGCTGAAGGCCGTGCGGGTCTTCAAAACGCAAATACGACTCGCCAAAGCGCATTTGCTCTTCAAACGAAACATCATGGCTTTCCAGGCGGCTGCGCCAAAATGCGAGAGCGCCTTCAGGGACAGCGAAAGCCGTGATGCCGACTTGGCCGTCCCCCACTTTCCCTTGATAAGCTTTGCCCCACGGGAAAAAGGTCATGATGGTACCAGGCGATCCCTGGTCGTTTCCGAAATACAAATGGTACGTACCCGGATCGTCGAAGTTCACCGTTTTCTTGACAAGGCGCATGCCGAGCACCCCAGCGTAAAAATCGGTGTTTTCCTGCGCTTCCCCGACGATAGCTGTAATGTGATGAATGCCTTGCGTTCTTTCGCCCATGTATATTCTCTCCCTCTTTTTCGACATGACTATCATATCATGACAAGCGATATTGCATGCAACCTTCAATCAGTGCGCTCTTCTTTTGCTTCGTGGCGCTGTTTAATCGTTAGTTTTTTCGCTTTTTCCAATTCCTCTTTCTGCCTCTCCTTGCTTTCTTCGATGTCCTCTTTCTCGCGGCGCTCTTTTTCCTGCTGCTCTGGAGAGTAATCTTCATCATCTTCGACAATGTCCTTCTGGTTTTCCTTCATTTCTTCGACTTTTTCCATTTCTTCTTCGTACTGCTCCTCGACTTCCGTCGTCGAAGGCAAGAACGGCTCCTCATTATAATCGGTGCGTTTTCCGTAGCGCAGCATCTCATAGATGATCATGCCGTTATTTGGCATGCCGTTCGCCGTTTTCATCGGCACTGCGTCAAACAGCACGAAATAGAAACCGTAGAACACAAACCGGTTCCAGAATGTCTCGTATTGGTCCAACACCCCGTTGGCGACTAGCGCGTTGATAACGAATGCCACAATCACATTCGCTAAAATCGGCCCAGCATACAGCATGATATATGCGAATTTGCTTTGCCTTCTCAAATCATCATAGGCAAACCAACTGTATAAGTGATAATATTTTCTCACGTCAAACATGCCGATCTTGAAGACTCGGGGACCTGAACCGATTGTTAAACGCGGATTCTTCGCGCCAAGCAAGGCACTGACGATTAAATAGCCCGCTTCTCGGATAAAGACAACGACCGGTAATATGATGAATGCAGATATGACCAGTGCTATCAAATCACTCAATCCGAACATGAAAACCCCTCCTTCAACTCTTAAAATGACCCATCGGCCTCTCATCTAAATACCCGATTTGGCCGGCGGCGAACCTCCAAAACCTTACAGTTCCGTTTCAATTTCATGACAGTTAATCTTTTGAGGAGCAGGTGGGCACGTGATAGGATGACAATAAGCTTGATTGAAATTTCGGTGTAATTGCCGCATAGAGGATGGAATTCATGAAACGCAACCAATCCATTTCAAAAAAAATACTCGCCCTTCTTGCAGCGGTGTTTTTAGCCTCTGCCGGATTCGTGCTGGCCAGTCGTTTAACGGAAGAGCCAACAGCCGCTCCGATTATCGGCTCAGCGATTTACAGCCCGCCTCCGAATTTCGCGGAAGTCGCTTCCCATGTCGAGGTCGTCAAAGACATCCGTTACCATGCGTCCGACAATGCCTTGATGGACTTTTACTACCCAGCAGACGCCACTGGCCCCTTGCCGGTGATTTTATGGGTCCACGGCGGCGGCTTTATCGGCGGCTCCAAAGACAGCCGCCAGGATTATGGCATGACGCTGGCGAATGCGGGCTATCTGGTCGCCAATATTGACTATGCACTGGCGCCTGGCCAATTGTACCCGGGACCTGTCATCCAGGCGAATGAAGCCTTGAAGTTTTTGAGCGGATCCGCCGCACAATATGGCGGCGATATGGAAAGGATTTTTGTCGGCGGTGATTCCGCCGGCGCGCAGATCGCCAGCCAACTGGCCGCCCTGCAGACCAATCCGGATCTTGCTGAAACGATGGGCTTATCGCCAGCCGTTTCTTCGGCACAAATGCGCGGGGCCTTACTATTCTGCGGGTTGTATGATATGGCAACTGTCCGTGAATCTGGCTTCCCGAACATCGACTTCTTCCTGAATGCCTATACGGGAACGGAAAGTTTTGAGACATTCGGAAACATCCACGAAATGTCGACCATCCAGCACGTAACGCCTGCTTACCCGGACGTCTTCATTTCAGCTGGAGATGCCGATCCCCTTGAGCCGCAATCAGTTGCACTCGCCGATAGCCTGCGCCTCAAAGGGGTCGATGTCACCGATGTCTTCTTCCGCGGCACCGATAAGAACTTGAAGCATGAATATCAATACGCCTTGGACACGAACGACGGCCAGGAAACCCTCCAGAAAACATTGGATTTCCTGCTCGAAAAAAGCCGGGCGCAAAAATAAAAGCTGTCCTCTCGCGTTATGCGAAGGGACAGCTTTTTTCTATTCATCCATGCGGAGTGACTGCTTGATTGGATTGTACCGCTTGCGCCTCGCGTTTACGTTTGCGGGACGGCAGCATATGGAAGACGATGTTCAAGCCGATCGCCGTCAAGCTCCCGGCCACGATGCCGTTGCTCGTCAAGATCTGGACGCCTGCCGGCAATAGCGCGAACAATTCCGGAACGACCGTGACGCCAAGACCGATGCCAACAGAACATGCGACGATCATGGAGTTTTCCTGAGACTCCGAAATGACGCCGCTCAGCATTTTGATGCCTTGTGCGATGACCATGCCGAACATCGCGATCATCGCGCCGCCAAGAACCGGCGTCGGAATGATCGTTGTCATGGCGCCGATTTTCGGGACGAACCCGAGGACGATTAACATAATCGCCGCGATGAAAATGATCTTGCGCGACTTGACGCCAGACATTTGGATCAACCCGACGTTTTGCGAGTAGGCTGTATAGGGGAAAGCATTGAAAATCCCGCCGAGGAAAATCGCCAAACCTTCAGAGCGGTAGCCTTTTGCCAAATCTTTTTCTTTGATTTCTTTTTTCGTGATGTCGCTGAGCGCGAAATAGACCCCTGTCGATTCGACGAGCGACACAAGTGCCACCAAGATCATGGTGAGGATCGCGGACCATTCAAATGTCGGCATCCCGAAATAGAACGGCTCCACCATATGGAAATACGATGCCTCTGCAATGGGCGTGAAATCAACTTTGCCCATGAAGCCGGCGGCGACCGTTCCGGCAATCAAGCCGATGAGAATCGACACGGCGCGCATAAAGCCCCGGGAGAATTTATAAAGGAAAATGATAAAGCCCAGTGTCCCGAAAGCTAGGACGATATTGGACAGCGAACCGAAATCCGCCGCACCTTGCCCACCGCCCATATTATTGATGGCGACCGGAATGAGCGTGATACCGATAATCGTGACGACAGATCCTGTGACAACCGGCGGGAAAAAGCGCACGAGGCTGCCGAAAAATCCAGAAACGAGAATAACGAATAGACCGGAAACAAGAATCGAGCCATAAATCGCCGAAATGCCATATTGGCCGCCAATGGCAATCATCGGCCCGACCGCCGTAAAGGTACATCCCAATACGACCGGCAAGCCAATGCCGAAATAGCGGGAATTGAATACTTGAAGCAAGGTCGCAACACCGCACAATAAAATATCGATCGATACGAGATACGTCAATTGTTCCGACGTCAACCCAAGAGCCGCGCCGACGATCAAGGGAACGAGAATCGCTCCGGCGTACATCGCCAATACGTGTTGAAGGCCGAGTGCCGCTTCTCCGAACGCTTTCTTCATCGGTTCGGCACCTCCCCGTAAAACTCGACGTGGCCTGGTTCCATCCATTTGATATTCGCCAAGGTCTCGACACGGATCCCTTTATCGCGCAGCAATTTACCGCCTGGCTGGAAGCCTTTTTCAATGACGATGCCAATGCCTGCGCATGCTGCCCCGGCCTGTTCGACGATATCGAGCAAGCCCAGTGCCGCCTGGCCGTTCGCCAGAAAATCATCGATGATCATCACGACATCGTCTTTCCCGAGAAAATCACGGGACACGGAGATGTCGTTCGTTTCATTCTTCGTAAAGGAATGGACAGGCGCCGTGTAAAGGCCATCCGTCAAGGTCAGCGATTTACGCTTTCTCGCGAAGACGACCGGCACGCCGAGCAACAGCCCGGTCATGACCGCCGGCGCGATTCCTGACGATTCGATTGTCAAAATCTTTGTAACGCCTGCATCTTTAAAACGTTTAGCGAATTCCTGCCCGACGGCCTGCATCAAGGCAGGATCGATTTGATGGTTCAAAAATGAATCGACTTTCAAGACGGCTTCGGACAAAACTTTTCCGTCCGCTAAAATCTTCTCTTCCAACTGCTTCATGTTTTCCGCTCCTTTTCCCGCATCCCCTGCAAAAAAGCCCGGAGGACGCGCATCCAATCATAACCATGAGTGGAGCAAGGTCCTCCGGGCTTTCCCGAAAGGAAACGCAAAAGGAAGCCGCTCTAAAAATAGGCGGGTTCTTTTCGTTCCATTGCTTCTCATAGTCAGTCCGTTTACGGCGGACCGGTAGAAACTTGCGGGCCATATCCCCGCTATTATATGAGTGAATATTCTTTTGAATGGACCTATTATAGCATGTCCAAATGGCCTTTCAAGAGCCACATCAATTAAAAAACTATTCAGAATCCGCAAAGCATCAGTAAAGTTCAATCAGACCAAGTTTACTATAATAGGTTAAATTAAAAGTTGATGATACCTAAAGAGATTGGTGAAATCGCTCCAGGCGGACGCTTTCGGGCCCACAGGATGTGGGTCATGCAGCTGGCGCGACAGGACGTCGCGACGCCAGCTGCCAGGGCATGGCTACAGCCACCCCTTGTTCGCTAAGGGCTGAGTTCAAAATTCAGCTGCTCCCATATCTGCGAGGCAGATGCGTCGCAAATGAACAAGCTCAAGTGCCTTTCGCTTATTCATTAGTCGCCACCTTCCACTCCTTCATCAAGTAGACAAACAATAAAATAGGGGAGGTTTCAACTTCACCTGCTAATGAACAAATAGGATGTGATTTGATGATTTCCATTATTTTTTGAAATATCGTTTCGTGTAGGTAATGATTTAACTTATATAGTTTAGTGTTCGTTTGCCTCACGCAGATGCTTGTTCAGTTCAGCGCGGATTTGGTCCGGAATCGGCTCACTGTGCTGCTGTGCCAGATTGAAATTGACATAAACGGCACGGTTTTTGGCGCATAGGCGCCCTTCCTGATGCAGCTCCTCGTACAACTCGAGGCTGCTGTTGCCAATGCGTTCGACCCAGGTATGGACTTCGGCGTCTTTTCCGAAATACACTTGCCCGGTGAATTCGAGCGTTGTTTTGACGATGACCATTTTCCAGTTGGCGAAATCATGGTCGGGCGTAAACAATTCAAAGAGCGGGTTGCGGCCGGCTTCGAACCAGACCGGCAAAGTCGTATTATTGATATGCCCGACCGCATCCGTTTCGGATACACGTGGCGTTATGGTCGTTTTGTACATACTTTCACTCCTCAAGTTGTCTAAAATCAGAAAAAGGCGCCTCTTGAAGAGACGCCTTTTCTTACTTGCGCTTTTTGGTGGCGCGGCCCAGGATAAATGCGCCAGCCAGTGCCCCGATGGCGATATTGTTCTTTTTCGTGAATACTTGTTTGAATACCAAATTCAAGTTTTGCGGGCGCTCTGCCAGGCGGCGCATGAAATATGCGTACCAATCATCGCCGAACGGCACGTATGTGCAGAAGTTATAGCCTTTATTCGCGAGCTCGCGCTGCAGTTCTTTGCGGAATCCGTAAAGCATCTGGAATTCAAATTTATCGTATGAAATATCATGTTCTTTGATGAACGCTTCGACATGATTGATGATGTTATGGTCGTGTGTCGCGATCGACGTGAATTTGCCGTTCAGCAAATGGTACTCAATCAGCTTGATGAAGTTTTCGTCAATTTCTTCACGCGTCTGGTACGCTACATCCGCCGGCTCTTTGTAAGCGCCTTTGACGATGCGCAGGCGGAAGTCTTTGTGTTCTTGCAAATCGTCCATCGCACGGAAGAAATACGCTTGGATGACAGTCCCGATATTATCGTAGTCTTTCGAAAGCGCATTCAAAAGATCGTACGACGGCTGAACATGGCCATAATCTTCCATATCGATATTGATGTGCATATGGTAATTATGGGCAAGTGCGACAATGTCTTTCAAGTTTTCCAGACAGAAATCATAATCGATATCCAAGCCGAGCTGAGTCGGTTTCAAGGAAATATGGGCATCGACCTTGTTCTTATGGATCGCTTCGATCATATCCATGATGTTCTCTTTCGCTTCGAGCGCTGCTTCCTTTTCGAACACGAATTCCCCCAGGTTGTCGACCGTCGCGCTGATTCCTTGCGCATTTAAACTGCGGATACTTTTAATGGTCTCTTCGATATTGGTCCCAGCCACTACGGTTTGGGCCCCCAATTTCAAGCCGTACTTTTTGGCCGCAGCCGTAAGGAGACGGTTTTGAGACAAGCCGATAAACACATCTTTTAACATTGATTTCCCTCCTGATACCATTTCAACTGCGTTGATTTCAACAGTCCCAAAAAGGCCATGCCTCGAACGTTGTCAACTTCCTTCATTGTAGTCGTTTTCCTACCACTATGCATTATAATTTTTTAACAGTTTGCAGTGTTTGAAATACTTTTTTAAAACCAGGTCAAAAAATGGACAAAAGTGCCGAAACCACTGGGGATTTCGACACTTCGCGCAATCATTTATTCAGCTGCCAGAATGAATAATTCAAGCCGAGCGCAAATGCCACCCAGGCGATATACGGCACCATCAATCCGCCGGCTAGTTTGTCAACTTGATAAAACTCATATGCTGCCCAAATAATGGTACCGAGCAATGCCGCCATTTCGACGAGCGCTGTTCCCCGCAGCCCCCATTTAAAGAACAAAAACGACCACAGGAAATTCAAGCCCAGTTGGAATTCATACGGCGCCAGCACTTGCCGCTCCCGCCCGAGCGGTTTGGCCGCTTCTTGCGCGCGGTACTTCGCGATGCCCATCATTTTATAAAGCGCTGTCCAAACGACCGGGAACACCCAGCCCGGCGGCGCAAACGAAGGGTTTTCCAGCCGCTCGTATTGCTCGCGGGTGCCTCTATTGGCAAGCGCCCCGACAATCGACCCGCCGATGACCGGAACGAGTATGCTTGTGGCCAAGTTTCTCACATGTATGCGCCCATTGACTGATGCGACTTCCATGATGCTCTCCTCCTGTTCTAATAACTTTGCCCTTCTCGCCGTTTATCGGCTTTGTACGTAAACTCCAATTCCACAGTGGTTTCAGGCTGGATCCGCACGACGAATTCCACTTTCGAACTGCTTTTCCGTTCGTAATCGTGGCTGGACGATTCCATTTCCCAAATGGGCTCGAAAATAACGTGTTCGACCAATAACCGGATGCTTTCCGCCTTTTTGTTTTCGAGTTTGTAGGCATAGGTGATGTATTCATGGACGCCATGCTTTTCACGCAGCTTTTCCTGGCTGTCGCTTGTAATGTCCAGCGCTTTTCCGATATGGATGCGCAGGTTTTTCCCAGGCGCTGTATGTTCGATTCGATCTTCGCCCGCGAAAAACACTTCACCTGAATCCCCGGACTCGTATACTTTCACCACGCCTTCCGGAAGCGGCATGCCGAGCCCATTTTCACTCGAGTTGGGAAATTCAAGTTGGATGTCGGCATGTATATCGCCTGCCCTCACTTGATAAGCCCGTTTGAACTCTGCGCCATGTGCCGAGAATAACGATAATTGCTTGAGCTGCTCGTTCATGACAGTGACCGGACGGTTGACCCTGTAGACAAAACGCTCCGGCAACATTTCCGCTGTAATGGCCGTCTCCTGCAAGCGCGAATACAAGATCGGCGAATCGCCATTGTTCATTTCCAGTTCCCGGTGAACATCCCCCGCCACCAAAGCAAGCTCAGCTTTTTCGTAATGCGCGCCACTATGGTTCAGGATTTTCACCCAGCCGTCAAATTGAAACTTGTTACCTTTGATTTCCAGTGTGTAATGGGCATGCCATTCCAAGCTTTTCGTCAAATACGAGACACTGATTTCCTGGTCCACCAGTGCCGGCGCTATTTTCCACACCAGTGCCGGCTTCAGCAATAAACCTTCCGGCAATGCCGGAAGAATCAGTTCGCCGGCCGGATCGATGACGATTTCTTTCGTATCGGCACGTTCGCCGATGATGCATTCCGATACGCTGAGCAGCCTCATCTCCAGTTCTTCCCCGGTTTCGTTGTTGCGCACGTGGACATGGCGGTTGATGTAGCGTTCCAATAATTTCCCTTTGCTGACCAGGTCATAATCGTAATTCTGCTCCAGGACATCGAGCCCTTTCACGATGATCGAATCCGTCTCCACCCGTTCGGCAACGTCCAAAAATTGCACTTCTTCCACCGGCCCGTCGGATTTCAAATGACGCCTCTCCCGGACAAGCGCAAACCCTCCGTTATACGCCGCCACCGATAAATGTTTCTGCTGGCTTCGTGTAGACTGCAGTTTCATGGCAACCGCTCCTTTTTGAATCGATTATTCATTCAGGCTATTCATTTCTTTCACCTTAGCACATCCGGCATGGAATCGACCATTATTAATTGAATATTCAGTCATAAAACCCAACGAAAAACCCACGCCGGAAATCATCTTCCGAAGTGGGTTTTCAAATAAGCGATGGTTTCCATGCGCGCCGTGTCCGTCAGCGGCGATTTCTTTTCGTGGATCAATTCCCCGTAAAGCAACTCCCCCAGAAAACGGACCTCGCCTTCCACTGCCGTTGCAGCTTCCGCATCGACCACTTTCAATTGAATGTAGATGGATTGGCCTTGTTCGACGTAATCCACAATTTGGACGCTGGCTTTCATTAGAACAATCCGAGCGCTTGACCGTCTTCTGCCACATCCATATTCAGTGCGGCAGGGGATTTCGGCAGGCCAGGCATGGTCATGATATCCCCTGTCAGGCAGACGATGAAGCCTGCGCCAAGTTTCGGGATCAATTCGCGAATCGTCACCGTGAAGCCTTCCGGGCGCCCAAGCAGTTTCGGCTGATCCGATAAGGAATACTGCGTCTTCGCCATGCAGATCGGCAACGCGTCCCAGCCGTATTTTTTCAGTTCGGCCAATTGCTTGTGCGCTTTATCCGTCAATTGGACATCCGCGCCGCCGTATACTTTCTGTACGATTGTCCGCAGCTTTTCTTCAACGGCGTCTTCTTCTGCATACAAATAGCCAAAATCAGCGCCTTTACCGAGTTGGCGTTTGACGAGTTCTGCAAGTTCAAGGCCGCCCGCGCCGCCTTTGCCCCATACTTCCGTCAGCGCAATCGCGACTTCTTCCGCTTCCGCCCAGTCCATCACTTGCGAAAGTTCCGCATCGCTGTCGCCCGTGAAACGATTGAGTGCTACGACCGGCTCGATGCCAAACTCCCGGATCGTTTCCACGTGTTTTGCCAAGTTAACAATACCCCGGCGCACTGCATCGGCATCTTCCGCACCGAGCTCTTTCTTATCCACGCCGCCGTGCATTTTCAATGCGCGCACCGTCGCCACGATGACGACCGCATCCGGATGAAAGCCGCCTTTTCGTGATTTGATGTGCATGAACTTCTCGGCGCCCAGGTCCGCACCAAATCCTGCTTCTGTGACGACGACATCCGCAAGGCTTCTTGCCGTATTGGTCGCCATCAAGGAATTGCAGCCATGGGCGATGTTCGCGAACGGGCCGCCGTGAATAATCGCCGGCGTCCCTTCGATCGTCTGCACCAAATTCGGCTTGAAGGCTTCTTTCAAGAGAAGCGCGAGCGCGCCTTGTGCTTCCAAATCTCTCACTGTCACCGGCTCGCGGTCATATGTATAACCGATGACCATGCGTGCGAGGCGTTCTTTCAAGTCTTCGCGCGAAGTCGCGAGGCACAGCACCGCCATGATTTCCGATGCGACCGTGATATCAAAGCCATCTTCACGCGGCACGCCTTGTCCAGGGCCGCCGAGACCGATCGTCACGTGGCGCAGCGCCCGGTCGTTCATGTCCAGCGCACGCTTCCATATAATGCGCCGTGGATCGATGCGAAGCGCATTGCCCTGGTGCAAATGGTTATCGATCAACGCAGCGAGCGCGTTGTTTGCTGACGTGATGGCGTGGATATCGCCGGTGAAATGCAGGTTGATGTCTTCCATCGGCAAGACTTGTGCAAAGCCGCCGCCTGTTGCGCCGCCTTTGACGCCCATAACCGGCCCGAGAGAAGGCTCGCGGAGTGCCACCATGACCGACTCGCCGCTTTGTTTCAACGCATCCGCAAGCCCCACTGTCACCGTCGATTTCCCTTCGCCTGCCGGTGTCGGGCTGATTGCCGTTACAAGTACGACTTTCCCCTCCTTCGTGGTTTTTGGCAATTGATTCACATCAATTTTCGCTTTGTATTTCCCGTATAATTCCAAAGCGTCTTCCGCAATCCCGGCTTGCTGTGCTATCTCCTGGATCGGCCGGATAGCCGCTTCTTTTGCAATCGTCAAATCGGTCATCGCCATGCATAGTCCCAACTTTCAATTTTTCTTCCCATTATAAACGGGATGCCGGAAAACACAAGCCTGCCGGCGTCCAGGGAAACCCTCAGCCAATTAAAAAAACGCACCCCATTACGGGTGCGTTTGGTCAGAAGCGCATTTCTTCGATAAATAAAAGTTCCGGGAAATCCGCTTCAATTTGATCCTGCAAGTCATACTCTTCCAGCAAATCATAAAAGCCTTCATCGTCCAGTTTCAGAAAACGCGGGGAATCCGGTTCATCGTAATGATGGAATTCCACAATGTATTTTTTCCGGCTATTGCGGGAAATACTGAACACTTTAAAAGAGTCAAATTCCGTAGCTTCGCCAATCTCTTGGCAAGCAATGACCATCTCCGGATCCATCTTGTCCAAGTGCATATAAAGGAAAGCTTCAGAGCGCGGCTGTTCTGCAGAAATGGCTGCCATCTTATCGCTGTGCCGGTTGATGAACCGCTCTGACAATTCCTGATGAAACGACAGCGTCTCCCACTCCACTTGGCCTTTGTGTTTCTCGATAAACCGCTCCGTTAACAGTTGCCCGCGCGTCACAGCGAGCCAATCGACTTTATCTGCATGGCGGCCGATCAATGTCATCGGCAATTCCTGCTGTTCGCTGAGTATCTGCCAATCGACCCGGTCCTGATGTTTCTCGATGAACATCGGCGACAGGCGTTTGGCGGATACAAGCTTCCAATATTCCTGTTCGTCAAAAGTTTGGCCATGCGCCTCCAAGGATTTCAACTGCTTTGGGGATAGCTGATTTTCTTGAGGCTGCCATTTTTCAGGATTTGAAAATTCTTCCAGAAAGCACTCCGATACTTGCTGGTGGCGGAGGATTTCATCCCAGTAAAGAAAGCCGCTGTATTGGCCGATAAACCCTTCGGACAGTGATTGATGCTTGGAGATCAGGTGCCAATGGACATTGCGCGCATTATCGGCAAGAAATTTTTCCGACAACCGTTCCTCTTCGCTGATTTTCTTCCATGCGACCGAACGCTTGCTGTCTATTCCTTTTTCTTCCATCAATTGTTCAAGAGTATCAAACATGAAAACCACTCTTTCCTAAAAAAGTATTATGTACCATACTACCACGCTTGCACGTATAGTGAAAAAAGCCCGCCCACCGGATTTTCCGGTGCACGGGCTGGGTTTGGCGTATGCTTTATTTTTGCTGGTTCTCTGTATCGTTCATGCGGTTCTGTTCGTCGAGGTTTCTGGCACTGTCCTTAAAAGCCTGTTGTTCTTCACGCAATTCCTGCTCGCGGCGCTCTTCTTCCAGTCTTTCTTTATTCTTGTCTCTTGCCATGTAGATCCCTCCTTATGTCTTATCACTCGTATTCCCGTTCTTCATAAGCTCAAACAGGAAATCTGCTTGCTGAAAAATGTCTTGGCAGGGCGTATACTGAAACTAAAATAAGGAAGGGTGATCGCTATGGCACATACCATCCGTTGGGCTTACGCCGAACAACATGGATTTCGGCTGCTGCTCGCTAAAAGCGACGAAGGCCTTTGCTACGTCGGTTCGCCGGGTGAAGGCATTGTTGAAATGCAGCAGCATTGCGCAAAACGGTTTCCAAGCGCCGATTTCATCCAAGATGAAGAAGCGTTAAAGGAATATCAATACGCAATCGAAGCTTGGCTCACAGGTTCCCATGAAGAATTCCCGCTGCCTCTTGATGTGGAAGGCACCGTATTTCAACGCTCCATCTGGCAAGTCTTGCAGGAGATCCCTTACGGCCAAACCATTTCTTACTCCGAACTAGCTGAACGCATCGGCAAACCGAAAGCTGTCCGAGCAGCCGCTTCAGCAGTCGGCGCAAACCCTTTGCTCCTTTTCATCCCCTGCCACCGGGTCATCCGGAAAAGCGGCAATGTGACAGGATTCCGGGGCGGCATGGCACTCAAACATCATTTGCTGGAAACGGAACGAAAATGAAGAAGCAAAAGCCGTTATCCGCCGAGTCGGATAACGGCTTTTACTTGTGCGTCGGCATGATGCCATGGAGGATGAAATCGGTGTAAAGTTCGGCCAGTTCCCCAGTGGATAGCTCGCCGCCCGGCTGAAACCATTGATAGCTCCAATTGGTCACGCCGAGCACGGCGAAAGCGATCATTTTCGGATTCAACTCTTTGCGGAACTCGCCGCTTTCGATCCCTGCCAACAGGACCGATTCGATCTGTTCGCGGAATTCCGCCCGTTTCGAACGAATCGTTTTAGCATTCTCTTCTTTCAAATGACGCAGTTCGCGGAAATAGACATTGGCGATTGGCCCTTGTTTTTCCATATCGCCAATCAACAAACGGACAATCTCCGCCAGTTTTTCTGTTGCCGGCGCCGCGTCCTGCAGGATCGATTGCTGCCTGGCCAGCAATTCTTCGATGTATTGCTGGTGGATGTCCATCAGCAGCGCTTCTTTGCTTTTGTAATGATAGTAGAAAGAGCCTTTTGTTACGCCGAGGGCATCTACAATGTCCTGTATCGACGTTGCGCTGTAGCCTTTATCGACAAACAGCGCAATGCTTTGTTGCATAATTTCCCTTTTCAAAACCCGTCACTGCCTTTCTGTGCGCCCGCTTCCTTGTCTATCCATTATATCATGGCGACTGCGTTGCATTGATGGCTGAGTCCGCCAAAAAGGCCGGACCCCGTTGCGAGGTCCGGCCTTTCGCCATCATTCAGTTGGTTTTTGGACAATCGCCACCGTGCAGCGCGAAACGCAAATGAGCCGCTCTTCTTCATCCACGATTTTGATATCCCAAATCATCGTCGTGCGCCCTTTATGAAGCGGCGTGCCGATGGCTGTCACCGCCCCGTCTTTTTTTGCGCGGATGTGGTTGGCGTTGATTTCCAGCCCGACCGCAATTTCGTTTTGCTGGTCAATCGCATGCCAAGTACCGAAACTCGCCACCGTCTCTGCAAGAACCACCGACGCCCCGCCGTGCAATAAACCGAATGGCTGATGCGTCGCTGCATGCACGGGCATTGTCGCGACAATCCGTTCAGCGGACTGCTCCGTCAGCTCGATGCCGAGCACTCCCATGATCGTTTCTTCCACTGGCTTCATCTTCACCATGTTTGCCCCTCTTTTCTCATCGCCCGTTCAAGACGATAATTCTCGATATTGTTCACGCAGCAGGAATTTCTGGATCTTTCCGCTGGCATTGCGCGGCAGCTCATCGACAAAACGGTATGAGCGCGGCCGCTTATAGCGCGCGAGATTTTCGTGATTGACACAGTATTCTTCCAAATCCGCTTCAGTCAGCGATGGGTCTTTCGAAACGACAAAAGCCAATACCGACTCGCCCCATTTCTCATCCGGCACGCCGAGCACCGCCACGTCCTGTACTTTGTCATGGCCATGGAGCGCATCTTCCACTTCGCGCGGGTAGATATTTTCTCCGCCGCTGATGATCATGTCATCGACGCGGTCCGCGACGTATAGATACCCTTGTTCATCCATGTACCCCAAGTCACTCGAATGGTACCAGCCCTTATAAAGCGCTTTTTCCGTCGCATCTTCGCGCTGGAAATACCCCGCCATCATGCTCGGCCCCCGTACAATAATTTCCCCGACTTCAAACGGCGCAAGCACATCTTCCGGTTCCGACGGGCCGTCTTCATTCGGCCGGACGACACGGATTTCGTGATTATAGGCAGGCTGTCCGGCAGAGCCGGCTTTAGTCAACTGGTCTTCTTCCGATAGAAATGTAATGGCCGGGCCCATTTCCGTCTGTCCATAAGCCTGGATCAAATCGATGCCCAGCACTTCTTTGACGCGTTTTACGAGCACAGGTGCCATCGGGGCTGCGCCGTAAAGACCGCGCGTCAAGCTCTTCACTTTCTGCTGCGCACCGTCGATTTCGGCAACCATGCTCCACATCGTCGGCACCGCAAACATGACTGTCACTCGTTCTTTCTCGATCGTATCCAGCGCCAAAAATGGATCAAATTGATGCATGATGATGCTCGCTGCCCCCGCCTGGACGCGCGGAATGATATTGCAATGAAGCTCTGCGCAATGGAACATCGGTGCCGCGACCAAACCGATATCATGTTTGGTCGTCTTGAGCATCGCAATGCACATCATGCTCTGTTCAGCCATGCTCCGGTGCCGGTGGATGACGCCTTTCGGCCGCCCAGTCGTTCCGCTCGTATACATGATGGCGTATGTATCCGATTCGTCCATATCGACGCCTGGGTCTTCCGTTGATGCCCCCGCGATTTGTTCATGATAGTTTTTTGCAAATGACGGCGTCTTGTCGTCGATCGTCCAGAACTGGACCGCCGGAAACTGCGGCGCAATGGTTTGTACGACGCCTTCCAGTACTTCTTCGAACAGCACCACTTCAGGCTTGGCATCTTCTATGATGAAGGCCAGTTCTTCAGCTTTCAGGCGGAAATTGATGGGGTTGAAGATTGCGCCGATTTTGGCGCAGGCAAATAAGGCAGTCGCCAACTCTTGATTATTGAAAAGATACGTGGAAACGCGATCTCCTTTAGCGACGCCAGCTGCCGTCAGCGCATTCGCCAGTCGGTGCACGTCATCCCGCCACTGCGCATATGTCCAGCGCTTATTTCTTCTTAGGTCGACAAACGCTTCACGTTCCGGATGCAAGGAAACCGTATGGTCAAATATACTTCCAAGTGTCGCATACATGATTTTTTCCTCCCTCTACTGAATGCTGATTCACCAATAAACTACTTCCATAATGTCAGATTAGCAAAAATATTTCAACAATTGTTTTGTGATTCGCCTGTTATGATCCACATCTAATAGACTAGAAGAATTTTTTACCATTATTATTTTTATAGGCAAAATAAAACTGTAAATTAAGCCTTTAGATTTTTGTAACACAAATGTAATATAAAACTTATTGCCTATATTCATGAAACTGAATACACTTAAAGAAAATTACATACGCAAATTACGTTGCGGATACAAAAAGGGGAATGAGCATGAAGAAGCTGATCGGCATGGCCATCACGGCAGGAGTCCTATCTTTGGCACTAGGGGCTGCAGACACAGAAGCAAGTTCGTACAAAATTAAACCGGGCGACACATTATGGAAAGTGGCTTCAAGCAACGATGTGTCTGTCGCCAACTTGAAATCATGGAATCGCCTAAGCACGGATGCCATTTATCCGAACCAAGTGCTGCGCTTGACGTCGCCATCCACAACGAGCACTCCCGCCCCATCTGCCCCGGCCGCACCAGCTGCCGCCAAGACTAGCACTTACACTGTCAAAGCCGGAGATACGCTTTATAAAGTTGCCAACATGCACGCTACATCGGTCGCAAAAATCCAGCAATTGAACAATTTGAGCACTTCCACGATCCACGTCGGACAGAAGCTAAAAGTCAGCGGCACGGCATCAGCTGTCGTCGCATCGCCTTCACCAGCTCCGGCTGCGCCGCCAGCACAAGCCAATACGACTACATACCGCGTTGTCTCAGGCGACACGCTCAGCAAGATTTCCAGAAGCTATAAAGTTTCCGTTGCGCAATTGATGAGCTGGAACAATTTAAGCACGAGCAATATCCGCGTTGGCCAAGTGCTGAAAATCCAAGGAGGCGCGGCTCCTGCTCCTTCGCCTGTCCAAGTTTCCAATCCGGCTTCCTCTTCAAAAGCCGGACAAGTGCTCTCCATCGCACACACACAGCTCGGGGTGCCTTATGCATGGGGCGGCACGACTTCGAGCGGCTTTGACTGCAGCGGCTATCTGTACTATGTCTATAACCGCGCAGGCGTCACGATTCCACGCACGAACACAATCGGCTATTACGCGAGTTCATTTACGGTCAGTTCTCCGCAACCCGGGGACCTGGTGTTCTTCAAAAACACATATCGCCCGGGAATTTCCCACGTGGGCATCTATGTCGGCAATAATAGCTTCATCCACGCCGGCGGAGACCGCGTCCAAATCACTAGCCTGAACGACAGTTATTGGGGCAAGCATTTCGACAGCTACAAACGGCTTAACGCCATGAGATAATGCGGCATATAAAAAAAGCTCCGGAATTTTCCCGGAGCTTTTTTTGCGTGTTGATAACAGTACTTTTATTTTTCGCCCATCGCTTGTGCGATTTTCTGCGCCAGGTCTTTGCCGTTTTGGATGCAGGCGCCGATGCCGACCCCGTAATAGGAAGAGCCGGCTAGATAGACGCCCGGATAAGCGCCGGCTAGCCGCGCTTCAAGCGACATGACTGCCGTTTTATGGCCCATGTGATAGTTCGGCATGAGCTCATTCCACGGCGTGATTTCGATGACAGCGGGCGGTTCTTCGATGCCCAGGCTTTTTTGGATATCCGCTTTGGCTTTAGCCGCAATTTGTTCTTCGGAGCTGTTTTGCAGTTCGGTGAAAACCGGGTTTGTGCTCTTGTAGAATAAACGCACCAATAATTTTTGCTGCGCCGAAGTATGCGGCCATTTGCGGCTCGTCCAGGTGCAGGCATTACAGGCCAAATCGCTGCCTTCCGACACGATAAAGCCGGTGCCATCCGCCGGCAATTGCTCATCCGGCAAGTCATATCCCAAATACACGCTGATCAATGACGAATTGATCAATTGGCCAAATTCCTCATCAAGCGTATCGTCCTTCACCAATGCTTGGGCTTGCTGGTGCGGAATCGCCAGCACGATGAAATCCGCCTCGCTTGATGTGCCATCTGAAAAGCCGAGCTTGTAGCGCCCGTCGCGCTTCTCCAACGAGCTCGTCCCGACGCCTTTTCGGACGAGCGCCGTTTCCAGCTGTTCTTCGAGGCGGTCGATCAAAGCCGCCATCCCCCCATCGAAGGAGATGAATTTTTTATTCGCCGCACCTTGGAAAGTTTCCTTATGCGCTTCGAAGCCTTTGATGATGCTGCCATAGTCATTTTTATAATCGATCAAATACGGCAAAGTGGAAGCTAAGGTCAATTCCCGCAATGAACCTGAATAAACGCCGGATAAGACAGGGGCAATCTGGCGTTCCACCAACTCTTTGCCGAGAAACGCTTCCAGGAATTCCCCGATTGAGCTGTCTTTCGTAAAGCGGTCGTTCACGGTTTCAAAGTCTTGCATCGCCCGCTCTTTCCCCTGTTGTGACACAAGTGTCGAGCTGAACAGCGCTTCGCGGTCCATCGGGATGCCGAATACGGTATCTTTTGGAATGGCATGCAAATGATTGTCGGTATACAGATAGGAGATGCCCGTCCCGTTATAGACCATCTGTTCTTCGAGCCCAAGCTCTTCAATGAGCGGCAATACACTGGCATGGCGTGCGACGATGGAATCCGCGCCCACTTCCATCGTAAAGCCCTCTTTTTTCACCGTGCGAATCTTCCCGCCTAGCTCATCATCTTTTTCAACAAGCTCCAATTCCAACTCGAGCCCGTGCTGCTTTTTCATCCGCTCTAAATAATGCATGGCGGAAAGGCCCGTAATCCCCCCGCCGATGACCACGGCTTTCTTCATCCGAATCACTCCTTGCTTATATAATTTCCTGTTTTCTATAATGGTAATAATTTCAAAATATCTTAATCAACCTATTGCCTCTATTTATATTTTACCAAGAAGCTGCACAATTCAAATCAGGCAATATGTCATTTTCAACACGATTTTCACCATTCGTGGTAGGATTTAACTGAAAGCATTTAAAGGATAGGAGAGGTTCAAATTGATGAATCCGATTGATCAATTGATCATGGAAAGAAGATCGATCAAAAAGTTCAAACCAGACGCTGTCGATGTCGAAGAGATTATCGACTTGCTGAATATCGCGAAATGGGCACCTAACCATAAAGTGAACGAACCTTGGCGCTTCCAGCTATATGCCGGCGCCGGCAAAGAGAAATTCGTCCAAGCCTTCCTCGACTCAATGAAAACACCGGACGGCGACATTCCGCAAAAAGCACTCAATAAAGCCCAGTATTTCCGCGACATTCCGCTCCATCTTGTGGCAATCATGCCGGTCGACCCGCGCCAGCGACGCTTCGATGAAGATTACGGCGCGCTTAGTTCCATGCTGCAAAATTTCCAATTGGCTGCCTGGCAGCGCGGCATCGGCATGATCTGGCGCTCGAACGACTGGATTTATGATCCCGTCTTCCGTGAGTCCATCGGGGTCGCACCAGGCGAGAAAATCGTCGCGACAATGATGATGGGCTACCCTGCCCACGTGCCCGAAAAACAAGCCCGCACCGACATTCGCGAAAAACTGGAAATCATCGATCAATAACGAAAAAGAGCATCAAAGCTGATGCTCTTTTTTTAGTGTCGAAGAAGTCCGTGATCCACTATGAGTCAAAAAGCGTATTACCTTTTCCCCATTCAAAATTCAATGTTCTATCTGAGTATTTGGAGAAGCGTTCGCTCGACTCCTGCGGGAAAAGCGGGTTTGAGAGACCCCACAGGAACGAAGTGACGAGGAGGCTCGATTCCCGCCCTCGGAAAGCGAGCGATAAGCTTCGGAAAATGCGGTTTTCTAAGTTTCTCGACAGGCTGAGAAAAGAGCATCAAGGCTCGTGCTCTTTTTTATTTCAACACAGATAACGCACCGACTGCGCCGGAATATTCACCGTTATCCGGGAACAACGGCGTCGAGCCGCGCAGAATGGTGTAGCTGGTGACAACTTCTTTCAATAGGGCATTGTCGCTGAAGGAAGACCCGATATAGACAATCGTCGAGCTGCGGCATTGGCGCGCTGCATGTACACTGACCGTGCTGACCGTTTCACCGACAAGGCCGATGACCGTCGCCAGCAGTTCTTCTTTCGACAACTCATGGGAAATGGAGAACAAGTCCTGCCCAAAATTACTGGCAGTCAACTCACCTGAAATCGGCGGCTCTTTGCCCTCATAGATATGCTTCACTTTTAAATCGATGCGTTCACGCGATCCGCGCTTGGCGTGGTCAACGATTTCATCAAAGCTGGTGATCCCCGTCAGTAAATGGCTGAGTCCGATCAGCGTTCCGCCACCGATTCCCGTGCCGCCGAGACGCTCCTGCGTATTATCCTGCACGCAATGAATCGACGTGCCGGTTCCGACATTGGTGACCAAATAAGCTTCCTGGTGAAGGCCCATGCGTTCAAGCAATACTTGAACGCCTAAATGGGTCGCTTCAAACTCCACCATTTCTTCAACGGATTTTTCCAGCAAAGATGCCAGCACACCTGATTTTCCGCCGGTTACACATACTTCACTAGCCGAAAGCCCGTTGATCCACTCCGCCACCAAACCGATTTCAGCAATCGGGTATTTCGCAAAACGAATCGGGCCCCCGTCGGTATAGGCCACTTTGATCAGCGTCCCGCCCGCATCTATTCCGACTTTCATCTATCTGCACCTTCTCTTCTGAAAAGCACTTTTACTGCCTTACATAGTTTTTAACATATGGGGAAATTCTAACATATTCACGCACCGAGCGGGAGGAGTTTGCCCCCTTCTACTTTACGTATTCAAAAGATTTTTGATTTTGAGGGTTAGACATTCGAAAATATGGGAATAGAATCTTCAGCAACCTGTTTAATAACTCGGGCTGAACTTTCTTTGCTTCTGCAAGGAAGGTTTTGTGGGAGGTGATTAAATGGGTAAAATCCAGGGAATACCTAAATTGCTCGAATATCTGGAGCAGCGAAGTTGCCCCATGACAGAGGAGCAGATTCAGCAACTCCTGTCAGAACGAACAATTCCGCATGCCCGGCCTTATGGCGATATAATCCTGTTCGACGAAGACCACATTGAGTGGTGGATTGAAGAGCAGCGGAAAACGGATAAATTAGTGACGGATTAAATGCAAGAAAACCCCCAGACTTTGCGTCTGGGGGTTTTTGAATGGGTTCAGTTACCGGTCCATTCCATTGCCGTAGGAATTGCTGAGGATCTTGAACAATTGCTCGAATTTATTCAATATATCGAGCGCCAACAAGCCATTGCCTTCCGCTGTCTTCGGATAGCCAAGCGGAACGGTGCGCCGGACAAGCTGGGCGTACAATTCCGCCTCTGTCAGCTTTCGGTCGAAGTCACGCTCGGAAATATTGCGTATCAATGCCAAGGCTCCTGACACATGAGGCGTCGCCATCGAAGTGCCGGATAAACTTGCATATTCCCCATTCAAATAGGTGGAATAGATATTGATGCCCGGTGCTACAAGATCGATTTCGTTGTTGGTATTGCTGAACGGGGCGATGCGCCGGTCGAAATCGACAGCGCCGACTTGAATGACTTCGCCGTATGCGCCAGGGTAGGCAAATTCATCGGTATCGTGCGCATCGTCGCCTTCATTGCCAGCTGCACAGATGACCGGGATCCCGGCATCCACCGCCCGTTTCACGGCTTCATACAATTCGGGATGATCTTCAGGGCCGCCGAGCGACATCGAAATGACCGTTGTCTTTTCCCCTTCCGGCCCGCGCCAATCGATGGCGTAATGGATGCCGGCAATGATGCCTTCATAGCTGCCGCTGCCTTCTTTATCGAGCACTTTAACGACAAGCAAATCAGCAAGCGGCGCTACGCCGACCACGCCTTCCTCATCTCTCAAAGAAGCGGCAATCGTCCCCGCGACATGGGTGCCGTGCCCGTTATAATCCTCGACTCGTTCCGGGTCCCCTCCGTCATCATGCGTGAAGTTGCGGCCGCCCACAATCCGCGCTGCCAAATCGGGATGGTCGGTCTGGCAGCCTGTATCCAATACGGCCACCACATTGCCTTTTCCGTGTTCTGCACTCTCCCACACGTCAGGAGCCTGGATCATCCGTACGCCTTCCGGGATGTGAGGCGGTGCGGCCGTCACTTGTTCAACGCGGTATGGAATCAAATGAATATTTTTCATCGAAAATTCCTCCTTCGGATCATTTCCTTCATTCTACCTGACTGCCGCTGCTAAAATCAAACATTTGTTCGTATTTCGAAATGGAAAGTTGTTCTTATTAGTTTCAAGAAAGAGACAGGAATTTCCTGCTTATTGAAGAACACAAGAAAGATGCCAAATGACGAGGAGGCAAAAAACAATGACTACATGGCTATTGTACGGAGCGACAGGCTATACAGGAAAATTAATTGCACAAGAAGCAGTTGAACGCGGATTGCAGCCGGTCTTGGCTGGGCGCAGCAAGGAAAAGGTGCAGCCACTCGCCGAACAACTCGGCTTGGAATTCCGCATTTTCGAATTGAATAACCAAACATCAAGGCATTTGGAGGGCATCGATCTCGTCTTGCATTGCGCAGGGCCTTTCGAGAAGACCAGCAAACCGATGATCCACGCCTGCTTGGAAGCGGGCGCCCATTATCTCGACATCACTGGGGAAATCAGTGTTTTCGAACATACCCATTCTTTGCACGAAAAAGCACAAAAGAAAAATATCATCTTATGTTCCGGAGTTGGCTTTGACGTCATTCCGACTGACTGCACTGCTTTGAAGCTGAAACAAGCTTTACCCGACGCCACCGAGCTTGCGCTTGGTTTCGATTCGGATTCCGGCATTTCGCCCGGCACGATGAAGACGATGGTCGAAGGGCTCGGTGGAGGCAATACGATCCGCAAAGACGGGGAGCTGACTGCTGTCGCACTCGGCAAGCACAAGCGAATGATCGATTTCGGGCGCGGACGGAAATCCGCCATGGCGATTCCTTGGGGGGATGTGGCTACCGCCTATTACACCACCGGCATCCCCAATATCACGGCATGGATTCCGACACCGAAACCGGCAGCCAAAGCGGCCCAGCTCATGAATGCGGCACGCCCTTTGCTGTCTTCCGAAAAAGTGAAGCAGCCTTTGCTGAAGTGGATTGAGCGGCGCGTGACAGGGCCGGACCAGGAAGAGCGCGCCGGAAGCGCTGCATATATTTGGGGACAAGCAAAAAATGCAGACGGCGTTATCAAGACATGCCGAATCAACACCGCAAACGTCTATGACCTGACCGTCTATGGTGCACTCGAAGTGACACAGCGCTTACTGTCAGGCGACTACCCAGGAGGAAGCTGGACACCCGCCGCATTGTTCGGCCCGGATTTGCTCGAAAGCCTGCCCGGGTCGGGACACTTTGAAATCGACAGCTTTTATCCAGGAACCGCCAACTAGATCTGCGCAAAACAAAAAGGCTGACATAGCGTCAGCCTTTTAATAATTGCATGCGTTTATTGAATAAAGTCGGATAGGACAAGTATCCGAGAAACACGCTCGTTACAGCGGCTGTCGTCAATAACAGGAACATAATGAGCAACTGGAATTGCACCGCTTGTATCGGGTCTGCCCCCGCGATGATCTGCCCGCTCATCATGCCCGGCAATTGGACGAGCCCGACCGTCTTCTGGCTTTCGATCGTTGGGATCATGCTCGCCTTGATCGAATTGATCAATTGGCGGTGAATGGCCTGTTTCGGCGTTCCGCCAAGTGACAAGATCAATTCCGTCTGGTCCTGATGATCTTCGACTTCCGCCGTGAAACGGTTCAGGAACAAGATCGACAGCACCATCGAGTTCCCGATGACCATGCCGCTGATCGGGATGATGTATTGTGCCGTGGCCGGCGTGATGTTAAATCCGATCAAAATTCCTTGTGTCAACACTTCCACAAAAATTAGCGTGACGGCAATCTTCCAGGTGATGCCTTGAATGGCAGCGCCTTTTTTCTGCGCATTGTGGGTGGCCGCAACGATCATCAGCGCGACCATCAAGAAGATGTAAACCAAACTTTCGGAATCGAAGACGAATTTCAGAACGTATCCGACAGCGAGCAGCTGGATGATCGACCGGATGGTTGCAACCGTCATGTCGCGGCCTAGCCCCAAATTCAATGTTTTCGACAATAACAGCGGGATGAGGACGAAAATGAGCGTCAGCGATAAAGCCCAATAACTCATGACACCACCCCTTTCACGAACTCTTCAACACGGCCATTTTGAGGATCTTCAAGCAGGGAACTTTCGCCGGTCTCCACCACTTGCCCGTCCATCATGACCCATGTGTAATCACCGATTTCGAGTGCCTGCTGGAGATTATGGGTGATCCAAATGATTGTAGTCTTGTACTTCCGGTTGATTTTGCTGATCAATTCCTCGACTTCAAGCTTGGAAGCGCGGTCGAGCGAAGAAGTGATCTCATCCATCAATAAAATCTCCGGCTTGTTGACGAGCGTTCTCGCGATGGAAACTTTCTGGCGTTGACCACCTGACAGCTCTTTTACTTTGCGGTCCAGCAAGTCGCCTTTCAACCCGACATCTTCAAGCAGCTCAAGAGCCTCTTCTTTTGATAATTGCTGCCCTTGCAGCTCCAACGGCAAATTCAGGTTTTCGTAGACTGTGCCGTTGATCATCGGTGCGCTCTGCAACGCCATTCCGACCATCCGGCGCAATTCCACTGGATCGTATTCGCCGATCGCTTTATCTTTCACGAAAATTTCTCCATTTTCCGGGGATATGAGGCCGTTGCATAATTTAAGCAGCGTCGATTTTCCGGCACCTGAAGGCCCTACCAAAGTAGTGATGCGGCCTTGTGGAAATGAACCGGTAATATCGTTTAAGATTTCTATGTCTCCAATGCGGTAATCCACGTGCTGAAAGTGGATCGCCGGTTTGTACTGGGTGCTCATGTCCACACCTCCCAAATTCTTAAGTTTCTTATTTATAATTATTATAATGTAGATATCATAGCATAACTTTACAGACTAACCAAGTAATTGAGAATTGTTATTTTTAATTGATAATACATATCAATTAATGCGTTTTCAAGGCATTTCTAAACAATAATTATTATCATAAAAAAAGAGTTGAATCCTTTTTGGACTCAACTCTTTTTTACTTCATTAAGTTTCGAATTTTTTTTGCCGCTTTTCCCGGATTGTCTGAAGCTGTGATGGCACTGCCGATAATCAGCACATCTAAGCCCGCGCCTTTCAGCGTCGGGATCGAACTTGCAGTAATACCGCCCGCCAGCGCAAACTTCAATTCTGGGTTTGTGGACTGTCGAAGTTCTATCTGAAAGTCAGTATGCTTTCCAGCCGCTTGACCATCTTTTCCAATGTGCAGGGCAAAAAGCGTAGCACCCAAACTTTCCAACTCCTCCAACCGGCCACTCCCTTCCACCTGGAGCATATCGATCATGATTTGGCCATTGTGTTCTGCCGCCACCGACAAAGCGTCTTGTATGGTCTTGTCATGTGAAAATGCCATGACGGTCATAATGTCGGCTCCTGCACCGAAAGCTTGCAGAGCTTCAAATTGTCCGGCATCACATGTTTTCATGTCCGCCACCAGCACAATATCAGGGTAACGGAGCTTCATTTCCCTCACAATATCCATGCCATATTCTTTGATTACCCCAGTACCAATTTCAATCCAATCAATATACGGGAATGTCTCCTCTACCATAAGGAAACACTCTTCCTTTGATAATCTATCCAATGCCAATTGAAGCTTCACGCGCTCGCCTCCAATGTTTAGATCAATCGATCTTACACGCCTGAGTAAGCGAGGAATCCACCATCCACTGGAATCGTCACGCCTGTCACAAAGCCTGAATAGTTTTCGTCTATTAACCACAGCATCGTGCCCACCAGGTCTTCCGGTTTGCCGAAACGCTTCATTGGTGTACTCGCCATGATTTTGCCAGAACGCGGAGTCAATGAGCCATCTTTGTTCGTTAGCAAATCTTTATTTTGGGCAGTCAGGAAAAAGCCTGGAGCAATCGCATTTACCCGCAAATTCTGTTCAGCAAAGTGAACAGCCATCCACATGGTGAAGTTATTAATCGCCGATTTTGCTGCACTGTAAGCTGGAACTTTCGTCATCGGTGAGTATGCACTCATGGACGAAATATTTAAGATGACCGGCGACTCCTGCTTAAGAAGTTCTTTGCCGAACACTTGGCTCGCCAAAAATGAACCGGTGAAATTGCTGGCGAAGACGCGGGAGAAACCGTCTTCTTCCAAATCAAAAAATGTTTTTCCTTGGCCGTCTTCAGAGTGAAGCTCAACGTCCGTGATGGCATCGGGATGGTTTCCTCCAGCGCCGTTTATGAGGATGTCGATGTGGCCATAGGCATTTAATATTTCTTCTTTTGCCCGTTCCAATGATTGCCGGTCCAATACATCCGCAGCTACCGCGATAGCACTACCGCCGGCATGATTAATCTCATCAGCTACCGTCTGCCCTTTTTCAGCCGTTCTATTCAAAATGGCGACATTCACGTTTTGGGCGGCAAGCGCTCTGGCCATTTCAGAGCAAAGCACGCCGCTTCCGCCGGTAATGACTGCAGTTCTTCCTGCCAGTTTTTCATGTGAAGAAAACATTCTCCTACCCCCTATTTTGCTTGGTAGGCATCCCAAAGCCCAAGCAAATACATAATTCCAAGCGCACGGTCATACAACCCATATCCTGGCCGGCATTGTTCATTCCAGATATGGCGGCCATGATCTGGGCGTGCATACCCTTCGTAATTTTGCGAAGCGAATTCCCGGACTACCCCAGCTAAATCAATGGAACCATCCTGCGTATAATGGGAGGTTTCAATGAAATCGCCGTTTTCGAAAATCTTTACATTGCGCAAATGGGCGAATGGCGAATGCTTGGCATACTTCGCGGCCAATGCCACCATATCATTTTCTGGATTCGCCCCCATGGAGCCTGTGCAGAATGTAATGCCGTTGGACGGCGAATCGGAAATCGACAGCAGTTTTTCCCAGCTTTCCCCACTCGTCATGATGCGCGGCAAACCGAAAATCGACCAAGGTGGATCGTCCGGATGGATGGCCATTTTGATGCCGCTCGCTTCTGCCACTGGCAAAATCGCTTGAAGGAAGTAGCTCAAATTTTCCCAAAGCGTTTCTTCCGTCATTCCTTCATATTCCTCGAATAGTTCCTTAATGCGCGACATTTTTTCGGGTTCCCAGCCAGGAAGCGTTAAATCAGAAGCTGAGGCCACCGTTTCGATCAACTCTGCCGGATCCAGTGATTCGATTTTCTCCTTTTCGAAAAACAAAGCCGTCGATCCATCAGGCAATGGCTCGTAAAGGGCTGTTCTGGTCCAATCGAAGACTGGCATGAAGTTATAGCAAATCACCTTGACTCCAGCTTCCCCTAAATTGCGGATCGTTTCTTTATAGTTTTCGATATACCGCTCGCGGTCTGCGTTTCCGAGCTTGATCGATTCATGGACATTGACGCTTTCCACAACATCCGCGTGGAAGCCTTGCGACTTGATATAATCCACTTCTCGCTGAATTTCTTCTTTTTGCCAAACTTCACCGACCGGTTTTTGATGCAAAGCCCAAACGATCCCCTTTGTTCCAGGAATCTGTTTGATTTGCTCTAATTGGACGCTGTCATTATCCTGTCCATACCAACGAAATGTAATATTCATGATTGCCTCCTTTACCCTAATCGTGCCCGGTATTGTTTTGCCAAATCAGTTACTCGCCCTGGGCCGCCTGCTTGGTAGGCTTTCGTCAAATCACTCCCGATTCCTACGGCCACCGCGCCAGCATCCAGCCAAGCGTTCATATTGTCCATATTGATGCCGCCTGTCGGCATGATCCGCACTTTCGGAAGCGGCCCGTTCACAGCCTTGATAAATGAAGGCTCAAATCCATTAGCCGGAAACAGCTTCAAAATATCGCATCCCCATTCCGTTGCCTGCACCATTTCTTTAATGGTCATGCAGCCTGGGAGGTAAGGCACGTTATAGCGGTTGCAGACTTTGGCGATTTCCTCGTCAAAATGGGGGCTGACGACAAATTGCGCTCCGTGGAGCAATGCGTGGCGTGCTGTCTGTGCATCCAACACCGTGCCCGCTCCTATTAACGCATCGTCAGTTCCTTCCAATTGATCAAACGCTTTAGCGACGTTCGGAGTCGTATAAGTCAACTCGATAGCATTTACGCCCCCGGCAATCGCAGCTTTCGCTACTGCAACCGCTTCATCGGCATCTGCACCTCGTATGACGGCCACTACTTTGGCAGATAATAGCGTTTCATAGACTTTCATTTTCGGTACCATTTCACCGCTCCTCAGTCAAAGACAATTAATGCTTTTCGCACTTTGTCCGGATTGTTTTCTACAAAAGAAAATGCTTCTTTGACATCGTCCAATTTGAATTTATGGGTAATCAACCCGCCTGAAGCCAGTTCGCCGCTATTCAAATATTTTACGACCGGCCCGAACTGATTGGTCTGCAGACGTGAACCGACAATCGTCACTTCTTTTTTGGTGATCGGCAATTGCGGAATCGCAGACGGCTGTTCCGTAAAGCCAAGTACTACGACACTCCCTGCCGGAGAAACCACATCAATGCCCAGTTCAACTGTTGACGGAATGCACACAGCATCAATCACTACATTGACACCGATGCCGCCGGTGAGTTCGAGCACTTTCTCTTTTACTGATTCCACTCCTGCGTTGATGACTTGATCTGCACCATTTTCTTGTGCGAACTTAAGCCGCTCTTCGCTAAGATCGGACATATAAACCGTAGCTCCGGCAATCTTCGCCAATTTCAATATGCAAATGCCGATTGGGCCACAGCCCTGGATTAGGACGGTATCGCCTTTTTCCACCTGGCCGCGCCAAACTGCCTGGGCACCAATTGTATAAGGTTCCGCCAATACGATTTCGTCCCAGTCCAGCTGTTTGTCTACCGCATGAAGTTGCTTTTCAGGTAGCACGATGTATTCGCGCATTCCTCCGTCTTCATGGACCCCAAAGACAGAAAGTTTTTCGCAGACATTCGGGCGTCCCTTACGACAGGCATAGCATTCACCGCAATAATTAATCGGTTCGACCACCACGTGATCGCCTTCTTTCAGGGAGGTCACGGCTTCACCTGTTTCGACCACTTGCCCCGCGACTTCATGCCCCACTACCCGTGGATAAGTCGCAAGAGGGTTGCTGCCATGAAAAATATGCATGTCGGATCCGCAGATCCCGACCCGCTTTACTCGAACTAGGACATCCTTGGGTTTTTGAAGCTGCGGTCTATCTTGTTCAATGATTTTCATTTCATAAGCTTTAGGAACTTGAACTGCTTTCATTGATATAACCACCTATTCAAATAGACTTGGTAAGAACGTCGTGACGGAAGGAACAAATGCTACAAGCATGAGCACCGCTAGACTAACGCCGAGAAACGGCAACAATTCCCTGGCTGTTTTTCCGATGGATACTTTTCCGATTTGGGAGGCTACAAATAGACAGACCCCCACTGGCGGTGTAACCAATCCGATTACCAAGTTCAAGACCATCATGACGCCGAACTGGATTGGATCCATCCCTACAGTCACCGCTACAGGAAGCAGAACTGGGAACAAAATGACCAATGCGGCAATCGTCTCCATAAACGTACCGACGAACAACAGCAATAAATTAACTAACAAGATGACGATAATGGCATTTGTTGAAATGCCAAGGATGGATTCTGCCACAAGTTGCGGAATCTGTTCCCTGACCATGATCCAGCCGAATAAATTGGCAAACCCAACCAACAGCATGATAGAAGCAGTTGTCGTCATTGAGTCGAGCATGATTTTCGGTATTTTCTTCACCGGCAATTCGCGGTAAACAAAGATTCCAATCACGAAAGCGTATAGCACAGCTACAATAGAAGCTTCTGTCGGCGTGAAAAGACCGCCCAGTATGCCGTATAAAATGATGACCGTCATTAAAATCGCCCAGAAAGCACCAACAAAACTTTTTCCGATAGCTTTCAATGACTGACGCTCACCCTTCGGATAATTCCGCTTGACGGAGATCAAATAGGTAGGAATCATCAAACCGATTCCAAGCAACAAACCGGGAATCGCACCAGCAAGGAAAAGATCGCCAATTGACAGGGAAGCTAGCGTTCCAACGATGATTAATGGCAAAGAAGGCGGAATAATCGGCCCGACAGTCGATGATGATGCCGTTACGGCAGCAGAGAACCCAGCGCCATAGCCTTGCTTTTTCATCGAAGGGATCATAACCGACCCAATGCTTGCCGTATCTGCAAGCGCCGTACCCGAAATCCCGGCAAACCCCATGGAAGCGCCAACGTTCGCCAGCCCTAACCCACCGCGGATATGGCCAAAGAAATTATTGGCAAATCCGATGATCCGCTCTGTGATCCCGCCCGCGTTCATCAAATTCCCTGCGAGGATAAATCCTGGAATACAGAGAAGAACGAAAGAATTCAACCCGCCAAACATTCGTTGGGGAATGATATTCAAAGGAATGTCTGCGATGAATAGATATAGCAAAGAACTCAAACCGAGACTGAATGCCACGGGAACTCCAAGAAAAATCAACGCGATAAATGAAATGAAAAGCAGGGTTGCCATTATAAATCATCCCCCTCAAAATTCTGGCTGTAATCCTGTTTGTTTTTCAGTAGGTCGATGATTTTGATAATGGCGTAGAACACCAAAAATACACTCATGACTAAAAGTGAAGCATGCACCCATGATAATTGGAACGGCATGGTAGCAGAGTTCTGGTTATGGCCGAGCAGCGTGAAGTTGTATCCTTCGATTACCATGACCGAGCTCAACAGAATGATCGTCAAGTAGATCACCACTTCATAATATCTTCGGAAATTATCCGGCATTCTTGCCAGCAGAATATCTACGTTGATGAATTCATTGCGCAGCAAGGCCAGCGGTGCACCGAAAGCAATGGCGAAAAGAAACAGATAACGCGTTAACTCCTCTGTCCAAACATAGGAGAACGGTAAAAAACGCGAAAGAATTTGTACACTGACGATAATGATCACGCCTGCAAAACTCGCAATCGTCAAGAAGGCCAGCGTTCGGTCGATCAACTTCCGGAATAGGGACATCCGAGTTCATTCCTTTCATAGTGGAAAGGCACATTCGACCTAGTGGCCGAAAGTGCCTTATTCTTCTATATTATTCAACTGCCAAGATTTGCTCGTAAATCTCCAATTGTTCGGCAGACAGTGAATTTTCTACTGCCGGGGTCATTGCTTCGCGGAATGCATCCTGATCCACATCGACGAATTCCATTCCTGCATCCACTAATTCTTGTTCAATTTTATCAATTTCTTCAGTATACAATTCTTCTCCGTAAGTCTGTGCTTCAGCAGCTGCGTCTTGAACAACTTGCTTCAAGTCATCAGAAAGGGCGTTATACTGCTCGTTTCCGACAAGAATATAAATCCATGAGAAAACGTGTTCAGTGCGATTCACATAATCTTGCACCTCATAGAGACCGCCGCTTTGGATCAAGTCAACCGGATTTTCCTGGCCATCAATGACACCTTGTTGCAACCCTGTGAACACTTCATTAAAGTCCATGACTTGTGGTGCTGCCCCAGCTGCCTGCCAAGTGTCCAAGAACAATGGAACGTTTGGTACACGCATGCTGAAACCGTTCAAATCATCCGGCGACGTAATTGGCTCATTCGATGTCAAGTTACGCGGAGCGCGCGTATGGTAATAAAGCGCTGTAAGACCCGCTTCGTCGCTGATTTCTTGCTTGATTTGCTCACCGATGTCGCCTTCTACTACGCTTTGGACGTGCTCCAAGTCACGGAACGCATACGGAACAGCCATCAAAGCTGCATTCGGCGCCCAGTTTTGCAAAGTCTCTCCAGAAATGACCATGTCTGCTGACCCTGCTTGAATCGAGTTGATTGTATCCGTTTCCCCGCCAAGTGAGTTGTTCGGGTAAATCGTGATTTCCAGCTGGCCGTCTGCATTTTCTTCCACCAATTCTTCAAACTTCAATGCCGTTTTGTGCCAGATGTGATTTTCATCTGCCAAGTGGCCAAAACGCCATTCTGTTGTGCCGCCTGAAGATTCGCCGCCCTCGCTCGCATCATCTGAACCACATGCCCCTAAAACCAATGCTGATGCAAAAACTCCAACCATCCATTTTTTCTTCATTATAAAAACTCCCCTTTGTGTAATTTTTTATAAATGCTTATGCTTTTAAAAACCCATAAGTTGTTTCCGCGATTGTGATGCCGTGTTGGCGATTGCGCTCTTCGTTAGCCTGTTCGATTTCGCCGGGCACCATTACTTTTTCAAAGCCCTGAGCAGGTGGCACTTCCCTTACTTCCCAGATCATCCGGTCCATTTGCGCTAAGAACATATCCGCATCCGTGAAATATGAAGGATTGATGACGCAAATATAATGTCCGAGTTTCCGGTTTTTATCCAAGTCACCATACATTTTGTTGATATGCGGGCCGAAAGCCATTCCGGCCAGCAGCCCAGAGAAAATATCGACTACCATTGAAAGACCATAGCCTTTGGGGCCGCCGAAAGGCACTAGTGCGGAAACTTTCCCCGGGTCTGTCGTAGGTGCGCCCGCTTCATCGACACCCCACCCTTCAGGAATGGCGTTTCCTTCTTCTTTCTGCTGCAGGATTTTACCCAATGCAACATTAGAAGTCGCCATGTCAAGAATAAACGGCTTCTCTTCTTTTGCCGGAACTCCATAAGCAATCGGGTTGGTTCCAAGAAATGCTTCTTTGCCGCCGAACGGAACGACGATTTTATCCGTATGGGTCATTGCCACGCCAATCAAGCCGTGCTTCGTCGCTTCTTCTACAAAATAGCTGAGTGCGCCGCAATGGCTGCTATTCATCGCCGTGACCATTCCGACTCCGTTGTTTTTCGCCATATCGATTGCATGGGCTGTAGCGATATCAGCGACTACATGCCCGAATCCATCGTCTCCATCTACTGTTCCCGTAACGGGGCCTGTCGCTTGAAAAGCGATCTCAGGATCGGTATTGATGCCACCAGCATGGATTCTGCTGATGTAGTGCTCAGTCCTTAACGCTCCGTGCGAACTGACCCCTCGCAAGTCTGCGTGAATGAGTACTTCTGCAACTTTCCTTGCATGATCTTCACGCAAACCTGCTTTAATGAGCTTCTTTTGTATTAAAACCTTTACTTCTTCGAACGCTACTGTAACTGTTGTCATAGTTTTTCTCCTATTCGAGATTAGTATGCCGCTTCGTCAAGTTTTCCATGGAATCTTCACTATAAGGCCCGTCGATTATGGCTGCGTCCAATACTACATGCGCAGCTTGGTCAAATTGGTTGCCCAGTGGTTGAATCGTAGCGGGCTCCCATTCGCGCCTTTTTTTCGTAGCTGCGGGAATGGCTAAACCATATCGGCATTGGTGTTCTTGCAGTTTGGAAGCATCCGCGGTAAGCATGGCCACTTCAGCACCAAGTTCACGGGCTGTCTTGCAAAGCCCATTAAGTTGAATCGAACTTCCCGAACCGGAGACGATGAGTAAGATGTCTCCTTGGCCCATTGAAGGGGTGGTCGTTTCACCAATTACGTAGACCGTTTTTCCACAATGCATCAAGCGCATCGCAGCTGCTTTTGCCATCAAGCCCGATCTTCCTTCACCGAAGAAAAAGAATCGCCTGTCTTGTTTCAACAGATTTACAAAGTCATCATACTGGGTTTTATCCACCCGTTTGATTAACTCGTTTACTTCTTGCAATACGAGCAATGGTGTTTGCATTAAGCCACTCCCTCCTCAACGTTCGACAACTTTCCTGTCTTCGACGAAATCGGTTACATCTTCCAAATAAGGCAGTCCTTCATTATCACCGGTTACGGTGGTCACTAACGCTCCAACTCCATTGGCGAAGCGCAGAAGTTCTTCTGGCCTGTAACCTTTCAGCCATCCATAAATATATCCCGCATCAAAACCATCGCCAGCTCCCACTGTATCTACTGGGGTTACTGGAAAACTAGCAGCTTCTATCCAGCGGCTATCTCTCCACAGCCTGGATCCGTTTGACCCGTCCTTAATGACGAAATCGGAAATATTGAATTGTTGGATATAGGACAGCAATTCATCCAGCGATTGTTTCTGTGAAATCATTTGGATTTCATCAAGGCCAGTCAACAAGATGTCCACTTCAGGGAAGATGCTTTCATATACAGCTCTCGCCTCTTCAATACTCCATAGCTTTAAGCGAATATTCGGGTCAAATGAAATCGGGATGTTCAACTGTTTGGCGTATTGGATGATTGTATGGACAACTTCCCTATGCTTTTCCGCTATCGCCAAGTAAACACCGGTTAAGTGAACCAACTGAACATCGGCAAATAGTTCCTCCGTGATATCTACCGGCGTCAAGTCTGCCATTGGAGAAGGGCTTCGGTAGTAATACGTTTTACCGGCTCCGCTTTCATGGATTTCCTTAAAGTTGAGGGACGTTGGAATCCCGTCCACAAAGCGCACCGCCGACACGTCAATGCCTTCACCGCGTGCGAAGTTATAAATCACTTTACCGAAATCATCATTTCCTAAGCGGCTGATCCATTTACTGCCCAGCCCTAGGCGTGCACAGCCGATCGCAAAATTCATTTCTGCACCGCCGACTTTCCGGTCAAACTGTGTGACATAACGCAACGGGCCTGTGGTGACCGGGTTCATCGTGATCATAGCGTCACCGATTGTTAACACATTGAATTTATTCGACAATTAGGACACTCCTCGCTCACTCTTTTTAAGTAGATTCTCTTGCCACCAGTTCTGGGGCATATCGTTTTGCTTCATATATTTCGTCTAAGCTTGTGCTGTTGATCAAAGATTGCAAAGTTTGGGCTGCATCTTTTCCGATTGAAAAGGTCGGCTGCTTAATGACGCTGATCGGAGTCGTCGCAATCTCCAAAAATGGTGAGTCATCAATGGCAATCACTCCCACATCTTCAGGAATCGACAGCTTATTTTTGCGGATAAATTTCAATAACTCAATCAGCGCTAAATCATTTGTTGCAAAAAATGCCTCGGGATGATTGTTGGAATCCCATAATTGCTGTAACCGTTCCGCCAGCAATTGCCGCTCATCCGCTACAATCCATTCAGGATCGACAGCCAATGACTTTTCTGCCATGGCGTTTTTGAATCCGCTGATCCGCTCAAGGCGGGGCGTTACTCTTTTCGCAATCGATGTTGAAACTAAGGCGATTTTTTTATGTCCTTTTTTACTTAATTCTTCAACCGCTATACGTGAAGCGCTTTCATTGTCGAGCAAAAGCGTCGGGTACAAAGGCTGATCGATCAAGCGGTCGACAAAGACGATGGGAAACTGCGCATTTTTCAGTTGCTTATAATACTCCTGATTCCCATTGGTTGGAAAGATGATCAAGCCATCCACCTGCTTGGCAATCAACATGTCAATATAGGCCCGTTCTTTTTCAGGTTGGTCGTCTGCATTGCAGACGAACAAATGAAATCCATTGCGCTCGCATTCATCTTCGATGGCCCTGATTATTTCCGTCGAGAAGACGTGAAGGATATTGGCTACGATAACACCAATAGTGCCGGTTTTCTTTTGCTTTAAACTTTTTGCAACATAGTTCGGGATGTAGCCCAATTCTTTGATTGCCTCTTCGATCCTTGTTTTGGTAGCTGGCGCCATATACTCAAAACGATTGTTGATATACTGGGAAACCGTACTCTTGGAGACCCCAGATTTTTCCGCGACATCTTGCATAGTTACTTTTTTCATTCATGATCCCTCTCTACTAAACCGGTTTAGTAAATCGATTTAGTCAAAGTATATTTGAAAGCCCTTTCAAAATCAATAGGAGTTTTTAGAAAAATCAATTTTAATCCTTTTGACCTAATCACCAGGATTTCGGGATGCTTGGCGAATAGGGCAACAATTTATAAATGCAGGCACGGCAAATAAGACCCTCCCATAAATTCCAACTGGAACCGGTGGGAGGATCGTGGTTAATTTTCGTACATATCCGCATTGTTGCACTCAAAACTTCCCTTTACTCCACTTGATCGTTCTCGCTCAATCCACTTTCCCCGAAGGCTTCATCCAGCTCATCAAAGCGCCCGATGCGATGGATTTTCTTGTCGTCCATCTCAAAATAATTGAAGATATGGGATTCTCCCGGCTGGCCTTGTTTTTTGGCGAGCTGTTCGAAGATGACCCGATTGCCTTTGGCGAATTTATTGAGTGTCTCCAACTGTATTCCTGATTCTTTCACCCATTCTGCAAGGGTTTCATGGCCTGCAGCAGATTTCCCGGGACTGATCAACTCGACATTATGATCCGTCACGGACAACACTCCGTCTACATCTTGATCATTGACGTAATTGGTAAAGCGATCCGCTAGCTTGATTGGTTCAATCATCATGCGCGCTCCCTTCTTCCGGTAGTTTTTCAAGTATCACCAGTGCCAATGTTGCGATGGGGCCCAGAAGGAGCGATGCCAGGAACCACATTAGACCGCTCCGATTTTTGCCTTGGGCGAGGCCTGCATTGATCAGCGCAAGCGTTCCCCATCCGACTGCGTATTCGTTTCCCATATCCATTCCCCCTTTTCTGTTATTCTACTCGAAAAAAAAGAAGCCGGAAATTCCGGCTTCTCAATAATTGGCGTTTTTCAATTTTTTGAAGGTCTTGACGAAACGGTCAGGGTCCTTTGGCACTTTATAGGTCAAGACGCCGCGATGCGTATGCAAATATAATAGGTTGGCATCGTCGGAGAAAGTTTTATAGGAAATATCCCAAACATGCATCAAATTGAACTCATTTGTCGAAGCGGTTAATTTATCTTCGTAGAGGTGAATTTCGTATTCAGTGTGGATGATTTTCATCTGGCCGGCTACGATCGAGCGTTCCGTGTCGACATAAGTGATGGAAGACAGCAAACTTTTCGGATCCATTCGGTTCGCCTCCCGGCTGTTTTCCTAAAGTCTACTGTACCTGCGCGCGACTATGCAACTGATACGCAGCCTACATCTCGTCGAAATATTCGTTTATCAAATCCCCGCACACCCCAATGGCTGCGGCACTGCCTTCTCCCGCTGCAATGACGAGCTGGGACGGGACAATCAGCGAAGCGTCTCCTGCCGCATAGACATTCCACACATTCGTCCGCCCGTAATCATCTGTCAAGATTCCGCCGTGATTGTTTTGTTTGCAGCCAAGTTTTTCGGCAAAATTGGTCGCATGGCTCCATAAAGGCGTGACGAATCCGGCACTGCGGTCGATCAATGTGCCATCTTCCAGCCGGACACTTTGCAGCTTTCCGTTCTCCCCTTCCAGGCCAGAAATCGGATCTTCATAAACTTCGATGCCTTTGGCAAGCAGCTTCTGCTTTTCCTCTTCCTCCAGACGCCCTTCACCGTTCGTGAAGACCGCCAAGTCCCGGCTCCAGGTGTAGACTTCCTTCGCTAAAGTAAATACTTTTTTATCGGCAATGACCGCAAGCGGCTGGTCGCGCATTTCCCATCCATCGCAATATGGGCAGCTGAACAGGGTCGTGCCGTAAAAATTCTCGATATCCGGCACATTCGGCAGCTCTTCTTTCAATCCCGCCGCAATGATGATTTTAATGCTATGAAAAACCTGTCCGCTTTTGGTCGTCAATTCGTAATGGGTTTCAGAAATGCGGTCGATGTTGACGACGCGCTCGTTTTCCGTTTTGACGCTTCCGTATTTGCGGATCTCCTCGCGCCCAAGCTGTTTGAATTCTTCGGGGCAAATGCCGTCCCTTGTAATGAATCCGTGCGCTTCGCGGGTCACCAGATTGCGCCCATGGTCATCGTCAAACAACACGGCATTCTTTCTCGAACGGCCAAGCACCAGCGCAGCGTTCAAGCCTGCAGGGCCACCGCCGATAATGGCACAATCATATATCATAGCGTTCATCCTTTTCTATTTTCGTTTTCCTCCCCTCTTCCCCCTTCGCCTCTGCATTAAACAGGGGAACAGCCTAAAAAAAAACCGAGTGCCCCGAATTTCCCGGGTACTCGGTTTTTCGACGCCAGCTTCACGCGCCTGCTTTACTTTTGGATCAATTCACGCAATGCCTGGACGAAAAATTCGTTTTCTTCCTCGGTGCCGACCGAAACCCTTACGTATTCCGGAAGGCCCCAGCCTTTGCCGTAACGGACGATCACGCCTTTTTTCATCAGGTCTTGGTAAAGCGCTTCTCCTTCACTGCCCAGTTTGACCAATACGAAGTTCGCCATGCTCTTCGTATACGGAAGACCCAGTTCTTCAAACGCATTGTATAGGTATTCGCGTCCGTGGCTATTCGCCTCGCGGGATTGCGTCACGTGTTCGTGGTCTGTCACTGCCGCCGTCGCAGCGAGCTGCGCCAGCGTATTGACGTTGAACGGTTCTTTTACTTTCAGGATTGAGGTGATGATCGAATCCGCTGCAATGCCGAATCCAACGCGTACTCCGGCAATGCCATAGATTTTCGAGAAAGTTTTCAAGGTCAGCAACGGGTAGCCTTGGCGGATGAATTCGGTGCCGTCCGTATAATCTTCTGCGTCCGCGTAATGGCTATACGCGGCGTCAAAGACCACCAAGATATCTCCGACAGCGTCCAATAATTTTTGGACATCCTGTTTCTTCATATAGGTTCCGGTCGGGTTGTTCGGCGAGCAGATGTAAATGATTTTTGTCTTATCGGTCACTGCCGCAATCATGGCATCCACATCAAATGCGAAACCTTGTGCAAACGGAACTTTCACGACTTTCGCTCCCATGATATGCGCGCCGAAATCATATTCGCTGAACGATGGGTCCGGCACGACGATTTCATCGCCCTGTTCGAGAAACGCTTCCGAGATGAGCGTAATCAATTCGTCCGCGCCGTTTGTCGGGATGACTTGGTTTTTTTCGACGCCGTGTTCTTTCGCGATCGCCGTTTTCAGATCACTGGCATCAGCGTCCGGGTAACGGTTCAAGCCGAGTACGCCTTGTTCGATGGCTTCAACAGCCTTTTTCGACGGGCCAAGCGGGTTTTCATTGGACGCCAGCTTAATGACGCGCTCCAGGCCCAGTTCTTCCTGCACTTCCCAAATCGGCTTGCCTGGTGAGTAAGGCTGGATTTGATCCAAGGTTTTGCGTGCTTTGATATTCTCCAAATTCGCCATTATGTACGCCTCCGTCATCTATTTTTAATAATATCGAATGAATATGTACTGCCATCAATAATGATACCATTAAAGCTGGATTTCCTGCATATCCACCCTAGTTAAAGAAAAATAATAGTCTCTATTATTGCAGAAAAATCCGTTTCCTGAAAGGGACACGGCCTACAATTTGAAACCCTCACCTAAATGTGGTTTACTTTAACGAGACTGACGAAAGAGGAGTTTTCACATGATTAAAAAAATGACATTTATTTTTGCCCCATTCGTCCTCGCTTTAGTGCTCGGCGCATGTTCTGATAATGAAGAATCCACCGCAAACGAAGAAGCAGCGGCTCCTGAGACTGAACAAGCAGAAGGAACCGAGGAAGAAGCAGCAGGAACCGAAGAAGCTGCTCCCGCTGAATCGGCGCTCGAACTTCCTGAAGAAGACGCCGTCGTAGCAGTTGTCAACGGCGAAGAAATCCAAGGGAAAGTGTATAATAGCGTCGCCCGCCAGTTCGAATCGACATTGGCTTCACAAGGACAGGACCCGTCAACTGAAGAAAACCTTCAATTGATTCAGGATGAAGCGATGTCCGTCGTCATCGGCAACGCCGTTCTATTGCAGGACGCCAAGGAGAAAGGCCACGAAGCGGATGATGCCGTCGTCGAAGAGCGCATGGAAGAATTGAAAGCCAACTTCGAGGACGAAGAAGCCATGAACGAGGCACTGGCTGAAACAGGCTTCACAATGGAAGAAATGGAAGAGCAATTGCGTGAACAGCTCGTCTACGAAAGCTATATGGAAGAAGAAATCGATTCACCTGAAGTGACGGACGAAGAAGTTCAGGCGGCTTACGACCAATTCGTGGAAAGCTCGGAAGAAGAAGCACCGGCTTTTGAAGAGATGGAACCGACCATCCGCCAATCATTGCAAGAGCAAAAAGACCAGGAAGCTACTTTCGCGCGCGTCGAGGAATTGCGTGAAGAAGCTGACGTTGAAGTGAAACTTTAATTTTTAAAAACCCCTACCGCAATCGGTAGGGGTTTTTCGGTCTTATAGCCGTTATCTATTCAGCGAGACGCTCTTTGCAAAACGCCAAAATCTCTTGCTCTTCCTCTTCGTCCAACGCAAAGTCGAGCGGTTTCTCACTGTCATTATCGATAAAATGATAATCGGCTATGCGCGCATTGCCATCTTCCACCGCCAGGATCAGGCGCAAGTCCAGTCCGCCCGGGCGGTACAGTTCGTCTTCCTCGTCCACTTTGATTGCCATTGTGTACTCGTAGCGTTCACCTGTCAGGATGCCGGTCGGGTCTTGCAATTTTTCCACTTCGTAATTAATGATTTCCATTATTGCACCTCCATTGCTCTATTTTAGCTTTCATTCTTCCGTTTGGATAGCGCCACACGACGGCTTGGCGTTTAAGTGCACCGGATACGGGAAAACACCAAACAGACATAAAAAATTAGGAGTGGATTTTGATGAACGTATTAGTTATCGGCGCAAACGGCCAAGTGGGCCGCAATATTGTAGAAGAGTTAACCGAAAAAGGCCACGACGCGGTCGCGATGATCCGAAAAGAAGAGCAACGCGAAGAAATGGAAAAACGCGGCGCGAAGAAAATCGTCCTTGGCGACTTGGAAAAAGACTTCAGCCATGCATTTGACGATGTCGACGCGGTCATTTTCGCAGCAGGCTCAGGCCCGAAAACAGGGGCTGACAAAACCTTGACCATAGATCTATGGGGTTCTGTCAAAGCAGCGGACTACGCGAAGCAAAAAGGCGTCAAACGATTTGTCCAGCTCGGCTCGGTCGGGTCTGATGATCCGGATGCCGGCGGCGAGGAAATGAAACCTTACCTAGTAGCCAAGCGTACAGCGGATGACCTTCTTGAACAAAGCGGCCTCGACTATACGATTGTCCGTCCCGGCCCATTATCGGATGAGGAGAAAACTGGCCATATCGAAGCAACCGCACATTTCGAGTCTTTTGAAAACCGCTCGATTCCGCGTGCCGATGTCGCACGTACACTTGCTGAAGTGGTGGACCGTAAAAACACCTACGGCAAAGTCTTTGAGATCCTCCAAGGCGAAGCTGAAATCGCCCAGGAACTCGACCGCCTGTAAGCTTTGGGCGGATGGCGTTCACGGCATTTCTATGGTAGACTAGCTTTACGATAATAGAGGACGTGATAACATGATTAATATTCAAGCACCGAAAGCTGACATTACCATCACTCAGCGCAAACAGGAAATTCAAGGCGATGAAGCAGTCATCAAACCGCTATACGGGTTTATCGATTTGCATGAAATCCCGCGTGACAAAGGCGGCATCATCCAATTCTTCAACCACAGCGGCGAGCTATTGTTTGTCGGCAAGGCCCGCAAACTGCGCCAGCGTGTGAAGAAGCATTTCGAAGACAATGTCTCGCCATTGAAAAACCATCGCGATGAAGTCCATCGCATTGCGGTTTCCATTGTGGAAGACCCGATGGAACGCGAAATTTATGAAACTTACCTGATCAATACAGGAAAAGCGAAATACAACGTCGATAAAGTATTTTATCGCGACTAAGAAAAACGGGCGCTCCCGATAGAGCGCCCGTTTTTTCTATTAGCTGCTTTCTTTTCATTCAAGCATGAGCAAGAGTTTTCTAGGAGCTCCATCCTGCCAGATTCAAATAAACTTTTTTCCAGGTTTTATGAGACTCCGAAAAAGGAATAGTACTGTAAAATCATGCTCTTTGGAGGAACTCACTATGTCCACACACGCCAAGCCAGTCCCCGCGGCCGATTGCCGCAGCGAATACGACACATTGCGCCACGTGCTTTTATGTCCGCCGCATTTTATGGAAATTAAAGATGTTATCAACGATGTACAGAAACGATACAAAGATGAGAACATTGACGTTACGGAAGCTTTGCGCCAGCATGCCGCCTTTGTCGAGGCGTTGGCTGCAGAAGGCGTCGATACCGCTTTTCTGGAAGCCTCTGAAGAATATCCGGAGCAAGTGTTTACGCGCGACATCGGCTTCACGATTGGCGACACGGTCTTCATAAGTGAAATGGCCGCGGATGTCCGACAAGGAGAAGAACAGGTGCTGCAAAACTGGCTCGCTGAAAAAGGTGTCCGCTTCAAGCATTTACTCGGACACCGCATCGAGGGCGGCGACGTCCTGGTCGATCAGGATACGGTATTTATCGGCATCAGCAGCCGCACTTCTGAACAAGCAATTGAAGAATTGCAGCGGCATATGCCAAATTTCCGCGTCGTCCCGATCCGACTCAACGAAAAATACTTGCATCTTGATTGTGTCTTCAATATTCTATCGCCGACCGAAGCGCTGATTTTCCCTGAAGCATTGGAACAAGCGACGATTGAAATGCTGGGGGAGCGCTATACACTCATTCCCGTCGAAAAGGACGAACAATTCAAGCTCGGCACGAATGTGCTGTCGATTGGCGGCAGACGAGTCTTCAGCCAACCGCAAAACACCAAGGTCAATAAACAGCTGCGCGATCACGGCTTCCGCGTCATCGAAACCGACTTTTCGGAAATCATCAAATCCGGCGGCGCTTTCCGCTGCTGCACGATGCCTGTCGCCAGAGGCTAAAACAGAAAAAAGCTGCCCGCATCAGCGGGCAGCTTTCGTTGTATCCATGTCTTTATTCACGATCAGCGTGCTGCATATGCAGGCGGCTTTCGCGCGCAAGTTCCACAAACCTTGCCATCATATCGGTGCCTTCCGGCGTCCCGATCGATTCAGGATGGAACTGCAGCCCATAGACCGGATACTCTTTAAGCTTGATGGCCATGACAGTGCCGTCATCCAGCGCTTCCGCCTGTACGTCAAAACAATCAGGCATGGAGTCTTTTTCAATGGCCAGCGAATGATAACGCATGACCGGGACCCGCTCTTTCATGCCGTTGAATAAATCCGTTTCGCTATGGGACAGCTCGGAAACTTTTCCATGGCGAATGACCGGCGCTTCGGTCACACGTCCCCCGAAAGCTTCTCCAAGTAATTGCTGGCCGAGGCAGATGCCGAGGATCGGCACATCGCGGTGGAGCTCACGGATCAACTCGAGTGACTCAGGCACATCTCTCGGATGCCCCGGGCCTGGGGACAGGATGATCGCATCCGGAGTTTTTCCACGAATCTCGTCAAGGCTCAATTGACCGTATCGGACAACTTCCACCTCTTCGCCGAGAGCTGCAATCGCTTGATAGATATTGTAAGTAAAGGAATCATAGTGATCGATCAGGAGAATCATCCGAACACCTCCGTCAACGAACGCGCTTTATGGAGCGTTTCCTCGTATTCGGCTTGCGGTTCGGAATCGAAGACGATGCCCGCCCCCGCCTGGACGTGAACAGCGCCGTCTTTGACCACGAATGTCCGGATGGCGAGTGCCACATCGAGATTGCCGTTGAAGCCAAGGTACCCGACAGCGCCGCCGTAGACGCCGCGCCGCTCTTCCTCAAATTGCTGGATGAGCTGCAGCGCACGCACTTTCGGGGCACCTGAAACTGTTCCAGCTGGCAAGCAGGAGACGAGCGCATCAAGCGGATGCATTGTTCCTTCCAGTTTTCCGGTCACTTCCGACACGATATGCATGACATGCTGATATTTCTCGATGACCATGTATTTCGGGATTGCGACGGTGCCGACTTTTGCGACGCGGCCCACGTCATTGCGGCTGAGGTCGACGAGCATCTGGTGCTCTGCGCGTTCTTTTTCGTCCCCCAGCAATTCGTTCTCAAGCGCTGTATCTTCCGCTTCCGTCTTGCCGCGCTTTCTCGTGCCGGCGATAGGGTTTGTGACCATCTCCCCGCCGCGGATCGTCAATAAGCTTTCGGGCGAAGCGCCGACGACGGCGTAGTCGCCGAAGTCGATATAAAACTGATATGGCGACGGATTTTGCTTGCGGAGTTTTCTATATAAAGTGAACGCATCGCCCTGGTAATCCGCAGACAACCGCTGCGACAAGACCAACTGGAACACTTCCCCTTTACGGATTTCCTGTTTGGCCAGTTCAACTTGTTCGCGGAACCGTTCAGCGGTCGTTGCGGAATGGAAAGCCAGTGTTTCGGGCTGGTCGCCCGGCTCTTTCTCCGCTGCCCGTTCAAGCTGCTCTGCAATTTCATCTGCACGCCCTTCAAATGAGATCACCGTCACATCATGGCGGACATGGTCGAACACGACGATCGTTTCGTATAGCTGCAAATGGATGTCCGGCATGTTCAGGCTGTCTTTGCGGGCGCTCTCGACCGGCTCATACGCCGCGATGGCATCATAGCCGATATAGCCGATCGCCCCGCCGGTAAACGGCAAGCCTTCAATATCGCGATCGTCTGTCGGCATCAATTCCTTGATCCGCTCGAGCGGGCGCCCTTGTTCTGTTGAACGCTCGCCGCTGCGGTAATCAATCACTTCCAATTGGTCCTTCAATCCGATAAACGCTTTTGACGGATCCGCCGCAATAAATGAATACCGTCCGCTTGCGCTCGTTTTCAGTGAGCTCTCCAGCAGGCATTTGTATGGCCCTTGCAAGCGATGGAACACCATAATCGGCGTCAAGCTATCTCCTTCTACTTTCTTGATCTGTACATCTCTTCTCATCTCGGCTCAACTCCTCTTTCTTCTGGGCGCCGCCGGTTCAATACAAAAAGCCCCCTGCACGAAATAAGATCATTTCGTACAGAGGACGGATCGACCGCGGTGCCACCTCATCTTGAAGCTCTCAGCTTCCACTTGAACCCCAATAACGCGGGGCAGACGGGCCTTCTTTTCAGATGGCCACTCATAAGTCCATTCACACATGTGCCACACCGGTTTCCAGCTGTCCCCGGCTCTCTGTCAGAAGCTATCCATGCGCTACTTTTCTTATTCAACGATTTTTAATGTGGGGCTTTGTTTCCGCAGTCCTGTATGGTTGCCGCGCAATTAAAAGCTTGTGACCATCTTATGGAATTCGGGGCCGTCTGTCAACTGAAAGCAAACGCTTAATTTAGATAATTCTGTATTTATAAGGAGATTTGGGTTATAAATATAGTAGAAGAACGTTTCTAAACATGAAGGGGGTATCTGGAAATGAAAAACAGACTTTGGCTGGCAACAGGAACAGTAGGACTCGGGCTTATACTCGGCGCTTGTGCAGGCGAAAGCGGAGGCGGTGAATCTTCCTCTGAGAGCGGCGATGCGACACAGATCAGCTTCATGCACTGGCGCGGAGAAGACAAAGCGGTGCTCGACGAAATCATTGCCGATTTCGAAGAAGCGAACCCTGACATTCGCGTCGAACAGAACATCTATCCATCCGACCAGTACCAAGCGACGGCACAGCGCATGCTGCAGGAAGGTTCGACAGGAGACGTCTTCACGTCTTTCCCTGGCGCCCAATTTGAATCGATCGAAAGTGCCGGTTTTTTTGAAGACTTGAGCGGAGAAGACTTCGTCTCGAATTTTGACGAAAACCTGATCGCTGTCGGCCAGAAAGACGGTACGCAATATGCCCTCCCATATCAGCTGGTGTTCAATATGCCGGTCTATAACAAAGGCATGTTTGACGAACTCGGCCTCGAAGTGCCAAAAAGCTGGACGGAATTCCAGGAAATGGCCGATACTTTGCTCGAAAACGACATCACGCCGATCGCTTTCCCCGGCGCTGATATCGGGCCGAACCAATTCATGAACAGCATGATGATGAATAATGCGCCGGATGAAGACATTTTCGAAAAACTTCAGAACGGCGACGAATCCTTGACCAATGAATGGTGGGTCAAGACGCTTGAAGACTTTAAACTTCTCGCCGATAAAGGCTATATCCAGGACGATGCACTCGGCACCAACCAGGATTCCGCCATGGCGATGGTAGCGAATGAGGAAGCGGCCATGCTTGCGACCGGTTCTTACCACATGAATTCCCTGCTCGACTTAAACCCGGACCTTGAGCTCGATTTGCTCGCGCCGATTACAGTGGAAGAAAGCGAAGCCACTTATGAAGGCATCAATACGGCGACGTTCATGCTTGCCGTCAATAGCAATTCCGAGAAAAAAGACCAGGCCAAAGCGTTCATCGAGTATTTGAGCCAGCCGGAAGTGGCTTCCAAATACGCCAATGAAACCGGGCAGCACTTGACTGTCAACGATGTCGAATACGAGTCTGAAGCACTCCAGAACACCTCGTATTGGATCGACGAGCGCAATACGCGATTCCAGCCACGCTTTTTGATCACCAACGCCCAAATTGAAGATGCGGTCCTCAGTTCAATCGAAAACGTTCTTGGGGGCGAAGATCCAATGGCGGCGGCTGAAGCAGCCCAGCAAATCGTAGAAGAAAACAGGAATTAACAAGTCCATGAGAATCTCCAAATCCATCTACTTGTTCTTTCTTCCGGGGCTAGTCCTTTACAGCTTGTTCTTTCTGTATCCAACCATCAGCGCCCTGTTCTATTCGTTTACCGACTGGGACGGCTTAAGCACTGCCTTCCAGTTTGTCGGCATCGACAATTACACCCGCGCATTCACCGGGGATTCGATTTTCCAGAAAACAATCGGCAATAACTTGAAGTTCATGCTGACGGTCGTCGTGTTCCAGACGCTTGTCGCGCTTGCTTTCGCGCTAATCGTCATCAAGAACACGAAGACGAATGTGTTTTTGCGGGCACTTTACTTTTTCCCGACCATTCTTTCTTCGGTATCGGTCGCCTTTATCTGGGCGTTCATCTACGACCCGTCGATGGGCATCCTGAATCAAATTCTCGGCCTGCTCGGACTGGACTTCCTGGCGCAGAACTGGCTCGGCAACGCCAATATCGCCATTTACTCGCTGGCCATCACCCAAGTGTGGTTCCATGCCGGCCAGATGTTGATCATCTTCGTCGCTGGGCTCCAGGCCATTCCAGAGGAACTGTACGAAGTGGCAAAAATCGAAGGCGCCAGCAAGTGGCAGACGTTCAAAAGCGTCACTTGGCCGCTTCTTGCACCTTCCGCCACCATCGTTGTCGCCTATACGACGATCCAGTCGTTCAAAGCCTTCGATTTGGTGTTCGCGATGACCGGCGGCGGGCCGAATAACTCCACTGAAATCATCGCGACGTATATTTACGAAGTTGCGTTCAAGAGTTATCAATTCGGTTACGCTTCCGCGATTTCCATCATTTTCATGGTCATCATCGCGTTGATCACTTATTTGCAATTCAAGGCGTTGCGCTCAGATCGCGTATCTTACTAGAAAGGGGGCGGCAACTTTGCTGTTCAGAAAGTTCTCACTGCTCATCTACGCGCTGCTGATCCTGATTCCGTTAGTGGTCGTCCTGTTGACGTCCGTAAAAACACTTCAGGAAACATTCCGCGACCCGCTCGGCTTGCCGGATGGGGGCTTTAAATTCGACAATTACGTTGCGATTTTCCAGGAACAAACGATGGCGGGCTATTTTCTTAACAGCACCATCGTTACCTTGTTTTCCGTCTCGTTCACCCTGCTGCTCGCTGCGATGGTGGCATTCGGCATTACGCGCATGAATAATTGGATCGGGAATGTGCTGTTCGCCGTGTTCACGCTCGGCATGATGGTGCCGGCACAAGTCATCATGGTGCCGCTGTATTCACTCATGCTGGATCTGGGGCTGACGAATAGCCTTCTTGGGCTCATTCTCGTCAATATTTCCTCGACTTTGCCGATTGCTGTCTTCATCCTGACCGGCTTTATGAAAACTTTGCCGAAGGAGTTGTTTGAAGCGTCCACGATTGACGGGGCCGGCAATTGGAAGATGTTCACGAAAGTGGCGATTCCATTATCCTTGCCTTCCCTCTCGGCGACAGCGATTTTCCTGTTCGTCATGCACTGGAATGACCTTTTGTACCCGCTGCTGTTCATCACGGACAATGCTTACAAAACCTTGCCGCTCGCACTGCTTGAGTTTCAAGGGCAATATTCCACCAATTATCCGATGCTGTTCACAGGCGTCATCATTGCCTCAGCACCGATGGTTATCGCCTACGTCTTCCTGCAGCGCTACTTCGTCGCAGGCATCACAGCCGGCGCGGTCAAAGGATAAAAAAAGCCTCCGGAATTTTTCCGGAGGCTTTTTTCTGAGATATAAAACAAATGACAACTTTCTTGTCACGAGAATTCAAATTCTATTTTACATTCAAAATAACCAAATATTATAGTCATTTTAAATAAGTATCCTTTTATCACTAGTGAAGTGGAAGCCGGCGACTCCTGCGGGAGCAGTGACGGAGCGAAGCGAAGGAGCGACACGAGCCGAAGACCCTGCAGGAGCGTTAGCGACGAAGCGGCTGAGGCCGTGCCCGCGGAAAGCGTCCGGCTGAAACGAAACGCAAAAGCCTCCGGAATTTCCGGAGGCTTTTCTTATTATCTGGCAAAGACATGCTTGCCGATTTTCTTGATGGTCGAACGAGTAAAGATCCACTGGTCAGTTGCCGTGACCGGGTTGTAATAATATGTCGCGCCGGAAGATGGATCCCAGCCTTTCGCCGCTTCCCGCACAGCGCGGTAAGCGGAAGCGTTTGGCGTCAGCCAATACTGCCCGTCATTCACTGCTGTAAAGGCGTTGCGCTGGAAAATGACGCCATATGTACTGCTCGGAAACGCACGGGATTGCACACGGTTCATAATGACTGCCGCTACCGCGACTTTTCCTTCGAATATTTCGCCGCGGGCTTCACCGTGGACGGTGCGTGCCATCATATCGACTTGTTTCATCTTCTCGCGTGTCATCGGCCCCGTAAAGCCGGTCGCTTTGACGCCAAAATCACGTTGGAACTGGACCACGGCATCTTTCGTGATCGAACCGTAGTAACCCGTCGGTGCCACTTGGAAATAACCAAGCTTTTGAAGTTTTACTTGAAGCTCTGTCACTTCGCTTCCGGAGACGCCTTCGTGTAGATCCGGCGCATGAGCGGAAACTGCTGAATGTGAAAACGCGAGAAAGAAAATGGTTGCTAAACTGAATAAGAGCACTTTAATTGTTTTCATGTTTCCTCTCCTTTTCCTTTTTGACAAGAATCGACAATTGATTCCTTTTTAAAGTATATCTTTGGCAAATATCAAAAACAACATGACGGAGTTACTTTGTTTTCGAATTTTTCTATCAACTCGATAGGCCTTTCTATGTCCAGCAGTTCCTTTAGACCTAGAAAGCTCGCTTCCATTTCCGGGGAATTGAAAAAGGCGAGCTATTTGCCCGCCTTCTCCAAAACCTCATGGATTCAATTTCTTCGTCTCGTGTAATGCAATTGCGCGATTTGCCCGTCTTTCTCTATTTTCTCCAAAGTGAAATCGAGCCGGCGCTGCGCTTTTTGAAATAAAGGGATGCCGTCTCCAAGCGTCACTGGCGCGATGGAAATGATGAATTCATCCACCAGGTCTTCTTGCAGCAAACTCTCCAGCAGCAAGCTGCCGCCGACTGGCCAAATCGTGCCCCCGGGTTGCTGCTTGAGTTTTTTCACGACTCTTGCCGGCTCTTCCGATGTAAAGGTAATTTTGCCTTCATCTTCTTTTGGATGGCTTGTGAATACATAGGAACGCTGATCGGCATAAGGGAATTCCCCGCTTTCGTGGTCAATCACCCAGTCATAGGTGCGCCTGCCCAAAAGAATGGTGTCGACCGTTTCGATGAATCGCCCATACCCGGCGTCTCCATCCATTTCCACATTCAACAGCCAATCTAAAGTCTCTTCTTTATCGGCGATATAACCGTCCAAACTTTGCGCGATATAACAAATGACTTTCCGTTCACCCATCGCATTTGCCTCCTTCAGCGGTTCGTTTCCGCTGATTCTTCGTCATGCGCCCACTCATGATTCCAAGTCTTCCAATTGTTTTTTCGTTTGCGGGAATGCGTTCGCCTGCCATTCCGAACGGTACGCCGAATCCAATTGGGTCAGCCCTTGTTCCGCATGGTCGTATGGAGCGTTAACGCTTTCCTCATGGTCGATTTCGTAGCTATTGTGCATATCGCTGTCTTCGTATACCCACACATTGCGCTTTTTCCCATTATACGCCTTTAACAAGACCAACCCTGTGCCAAGTGCCGCGCCTGATGCGATAAACTTTTTCATGTCAATGCCCATAACGATCCCTCCAGTTTGTTCTTTCTATCTTGTCTTCCCCTTTTTCAATTCCCTTAACCTCTGCCGCTTTTAGACGTAAGCCCGAGAGTTTGGTAAAGTGGAACAAAATGATCCTGGAGGCGATTTGATGAAGAAAATAGTCATCGTATCTGATACGCATATCCCGAACCGGGCGAAAAAACTCCCTCAGCCGCTTGTCGATGCTTGCGACGGTGCCGATTTCATCATTCATGCCGGTGATTGGCAAGTACTCGATGTCTACCACGAACTATCAGCTTATGCTGAAACGGATGGTGTGGCAGGCAATGTCGACCCTTGGGACATCGTCGACCGTTTCGGGCGAAAAAAGATTTTCACGTTCGGCGATTTGAAAATCGGCGTCGTCCACGGAGATGGCATCCGCAAGACGACCGAACAGCGGGCTCTTGATAGTTTTGAAGGCGAAAATGTCGACATCATCGTTTTTGGCCATTCACATCAGCCACTCATGCGTGAAACGGGCGGGCTGGTTTTGTTCAATCCCGGCTCGCCGACCGATAAACGCCGCGAGCCGCAATACTCATTCGGGTTGCTTGAAATCAGCGATACCTGGGAGCTCAAGCACGTTTTTTTCGATAAAGAAGATTAACAAAAGGCCATTTCCTGTTTTAAAGGAAATGGCCTTTTTGAACGGATGCGAGATAAGCCGACTCGACAAATCAATGCGTTCAATTTTTTTCGAAGCTGAAACCGAGCCGCTTGAGGGCTGTCTCGAGATTCGCTTCGATCATCGTCCCTTTCAATGCCTCGGCAAAATGAGGGACTTTCAGCGCCATATAAGGCTGGATGCCTGTTACGACCGGCTGCACGCCGATCAAGCCCAAGACCCTCACAAGCTTCAGTAAATACTCGCCCACTTCTGAATTGATCTGCGACACACCCGACACATCGATTACCAGCACTTCGATGCCTTTTTCTGCACACCCGTGCATGACATGATCGATGATCGCCTGTGCCCTCGATGCCCTGACTTCGCCGATGATCGGCAGGATGGCCACCCTTCCGACAATCGGGACCATTGGCGCTGCCAGCGATTCAATCTCTCCGTACGCCCGTTCAAGCTCTAGGACATAAGTAAATAACGTGGCAAGCGTTTCAAAGATGAACGGCAAGTCCGCCGGCAGCTCGCACGGGCCATCGTCAAGCCCGCAAACCGTGCCATAGCTTGACCCGTCTTCATAAAAAATCGGCACGCCGATAAAACAACCTGTTTCGAATCCATCGGCAATCCCCAAAGAACGCGTCAATTCGTGTTCCCCAATCCGTTCGATGATCAAGGTCTCCGCCCCATGCTCGATGCTCAAAGCCGACAGCATGCATGGCAGCGGGGGTGCTTCCCCTTCTTCAATCAAATGATGCTTCGTGTTATGTACCTTGACGATTTTTTGGGCGCCGCCCTCTTGTTTAGAAATATAAAAACTGTTCATGCCTGCTTGCTTGCTGAGAATTTGGAGAATATAAGAAGCCGCTTCGTCGAAATCATTGAAATCCCTTATCTTTTCCAGATTTCCCCTCACCATTCACCCATCTCCCCTTCTCAACTTATTTTCGACCCGGAAATTCCACTCGTTCTTTTATCTACCTACATTATAACGCTCTTTATTATCTGAAATATTTAAATTGTGTAACAAAACCAGTTTTTTTAATATGTTCATGATTTCCAAATATCGGGTATACCATATCACAAGCGAAAAGGAGGCTCCTCAATGAACAAAGAATGGGACATTGAATTACTGGAACAAACCGATAGCATGATTTCCTTCACTTGGACCCCGACGGATGAAGTTTCACGAATAAAAAAAGACGGAGAAATCGTCTATACAGGCACTCAGGCGTCATTTCGCGATGAAGGCCTGAGCCCTGGCGAATTGTTCTGTTACACCATAGAACGCCAAACCGCACAAGGCAGCTGGGTGTCCGCCTTGAAACTGTTGACCGGCACCGAAAAGCGCGATCCCGAGAGCATCAATCAACTCGAACAGATTGTCCTCTCGACTATCGTTTCTCACAAGCGGGTGTCACTTGCGTGGGGAGCGATCGACGGCATCGATGAATACGTAATCTACCGCGACGGCGAGCAAGTCGCAAAGCTTGGAAATACCCAATTCACCGACCGGGATGTGCCACAAGATCGCGAAGTAATTTATTGGATACGCGCGAAACGCCCTGTCGAACGGACCGAAAGCCCATTACGAAAAATCAAATCACTCGCAGCCAATATATTCGGGGCATTAAATATCGGCTCATCACCAGAGCAAGCCGCGGTTGAAAAGTTCTGGCTGTCGAAAAAGATCGCGCCGCTCAATCAATTACTCGAAAACGGCCAGGGAAAGGCGCCGGAACTGAAATGGCATTTGCGCTACCTGACCTTTTTGCCGGATGATGTGTTGAAAAACCCTAATCTGACCTCTCCGAACCCTTACTTCCAAGGGGACAACCGGACATTCGACCCGGAATCAAAACATTACCGGTCACTCACCAATTGCATCGTCGACCTCACGGAAGAACAGGGCACATTCGACTTTGACAAAGATATCGGCACCAGCATCGCCTATAATTGGCGGCGCAAGTTCCGTAAAGCGGATGTGGCTTCGAGTGAAGGCATCGACGCCAAAATATCGGAAGAGACGGCCCAAAAAACCGGGATCCTGCTCACCCACAGCGTCGGGAATCCGTTGACGACTTCACCGAACATCGATTACGAAGTATCCGCGACCTTTTACCGCAACGGCGTATATGATTTCATCGGCGTCCATGATCAATCGCCGAATCATGAGATCTACTTGAAGCTCGGGGATAATGGAACATGGCAGCCGATCCACCAGACCGAAAGCGAAGGGCTCGCCTGGATGGCCGACCCGATCGCTGCCCATTATTGGCGCTTTTCCAACTTCCTTTAATCATGGTACGAAAGAATTTCTCCATATAAAAAGGGCAGTTCCAGGTTTTCTGGAACTGCCCTTTGACGTCTTTAATATTGATCCAAAAACCGCTTGCGGATATGCGGAGGCGGCAGCATGCAGCTGTCGAGCTTGCCGAATACTTTATAACGGTTTTTGGCGATGACATCATATGCCCCGTCGCGCAGTACGCGCGGAAATGGCTGAAGATGATACGCCAATTTCCAAAGGCCCGTCAAATGGTGTGAAATCTTGAGCGCGCCTTCCGATTTGACGTACGCTTCGCCGCCTTCGATCAACACAAGGCTGTCGACATCGTCCGGAATATTGTGCTTTTTGGAAAGCTCCTGTCCAATCTCGCTTTGCAGGGAAGCGAATTGAAAATAACCTGCCGGGTCATGATTGATGATGAACTGCACACTGGAATCGCAAAAATTGCAATCTCCATCGAATAACACAATCGCATGCTCCATAGATGATCCTCCTTTAAACTAATGCCTGTATTTCATGTTCCCTATTCCCATTTCTTGAAACCATCTGTCTTCGTTCCTTGGTGGAAGAACAGCTTCCAGCCGTCCTGGCGTTTTTTCCAGACCGAACTGCGATGGGTCCACACCCCTGTCGTCCGGTTTTCCAATACATACACCGTCAGAACCGACTCCGGGCCGAGCACTTTCGCTTCAAAGCGAAAAATGTGATAGTCGTCTTCTTGCAAATCATAGTCCCCGTTAAAATCGGAACGTTGGCACACCCCGCCGGACATGCCGAATTCAAAAAACTCGTCATCCAGTATGCCGGACATGTTCCAGTTCGATTCCCTGACCACCGGTGCCAAATGGCTGTTCTCCAATGCCAGGAATTGTTTACGCAAGCTGTCCATTCCGTTGCCTCCTCCATCCATATGTATTAAAAAAAGCCCCGGCGAGCGCCGGGACCAGATTATTTAAATTGTTCATCTTCTTCTGCTTCGTCGTCTTTGTAGAAATCTTCCTGATCTTCGCCCGGCTGGTCTTGAGGGCCGTCTGAAGAACCGAAATTCTCCACATCTTCAAAGCTGTTTTCATAATCGCGGATCCTGCCGTCGTCCGATCTTGCCGGGCGGTCAGTCGATGATCCAAGAACGTCTTCCTCTGAAGGCCGGCTTTCAAGGTCCAAGCTATGGTCGGCGTGATCGATGCAAGTCAGCGCGGTCGGCATGGCTTCCAGCCGTTCGTACGGAATGTCTTTTCCGCACACTGCGCACTTGCCGTAAGTTCCCTCTTCAATGGCTTTCAGCGCAGCGAGCACGTCTTCATGCTCTTCTTCCTTGAATTGCTCCATCGCCATTCCGCGTTCCTGATCATACAAATCAGTGGCGTTATCGCCTGGGTGATTATCGTAATTGGATAGTTCGCTGGTTTCGAATTCCTCGGTATGTTCCATCCGTTCCTCGAGCGATTTCAATTGCGCTTCGAGTTCTTGCTTCAAGTTCTTTTGCTGTTCGTCCGTCATTATGACTCCTCCTCCAAATACTCGCTTGTGCTATATATATTGCCTTTCTCGGAGAAATCAAACCTCAGGGCGCAGCTCAGAAATCATCGAAGCGGTCCATTAAGCTCATCAAATACTCATCCAAACGGTAACGGACCAATTCGTCGGACAGGCCGGTCAGGCCGAATGTCTTCCATCCAGGATAAACCGCCGGGCTGCCGTCCAAAGTATCGATCAGCGACAGCAAGTCCCAGTATGGATCGTAAGCAAACGACTCGCCGGCATGGCGTTCGTAAGCATCCAAAAATTCGTTGGCGACCCGGGTGCCGTAAAGCTGTGCCAAATTGACGCGGCAATGCCCGACATCAACTCCCGCCGGCCCGCGGCACGTATTGACCCAATCAACGACCGCGCTCACACGCCCCTCTTCCCATAGAATATTTCCCGGGTGATAATCGCGGTGGATCAAGCAATACTCCACTGGCGGCCCACCCGCGGCTACAATATAGAACGCGCGCATCCAATCGCCTTCCACACGCGACCATTTCGGCCGCTCGAGGCGCCTCGCATCGTTATAGGCAAAATATTCATAAGGAAAGCCTTCTGCTTTGTGGCGATGGATCTCAGCTAGCGTCCCAGCAAGCCCGTCAAGCCACGCTGCATCATATGCAGGGGGCAAGATGACCGCCCCCGGAACTTTTGTCATCAACACGGCCGGCATGCCGCACGCTTCGCCGCTTTCGTCAAACGCCATAATGCGCGGCGCGGGAATGCCCGCTTTTTCTGCAAGCTCCAGGCTCATCGCTTCATGCTTCGCCAAGTCCGGTTCCTGGTCGAGCCACTCCCCTTTATGGTGAAGGCGCAACACGACGCTCTTTTGCTCTCCATCTTTACTTGCGCGAATTTCATAAAGCAGTGAAGAAGTCCCACCTTCTAACGGAACAGCTTCTTCCAACGCAGCTCCTGGCCATTTCGATTCGACCCATTCGAGTGCCTGGCGGGATAAGCCGCCGAATCCATTTGTCATCCTTGCCGCTCCTTTCAGCCTATCTTTTGCTTTAAGTGTACCATGAAAAAACGCCTACTCCAGCTTTTTGATATCCGCCAGCTCGAAATTTGGGAAGCGTTTACCGCGGCGCCTGAAGGGTATGGTTCCCTACAATGACTTTTCAACTTAACAGGTGAATCACCTGCATTGAACATACTGAAGGAGCTGACGTTACATGAAAGTGAAGCACCCGATCCCGAAAGCAAAAGAATTAGACAATACCCTCTCCCTTCTCGGAGAAGGATTTGATTTCCTGCCTGGCCGCCGCAAAGAGCTGGGTTCGGATATTTTTGAAACCCGCCTGCTCGGGAAAAAGGTAGTATGCATGGCCGGCGAAGAAGCGGCTGAACTGTTCTACAATAACGATTATTTCAAACGAAGCGGCGCAGCGCCGCTTCCGCTTGAGCAAACGCTATTCGGGCGAGGTGCGGTCCATGGCCGCGACGGCGAGGACCATCACCAGCAAAAGCGCATGTTCCTGTCGATGATGACACCTGAACGGTTGGAAGACGCCAAACGCATGATGATCCAAGAACTCGATGCCAAGGCCGAACAATGGGAGCAGATGGACGAAGTCGTCCTATTGGATGAAATCGAAGAAATCTTCACGCGCTCCATGATCCATTGGGCCGGCTTGCCGATGAAAGAAAGCGAAGTCAAGCAGCGCACATGGGAGCTCGTGACGATGGTCGATTCATTCGGCCTTACTGAAGGACGCTACCTTGAAGGCATGAAAGCGCGCAATGCGCACGAAGACTGGCTGAAAAAAATCATCAAGCAAATCCGTAAAGGCGAATACAACCCGCCAGCTTATACCGCAGCGTACATCGTCGCCCATCACCGGACACCGAACGGCAAGCTGCTCGACCTCGAGACGGCAGCTGTCGACTTGAATAACGCCTACCGCCCGATGATCGCCACGGCATACTTTATCGTCTTCGGCGTCATGGCGATGCACGAAAATCCAGTCACGCGCGGCAAACTCCAGGCAGACGAAAACAATTACAGCCACAATTTCGCCCAGGAAGTGCGCCGTTATTACCCGTTCGCACCCGTCATGGCAGCAATCTCCAAAAAAGATTTCAACTGGAACGGCGTCCACTTCAAAAAAGACATGCGCGTCATTCTGGACCTTTACGGCACGAACCATCACCCGGATTCCTGGGACAACGCCGATGAATTCATCCCGGAACGTTTCAGCACATGGGACGGCAGCCCGTTTTCTTTCATTCCGCAAGGCGGCGGTGACCACCATACCGGACACCGCTGTGCAGGTGAATGGATGACGGTCATGTATATGCAATCCATCTTCAAATACTTTGCGGAGAACTTGAAATACAGCGTGCCTGAACAAGACTTGTCCTACGACATGTCCCGCATGCCAACTATGCCAAAAAGCCGCTTAATCTTAAAAGACGTCCAAAAACTGAAAAACCGCCCGGACAATGTGTTCTATCACGAACAGAAGAATACGACTGTACAATCAGGTTGTCCGTTCCATTAATAGTTAAAAGCTAGAGATTCTGTCTCTAGCTTTTTTTATTTCTGGAAAAGAAGATAGTGAGGGTTTGCTTGTGGAATCATTCCTGTTCATTAAGTTGAGCTTCATGTTGGTAGTCGCCGCCCTGCTTTGGGTTGGCCTCTTGCAATAAGCCAGGAAGAACACCTGTCTTATTGCGTCGGCTCACCCTTGGCGCTGGGCAGCTTAGATATGTCGTTGTATGTTGAGTGTTTAAATCGATCTGCTTCTATATAAAGTTGCCGGCTAGCGGGGAAATCGCTTCCTGAGATGCGGCGTCTGATACATAAGTTCTTAAACCGAATATCTAGTTGGAAGACGAGGACAAAAACACACTCTCCTTGATCCAAACGATATGAACTATAAAATGTGACCCATTTTCTCATTTTCTGATGAGTGGACAGAAGTAGTTTTCTTCCCCTCTAAAACTGGAGACGGAGTGGAAGGGGGGCTGACTCCTGAGGGACCGCGCGGGCTGGCGAGACAAATGTACGGTGCTCTTTGCCGTACATTGGCTCAACACTCGCCCCTCGGAAAGCAGCCCCCCTGAAACGAAGTCGAAAAGCGGAAGCTTTTCTACTCACTCCTTCATATAGTTAAATGTATGACCCGCAACTTGAAAATGCTAATCCCTAACAAACCAACAATTGACAGAACCGCCCTCATCTTATACGATAAGGCAGGAAATTAAATAACCCGGCAACGGGAGAGGTTCATAGCATTCCACCCTCTATAAAAAACTATGGATTTTGAAATCAAGCCGAATCCACATGCGATTCGGCTTTTCTGTTGTCCGATTTTTTATAGCTCTCCCCCGCCGGCCCATTATAAGGAGGCCACACACATGGCAGGAAGAAACGAAGAAACACTCGAGCATTTGTCTTTGCTCGGCAACCAGAACACACGCTACAAATTTGAATACGACCCCGGCATTCTAGAAGCGATCGACAATCTCCACACGCGCGATTACTTCGTCAAATTCAATTGCCCGGAATTCACGTCGCTGTGCCCGCAAACCGGCCAGCCGGATTTCGCGACGATCTACTTGAGCTTCATCCCAGACAAAAAGCTCGTCGAAAGCAAAGCCTTGAAGCTTTATTTGTTCAGCTTCCGCAACCACGGCGATTTCCATGAAGACGTCGTCAACATCATCATGAACGACTTGATCGAGCTGCTTGACCCGCGCTATATCGAAGTATGGGGCAAGTTCACCCCGCGCGGCGGCTTGTCGATCGACCCGTATACGAACTATGGCAAGCCTGGCACGAAATACGAGGAAATGGCGACGTACCGGATGATGAACCACGACATGAATCCCGAAACGATCACCAACCGATAAGGAGAACCGCCAATGCTACTTTATTTAAACGGCGCTTTTGTCGGCCTGCTCATCCTGTCGAATATTTTGGCCGTAAAGTTATTTTCCATCAGCGAATGGGCCGTGCTGCCGGCTGCGGTCATCGTCTACGTCTTCACGTTCCCGATCACCGACACGATCGCGGAAGTGTACGGCAAAGAAGCCGCCCGCCAAACGGTCATGGCCGGGTTTATCACACAACTCGCGGCCCTGGCGTTCATCTTTGCGGCCATCCATTTGCCATCGGCACCGTTTTTTGCGGACCAGGCAGCGTTCGAGTCGATTTTCTCCGCCGGTTTTCGGGTGACGCTCGCAAGCTTAGTATCGTATTTCATTAGCCAAAACTTGGACGTCACGATTTTCCATAAATTAAAAGCACGTAATGGCGAATCGAAATTGTGGCTGCGCAATAATGCCTCGACGATGGCCAGCCAATTGGTGGATACGACGATTTTCATCACCATCGCTTTTTACGGGACGATGCCGTTGTCGGCATTGGCCGCCATGATTTTGACGCAGTATGTATTCAAATGGGTCGTCGCAGCAGCGGATACGCCGCTTGTCTACCTGCTCGTCAAACTCGCGCGCCGCTCCAAGACAGCCACTCAAAAAAGCTTTGCTTGATTATGGATCAATGCATAACAAAGCCGCCGGCAAACATTGCCGGCGGCTTTTGGAGTTGAATTTTTTAGGATGGCTGGACTGCAGGCACGATGATTGCGCCCAAATCCTGTTTTTGCGTCCAGACGAGCTCTGCGGTAATCGGCAAATGATCCGATACAGCCGTTTCGATTTTTTCTGCATCCCGTACGTCAAAACCGCGGTCAGCAAAAATGTAATCGATGCGTGTCATCGGCTTGAACGATTCACCGGTTTCGTGATTTTCATAAGGAGACGGATACGTATAGGCGTCGCCGCGCTTCGTTTTCAAGAAGACATCCGTCATGGTGTGATGGAGATGGGCCAAGTGGCGATGTGTCGGCGGTGCATTGAAATCGCCCGCGATGATTTTCGGGAAATGGCTTTTGCCGGCAATCTCCAGTATTTCCGCAACGCTCATTTCAAGCTCTTCATCTTTCAATGCTAAATGGGTATTTAGCACTTTGAGGTATGTGCCCCCGACTTCAATAACTGTCTCGAGAACGCCTCGCTGCTCATTATTGTAGATATCAGTAACGACTTGCGTCAAAAAATGGTTTTCTGCGTATTTGATTGGATAAAGGCTTAATGTGGCATTGCCGTACTGGCGGTTCGGGCGTTCCGGGTCATCCGGCGCCTGGTTCAGATTGGCGCCATATGCGGCGTACATTCCGAGCCGTTCGGAAAGCCATTCGACCTGATCCATATAAAAACTGCGGGCTGAAAAATAACGGTCGACTTCCTGAAGCGCCACAATGGTGGCTCCAGACGCTTCGATCACCTGTGCGGTTCTTTCTAAATCCACTTCGCCATCCATTCCCATTCCATGGGCAATATTGAACGACATCACTTTCACTGTTGGTGTCCTGCTGGCATCGCCGTGCATGAGACCATCTCCTTTTCTGGTTGAAACGAATCAGTGGCAGCTGCAATTGTCCCCTTCATTATAGCAAGAATGATGCTTTTTATAAGTTAAAAACAGGTTAAAAATTGTTAGAGTTTTGTAAATTTCTGATTTTTGCCACAATTGGAACGTGGTCCGATGCCTCACTTTCGAGGATCCATGCTTCTGTCGCTTGAAAATGGGCATCATGGAAAATATAATCGATTTTCTGGCCGTGGTCGCCCTGCTTTTTATACGTATCGGGATAAGGTCCCGAACCGAATGCGTTATAAAAATGTTTGGAGAATCGCTGGATGTGCTTCGTAGAAGGCGCAGCATTGAAATCCCCCACCAGCACTTGGGGCAGCGGGTTATCGCTTGTGATGGCGATGATTTCCGTCAAATTGCGGTCCACTTCCTTGTCAATGAGCGATAGATGCGTATTATAGAAAGAAAACCGTTGCCCTGCCAGTTCGATAACCGCTTCGAGCATTCCCCGCGGCTCGAATTTTGCCGGATGGACTTCGACGGCGCTCAGATCATGGTTGCGAAACGACACGATTGGGTAACGGCTCAAGATGGCGTTGCCGTATTCACGCTTCGGCCGCGCCCCCCCAGCTCCCCTGTCGATTAAATTTGGCCCATACGCCATGTGCATGCCGAGCCGGTTAGACAACCATTTGGCCTGGTCCCAAAAACGGCTGCGGGAAGAAAAATTCCGGTCCACTTCCTGCAATCCGGCAATATCCACTTCTCCTCGTTCAATTGTCCGGGCCGTTAGTTCAAGATCCAGCTTCCCATCGATTCGTTTGCCTGATGCAATATTAAAGCTCATCACTGTCAGCATCTTCCCCACCCCCGTCTTCTTTTATTGTTGTTTACTTCCATTCCCCCGCCTTGCCGAATGAAACCAAAAAGGCCCGCCTGTGAGCGGGCCTTTTTTTATTCACTTTGCTGATCTGTATAGGCGATGATGGCATCCCGCAAATACTGTGCTGCCCCTTCGCCGGCTCTTTCATAATAGGCCGCGAAGCGTTCATCCGCCACATACATCTCCGCCAGTCCTGCGTGCGCTTTCGGGTCGTAGCTGCCCCATGTAAACCCGAGCCACTGCCGGTGCAAAGCGGCTATTTCCTGCCCCGAGCTTCCTTTCGGTTCGCCGTCTGTTAGCGCATGCTCCAGCTTGTCCAGAATTTCTTGCTCAAGGCGCTGGAACGCTTCGTATTGTTCCTGGCCCATGCCGAGCATTTTGGCGTTTGAACGATCGACTTCTGCGTCGCCGTATCGCTCGCGGATTTCTCTCCCGTAAACCGCTTCATTGTCCTCAACCAGCTGCTTCTTGAATCCTTCGAACTTATCTTGATCTGCCATTCGACTCTCCCCTTGTTTTGCGGAAATCGTTTTCTCCACATTTGTAATCAAAAGGTCCAGGCGGCTGCGTTCCCGCATCAACTGTTCCCGCTGCCCGATCAATGCTTCGGTTTCATCAAAACCCGGCTCATCCAAAAGCTTCGCGATATCGTGCAGCCCAAAGCCGAGCTCCCGGTAAAACAAGATGAGCTGGAGACGGTCAACTTCCGCACTCCTGTACACGCGGTAGCCAGATTCATTTTTCTGCGGCGTCAATAAACCGATCGAATCGTAATAGCGCAAGGTCCGCGCACTCACGCCGGCAAGCCTAGCCAGTTTCTGCACTGTATACATGCCGCCACCTCCTGATAACTCCACTTTAAACCTTGACGCAGCGTCAAGGTCAAGAGAAAACACTACGTCAATTGCTGTTCGGCAAATTCGCGGTATAGCGCGTGTTTCCCGGTCAACTCCTGGTGGTTCCCAATGCCGGTCACACGCCCGCCTTCGATAAAGATGATCTGATCGGCATCGACGATCGTCGACAAACGATGGGCGATGACCAATGTCGTGCGCCCTTCCATCAAGCGGCCGAGCGCCTGCCCGACGATGCCTTCCGATTGGCTGTCGAGGCTTGCTGTCGCTTCGTCCATCATCAATAACTTCGGATCGCGCAAAAACGCTCGGGCGATCGCAATGCGCTGCCGCTGCCCACCGGACAATTTAACGCCGCGCTCCCCGACTTGTGTATCCAATCCGTCCGGAAACGAAGCGATGAATTCCTCGGCATACGCCATGCGGGATACGCGCCACAGCTCTTCATCCTTATAATTGTCCGCATCCGGCAAGCCATAAGTCAGATTCGCACGGATCGTCCCGCCCATCATGGCGCTTTCCTGTGACACATAGCCGATCTGGTCGCGCCAAGCAGTGATCGCCACATCCCCAATCGGTACATCACCGATTGTAATGATCCCGCCTGTCGGTTCGTAAAAACGCTCAATCAACCCAAAAATGGTTGTTTTGCCCCCACCGCTCGGACCGGCAAATGCAATCTTCTGGCCAGGGTGCGCTTCAAACGAAACGCCTTGCAGCACTGGCTCGCCATTTTCGTAAGCAAAGCTGACGTCTTCAAGGCGCAGCGTTTTGCCGCTGATGTCCATTTCCATGCCCTGCTTTTGTTCTTCAAGTGGCAGCTCCAGAATATCGATGATGCGCTCTGTGGCGCCTTTCGCTTTTTGCAATTCCGTAAAGAAACGCGCAAACGTAGCGAGCGGCACGACGATCTGGAACAAATACAGAAGAAAAGCGACCAACGACCCGGTCGACATGGACCCTTCCGATACACGGATGCCGCCGTAGCCGATGATCATCACGATGACGACCATGACGACTAGATACATGAGCGGGCCGATCAAGGCGTAGACTTTCGCTTCTCTCATGCCGAGCCCGTATAATTTCTGGATGCCCGATAGCCCGCGCTGCTCTTCTACCCGTTCCGCTGTCGAGGATTTCATCAAGCGGATTTCACCGAGCGTTTGCTGCACGTCGCCCGTGAACACGGCCGTTTCGTCCTGCAAGCTGCGGGAAATCTTCGCCATTTTACGCCCTAAAGGAATCATGATGGCGATTGTCAGCGGCACTGCGAGCATCATGATCAAGGTCATTTTCCAATCGAGCACAAGAAGAATCGTGACGGCCCCGATGATCGTAATGATGCCGGTAACGAAATTCGGGAAATGGTCGGTGATGAGATTCCGGACGATGCCGGTATCGTTGACGACACGGCTCACCGTCTGACCGCTTGCATGCTGGTCGAAATAGCCGACACGCAAACGCAGCAAATGAAGCCACATGCGCTCACGCAGTCCGGCCACGATGCGCTGCCCGACCATGCTCAATAAATAAATCGATACGCCGTTGATGACAGCCTGCACGATAAAAGCAGCGGCAAGCGCGGCAATCAATCCCGCGCTCAACGCTTCCACTGAAAACCCGTCCACCAATTCCCTCGTCAGCAACGGGACGAGCAAGCCGACGATGGTTGTGATTAAACTGGTCGCCAGCCCGAAAACAAGCGCCCATTTCGGGATTTTAATCGACGTTAAAAGCGCGAAAAACGGCTTGATTCCCTGTGTTTTCTGAATTGCTTCCATAACTCCATCTCCTATCTATCCGGTCAAACCATTCACGCAGCTGCAATTTTCCGGTCTTTCGGCAAAGCGAGGCCGACCAGCCCAAGAATCGGCAGCACGGAAATGATGATCATCGTTTCGTACACGCCGATCGAATCCATCAACACCCCGATCGCGACGGCACCGATCGCCCCCATGCCAAATGCCAAGCCAACCGTCAGCCCGGACATCGTACCGATTCTGCTCGGTACGAGTTCCTGGGCGTAGACGACCATGACGGAAAAGCTCAGCATGAGGAAAAAGCCCAATATGGAAAGAATGACGGCGACGATCGGCAATGCCACATATGGCAGCACCAGCGCCAGCGGAATCGGCACGATCAACGACAGCACGATGACGCGCTTGCGGCCGATGCGGTCTGCGAGCGGCCCGCCGAAAAAGGTGCCGAACGCCCCAATTCCAAGGAATAGGAAAATGAACATTTGCCCTTGCTGAATCGTCACGCCGTAATTATCCATTAAATGGAATATATAAAAACTCGTGATGGTCGTTATGTAAAAAGTGCGCGCGAAAATAATCAACAACAGCAAGGTCAAAGCAGTACCCACTTGCTTTTTCGTTAAAGGCGGCAAGGAAGACAGCACGGCTTTCTTCACTTTCTCCAATTTGTCACGCTCTAACTGCGCCTTGTACCACGCGGAAATTTTGGATAACACGAAAATGCCGAGTGCTGCGACGAAAAGAAATAATGCCGCGCCCCGTTGCCCAAGTGGCACGAGGATGAAGGCGCTGATCAGAGGCGCCAACGCTTGCCCTGAGTTGCCGCCGACTTGGTAAATCGATTGCGACAAGCCGCGCCTCGAACCTGCTGCCATATACGACACGCGCGAACCTTCCGGGTGGAACACCGCAGAACCGAAGCCAAGGAAAATGACCGACAACAAGATAAGCCAATACTCCGGCGCAAAGGCCAAACCGGCGATCCCGATAAACGAGAACACCATGCCAAGCGGCAATGCATAAGGCATCGGCTTTTTATCGCTCGCAAACCCGATGACCGGCTGCAAGACAGACGCCACCATATTGAGCGCAAAAGCGATCAGCCCGAGCTGCGTGAAGCTGAGACCCAGATCCTTCTCCAAAATCGGGAACATCGCCGGAATCACGGCTTGCAAGGAATCGTTCAGTAAATGGACACCGCCGATCGCGAACATCACCGGATAAACCGGATTCCCCGCGAGCGAAGATGAGGAAATTGCTTTTGTCATAGTGCTGCCTCCAAATTATGTAATCTTATTTTTTCCATTATAAACCAACCCATCCAACAAACGAAATACACAAAAAGCGCAGCTGCACATTCATCAATGAATGCCCATCTGCGCGCTTTGTTTCTGCTTATGAGCCCGCTTTACAGCAAACGGAGGAAGAGCACTTTCAAATAATCGCCTTCCGGAAATCTTCTATCGACATGGAAATCCGCCGGCAGGCTATACGTCTCCACAACTTTGTATTTCTGGTTTCTGTCTTTGAATGCTTTATCGATCATTTGCGTGAATTTCTTCATATTGAACGAAGCGCTGTTGGTCGAAGCGACAATCAAGCCACCCGCTGCCGTAATGTCGATCGTTTCTTTCATCAAATTGGTGTAATCTTTCGCTGCGCTGAAGACATGCTTTTTCGAACGCGCAAAGCTTGGCGGATCGAGGACTACTACATCAAAGCTCAAGTTTTTGCGCTTCGCGTATTTGAAATAATTGAAGACGTCCATAACCAGAATGTCCTGCTCGTCAAAATCGATGCCGTTGACGCTGAACTGCTCGATCGTTTTCGCTGAGCTGCGCTTCGCGAGGTCCACACTCGTTGTCTTGTCGGCACCGCCAAGCGCGGCCGCCACGGAAAAGGCTCCTGTGTACGAAAAGGTATTGAGCACAGTTTTGCCGTCCGCATACTTGGTACGGATTGCCTGGCGCACATCGCGCTGATCCAGGAAAATGCCGGTCATCGCACCGTCGTTCAAATACACCGCGAAGTTCATGCCGTTCTCTTTAACGATCAACGGGAATTCCCCGCGCTCACCCGATACGAAATCATCGTCTTCGATATACTGGCCTTTCGTATCGAAACGTTTTTTCTCATAGATGCCGATGCACTCCACGACATTCTCCAAAGCGGCCACGACGTCTTCGCGGAACGAATAGACCCCTTCGCTGTACCAGGACAGCAAGTAAAATCCTGCGTAATAATCGATCGTCAATCCGCCGAAGCCGTCTCCTTCGCCGTTAAAAACGCGGAAAGCGGTCGTCTCCGGATCGTTGAAGAATTTCTCGCGGCGGCTGAACGCCAATTCCAACTTGCGCTCGATAAAGGCTTGGCCGATTGCCTCGTCCTGGTTTCTCGTCAAGACCCAACCGGCGCCTTTGTTCTGCTCACCGTAATAGCCCGTGCCCAAATATTCCCCGTCTTTGTCGACCAGGCGAAGCAAGGTGCCTTCCGGTGCATCGATTTCACTCATCAATCCGTCTTTTGTGATGAGCGGAGACCCTTTCGCCAATTCATTTCTCAAACTATCCTTTACTGTTGCCGTCAATTCGTTTCTCACAATTCCTCATCCTATCTATGCCGTTGCGTTTTGCATTATAATCAGTGTAAAGGAAATCCGTCGCCCTGCCCACTTTCAAACGCCTTTTTCAGTGAATTGGATAAGGAAAGGAGGAGCCGTCGTGAAAAAGAAATTCTACGTCTACAACATCCTGCTGACCAACGGGGACATGCTGGAAGGCATCCGCATTGAAGGCGCGCTTGAAGACCATTTCATCGGCATTGCCGTCAGCCTGTTTCCGGTCGAAGATGCAGCGGGCAAGACGATTGTCTTGAATCTGTTCCACATCGTGCGTGCGGAGCTTGTGCGCATTGAAGAAATTTAGTGAAGATAGTGAGGGGTTGTTTGCGGAAATGCTGGGATGGTTCGAATGAAGCTTCCTCCAGACATTCGCCGCCGGGCTTTGGGTTGGCCTCTCACAGTAAGCCAAGAAGAACACTTGTCTCACTGTGTCGGCTCACCCTTGGCGCTCGGCGGCTGTGAGATTTCTTTGAGTCGGGTGTGTTTAATCAGATCTGTCTCTTTAGCCAGTTGCCGGCTAGCGGGGGAATCGCTTCCTATGATGCAGCGTCTGACACGTTGGTGCTTGAGTCGAGGATTTTGGTGATGGATCATAACTAACTAGTCTCTACCACAAACTCCAAAGATGACTTGGGCTACAAAATAGGAAGCATTTTCACATTTTCTATCGAATCGACAGAAAACATCTTATTCCACTCTAAAACTAGAGACGGAGTGGAAGGGGCGACGCCTGGGGGACCGAGCGGGCTGGCGAGACAAATGTGCGCCGCTCTTTGCCGCACCTTGGCTCAACACCCGCCCCATACACGGGCAGCTGAAAGCGCGACGTCCTGTCGCATCAGCTGCATGACTCGCATCCTGCGAGCCCCAAGCAGCCCCCTGCAACGAAGTCGAAAAGAGCAAGCTTTTCCACTCGCTTCTTTTCACGCCAAGCTTTCTAATTTCCGGTCTCAACGCTTCTCTCAATAGAAAAAAGCGCTCCGCAGCAATGCGGAACGCTTTGTATCCATTAGTCATTGTTGCATCCATTCCCAGGCATCGTTCATTTCGTCGAGGTTGAAATGGCGTGTTTCCAGGCCGGCTGCGAAGCCTTGCCAGCCGCTCGCTGCCTGTGTCCAGTCCTTTTCGCTGATGACCGCGAACTTGCGCGCTTGGCCCCAGCTTTCACGGTCGATGTCCGCACTGTCTGCCGCATCGAACAAGGTTGAATCTTCCACTTTGTAGATGATTGCGTACATATTGAAATGCCCTTTTTCGCTCACTTTGTCGCGGATGACGTGATCCAGTTTCTCGATATCGGCTTTGCTGGCACGCCCCTCTACTTCGATCGCAATCGTTTCGATATCTTTACTCGGTACAATTGACAGCATGTCTCTTCACCTCTCCTTTATCCAGTCCCAGGCTTGATCCATCTGGTCGATCGGAAAATGCTCGGCTTGCACGCCAGGAAATTTATCAATCGCTCCCGAAACTTTATCGAGCCAATCTTTTTCACTGACGACCGCGAGTTTATTGTATTGGCTCCAGCGTTTGGCATCGACAGCCAGCTCCTCGAATATGGCGCCCGCTGTAGGGGTGTCAATATCGCCGATCACGGCGTATACATTGAATTTCTCATCGTTGCGGAATTTTTCGAACACGATATTATCGAATTTCTCCAAATCATCTTTCGTCACTTTGCCTTCCACTTCGATTGCCAAGGTTTGTTCGTCTTTACTGGTAAAGAATGATAACATGGCGGCTCCTCCTTAAAGTTTCCTGATAATGCTGTTATTCCCTTTACAGAGGGCATCAAACTGCCATTTGAAAATCATCGTTTTAGATATATCGCATTCTGCATTTTATTGCTTTCCAGATTAGTGTATAATGGAGTCAGATAATTTCGAAAGGAGATTTACTATGCCGATTCCTGTAGACCATACAAGGCCGGTACGCGTTTCCGCTAAAGAAAGTGCCCACTTGCAATTGCAGCAATGGATCATCGATGGCACGTTGCAGCCTGGTGAGAAACTGGTCGACACTGAACTCGCTGAAGCGCTCAATTTGAGCCGGACGCCGATTCGTGAAGCCCTGCAGCTCCTTGAAGTACAAGGGTTCATTGAAATGTTTCCAGGCAAAGCGACACGCGTTACGGATATCCATATCGAAGACATCAAACACCTCCTGCCCCCCCTTGCTGTGCTGCAAGCACTTGCCGGTGAGCTGGCCATTCCAAATTTAACGCCTGAGATTTTTGGGCTTTTGGAAGAAACCAACCGGAAATTTGCGCGTGCCATCCGCAACAGCGATTCCTTCTCTGCTTTGAAAATCGATGAGGAATTCCATCAGATCATCGTGGATGCAGCCGGGAATCCATATATAGATTCCATGCTCGGCCAGCTTCAATCACACGTCCGCAGACAATTTTTCCACCATTCCTTAGTCTTGACGATGCGCTCACATGACGAGCATATCGAAATCATTGAAACGCTTAAAGCGGGAGACGCCGACAAGATTTCACACCTGATGAAATCCAACTGGGTCCGCACTATTGAAGAATTGACCGCTTCCAAAGGCATTTAAAAAAGCTGTTCCACAACGTTTTAGATACGTTGGGAACAGCTTTTTTTAACGGTTTGTATAAGCGGGGGATTCCGCTTGCCCGTGGTTTCTCAAGCGGACAACCACTCCCGAAATGATGATAGCAGCCAAAGCCGGTACCAGCCAGCCCAGCCCATCGCCATAAAGCGGCAGGACCTCCGCATAAAAGTCGATGATGCCTTGAAGCCAAGCCGGATTTTCCATGCCGAGCGATCCCGTCAAGGTTTTCAATCCGTCGATGATCGCGATGAAGAACGTCACGCCGATAGCTGATACGTAGACGATGCGGCTATGGTTGAAAAGCGGCGACATAAACGCCAGCATGATCAAGACGATGGCGAGTGGATACAAGAACATCAATACCGGAATCGAATACGTGATGATGTTTGACAGCCCGGCATTGGTGACGACCAATGAAAACACGGTGAAGATGAAGACATATGTGCGGTAGCTGATGCCAGGCGTCAGCTTATGGAAAAACTCTGAAGTCGCGACCGTCAAACCGACCGCTGTCGTAAGGCATGCCAAGGTGATGATCACGGCCAACAGCATCGCGCCGAACGTGCCGAAATAATGTTCAGAAGCCCCGCTCAGAACCGGCCCGCCGGTTTCCAATAGGCCAAGCTGAGAAGTGCTGGTCGCCCCAAGGAATGCGATGCCCGTGTAAACGACTGCCAACAACGCAGCCGCCACAGCACCGCTGCGAAGTGTCGCCTTCAGCAAGCCTTTAGATGAAGTGACGCCCATTTTCTGGACGGCTGAAATGACGATAATGCCGAACACGAGTGAAGCGAGCGCATCCATCGTGTTGTATCCTTCTGTAAAGCCGGTCAAAAAGGCACCGCTTGCGTAGCCGTCTTGTGCAGCGCCAGCCTCGCCCATCGGAGAAACGAACGCCGCGACCAGCAAGATGCCGAGGACGATCAAGATGGCCGGAGCCAGGAATTTGCCGATGCTGTCGACCATTTGTGTCGGATTCAACGACAACAATAAAGAAATCACATAAAAGATAAGCGAGAAGACGATTAAGCCGATGGCAATCGATCCCTCTCCGATAAACGGCACGATGCCCACTTCATAAGAAACGGCTGCTGTCCGCGGCAATGCGAAAAACGGACCGATCGTCAAATACAGCGCGGCAGTGAACAATAACCCGTACACCGGATGCACACGGCTCGAGAGATCTTGCAAGTCCCGGCTTTTCGAGAAGCCAATCGCCAAGATGCCAAGAAGCGGCAAGCCGACCCCTGTCGTCAAGAAACCGGCCATTGCCACCCAAACGTTCTCGCCTGCATACTGGCCGAGCTGTGCCGGGAAGATCAAATTCCCTGCCCCGAAAAACAATGCGAAAAGCATTGTCCCAATGATAAGATAAGCCTTCATCGATAATTTGCTGTCCATATTTACTAGCTCCCTCACTTTTTTGAATATTCATTCTCTTTTATCTCGGAATACTATCAAAGAATAATTGTATGCGATATATTGCATAAGGTAATAGTACAACATTCGCTATAAAATGCAAGGGTAAACTTTCTATTTTCGGAAAATTTCATTATTAACTCTAAATGCAGTTATACAGAGCTTTCCCGCTATAACATTTTCTTCCTTTCCTTACAGTTATTCCGACCCTATTCCCGAAAATCTTGACTCGCATTTCCAGCGCATTGCTGTAAAATATCTACATATATGAAGACGTCCATCGTTTTCCAAAACTGTCCGGAAGGCGGAGATGCCCAATGAAGATTATACGCATTGTTTTGCAATTGCTTGTCCTTTACGGATTTTTGCTGATCGGCGAAGCCATTCAAGCTTTGCTCCATTTGCCGATGCCCGGAAGCATCATCGGCTTTTTGCTTTTGTTCGCCGCTTTATCGTTGAACATCTATCCGCTTGAGTGGATAGACGCAGGTGCGACTTTTTTATTGAGCTTTCTTTCCTTATATTTCATTCCTGCAACGGTTGGCGTAGTTGACTACGGCCCCTTGTTTTCCGGAAAAGGCGTGTTGCTGCTGCCGATTGTGGCCATCAGTACGCTCATCACGATGGCCGCTGCCGGATTTGCAAGCCAGTATATCGCAAATCGAAGCGCAGCTCAAAAGGGGGAAACGTAATCATGGCATTTACCCCCGCTGCACTTATCTTTTCTATTTTGACCGTAGCGGCTTACGTCACCGCTAATTTTTTGTATCTGCGCTTTCGAAAAACACCTTTAAATCCCGTCATCACAGCGACGGTAGCGCTCGTGGCCATATTAATCCTGTTCGATGTCCCTTATGAAACCTATATGGAAGGCGGCGATTGGGTGGCATCTTTCCTTGGCCCGGCTGTCGTCGCACTTGCCGTCCCGCTTTATAAGCATCGTGACTTGCTCCAGAAAAATCTGGTCCCGATCGTTGCCGGGATTGTCGCCGGCGTCATCGCGGGACTTGTCAGCGGCACGCTCTTTACGCGCTGGCTCGGCTTTACGGAAGAACTGATTTTGACGGTCTTGCCGAAATCATTGACCACCCCCGTGGCCATGCAAGTCGCCTCAACAATCGGCGGCGTCCCGTCGCTGGCAGCTGTGTTTGTCATGGTCGCCGGCTTCACGGGCATCTTGCTCGGGCCGTATTTGCTGCAATTATTGAACATCGATTCCCCGATTGGGCGCGGCATTGGGCTCGGGGCTTCTGCCCACGGCCTTGGCACGGCGAAAGCGTTCGAATATGGGCCGGAAGATGCCTCGATGAGTTCAGTCGCGATGACCTTAGCCGCCGTTCTTGGCGCATTGCTCAGCCCGCTCGCTGCCTGGCTGTTGCTTTAGGCTTTCAGGTACAGCGAGGAATCATATCTTCTTACCATCACCGCAATTCAATAACTCCATAAAAAATCCCCGGTGCATCGGTGCACCGGGGATTTTCTATTTGATATTCACTTGCCAAGATACTCCGAAGCGGTCATTGCACCAGCCAAATTTCGGGCTGAAGCCATAATCGCCAGGTTCCATCAGCACTTTTCCGCCTTCGCTTAAAGCGCTATAGGTTCTATCGAATTGCTCTTCATCATCCACTTGGACAAATAGCGACACAGCTGGCGTAAAAGTGAACTCATGCGGAATCGGGCTATCGATGCACATATATTCAGTGCCTGCCAACGTAAAGCTCGCCCTCTCTACTTTGCCATCCTCCCGGTGCGTCACCGAATCGATACGGGAATTGTTGAAAATGGAGGTATACAATTTCATCGCCTCTTCTGCTTGGCCTTGAAACAGTAAAAATGTCGTAATCGTTTGAGTCATTTGATCAACCTCCTTAAGTTTTCAAATCACGCCGGCGAAAACCGTAGGCCCCTGCCACAGCTAGGAGAACTGCGATGGCGACCATCAACGCGAGCACGCCGTAATTGACCTCATCCAATGGAATGCCTGGAATATGCCCATAAGGCGTCAGCTTCTCCACCCAGTCCGGAAGCTGCAGCATCTCGCCGAGATAGACGACGAAAAACGACAAGCCCAGGTAAAGCCAAATGACACTTGCGAAACCAGGAAGAAAACCGATGAACACGAGTGCCAAAGCGACCATGATCAGCACCGCCGGCAAATACACGAACGAAGCGCCGATATACGTACCAAGCGGCAAATCATCTTCAAGCACGGCGTTGCCAAGAAGGCCGAGCCCAAGACCGGTCAAGAACAGCATCGTGATCGCCGTCAACGCCGCAAGCAGCCAATAGCTGAATGCCACACGCCAGCGGGAAACCGACCGGCTGATGACATGCTCCATGCGCCCATTCTTTTCTTCCGTCTTCACCTTCAGCATTGCCATGATTGCCGGAATCGATGCCAGTATTGCCATCACGGAAGACAGTACCGGGATGAACAGCTCGATCAAACTAAACCCACTTTGTTCAACGATCAATTGCTGGAACAAATCAATGCCTTCAAAAAAGCGTTCGATTTCACCGAGCACCGAACCATACGAGACGCCTAAGATAAATAAAGCGACCGCCCACGCAATCAATCCTGTGCGCTGAAGCCGCCATGCCAAACCGAACGGCCCGCGAAGCATTGCCGAGGCATGGGTGCGGCCTGACCGCGTCGGTAAAAACCCGGAGTCGTGGTCGCGGATGCTGTTCAAATACAACGCCAAGATAGATAGCGCAATTGCCAAACCGACCGACAGCATCACCGGCCACCAGAGGTTTTCAACAAACGGCTTGGCGCGCAGGATCCAGCCAAGCGGCGAACTGAGCGAAAGCGCCTCACTCATGACGTCACCGATCGCACGGATCATGTAAAACACCAGCAAAGCCGCAATCGACAAGCCGGTTGTTCCACGGGCATTTTGAGATAGCTGGGCAAATACGGCCGTTAAAGCGGCAAAAAACAATCCTGTCGCCCCAAGTGCTGCACCGAATAACAGCGAGCCGTGAAGATCGACGCTATCGATTTGGAGCGCAGCCATCGAAACACCGGTCAATACCGCAAGCAGTCCATTGACAAAAGTGAGTACCAGCAAAACTGCGGTTAAACTGGACAATTGCCCGACCGGCAGCGCACGGACGAGTTCAAGCCGCCCTTCCTCCTCATCGCCTCGCGTATGGCGGCTCACAAGCAGAATGTTCATCAAGGCGACAATTGCCGCGGTCATGACCAGCATTTCATGTGCCGTCATGGCGCCGGTCGTATAATTTTCCACGCCGTAATTGGGCCCGACCATCGCGACCATCGCCGGATTCTCCATTGTTTCCGCAATGGTCTGACGCTCGACATCGTCTCCGTATAAATTATCGAAGACAAGCACGGTTCCCGCGGACACAAAGACGAACGATAAAATCCAGATCGGCAACCGCACGCGGTCGCGCCGCAGGATGAAACGCACCAAACTCCATGTATGGTCAAAAAGCTGGCTCATCACACGCCACCTCCTGCTCCTGTCTCCGTTTCCTCATAATGACGGATGAACAAATCCTCCAGTGTCGGCGGCCGGCTCTCCATCCGCTTGATGCCAAATGCACTCAAATGCCGGACGACTGCATCCAGTTCATCGGCATCCACCTGGAACGACCAGCCCCCGTCAAACGCCTGCACGCGGTGTACGCCTGACAGCTCAGCCAAATCCGGTATGGGCTTCTCTGTTTCGATGAACATCAAGGAACCGGTCAAATGGCGCATTTCCTTAAGTGTTCCGGTTTCGATGATGCGTCCTTTGCGGATGATCGCCACCCGGTCGCACAGCTTTTCCACTTCCGACAGGATATGGCTCGACAACAGGATGCTCTTGCCCTGCATTTTCGCTTCGTGGACGTATTCGGAAAACACGCGTTCCATGAGCGGGTCGAGGCCTGAAGTCGGCTCATCGAAGATATAAAGGTCCGCGTCGGCGGAAAATGCCGCAATGAGCGCCACTTTCTGGCGATTCCCTTTTGAGTACGTGCGGCATTTCTTGCTTGGGTCAAGCCCGAAACGGCTGATCAGTTCATCACGCCGCTCTTTATCATAGCCCCCACGCAATCTTCCGAACAAATCAATCACTTCGCCGCCGGTCAGGTTCGGCCATAAATTGATATCCCCCGGTACATACGCTACTCGTTTATGGATATCGACCGCATCTTTCCAGACATCTTTGCCGAAAATCTCGGCGCTGCCCTCGGATGCTTTCAAAATCCCGAGCAGGACACGCAAGGTCGTCGATTTCCCTGCTCCGTTCGGCCCGATAAATCCGAATACTTCCCCTTCTTGCACTTCAATATCCACACCATCCAGCGCTTTGAACTCCCCGAACTTTTTACTGAGCCTTTGCGTCTTGACTACCGTCATCGTGACCCCTCCTCCGTTTCGTAAAAGCTCTTCTTCAAAATGGCCAAGTAAGCGTAGAATTCTTCCCAATACGGCGCGAAATCGATGTCTGCGAGTTTCTGCCCTGTCAAACGCGCAAGCAGTTCCTGCTGGTAACCGTCGATCGACCAACGAATCAAGTGGAACACTTTATCCGGGTCCGAATCTTTCCGAAAACGGCTCTTATCGATGCCTTCATACATGAGCTTATAGCCCGCTTGTTTCATTTCCTCTATATTGGCTGCCAGCTCTTGTGGCAAATGCGCTTCGCCTTCCTGCAAAAAAACAGCCGAGAACTGGAACACTTCTTCATTTTCCGCTTGTGCTTCCATTTTCAGGCGGGCCAGCTGCGTGAGCCGTTCAATCAGATCCCGTTCCGCTGCGTCCACTTTATCCAAGTAGCGGCTTTGAATGAATTCAAGGCTATACTTCACCAAATACTCATAAAGCTCCTGCTTGCTGGTGAAATAATAAAACAACATTCCTTTACCGATTCCCGCCGCCTTGACAATACGGTTAGTCGAGGCTTTCTCATAGCCATGTGCTGCAAATTCCGCAAGCGCAGCCTGGCGGATGGCCTGTTGCTTGCTTTCTTCCAAATTTTCAAATCGCGCGATGATGGTGCTCCCCTCCTTTTTTACTCTCGTAGACCACACTGGTCGACTTCAATATACAACATTCGACCACGCTGGTCAACTCTAAAAAAAACAGATTATTCCGCATTTCTTTCCGCAAGCATTCCAGCTTTCCTGAAAGCGCTTGTCGTGCTATGTTTTACATAAGTATGACAAGACAGGAGGAGCTTCTTTTGAATAAAATCATGACACCTAAGTTTTCTGTCGCCGCACTCACTGCAGCTGCCGCACTTACCTTGTCTGCATGCGGCAGCGACAGCGAAGAAACCGCTGAAACTGCAAGCGCGTGGGATGAGATCCAGGAACAAGGCACATTGACCGTTGCAACATCCGGCACCCTTTACCCGACTTCGTACCGTGAGGAAGGCACCGATGAATTGACCGGCTTTGAAGTCGAAGTGGTCCGCGAAATGGCCGAGCGCCTCGAACTCGAAGTCGAATTCTCTGAAATGGGCTTTGACGAGATGATGACATCCGTGCAGACCGGCCAAGTCGACATCGCCGCAAATGACATCGAGATCAACGAAGACCGCAAGGAGAAATTCGTCTTCTCCACGCCGTTTAAATATTCGTATGGTACCGCCATCGTCCGTGAAGGCGACCTTTCCGGCATCGAAACGCTCGAAGATCTCGAAGGCAAGAAAGCAGCCGGCGCTTCGACATCCGTCTATATGGAAACCGCCCGTTCTTACGGCGCTGAAGAAGTGACTTATGACAATGCCACGAATGAAACGTACCTGCGCGACGTGGCGATCGGCCGCACCGATGTCATCCTCAATGATTATTATTTGCAGACACTTGCCATCGAAGCGTTCCCGGAACTTGACATCGTCATCCATCCGACGATCAAATACCGCCCATCTGAAGGCGGCATGGTCATGAACAAAGGCAACGATGAACTGGTCGAAAACGTCAACAACACAATCGATGAAATGCTAGAAGACGGCACCATTGCTGAAATTTCCGCTGAGTTCTTTGACGGAGCCGATGTAACACAGCCAATCGACATTGAAGAATAAGTTCCACTGACTCGATGCCCGCTTCTGCGGCCATCGGGTTTTTTATAAAATGCTATTACTTTAATAGCATTCACTTCCCCTATTTCGAAAGCGCTTCCTTTTTTATTTCCACAATACCCCTGTTCACTGGGCCAAATTATTGATTCCTTTCGATGGTTTGAGCGATTTATTGTTATAGTTGCCCGTCAAATTCCAACTATTCTCCACTTTCATTCACTAGCGAAAAGCATTATACTGTTAAAGTATTTAGAATACTCTGCAGAAGAGGTGAACTTTTTGGAATTCACATTTTCCCCACTCAGCGAACAAGCGCTGGTCATCGAAACCGGCGCCATCATCAATAAACAGTCGGAACAGGCAGTGCGCAAATTGTCAGTGCTCCTGGAAAAACAAGCACCGGACTGGTTGATCGAATTCATTCCGGCGTTCACGACGGTGACGGTTTTCTACGATCCATGCCGCCTCAAGCAAGCGGAAGCCGAACAGGAACTGCGACTTCTGATTGCACAATTGGATGAAGCCGAAGCTCCTCCCCCGCGTCAAATCGAAATTCCGGTCTGCTACGGCGGCGATTTCGGCCCCGACCTCAGCTTTGTCGCAGAGCATAACGGACTCACCGAAGAAGAAGTCATCAAAATCCACACATCCGGCGTCTATAGCGTCCATATGATCGGTTTCGCGCCTGGATTTCCGTTCATCGGCGGCATGTCCGAAAAAATTGCCGCACCACGCAGGAAGTCGCCGCGCCTGCGCATACCAGAACGCACCGTTGGGATCGCCGGCATGCAGACCGGCGTCTACCCAATCGAAACACCGGGCGGCTGGCAATTGATCGGCCGCACGCCGCTGCGCCTGTTTATTCCCGAGCAAGACATCCCGAGCTTGCTGCGCGCGGGAGATGAAATCCGCTTCACGCAAATCGATGAAGCCGAATACCGTGAACAGGAGGCGATGAGAGATGCTGAGCATTCGTAAAAGCGGGCTGCAAACAGCCGTCCAGGACCTCGGCCGTACCGGTTTCCAGCGTTATGGCGTCATCGCAAGCGGCGTCATGGACCCATTTGCCCACCGTATCGCCAATCTGCTCGCAGGCAACGCGGAAACGTCCCCAACTTTGGAGATTGCCTTATCCGGGCCGGTCATCGAATTCGAAGCCGACCATTTCATCGCCATTTGCGGTGGCGACCTGTCCCCTTCACTCGACGGGGAGCCACTGGCCATGTGGCGCGGGCATTTTGTCCCAAAAGGCAGCGTCTTGTCGTTCGGCGAACCGAAACGCGGCGCCCGCAGTTATTTGGCGGTAGCCGGCAGTTTTGATGTGCCCTCTGTCATGAACAGCCATTCCACGTATTTAAGGGCAGGCATCGGGGGCTTCCAGGGGCGCGCGTTGAAAAATGGCGACGTCTTAAAGACGCTCTCCGTTTCGGCTGAGCGCATGGACGTCTTGAAAAACCAAAATGCCCAAACGCCTGATTGGCTCATCCCCCCTGCCCGCTACCACGAGCAGCCGATTGTCCGGATGATGCCAGGCCGGCAGTACGCACTCTTTAATGAAGCAAGCCGCACGCGCATATTCGAGGAAGCCTTCACCGTTTCGGCCAATTCGGACCGAATGGGCTATCGCCTGGAAGGCCCTGAACTTGCGCTCGAAAAGCAGGAGGAATTGATTTCGGAAGCGGTCGCCTTCGGCTCTGTGCAAGTGCCGGCAGACGGCAACCCGATCGTCCTTTTAGCCGACCGCCAGACGACCGGCGGCTATCCGAAAATCGGCCAAGTCGCATCGGTCGACTTGCCGCTGATCAGCCAATTGAAACCCGGCGAATCGCTGAAGTTCCGCCACATCTCAGCGGATGATGCACAACAGCTCTACATCGAGCAAGAACAACAGATTCGCCAATTGAAGATTGCCATCCAAATGAAACGGGAGGAATGGACATGAACCACAAAGTAGATTTGAACTGCGACATGGGCGAAAGCTTCGGCACGTATTCACTCGGCAACGACAAAGTGATTCTCGATTACGTCACGTCCGCCAATATCGCATGCGGCTTTCACGCAGGCGACCCGGCGACGATGCGCGAAACCGTTAAGCTCGCGCTCGACAAAAACGTCGGCATCGGGGCGCACCCCGGCTTGCAGGACCTTGCCGGCTTCGGCCGCCGCCATATGGCCGTAACCCCGCGGGAAGTATACGACCTCGTCATCTACCAGATCGGCGCGCTCTACGGCTTCGTCAAAGCACAAGGCGGGAAGTTGCAGCACGTTAAAGCACATGGCGCTATGTACAATATGGCGGCCGGCGATGCCAAGCTATCCGAAGCGATCGCAGAAGCGGTCTATAACATCGATCCGGAACTGGTCCTGTTCGGCTTATCGGGCAGCGAAATCGTCAAAGCCGGAAACCGCATCGGCCTGCGCACCGCCAATGAAGTGTTTTCCGACCGCACGTATCAGCCGGACGGCACACTCACTCCGCGCAGCCAAGCCAATGCGCTCATCACCGACCCGGACGCTGCGATCGAGCAAGTCATCCGCATGGTCAAAGACAACAAAGTCATCAACACAGAAGGCACCGAAACCGTCTTGAAGGCCGAAACGATCTGCATACACGGCGACGGCAAGACCGCGAAAGAATTCGCGATGCACATTTCCAGTTCCTTGAAAGAGGCGGGAATCGATATCCAGCATATCCATAAAATTGTTTAGAACCGCCTAAGGAGGAACTTCCATGAACAATGTCAAAAAGATGAAAAATACCAACCGCAGCGTGTTGCTCGGCGCTGCTTTCCTGATGGCGACTTCCGCTATCGGGCCTGGATTCTTGACCCAGACGACCGTTTTCACTGAAACTTTATTGGCTTCATTCGGTTTTGTCATTCTTATTTCCATCATCATCGATATCGGTGCGCAGACGAACATCTGGCGTATCATTGCCATTTCCGGCAAGCGCGCACAAGACATTGCCAATGACGTGTTGCCAGGACTCGGCTACTTCCTGGCGTTTCTCGTCGTCATCGGCGGCCTCGCCTTCAATATCGGAAATATCGCCGGTGCCGGCCTCGGTACGAATGTGCTGTTCGGCATTTCCCCGGAACTTGGCGCCGGGCTCAGCGGCTTGCTTGCGGTCGGGATCTTCATGGTTAAAGAAGCAGGCCGCGCCATGGACCGCTTTGCCCAGCTTCTCGGCTTTGTCATGATCGCTCTGACCATTTACGTCATGATCACGGCACAGCCGCCTGTCGGTGAAGCCGTTGCGAAAACCTTCGTGCCGGACACGATCGATATTTTCGCCATCGTTACGCTTGTCGGCGGAACGGTCGGCGGCTACATCACATTCGCTGGGGGCCACCGACTGATCGACGCCGGCATGACCGGCAAACGGCATTTGCCGCAAGTGACCCGAAGCTCCATCTATGCAATCGGTGTCGCTTCAATCATGCGCGTCATCCTGTTCCTCGCCGTACTCGGTGTCGTCTCGCAAGGGCTCGCGCTCGACCCGGACAACCCGCCGGCTTCGGTGTTCCAGCTCGCCGCCGGCAATATCGGCTATAAAATCTTTGGCGTCGTCATGTGGGCAGCCGCTGTCACTTCGGTCGTCGGTGCTGCCTATACATCCGTCTCGTTCATCCGGTCGTTCAGCCCGGTACTCGAGAAATATCACCGCTACCTGACCATCGGCTTTATCGTCATCTCGACGGTTGTCTTCATTTCCATCGGGCGCCCGGTCTTGATCCTCGTGCTCGTCGGTTCACTCAACGGCTTGATCTTGCCAATCGCACTCGGTGTCATGCTGATCGCTGCACATAAAAAGAAAATTGTCGGCGATTACAAACATCCACTGTGGATGACAATCTTCGGTGTCGTCATCGTTATCGCCATGTCCTGGATGGGCGGTTACACGTTATTGAACGGCATCCCGCAATTATTCAAATAAGGAGTGATTGAAACATGCCATACACATCTCCAGAAGAGCTGCGCAGCGCTATCCGGCAAGGCGACTTCCAAGCACCGACTGCCGGCTTCGCCCCTGGATTCATCCAAACGAATTTGGCCATTTTGCCGAAAGACATGGCATTTGAATTCTTGCTGTTCTGCCAGCGCAATCCAAAGTCCTGCCCGGTCATCGATGTCACAGAACCCGGCTCGTTCATCCCGGCCCTGTCTGCGCCGAACGCTGATTTACGCACCGATATCCCCAAATACCGCATCTACCGCGACGGCGTGTTGACGGAAGAAACGACGGATATCCGGCCATTATGGACAGATGACATGGTCGCGTTCCTGCTTGGCTGCAGCTTCACATTCGAAGAAGCACTGACGCAAAACGGCATCCCGATGCGCCATCAGGAACAAGGCTGCAACGTGCCGATGTACAAGACATCGATTCCCGCTGTCCCGGCCGGCCGCTTCCAAGGCCCGACCGTCGTCAGCATGCGCCCGATTAAAGAACAAGACATCGTCCGCGCGGTCCAAGTGACGAGCCGCTTCCCGAACGTCCACGGCGCGCCCGTCCATATCGGCAACCCTGCATCGATTGGCATCCAAGACATCACGAAGCCCGATTTCGGCGACGCGGTGGAAATCAAACCCGGGGAAGTCCCGGTCTTTTGGGCTTGCGGCGTCACGCCACAAGCTGTCGCCATGGAAAGCAAACCGTCTTTGATGATCACCCATGCACCTGGGCATATGTTCATCACTGACTTGAAATCAGAAGACTTCAGCGTATTTTGATCCACTAAAAAAGCGCTTGTATGGAATATTTCCATACAAGCGCTTTTTGTTTTTCTGCTTAACTATCCATCAATTGCCGGCGGATGCGGCTCGCCACTTGCTTCCAATAATCCATTTGATGCGGCACAAAATCGGACAAGCCGATCATTTGTCGGAATGGCCGCCTGCCCTCCGATGTTTCACTAAACCCACGGACATCGATGGCTTCCGTTTACTTCATGCACAATTCAAAGAATGCCTGGAAATCGACAGCCGCCACGCCCGCTACTTCTTCCGGCTGCAGGCGGTAAGCCGCCAAGTCGTTTTGCGTGCCTTCGTATAGATAGATGTAAGCCCGCTCCCGGTCGGTGAATCCAGGGAGTGAAATCTCGTCGTTCACTACACCAAGCGGCGTCAATTGCTCAAACGCCAGCGCGAGGCCAAGCTCTTCTTCGATTTCCCGCACGCCGTCTTTCATTGTTTCATGCGCTGCGATATGGCCCGCTGCCGTGATGTCAAAAAGCCCGGGGAAATCCGCTTTATCCTGGCTCCTTAGCTGCAAGTGGATCATCGTGCGGCCCAATTCCCTTGAGACGACCCAGCAATGAAAGGTCTCATGCCACAGGCCTTGCCGATGGATTTCATCGCGAGTGGCAACGCCTGTCAGCGCGCCATCTTCTGTCACACAGGCAATTTTCTCAATAGCCATCGCGCAATCTCCAAAACACCAATTCTTTCGACTGCGCGGTACGTTCAAACCCCAGTTTTTCCAGTACGCGGATCGATGGCATATTGTCTTCGTAGCATTCCGCCGTCACTTCCCGCACTTCCGGAAACGAAAAGGCCCAGTCGATTAAGCCTTGTACGCCTTCAGTGGCATAGCCCTTGCCTTGATAAAACTCTTTTACACCGTAGCCGATTTCCACTTTTCCGGCTTTATCCGGACGCCCTTTAAACCCCATATCGCCAATCGGCGCGCCGGATTTATCGAAAGCGATCCATGCGCCCCAGCCGTAAAGCCGCTGGTCTTGTTTCAAATCGTTCAAATGCAGGCCGATGTGCGCGCCCATTTCGTAGCTGCCATATAAATGGCGGTACAGCTCTTCTGTAATCGGGACCATCTTCAGCCGCTCCGTCTGGATTTCTTTCGGTAATGAATTGGTGTTCATGCGTTTTGCCTCCTTGCCTTGCTCAGTCCATGCTTTTGTAAAATGCGAGTGCTTCTTCTATTATATCGCGGTCATACCCTGACCGCTCATGGATACGCTCTACCCAGGCGTCAAAGGACGCAGCGGGCTCTTCCTGGAACAAGCCCTTGCTCGTACTGAGCTCGCTTTGCCAATCGTTAAATTCCCAATGCGCCACTTCGCTTTCGAAAGGGACACGGACTTCGATGAGCGGCGTTTTGCCGAGCTGATGCTGCGAATATTCCGCTGCCTGCCAAAATGCTTCTTCGCCGACCGGCTCCAATGAATATTTCTGCACCGACAATTTGCCGCCCGGCCGTTGATAAATGATCGTCATGCCATCAGGCTCAGCCGACAACTGCACGTCCGCTCCCGGGAAAAATCCTGCTTGGGGGTCATCCGAGAAAGCCGGATCCTGCGTGTCCACTAAAATCGGCTGTATCCATTGGTCCCCTAAATCACACAGAAAACGCCTGCCCTTTTCATCGAGCGCCAATACCGCCGCATGCGCGCCTTCTGTGCTAAGTTCCGAACCGATCGCATATGCCTCGATTCCCGCCTCGCGGAATTCTGCAATCACCCAAAGCGCCAAGTCGAAGCAATTTCCGCCAAGCCCGTAAGCCTCACGATGCTCCCGCATTTGCTCCAAACTGCGCTGCTTTTTCAACCCAGCCCGTTCGTAATTCCAGGCTTTCACCAAATTATCCATCGGCAGCCCGTCAAAGCGCCGCCATACATTCAGAAGATGTTCACCTGCCCGCATTTCCCGATCCCCTCTCCTCATCCATCTTCCATTACTTTCGATTCGAGACATCTATATTCCTGCATGAAAAAAAGAAGGCCGGGGCCTTCCTTTTCAAGTCTTGGCGAATCGCCTTTTTGCGTATACGTACGTCACCGCCAATGCAGCGACGAGTACGCCGCCTTTAATGATGTCGAATGCATAATAAGGCAAGTTTTGAATCGTCAGCCCGTTGAGCAAGATCCCGATGACCGCTGCACCGAAAAACGTGCCCAGCACATTCGGCCTGCCGGCTCCGAGCACCGCGTATCCGACGAAGACCGCGGCCACTGCTTCCATCAGCAGCGGCGCGCCCGCATCAATCTGGCCCGAGCCGACGCGTGCAGTGAACAAAATACCTGCCATCGAGGCCAGCGTACCGGAGACGATATAGGCGATCGTTTTCACCTTTTTGACATTGACACCCGATAAAGTCGCCGCTTCCGGATTGCCTCCAGTCATATAAAAGACCCGCCCCCATCTTGTATGCTGGAGCACGACATAGGCGACCGAAACGACAGCGAGCATGATCCACACCGGTACCGGCAAGCCGAGTAGATGCCCTTGTCCGATCCATAAAAATGCAGAAGACATCTCCCCCGATGCCGTGCCTCCAGATGTCAGCGGCATATAATTGTAAATCGAGTAGCCTTCCGTATAGGTCCGGTGAAGCCCGGCGACAATGTACATCATGCTGAGCGTCGCCAGCAAATCCGGAATGCCGATGATAACGATCAGGAAACTATTGAACAAACCGACGAGTACACCGATCACCAGTGGCAATAGAAGAACGAGCCACAGCGGCAGATCGTACCACACCATCAATGATGCCGTGAATACCGTCGACAGAGACATCGTTGAACCGACAGAGAGATCGAAGCCATCCACCACTAAAGTGAACGTGACCCCGAGCGCCAACAAAGTGACGATGGAAATCGACCGCAGGATATCCGTGAAGTTGCCATAGCTGAAAAAGGCGCTGCTGATGGAGCTGAAATATAAAATGATGATGGCGAGTAAACCGATCGCCCCGTATTTATACAGAAACCCGATGACTTTCTCTTGTGTCGTATGCTGTTTAGACAGCTTCTTCTCCACCGCTTGCATATAACAAAATCCTTTCCTGGGTCGCTTGTTCCCTTGTTAATTCCTTGACGATGCGGCCGTCGCACATAACGAGAATGCGGTCGGAGATGCCAAGCGCTTCTTGTATTTCGCTCGTAAAGTACAAGCAGGATTTTCCGCTTTCCGCCAACTCGCGGATCAAATGGAAAATGTCCACCTTCGCTCCGATGTCGACGCCTTTTGTCGGTTCGTCAAACAGATACAAACGGGAATCCAAAGACATCCATTTGCCGATTGCCACTTTTTGTTGGTTGCCTCCGCTCAAATGGGTAAGTGGTGTTGTCGTATCGGAAGTTTTGACCTTCAGTTTGTCAATAATCAAATGGGCAAATCGTTGTTCCTCCACTTTGTTCATAAACAAACGCCCAGAGAACTTGCGCAAATTCGGGAAACTGGCATTCGCTTCAAGCGATTCATGCACGAATAACCCTTCTTTGCGCCGTTCTTCGGGGATGAGCGCGATTCCGGATTTGATCGCGTCAGCTGAATGCTTCAAGCGCAGCGGTTGGCCGCCGAGCGAAATTTTGCCGCTCACCTGTTCTGCAGCGCCGAACAGCGCTTTAGCAAGTTCGCTTTTTCCCGCTCCTACCAGCCCGACGATCCCGACCACTTCACCGGATGCTGCCGTGAATGAGATTTCTTTTAATTTCCTTGTGTCAGACAAGTTTTCCACTGTCAGCAACGTATCTCGTACGGCATGTTCTACGTGCTGCAACTCACGGCTCAGCGCGCGCCCGAGCATCGCTTCGACGACTTCCTGCTGTTCGGCTTGCGCTGTAAGGAACCCAGCGACATGACGGCCGTCGCGCATGACGGTAATCCGGCTGCACAGCTCGAACACTTCCGGCAAGCGGTGCGAGATGAAGATGCAGCCGACGCCTTGTGCACTGAGCGAACGGATGACCGAGAACAGCTTGTCCGCTTCATGGACCGACAGCGGAGCCGTCGGTTCATCAAATATAATGATTTTCGCTGAATGGACCAGCGCACGGGCGATGAGCACCAATTGCTTGTCCGCTAAGCTCAATTGCGACACTTTCTGCTCCACATCGATGTGTTCGGATTGGAGGCGCGACAGCACTTCCCGCGCTCGGCTTCTTATTTTTCGCTTGGAGACGAACAAGGGTCCCGCTGCTGCAAAGCTGTCGAGCAAGATATTTTCAGCGACGCTCAAATCCGCAATGAGCGCCGTATCGACTTCTTGGTACACACAATAAATGCCGTTCTTCTTCGCCGCTTTTGGTGAATTGAGTGCGAGTTCTGTCCCATCTAGCCAGATGCTTCCGGCGTCTTGTGGATAAACGCCCGATAATACTTTGATCAATGTGCTTTTGCCGGCGCCGTTGACGCCAAGCAAGGCATGAATTTCACCGCGCTCCAGCGTAAACGCCGCGCCGTCCAGGGCTTTGACAGGCCCGAAACCTTTTGTGATCGCTTGCATCTCCAATAACTGGCCGCCCATTCGCTTGCCTCCCCTTTCGAAAATCAGCAGCGCTTTTCTTTAGCGCCCTTCTAGTTCTTCCAATGCTGCGCTGTAACCTTGTTCACTCGCGCCCCAGCCTTCGATGTATTCGCCCAATTCTTCTGTGGTCACGGCCGTCTCCGGCAATTTGTCCGCATCGATGAAGATCGGGTCAAGCGTCACTTGTTCTTCCGGTGTCTCCCCGCCGATCAATTGGTACGCATAACGCACTTGGATGCGCCCGATATCCTGTGGATCAACCGCAGCCGATGCGACCCACGGGCTGCCGTCTTTTTGGATCATCTGCAAGTCTTCATCGCTCATATCGATGCTGTACACCTTGATATCGTCGCGCCCTGCTTGTTCAATGGCCCGGACTGCACCTTTGGCAAATTCATCCCATGCCGCCCAAACTGCTGTAATTTCGCCTTCTTCAGGGTATTGCTTCAACACTGCTTCCATCTGCGCTTGCGTATCGAGCGCCGTGTTTTGTGTCGCGGCACCGAATGCCGTCACTTCCTGGATGCCTGGATTGTCAGCGAGAAACTGTTCGTATGCCACTTGGCGCCGTTCCATCGGCGCGAAACCGGCTGTCCAGATTTTGACGATATTGGCTTCCCCGCCGTGATCTGCAGCTAACTTTTCAAGCGTCAACTCTGCCATCAACTGATCGCCCTGCTCGAGCGATACCACGCCATCGACATCAACGCCTGCATCGAAAGCGACGACCGGAATGTCTTGTTCCACTGCGCGTTCAACGCCTTGATTCAACGCTTCTTTCGTTCCGTGGTCGATCAATATCGCGTCAAATCCTTGGTTGATCGAGGCATCCAGATTGGACGCCATTTTCGCGAGGTCGCCATCTGAAGTAAACACCGTCACGCTGCCGCCGAATTTTTCCACTTGCTCTTCTACGCCTGCAATGTACTGCGCAGAAAAAGTCCCTAGATTTTGCTGCATGATGAGTGCGATTTTCTTGTCTGAAAGCGGATGGTCCACTGCCGCTTGCTGATCGTCCGGAGCCGTTTCTTCCGCTGTCGCTTCTCCTTTTGGTTGGCATCCTGAAAGCAAGATGGCGAATACTAATCCGAATAAAATGAACCATGCTGATTTGTTTTTCATATCGTTTCTCCTTTTAGCGGCACCGCATAAAGCTGGGCCTTGATTGTTTGTCCATCATTCGGGCGGATGACGCCGCGTTCGGTGATGATCGCCGTGATGTAGTTGGCCGGTGTGACATCAAAAGCCGGATTGAACACTTTCGTTCCGGCCGGCGCGATTTGTTGCGTGCCGATCGCAGCCACTTCTTCCGCTGCCCGTTCTTCGATTGGGATGGCGCTCCCTGTTTCAAGCGATAAGTCGAATGTCGACACCGGCGCCGCTACATAAAAAGGGATGCCGTATGCATGCGCCAAAATCGCTAAGTTGAGCGTGCCGATTTTATTGGCCGTGTCGCCGTTGGCCGTAATGCGGTCCGCCCCGACAATGATTGCTTCGATTCCTTTTGCGCCGATCGTGTGCGCTGCCATGCTATCGGTGATGAGCGTGACGTCGACTCCTGCCTGCTGCAACTCCCAAACGGTCAAGCGCGCCCCTTGGAACAGCGGCCGCGTTTCGCATGCGTACACTTCAAACTCACGGCCACGCTCTTGGCCGAGATGAAACGGTGCGAGTGCAGTGCCGTATTTGGCTGTCGCGATCGACCCGGCATTGCAGATCGTCATGACTTTTTCTTTGTCTGCGAGCAACTCAAGTGCAAGTTCGCCGATATTGCGGCATGCCGCTTCGTCTTCGTCGCGGATGAGTTGGGCTTCTTCGATCAGCTGCGCTTTTGCTTGCGTGACCGTTTTTGCCTGTTCGATCCGGTTGACTAACCGTGCGATCGCCCAGGCCAGATTGACCGCTGTCGGGCGGGAAGCGACGAGATAGTCGGCATCTTCTTTTACACGATGGCGGAACAACCCGACATCTGCCGTGTCGTGGCGTTTTGCCGCAAGTGCCAAGCCATAAGCTGCTGCGATGCCGATCGCCGGTGCTCCGCGCACTTTCAATTGAAAAATCGCTTCATGCACTTGTTCCAAAGTCTCAAGCGTTTCATAGTGGACGGTCTGCGGAAGCAGCCGCTGATCCAAAATGGTTAGTTGTTCATCTTTCCAGATGACCGATATTGGGATGGTCATTTACTCAGCTCCTTGATCGCCGTTTCGAGTTGCTTGATGGACTGATACTCCCGGCGTGTTTGGATCAATGTTTCCCCGGCTTTCAAAGTTTGCCGCTTGCGATCGATTCGGGTCGACTCGTCAGCGATGTCATCCAAGTCGCGGACATGTGCCAATCCGATCGTCCGGCGGATCAATTCACATCCGGCAAAGCCGATCGCATCGTGGAAGATTTTTTCGATGGCGTATTCGCGGTAGCCGGCTGTCGTTTTATAGGTCTCGATTCCGTCGCTTTCCCATAAACCTGAAAATTGCTGTTCGAACACCTGCCATGTGTGGGTGATGTCTTGCACAATCAGCTCGTGCTCTTCGCCGCTGCGCGTAATCGCCTGGACGATCAAGTTGGCGAGAAATAGCCCGACATCAAAACCGATCGGTCCGTAGAAGGCGAACTCCGGATCGATGACCTTCGTATCGTCTTCGTCGACGAAAATGCTGCCGGTATGCAAATCGCCGTGTAAAAGTGCTTCCGCTTCCGTCAAAAAGCTGCGCTTTAGTTTGGCCACTTCGAACTTCAGCGGCTCGTTGTCCCAAATCGCCTGTGCCGCTTCGCGCAGCGGCTCTTCAAAATCATTGGTGTCGTGGTCGAAAAACGGATCGGTGAAAATGAGGTCTTCGGTGATCTTGCACAGCTCCGGATTGGAAAACTCAGCCACAAGCCGCTTTTTCTCGAACGGATGCAAACCGAAATCCGAGGTGTGAAACAAGGTATGCGCTAAATAACTGCCGATATGTTCCGCAAGCTTCGGGTAATGCTTGCCGTCGATCAAGCCGTTGCGCAAAATCGTCAACTGCGACAAGTCTTCCATGACGGTGAACGCAAGCGCAGCGTCCGTCGCATACACTTCCGGCACACGGCCTTTCGCGAGGCTGCCATGCAGCTTCAAGGCATTTGCTTCAATGGTCGCCCGGTGAAGCGTCAGCGGCCAGCTTTCGCCGACGACTTTCGCGTACGGCAAGGCTTGTTTGATGATGAGCCCTTGCCCAGTGGCGGAGTCAGTGATGCGGAATACGTAATTCAAGTTGCCGTCGCCGATCTCTTCACATTGGAGTGTTGCGGACGACGCAAAAACGTCCAAACTCTGTGCCAGCCGAATCGCTTGTTGTTCAGTCAATGCTTTGTATGTAGACGGTGCTGTAAGTGTCATATTGATTGCCTCTTTTCTGCGGAATAATAAAAAGCCTCTTTCCCGAAAGAAAGAGGCGCAGAATAAGAGATCCATGCCTCTTATCTTTCAGAAATGTACATTTCTGATGGAATTAGCACCGTGCCTTAAGGGATCGAATCCCGGCGCCAAAGCGCCCCGTCTCACAACGGTATTACGGTCGGTTGCTGGGCGTCATCGGGCCATTTCCCTCTGCCTGCTCTTGATAAGAGTTTGCTATGCAACATTTATGAAGTTCTGAAACGAATGCTAGCACGATTCAGAATTCATTGTCAATAAAATATTTTGAAAAAATGAAAACCTTTCCGCTAAAGGCGAGTTTCATACTCGGGTTTTCTAGTTCATCAATTACTTGCTGCACTTTTCTTAAATACCCGCTGCCGGTTGGGCATGCTCTTTTTCTGGTGAACGCACCCTGAAGTGGTCAACTGACATTTTTCAGACATTTTTGATTTTCTCCGTTGACAGATACCGCCCGTCATGAAATAATCAGAATTACTTTGCAACAGCCACAATTTCATAATCTATTCTTATTCAGAGCAGGTGGAGGGACAAGCCCTACGAAGCCCGGCAACCGGTCCGATCATGGACACGGTGCTAATTCTTGCAGCCAACGCAATCGATTGGCTGGGAAATAAGAAGGCGTTAATCATTAACCTCTTCTTATTTGCGAAGAGGTTTTTTTATGTCCACTAAGCAGGAGGGTTATTCATGAGCGGTGTTATCGCGACATATCAATTATTCGGCAAAGCCGGTTCATTCGAAAAAAAAGCAGAAGCCATTGCACTCGGTTTGACGGTCGGTTCGTGGACCGATCTGCCATTGCTCGAGCAGCAGCAATTGCAACAACATAGAGGGAGCGTCGTGTCGGTCGAAGAATTCCCGCACGTCACCCACCCCGCACGTCAAGGCGTCATCCAAGCACGCCTGAAAATCCATTACCCGGCGGCCAACTTCTCAGCGGATTTGCCCGCCATCCTGACGACCGTCTTTGGCAAGCTGTCGCTCGACGGCGAGATCAAATTGATCGATTTGGATTTTGAAGAATCACTGCTCCGCCAGTTTCCGGGTCCGCGTTTTGGGATCGACGGCATTCGCGAAACGCTCGGTGTCAACGGGCGCCCGCTCGCCATGAGTATTTTCAAGGGCGTCATCGGCCGCGATCTCGATTATCTATCAGATCAACTTCGCCAACAGGCACTCGGCGGCGTCGACTTGGTGAAAGACGATGAGATTTTATTCGACAATCCACTGACGCCGTTTGACACGCGCATTACCGCAGCGCGTCATGTGTTAGACGAAGTGTACGAAGAAACCGGCCATCGCACGCTGTATGCCGTCAATTTATCCGGACGGACATCAAGCTTGCGCGACAAGGCGCGGCGGGCACGTGAACTCGGGGCGGACGCTTTGCTGTTCAATGTCCATGCCTACGGATTCGACGTCTTGCAGGAACTGGCAGAAGACGAAGAAGTGGCACTCCCGCTTATGGCGCATCCTGCGTTCAGCGGCGCGTATACGTCATCCGATTTTTACGGCGTGTCCACAGCGCTTGCACTTGGCAAACTGACACGACTGGCAGGAGCTGACTTCAGCTTGTTCCCCTCCCCATACGGCAGCGTCGCCCTCGAGAAAGAAACGGCGTTGCAGCTCGGTCAGGAACTGGTCAGCGAAGGCCCTTTGAAGCAAAGCTTCCCGGTGCCATCCGCCGGCATCCACCCCGCCCTCGTGCCGCTATTGTTAGAAGACTACGGCACCGACAGCATCATCAATGCAGGAGGCGGCGTCCATGGCCATCCAGACGGCGCTGCTGCTGGCGGCAAAGCGTTCCGCCAAGCGATCGACGCCGCACTGCAAGGACAGGCTTTAACGGAAGCCGCCAAACAACAGGATGAATTACAAAAAGCGTTAGCATTATGGGGGGAAACCGTATGAACAAGCCGGTCATATTTTGCGACTTCGACGGGACGGTGACTTCCCGCGATAATTTGATCGCCATCATGAAAGAGTTCGATCCGCCGGGTTGGTCGCCGATAAAAGATCAAATTCTCGATCAGCGCATTTCCATACGCGAAGGCGTCCAGCAAATGTTTGCCTTGCTGCCATCTTCCGCCAAGCAACAGATCATCAACTATGCGCTCGACCAAGCGGAAATCCGCGAAGGCTTCGCCGATTTCGTCGCCTACACAAAACGCCATGACATCCCGCTCTATATCGTCAGCGGAGGCATCGACTTTTTCGTCTACCCATTGCTCGAGCCATACGGTCCATTCGCCGGCATCTATTGCAACGAAGCGGACTTTTCGAATGACAAGATCCATATCCGCTTCCCGCACGGCTGCGACGAACAGTGCGACAGCCAAGGCTGCGGCTGCTGCAAACCGTCCGTCATGCGCCGCATCATGTCGGAGCAATCGACGAGCATCGTCATCGGCGATTCCATCACCGACTTGCAAGCCGCCAAACAAGCGGATCTCGTCATCGCCAGGGATTTCCTGGTCGACAAATGCGAAGAGCTCGGCATTGCCTATGAAACTTTCGAAAGCTTCCACGACGTGACGGATATTCTCGACGCCAAGCTAGGAGTGATTTCATGAGCGCTTTCGAAACCCGCTGGCAAGAACTCGCCGAAGTGAAACGGGCGCTTGCTGCGCGCGACTGGTTTATGGGAACAAGCGGCAATTTGGCGATCAAAGTTTCGGATGAGCCGCTCGAATTTCTCGTCACCGCCAGCGGCAAAGACAAATACAAAGAAACAGCGGAAGACTTTCTGCTCGTCGACAAAAATGGGCAGCCCGCACAAGATAGCGCGCTCAAGCCTTCAGCCGAAACCTTGCTGCACCAGGCCGTTTATTCCGAAACCTCAGCCGGCTGCAGTTTGCACGTCCATACGGTCGCGAACAATGTCATCTCCGAGCTCTATGGAGATGAGGGGGTTATTGAATTTCAAGGACAGGAACTGATCAAAGCGTTCGGCTTATGGGAACAAGACGCCAAGCTGTCGATTCCGATCATCCCAAACCATGCCGACATTCCAAAGCTCGCAGATGAGTTCAGAAGCTTCGTCACCGCCGATAAAGGCGCCGTACTCATCCGCAACCACGGCATCACCGTGTGGGGGAAAGATGCTTTTGAAGCGAAAAAACTGCTCGAAGCGAGCGAATTTTTATTCCAATACCAATTGGCGCTCCGCCAATTCCAATCCTAAAACAAGAGAGGAAGATCCATCATGGCCATCATTAAAATTCAAGGAACAGACGAAACAATCGAATCCCAACAAGAGGTTGCCGCATTTCTCGAAAGCCAGGAAGTCGTCTACGAGCATTGGGATATCCATAAATTGCCGGAGCCATTGCGCGAGAAATTCGATTTGAGCGACGAGGAAAAAGAACAGATCCTTGAAGCGTTTCGTTCGGAAATCGATGACATCTCGGCACGTCGCGGCTACAAAGCAGCAGACGTCATCTCCCTGTCCGATTCGAACCCGAAACTCGATGAACTGCTGAAAAACTTCCAGCGCAAGCATATCCATACAGACGACGAAGTGCGCTACATCGTCAGCGGCCACGGCGTCTTCATCATCCAAGGCCAAGACGAACGCTTTTTCGAAGTCCACCTGACTCCGGGCGATTTGATTTCGGTGCCTGAAAACATTACGCATTATTTCACGCTCGCTGAAGACCGCAAAGTCGTCGCCGTGCGCATCTTTGTCACTACGGAAGGTTGGGTTCCGGTCTACGAAGACGAAACCGTCAACAATTAAAAAAGAAACGAAAAAGACATGCCCCCTGTTAAAGGAGCATGTCTTTTTTGCTTTTTCTTATCATTTTGTTGGTATCGCGGAGATTAAAATTTATTGAAAAAGAAACTTTTCAATCATTCAACACGCTTTTTCTTTTGCGGATCTGGTATGTATTCAATTGCTGAAATAGTTTTGATACAGAACGCTGGCCGGCATTGAATTGCACTGCATATTCAAAATTATGCTCTTTGGCCACTTTTCGGATGATTTTTCCTTCCAGTTGGAAAGGTTCACCTAGCAATTCGAAGCTGCAGATTACCTGTTCATACAGCGCGAAATCCAGGTAGGCTTCAAAAACAAGCCCTCCGGCACTCAAGCTGGAAATATCTACAAGAACCTCTTCTTTCTCAGATAACTCTACCTTGCCGCTGATCGCGCGGACAAAAGACACCCGAAAAAACTCCCTGCGGTTATCGCTCACATTGTTACTCCCTTTCCCCCAAGCTTGTTACATATACAGATTGAGCAGCAAGCCCTTTATTTCTCCTACTGTTTCCAGTATGCCAATATATTCCACTTCATTATCCAATAATTGATCCTGAAGCGCAATCACTTTTTCATCGATGACCTTCACGATTTGTTGAGGCGGCGCCCCTTCCCCGAAACCGGACGCAGCTTGGTCGCTCAGCTGGATTCCGTGGCGAAGCGATTCCCCGAGAAATTGCTTGATGGATTGTTTATACGCAACCAAGTTCTGCAGAGTCCGGTGTTCCGCGAGCCGTTTTCCGCTCAGTTCGACATTCGCGAGTAAGGGCGTGAGCGCATCCCGCCTCAGCTCAGTCCGCGACTGCTTCATGGCTTCTGCAAATGCGCCGCCTGGCGGTTTGGCAATTGCCGTATTGGGTTGTTCTGAAGGCCTCGGCCTTGCTGCATCAATGCGCATCTCCATGTCCCACCTATCGAGTCTGTCTTTTCTTTTCTAATTGGACGGCGACTTCCGCTTCGCCGATCGGAAATTCCAATAGCTTGGCGATATGGGCAGCCGAGAAGCCCTGTTTCGTCAGCTGACGGACTTTCTCGCGCCGGCTTGTTTCCACCGGAGGCTGATCGCCGGAAAAATCCGCGCTTTTCGGCTCTTCTGCTTGATGCTCCGCTTTTTCCCACTGCGCCATTTTCGCTTCCGTCTGCTCCAACCGGTCCATCAATTTATCGTATAAGGCATCGTTTTCCTGTTCGACGGCTGTGATGAATTCCGCCATGGCCGCTTCCAGCCGTTCGGATTCCTGTTCGACCATCAGCTTTCTCGACATCATCAGTTTGACGTTCAGCAATAACAATAAAGTGCTGACCACTATCAACAGTGCTACCATCTGCTCCCTGCTTTCCTTCGATTAATAATGTTCATGGACCGACAACATCGCTGCGTGCAGCCGAAGCATCGCTTTCGAATGCAGCTGCGACACCCTGGAAACGCTGAGCCCGAGAATCTCTGCGATTTCGGTCAGCTTCATCTCTTCAAAATAACATAACGAAACCGTCAACTTCTCTTTTTCCGGCAATGTGGCAATGGCTTTCGCTAACGCCTCTTTGGTCATCTGCCCAGACAGCTCGCGTTCCGGCGAACCGATACTGGCACGCGGCATGCGCTCTTCCAAGTTCGACTGCTCGTCATCCATCGACAGCATTGCCGATAGGGCAGCTTCCGAGACGGCGCGGTTCAATTCTGCCGGGGTCATCCCCAAGTATTCGCTCACTTCCTGGTCACTGGCACTTTCGCCTTTTTGCTGTTCCAGTTCAGCGTACGCTTTTTCGATTTTCTTCACTTTGTCCCGCAATGAACGCGGCAGCCAGTCGCTTTTCCGGAGGCCATCAATGATTGCCCCTTTGATGCGCCAGGCGGCGTAGGTTTCGAATTTCCAGTCTTTCTCCGGCTTGAATTTATCGAGTGCGTCCAGCAAGCCTTCATAGGCGTAGCTTCGGACTTCGTCTTTGTCGACGGTTTTCGGCAGGCTGATAAGAAAGCGTTGAATCACATAATCCACCAAAGGCAAATACTTCGCGACTAAATAATCGCCGGCATCCTGGTCCCTGTGCTGCTGCCAGTTGCCCCATTGGGCTAGTTCTGCATTCGACAATTTCTGATTTACCAAGCTGTCCACCCCAATTCTGCTATGCCTTTATTTGAAGAATAATTTCATGACGAATCCCCGAAGCCCGATCTTGAATGGCGACGGCAACTCCAGATACGCCGCTGCGAGCGTGCGTATTGCTTTGCTCGCCGAACTGCCCGGATGTGCCAGCAGGAACGGTTGCTGCTTTTTGACCGCTTGCGGCACATGGAGATCTGATGGCACTATGCCGAGCGTCCGGATGTCTATACCCAGGAAACGCTCTGCGACTTCCGCAAAGTTTTCGGCTGTCTGATGGCCTTCTTTTCCGTCGGTGCATTGATTGACGACGAGGCGAATGGCCAAATCCGGGTCTTTCGCGTGCATCATCTTGACGACCGAATAGGCATCGGTGACCGATGTCGGTTCAGGCGTCGTGACCAACAGCACTTCATCCGCTGCCAGCAGAAAGCGCATATTGTTCTCCGACAATCCCGCTCCCGTATCGAGCAGCACAAAATCCACTTTTCCTTGCAGGCTGCCAAGCTGTTCCATAAAACGCTTCATTTTTTCGGCGTCCAGTTCAAACAATCCCGAAAAGCCTTGCCCTCCGGCAATCAATTGCAAGCCGAGCGGGCCGCGCTCGATCACGTCTTCGATCGCCAATTGCTTGTCGAGCATGCCGGCGATCGTTTCGCGCGGCGCATGGCCGAACAAAATATCGATGTTGGCAAATCCCAAGTCGACGTCGATGATCAGCACCGATTTCCCTTGTTCGATCAACGCAAGCGCAAAGTTCAACGTGAAATTCGACTTGCCGACGCCGCCTTTGCCGCTTGTCACGGCCAAAACGCGCGTATTGCGGGTGCTGGGCTTCGTTTTTTTTCGCGACATCTTTTCCCTTAACTGAACGGCCTGGTCACGCATGGCGCTCTTCCCCTGCGATGTAATCGGCGATACGCATTGGTGTTGCCGCAACCAAATCATCCGGCACGTTTTGGCCGGTCGCGATGCGGCGAAGCGGAATCCGGTAGCGGTGCAATAAATTGAGGATGACACCGGCAGAAGCCGTTTCATCTTTTTTCGTCAACAGCAACTCATCAATCGACAGCGCTTCGAAGTTGCCGATGATCTGGACCATGTCTTCGTATTTTGCCGTCAAGCTCAATACCAAAGTCGTATGGATATGCTGCGTTTCCGGCAGCAGCTTCTGTAACTCTTGAATGTATTCGGCCTGCTGGTAATTGCGCCCTGCCGTATCGATCAAAATGACGTCGCACGCTTTCAAGGCATCGAGTGCCCCGGCCAGCTGATCACGTGATTCGACCACTTCGACCGGCACATCCAGGATTTCACCATAAGTTTTCAATTGCGCTACCGCTGCAATGCGGTACGTATCGGCGGTGATCAAACCGACCGTGCGTTTATGTTCCAGCAATTGCTCAGCCGCCACTTTCGCGATGGTCGTCGTTTTGCCGACACCAGTCGGGCCGATAAAGCAAGCGATCGAAGGCGAGGCGTTCTTGACGGCCTGTTGGTGCTGCTCAATAAAGCGGACGAGCTCTGCATGAAACGCCTCCTGCACCGGTGCTTCGTTTTCCGGTGCCTGCAGCAATTTGGAGAGCAGCTCTGTCTGCACTGCCTGTTCAACGCCTTGTTTTTCCAGCAAGCGGCGCACCGGGCGCAATGATTCAGGCAACCGGTCTTCCGGCCCTTCGCGCATCATGAGCCGCTTCAAACTTTGCAGCTCGTCCATCAGTGCATCGTTTTCCTGGTTCTTTGCCGCCATCGCTTGCCCTTTGACTGGTGCAACAGTTTTGGGTGCCGGTTGTTCCGCCGTTTCGGCCGCCGCGGTTACTTCCAGTCGGTCTTTTCGGAACAAGCCGAACAAGCCGCCAGTCTTCACTTTTTTCGTATTGAGGATGAGGGCATCATCGCCCAAATCTCTTTTGATGAGTACCATGGCTTCGGCCATCGTAGTGACTCGGTAAGTTTTTAATCTCATGGGATGTTCACGACTCCAACACTTTGAATTTCGATTTCAGGTTCCAATTCGTTATAGGACAAGACCGGCAGATCCGGCGCAAAGCGTTCCACGAACTGGCGCATATAGATGCGGATGGCAGGCGAAGTGAGCAAGATCGGCTGGACGCCGTTTTGCTGCAGCTGGCCGGCTTGCTCGGTGATTTTCTGGAAAATCGTTTGGGACGATTCCGGATCGATCGACAAGTAATTGCCTTGTTCGGTGCGGTGGACCGAATCGGCGAATTTCTTCTCCAGGCTCGCTCCCGCCGTTATGACTTTCAGCGCTTCATTGTCCGGCGCGTACTGGCGGGTGATCTGTCTTGCGAGTGCCTGGCGCACATATTCCGTCAGCAAATCGACGTCTTTTGTCTGCGGCGCGTAATCGGCCAAGGTTTCCAAGACAACCAATAAATTGCGGATCGACACTTTTTCCTTCAATAACTTCATGAGCACTTTTTGGACTTCGCCGATGCTCATCAAATTCGGAATCAATTCTTCGACGACAGCCGGAGAGGAATCACGGATGTTTTCGATCAGTGACTTCACTTCCTGGCGGCCGACGAGTTCATGTGCATGGCGTTTGATGATTTCCGTCAAATGCGTCGAGACGACAGACGGCGGATCGACGATGGCGTAGCCCGCCATCTCGGCTTCTTCTTTCATGTCTTCATCGACCCATAGTGCCGGCATGCCAAACGCAGGCTCGACCGTTTCGATGCCAAAGACGTTCTCATCGTCGACACCCGGGCTCATCGCCAGATAATGGTCGAGCATGATGTCGCCGCGCGCCACCCGGTTGCCTTTGATCTTGATAACATATTCATTCGGCTGCAATTGAATATTGTCGCGGATGCGGATGACTGGAACAACAATGCCAAGTTCCATCGCGCATTGGCGGCGGATCATGATGACCCGGTCCAATAGATCTCCGCCCTGGTTCTTATCAGCGATCGGAATCAAGCCGTAGCCGAATTCGAATTCAATGGCATCGACATGAAGCAGGTCTGTAACGCTTTCCGGGCTTTTCAGATCGGCCGCTTCCTTTTCCCCCGGGTCGCTGTCTTTGTCGACCGCTTCCTCGGCATTGAGCGTTTTTTGCATCCTAAAGGCGCTGAACGCGATGACCGCAGCGACTGGCATGATGAGCAGCGGACTGATCGGTGTAAAAACTGCGAGCATCATCAGCGTTCCAGCGACGACGTACAGCATTTTCGGGAAAGCGAACAATTGACGGGTAATATCGGATCCGAGGTTGCCATCCGACACGGCACGGGTGACGACAATCCCCATTGCCGTCGAAATCAACAGCGCCGGAATTTGGCTGACGAGCCCATCGCCGATCGACAGCAAGGTAAACAATTGCGCAGCTTCGCCGATCGGCAAGCCGTGGACGATGACGCCGATCATCAAGCCGCCGATGATATTGATGATGGTGATGATGATACCGGCGATGGCATCGCCTTTAACGAACTTACTGGCCCCGTCCATCGCGCCGTAGAAATCGGCTTCCTGTCCGACTTTTTCGCGGCGTGTTTTCGCTTCGCGGTCAGAGATCATCCCTGCGCCCAGATCGGCATCGATGCTCATCTGTTTACCGGGCATCGAATCGAGCGTGAAACGGGCCGCGACTTCTGCCACGCGCTCCGAACCTTTGGTGATGACGAGAAATTGGATGATGACCAAAATCAAGAACACCAAAGTCCCGATGATGGCACTGCCCCCGACCACGAACGAGCCGAATGTTTCGATCACTTGCCCGCCGGTTTGATTGGTCAGGATCGAGCGTGTCGTCGAGACGTTCAAGCCGAGGCGGAACAAGGTCGTCAGCAGGAGGAGCGTCGGAAAGATCGAGAACTGCAACGGTTCTTGCGTGTTCATCGCCACCAGGATGATGGTCAGCGCCAAGCTGATATTGATCATGATTAAAATATCCAATAACAGCGGCGGCAGCGGGATAACCATCATGATGACAATCATGATCACCGATACCAATATCGCATAATCTCTGAATTTCAAACTGCTTCCTCCTCTTTCGTGTTACTGTTTGCTATGTATGTTGAAGTTGAGTTTTGGATATTACGCAAAGCAGCTGCGCTTTCCTGCGGGCGAGCGCCAAGCCTCCTCAGTCGCTACGCTCCTTGCGGGGTCTCGGCTGTCTCGCTTTCCCGCGGGAGTCTCCGCGGCTTTGCTCCATATCCTTTTATTGTAATGACTAAAAAGCGTCCGCCTGGAGCAGTTTCACATTCGAGAAAACTCACGAAAGCTTCCCTTTCAAAGCATAGATATAAGCCAGGACTTCAGCGACGGCTAGGAATAGTTCTTCGGGTACGGAATCGCCGATGGATACTTGTGCGTAGAGCGAGCGGGCGAGGGGCTTGTTTTCCATCGTCACGATGCCGAGCTCTTTCGCTTTTTCCTTGATTTTGAGCGCCGTGAAATCTTTTCCCATCGCAATGATTTTCGGCGCTTCCATCGTTTCGGCGTCGTATTGAATCGCGATCGCATAATGCGTCGGGTTGGTGATGACGACGTCAGCGTTCGGCAAATCCTGAATCATGCGGTTCATGCTCATTTGGCGTTGCTTTTCCTTGATCTTCTGTTTGATCAACGGGTCGCCTTCCGCCTTTTTGTATTCGTCTTTAATGTCCTGCTTCGACATCCGGATGCCTTTTTCGAATTCGTATTTCTGGTACAAATAATCAAGTGTCGATAAGGACAGCAAAATGAGCGCCGCGACCATGCCCATCTGGACAACGAGACCGCCGACGAGGCTCAAGGAGTCGCGCAGGCTTTGCCGCGACAACGAGAAAATCTCTTCCTGCCCGAACCACAACACGCCAAAGGCCGCTCCCCCGACAATCGCAATCTTCATCAAGGATTTGGCCAGTTCCACAAGCGCCCGAACCGAGAAAATCCGTTTTGCGCCTTTGATCGGATCGAGCCGCTCAAGCTTCGCTTTCAACGGTTCTGCCGTAAAAAGCGGCCCCACTTGCATGTAATTCCCGAGAAACCCGAAGACCACGCCGACCAGCATGATCGGTACAATGACCAAGAATGCATCCATGGCCAATTGCTCGAATATCAGCCGAATCGTTGCCGGCGTAATGTCCCAACTGATGTATTGGATATAATTGATGCGGTAAATGGCCAGCAATTGGTCGAGCATCCACTCTCCGAGAAAACTCAGGACGAGGATGCCGCCGAGCATGATGAGTGCGGCCGCGACTTCCTGGCTTTTGGCCACTTGGCCTTTCTTGCGAGATTCCTGGCGCTTTTGGGGCGTCGCCTTTTCGGTCTTTTCACCGGCAAAAAACTGCAGGTCCAGGTTCAATGGATAGCGTTTCATCCTATCCGCCTCCCAATAAGCTGATTAATTCGCCCATGCTGCCCATCATTTTTTCAAAGAGAATTTGCAGCAAATAAAAGAACACGGTCATCGTCAACAGCAAGAGCACAAAGCCGACGAAAATCTTCAGCGGCAAGCCGACCGCAAAGATATTCAATTGCGGCACAGCTTTTGTCAGGATGCCAAGCGCCACGTCGATCAAAAATAATGACGCAACGATCGGCAGGGAAATCTGGAAAGCGATGATAAACATTTCGATAAACAAATCGGTCATGAAACGTGCGATGGCTTCCGCACCGACCGATAAAAACTCTTCCGCCGGGAGAACGCGCAAACTCTGCATCACGCCGTCGAGCATCATATGGTGGCCATTGACCGTCAACAAGAACAACAGCGCGAGCGTGTATTTGAATTGCCCAATGATCGGCACTTGGGCGCCCGTCTGTGGATCCAGCACATTGGCGATGGCAAAGCCCATCTGAAAATCGATGAACGCTCCAGCGATTTGCACCGCGTAAAGCAATAGCGCGGCCGTAAAGCCAAGCGCCAAGCCAACCGCCAGTTCCTTGAAGATCAATAGCGTGTAGCTTCCATCAAGCACTAAAGCATTTTCAGGAGCCCAAGCAGCCGTCGCGGTCAGTGCGAGAAAAGCGGCGATGCCGATTTTGAATTGATTGGGCACGCCCCTCATCGCAAACAGCGGCGCAATCAGGAAAAAAGCGGTAAGGCGGATGAGCACGAGCAGGAAGAACGGCAGCAGATTAAGAACATCATTCATCGGCGCTTATCCGATAAACCGTGGAAGCTGCTCGAACAAATCGCGCGTATAATCCAGGAGCATCGTCAGCATCCAGGGGCCGAAAATGACGAGCGACAGAAAAACCGCCAGTATTTTCGGGATGAATGCCAGAGTTTGCTCCTGGATTTGAGTCATGGCCTGGAACACGCTGACCAATAGCCCCACTCCCAGTGCGATGAGCAATAACGGAGCTGAAATGAGAATGATGAGGTAAATGGATTGTTCTGCTAGTTTGATGACCATATCCGGCGTCAAATAAATTCTTCCTCTCGCTAAAAGCTGACAAGCAGCGATTCGATGATTAAGTACCATCCATCCACCAGGACGAACAATAAGATTTTAAAAGGCAATGAAATCATGACCGGCGGCAGCATCATCATCCCCATCGCCATCAAAGTTGACGCGACGACCATATCAATGATCAAAAACGGGATAAAAATGACGAAACCGATCTGGAAAGCGGTCTTCAATTCGCTCAGTGCGAATGCCGGGATCAGCGAAGTTAACGGGATGCCTTCGATGCTGTCCGGTTTTTCCAGTTCGGCGTATTTGAAGAACAACGCCAAGTCTTTCTCACGCGTATGCTGCGCCATAAACTCCTTGATCGGGAGCATCGCTGCATCGAGCGCTTCTTCCTGCGTCAGTTCTTCATCCAAATACGGCTGGAGTGCGGTATCGTTCATTTCCGTCGCGACCGGCGCCATAATGAAAAAAGTTAAAAACAAGGCCAGCCCGACCAGTACTTGGTTCGGCGGCATCGATTGCGTCCCGAGCCCCGTACGCACGAAACTCAAGACGATGATGATGCGCGTGAAGCTCGTCATCATGATCAGGATGCCTGGCGCGAGCGACAGCACCGTCAGCATCAATAATAATTGCAACGTTGTCGAGACATCGCCGGGATCGGTATTATCGAGCGAGATGCCGGGAATGGCCAATAATAATTCTGGGATCATCGCTGGTCCTCCCTGTCATCTGCGCGCTTTTCGCCGAAAGACAAGCGCCGTTCTTTTTGTTTATCCAAACTACGGGCGAAATATTGCTCAAAATTCGTGAATGGCGTTTTCGCTTTGCCGCTATTGCCGAACAACGAAGAAGTTTGCGGACGCTGCTGTTCCAAGTCTTGTTCCAAAGCGGCAATCTCCGCTTCTTCCGAAAACTCCTTGATCAGTGTCACTTCATTCCCCACGCCGATCAAATAAAATTGGCCGCCGACTTTAACTAGCTGCAACGATTTGTTCTGCCCGAGCGGCGAGCCGCCCATCAGCTGAACCGCGCGCTGCGACTGCACGCCTTTTTGGCGCATCGCCAAAAATTTGATGAGCCCATAGATCAATCCAGCGATCAGCAGCGTATAGAAAATCAATTGCCCGATGATCGCAGCAAAACTTTTCTCCTCGATCTCCGGCACCGCTTCCGCTTCTGCCGGTTCCGTTTCGCTTGCCGGGTCTTCTTTCAGCCAATCGGCCACATTTCCCGTATCCGCAGACGCCATCAGGGGGGTGGCAAGCCAAAGGGCAGCGAGCGCTATGAGTAGTAAAATCCATTGTCTGTAATTCACACTTGCCGTACTCCTTCGCCTTGCATCAACGCAATTTGGAAATGCGCTCTGCCGTACTTAAAATATCTGTCACTCGCACGCCGAAGTTTTCGTCGATGACGACCACTTCGCCGACAGCAATCAGTTTGTTATTGATGAGAATGTCCACCGGCTCTCCTGCCAGTTTGTCGAGTTCGACAATCGACCCTTGCGACATCTCGAGAATTTCCTTGACCATCCGCTTCGTCCGGCCAAGCTCCACCGTCACTTGCAGGGGAATGTCCAAGAGCATGTCGAGGTTGTTTGGCGCCGATTGTTCGGCAGCGATTTCATCGAAGCTCGAAAATTGGACGGACTGGACACTTGGCCCATTGGCCTCCGGTTGTGAAGTTTTTTCCGGTTGTTGCTGTTCATTTGATGACATATCCTGTGTCTCCTTCGCTTCTGGCGCTTGCTCGCAGCCTGCCAGCTCTTCGGCCAATTCTCGGCACGGCCCAGCTGGCAAATACATGCGGAACGCTACATTTTGGCGGTCGCCGACAGTCAGCGTAAACAGCGCTTCAGCAAACCATTGTTCTTTGGTGAAATGAGTGAACGGAAACTTCTGCCCCGCTTCCAGAATGTCCATGCCCGATAAGGAATAACCGACCTCCTGGCCGCTCACCATCGACAAAGCAGCTGCTGATGACCCAAACAAGCGCATGAGCATATCCTGGACTGCCGCGAACAGTTTATCGCCGTCCGTTTCATCTGACAGCTCCGAAGCCATCGCATCGGCTTCTGCTTGGCCAAGCGTGACGATCTGCGGCATTTTCAACAAGCCGCTATATTCCCCGAGCGCGACGTAAACCGGCGTCTCGGTTTCCGCAAACAGTTCGTCTTTGCTTTTCACGGTCCACACCGGCCCTTTGATGGCGGCCGTTTCCGGGAACAGCGGGTCGCGAAGGGCCGCGGTGCCGCCGAGTGCTGTGCAGAACAACTCTTTCAATACGCCAAGTTCATGGCTGCCCAACGCTTCCTGCGGGACCGTGTTATCGGCTTTATTCAGCAGCCCTTTCATCTCTTCAGGCGATAGGCGCTCATCCTTCATCGCAAACTTCCCCTTCCACACACAAGCCTGTAATTTGTACCGCCAGGCGGCCTTTTGAAATTCCCGGCTGTGCGAGGAATTTCTGTTTCTGGTCGATATACAGCTTTACCGGAGCATCGATTGCTTCATCCAAACGCAGGATGTCGCCTTTTTTCAAGTCCAGAAAATCCTTGATATCGATAGCCACTTCTCCCAGCACTGCCGCTACATCCATCTTCGTTGCCTGAAGGCGCTTTTCGAGCACTTCCACTTCCTGATGCTCGACCGCTTTTTTCTGGCTTGCGAGCCAGTGGCGTGCAGATAATTTCGGCAAGACCTGTTCTAGCACCAAATGCGGCAGGCATAACTGAATTTCGCCTTCCGTTTCGCCAATCTTCGCCTGTAAGTTCACGATGATGACGGTTTCGTTCGGCGAAGCCATCGGCAAGAATTGCGGATTCACTTCTACCTCCTTTAATTCGGGCGTTACTTCAATAACCGATGTCCAGGCTTCCTGAAAGCAACCTAGTGATTGAGCAAAGATCCGGTTGATGACACTGATTTCAATCTCGGTCAGATCACTCGATCTTTGCATCACATTTCCTTGCCCGCCGAGCAAGCGGTCGAACATGACGTACGCCACTTCCGGCGAAAACTTCATCACCATGCTGCCGTTAAGCGGAGGTGCTTCAAATACACCGAGAATCGACTTTTTTTCAATATTCTCAAGGAAATCTGTATAGGCTACTTGCTCGACTTTTTCAGCGGTGATTTGCACATAGGTGCGCAATTGGGTCGAAAAATAGGAAGTCAACAGACGCGCAAAATTCTCATGGATGCGGGATAGTGTCCGAATCTGGTCTTGTGAAAACCGCAAGGCCTTCTTGAAATCATAGGTATGAATTTTCTTGCTGTTCAAGGCTTCTGTATTGATGCCTGAAAAATTTGTTTCCATACTGACTCTCCTTACTCTTCCATGGGTGCATCGTGCAATTTTGGCAGAATGTTGATGTCACGGTAATAAGCTGAAACTGAGTCAATCACTGTCTGTACTGGCTCCAACACATGCACTTTTCTTCCGGTAGTAAGCGTGACAACCGTGTCCGGCATGGCTTCAATGCGCTCAATATAAACCGCATTCAAGACGATTTCAGAACGGTTCAGCCTTGTTAAGCGAATCATTGCGCATCACTCCGTTCGGCTGGGTTTATCATCGTTTCAAGTTCACGACTTCCTGAAGCAGTTCATCTGAAGTCGTGATGGTCCGTGAATTCGCTTGGAACCCGCGCTGCGCGATAATCATTTCCGTAAACTCTTCCGTAAGGTCAACGTTGGACATTTCAAGCATTCCAGAACCAATTTCTGTACCCGCTTGTGCAGCATTTTCTATTACCAGGCCACCAGGGCTTGCGATATTGGTCATTTCATACAAAGAACCGCCAAACTTGCGCAGGCCAGCTGGATTTTCAGGAGTGGCGATGCCGATATTCGCTGCGACTTCCTCTGTGCCATCCGCTTGCTTGCCAATGACTTCGCCTAGACGGTTGATCGTGTAGGAATCGTAGCCGCTGATATTGATTGGCTGTCCATTGTCATTTAATACGTTATAGCCTTGAGCCGTGACCAGGTTGCCGTCAGCCGTGACCGTGAAATTACCCGCGCGCGTTAAATATTGCCCTTCACCGCCTGGTGCTTCCGGATCTTGTACGACAAAGAATCCGTCGCCCATAATCGTCAGATCAGTTCCGACGCCTGTCGACATGGCTGACCCCGCGTTGTGATTGACGTTCAAAGAAGCGCTGGTTGATCCAAGGCCGACTTGCATTGGATTAGCCCCGCTATTGGACATATTTTGGCTCAATAGATCTTGGAACGTGATCGTGCTTTTCTTGAATCCGACCGTATTGACATTGGAAATATTATTACCGATAACATCCAATTTCACCTGGAAGTTTTTCATGCCGGAAATCCCGGAGTACATGGAGCGCAACATTTTTCATTTCCCCTTTCAGCTGGCTGCAAGTTTAGGCTTGCTCGGCCGCCTGTTCGTTTTTGATTTCGCCTTGCTGTTCGATTCGTTCAATGGCTGACAATGGAATTTTCGTATCTTCGCCTTCCAGCTCGACCATGATCTCGCCGTTCTTCATCGTGACCGCTTTGACAATGCCGGTGCCGGCTTGTTCATTGGCCGACCAGCTGATTTCGGTCCCGAGCAAATGGGCAGAACCTGCAAGCGATGCGCTTCCGCCTTCTCCGGCGTAGCCCGTCATCGTCTTGTTCAATTGCGTCAATTGCTCGAGGCTGCTGAACTGTGCCATCTGCCCAATGAATTCCGCATCTTTTTGCGGTTCCATCGGGTCCTGGTATTTCAGCTGGGCGATCAGGATTTTCAGGAAAGCGTCTTGCCCGAGTGCATCCGGTTTTGTTTTTTCTGCAGCTGCCGTCGGCTGGTTCGCCGCCGTTGTTGCTGTGGTGATATTCATCCAATCAGTCCCCTTCATTAAACGGTGTAATTCACTTGGCCATTGGCTGAAGTTGCGTCACGCTGGCGCCTTTTCGGGATCTCGGCATCATCCGAAACGGATTCGCCGCCGCTTCCGTCGCGCCGTCCAGCACTATTTCCAGACGCATCTGTGAAAGGCGATTCCTGCTGTCGTTCGTGCTGTTGGAATTCGGATGAACTGCGCTCTTCCCGCACTTCCAAGCGATCGATCTCCACGCCTTGCTGAGACAACGACATGCGCAATTGATTTAATTGAAACTCGACCGCCTCTTTTGCTGCGCCGTGGCTCGCGATGATTTGCGCGCTCACTTTGCCGCCTGCTGTGCTCACCAAAATCTCCAGATGGCCGAGATGCTCAGGAAAAATATTGATGCGCAGGCGCGCTTCATTTCCGCCGGCGCTCAAGCGGGCCGGTGAGCTGATCCATTCCGCAAGCGTTTCCGACAGTTTCTGCACCGGCACTTGCCGAACCGGGACGTCCACTGGCTTTTGATCAGCAAATGCTGACGTTAGCACGGCGGCCTGCGTTTGCCCCTCTGCTTTTATAGGAGTTGCGGCTTGAACCGCTTCCGCTTTTGGAACCGGCTCTTCTGCAGGCACCGCTTTCGCAGCTTGCGTGTCAGGCGCTTGCTGCTCAACCGCATTGTTGGCTTGAGCACTTTCCTTCGATAGCGCATGAAGCCATGCGGCAGGTGTCTGCGCAAATGGCAGGCGCGCTTCTGGTTTCACAGGCGCGAGTTCTTTCAATAGCAGCAATTTTTCTGAAGGAAGCGTTTCTTCTTTCAGCTGCGCAGCCAACTCAAGGAGCGGGCGCAACGCTTCTTCCGGCGCTGCTTCAGCCGAAGCACTTTCTTTTTCCGCGACCCCCGAAAATCCGGCGGGCTGTGCGAATTCTTTAGCAGTCAGCAATAAAGATTTTAGTTGTTTTACCAGTGCAGCCAATTCACCCTGCACCTCTTCGTCGGTACTAAAGGATTCGATGGCTTGCTGGAGCTGCTCCCCGTTCGCATCCGCGAGCAATTGGAACACCGCATATTGCAAAGCTTGCTGCTCTTCGGTCAATTGCTCTTGCGGCATGCCCGACAATTGCTCGAGGAGCGCGGCGAGTTCTTTCATCGGCAAGGCGTCTTGCGCCATTTCAGGCTCTGCTGGCGGCTGCGTCGCATCCGCCGACAGCGCCATGAGCAATTGCCCGAACTGGCCAGCGGGCTCGTTGCTTGACTGCGGTTTCACTACAGCTGCGGGTGCAGCGGGCCGTGCGGTTAATGCGGACAGCAGCGCGTTCACTGTGCGTCACCGGTTCTGCCAAGTCGGTAATAGCGGCTGCCGGCCAAATCATCGAAAAAGTTCTGCTCTGCCGCTTGATGTTCTTTCTGGTGGGCGGCATAGTTCTGCTCTTTTAAATTGCCCCAGGTTTTTTCTTCACGTGCTTTTTCTTTCAAGGCATCTTGGCTTTTCGATACATTGCGTTCATGCGTCGCGACTTCCCGGTTCGCCATGAACGATTGCTCATAGAGCTGGTGGATGTAGTCTTCGAGCATGCGCAGCTCGGAGATCGGGATGCCTTTTTGCTCTTTTGCTTTTTTCATTTCTTCCGCCTGGGTAATCTTGCTGTGCAATGCTTCACTTTGTTCGCGGACAGCTTGCTCTTTTTTCAACGCTTCGGCCATCTCCACTTGCGCCAGCTGCGTTTCGTTTTCTTTCAGGTCGAGAATTTTCTGGAATCGGAAATTGAATCGTGTCACGTTTCAGCACCTCCAAATTGTTGTGCGAGCCGATCGACGCTTTCCGCCAATTCGGCCTTCTCGTATATATCTTGCTGTAAATATTCGCGAATCAATGGATACGCGCGGATCGCTTCATCGATTTCTTTATTGGCGCCGCTTTTATAGGCCCCGATATTGATCAAGTCTTCCGCCGAATCGTGGGCTGCGAGCAATCGTTTCAATTCGGTCGCGGCTTGTTTGTGCTCGCGCGTCGTCACTTCATTCATGATACGGCTCACGCTCGCCATGATATTGATTGCCGGGAATTGCCCTTTTTGCGCCAATTTGCGGTCCAAAACGATGTGGCCGTCCAAGATGCCGCGCACCGCATCGGCGATCGGTTCGTTCATATCGTCCCCGTCGACCAGCACAGTGTAAAAGGCGGTGATCGAACCCTTAGAAGAAGTTCCAGAGCGCTCGAGCAAACGCGGCAATAACGCGAAAACGCTCGGCGTATAGCCTTTACTGGTCGGCGGTTCACCGACCGCCAGCCCCACTTCACGCTGCGCCATGGCGAAACGCGTGACGGAATCCATCATCAACATGACATTTTTCCCTTGGTCGCGGAAATATTCCGCAATCGCGGTTGCCGTCAGCGCCCCTTTGATGCGCTGCATCGGCGTTTGGTCAGACGTCGCAGCGACCACAACTGAATTTTTCAAGCCTTCTGGCCCGAGATCGCGTTCGATAAAATCGCGCACTTCCCTGCCACGCTCGCCGATCAGCGCGATGACGTTGACATCGGCTTCGGTGTTGCGGGCGATCATGCCCATGAGCGTGCTTTTTCCGACACCGCTTCCGGCGAATACGCCGATGCGCTGGCCTTGCCCGACCGTCAGCAACCCATCGATCGCGCGCACCCCGACTTCCAAAGGCTTATCGATACGCGGACGTTTCAGCGGGTTCGGCGGCGTGTTTGTCGTGGAATATTTCTTCAAGCCTTTCGGCAATTTATTGTCATCCAATGGCTTTCCGGTGCCGTCGAGGATTTTCCCGAGAATGGCCGGGCCGACGCGGATCTGCAACGGCACGCCCGTCGCGACGACGAGGCAGCCTGGACCGACTTGTGCCAAATCACGCAATGGCATGAGCATGATCTTGTTTTCCTTGAAGCCGACGACTTCTGCCTCGATCGGCGGGTCAAAACGGCTCGGATACAATAAGCACAACTCGCCGAGCTTGGCGTTCGGGCCTTGCGCTTCAATGGTGAGGCCGATGACTTGCACGACTTTTCCGTGTTTTCTCACCGGTTCGATTTCTTCCAGCAGCGTCAAATATTCGCTATCTATCAGCTTCATCATTGGATTTCTCCTCACAATAAACGAGCAGTTGCTTTTTGATTTCGTTCAGCTGGCTATCCAGTGTCGCATCAAACGAACCGCTTTTCGTATGGATCGTGCATCCCGAAGGCGCTTGCCCTGCGACTGGCATCAGCTTGAGTTCGGCCCCTGCCCGGATATAGCTTTTCAGTTCGTCTTCAAACGGCAGCATCGCGGGATAATCTTCAAGCGCCACGTGGATGGCGACTTCTTCCGAATCGTCCACTTGCCTTAGCGCATGGCGGATAATCGACAACAGCTGCACATCGTCTTGCATCAATTCGTTGCGGATGATTTTCCGCGCGATTTCAGTGCTGAGCGACAGCAAAAACGGCTCCGATTCACGGATGATGCGGCGCTGTTCTTCGTAAGCCGCGGCAATCAAGCTTTCCATCAGCTCGCGTTTTTGGAGAAAATCCGCCTCCGCTTGTGCAAGCCCTTGTGTGAAGCCTTCTTGAAAACCGGCTTCCGCCGCAGCTTGCGCCTGCTGCTCTGCTTGTTGTAGCGCTTGTTGCTGCTGAGTTTCGCGCCATTCGGCCAGTTCCGCGTGTGCGTGCTGCTGTTCTTCGGCCAATTGTTTTCTCAACGTATCCAATCGCTGCTCCAAACCGCTGATTTCCTCTTTTAAACGTTCACCATACTGTTCGATGTCTGAATCCGCTTGTGCTTCGAACGGCCGGCGGGTTTCCACTTTGCGCAATCCGATGATTTTCGTGCCGCTTTGCTCGGTGCTGCGGATGATGTTAGACAATCAGTTCATCTCCCTCTTCCCGGGAAACCGTGATTTCTCCCTCTTCCTCAAGCTTGCGGATCAGCGCGACGATTTCTGTCTGCGCATTTTCTACATCCTTCAGCTTCACAGGCCCCATCACTTCGATCTCTTCCCGGATCAGTTCTGAACGTCTTGAAGACATGTTTTTGAATATGCTTTCTTTCACTTCATCACTGGCCGCCTTCAATGCCAGGCTCAATTCCACATCGCTCACTTCGCGAATTACCCGCTGTATCGAACGCACATCCAGTTTGACCAGGTCTTCAAAGACAAACATGAGTTTCTTGATTTCCGCGACAAGCTCTGGGCTGCCGCTTTCGAGTTCAGACAAAATGGCTTTTTCTGTGCTGCGGTCGACTTGGTTGAGGACGCGGACAATCGCTTCCACCCCGCCGGTTGCTGCGTAGTCTTGCACACCGTTGACAGAAGATAATTTCCGCTCCAAAATTTGTTCCACTTGTTGAATAACATCAGGCGACGTACTTTCCATTAATGCGATGCGCTTTGCGACTTCTGCCCGCTGCTCAATCGGCAACTGCGAAAGGATCTGTGAAGATTGCTTTGGATCAAGATAAGACAATACTAATGCAATCGTCTGTGCCTGTTCGTTCTGCAGCACGGTTACAAGCCGGACCGGATCCAAACGCCTCGCGAAATTGAACGGCTTGACTTGCAAACGGTTTGACAGGCGGCCAATTGTGTCGATGGCCTTTTCTTTGCCGAGCGCTTTTTCGAGAACTTCCCGCGCGTAGCTGAGCCCGCCTTCGTTCATATAATCTTGCGCCAGAACCATTTCGTAAAATTCATTGATAACTTTTTCTGTCTGGCTGTTCTTCAATTGGCGCACATTGGAAATTTCCATCGTCAATTGGTCGATTTCCCTTTCCGATAAGCGCTTGAATACTTCGACGGAAACGTCAGGGCCCATGCCCACAAGCAACACAGCGACTTTTTGGATTCCTGTCAATTCTTTAATGCGTTCTACCATTCAATTCTCCCCTAATCATCCGCCATCCATGAGCGCAGTAGATTTGTAAAATCATCAGGACGCCCTTTAGCAAGCTTCTCGATGGTTTTGCGCTTCGGATTGGTCCGATTATTAAATTCAGACAAATCGACTCCACCATCTTGTTCGCTGGTGGCGGTTGCTGCCGGCTGCATTTTTGCGGCCGCCCGCTCGAAATAATCCATCTCAAGTTCTGCTGCCAATTCTTCCTGCTGCCTTTTACGTCTCTTGGCTACGAGGAGAATAATCCCCGTCAACAAAATCACAGCCACTCCGGCGAGTACGTACCAAAGAAGCGGAACGCCTGTCCAGAACGTCGTCACCGGCTCTTCTTCAGCCAGTTCCGGACGCCCTTGGAATTCTGTCGCAAAGATTGAAATGCGGTCATCGAGTTCGGCCGGCGTCGGCTGGAACTCGTTCATGCTGAGTGATGCGCTGACCGTATTCCCGAGTAGATTGCGGATATCGGTCATGTTCTGCTCGGTCAAACTGGCCGGATTGTCCGGCACCGGCGGCTCGACGCCGACATTGATCGTAATGTCATCGATGACATAAGGGCTCATCTCGATCTGGCGGCTGATGCGGTTGACTTCGCGGTTGATGCGCTCTTCAGTCCGTTCAGAGTCACTCGTCCCGGTGCCGTCTGCTGCGGGGTAATTGGCGATATCCGTTTCCCCGGTTCCGGCATCATCTGCCAGGGCGGCACCTTCACTTGCGTAAGTTTCGACGATCCGCTCGACGCTGATATCGATGCCTTCACCCGTTTCGAGATCGACCGGCTCCACCAATTGTTCTTCACGTTTTTCCTTCGTAAAGTCGATATTTGCCATTACGGACACAACCACTTTGTCCTGCCCGAGCAATAGCCCAAGCATTTGCTGCAACTCACGCTGTATGTCTTGTTCGATGCCTTGCTGGATTTCACGGTTTTGCTGGTACACCGTCAAATTGGTATCGGGTGCCCCGGTATCCTGCAACTCGAACACTTGCCCGTTCTGGTCCATGATGACGATTTGCTCCATCGGCAGATTCGGCACCGACTTGCTGACCAAATGGTATAAGCCGTTGATTTGTTTTTGGTCCAGATTCAAGCTGCCATCGCCTTTGATGACAATCGATGCGGTCGACACTTGCTCTTCATCGGTCAACCAAACATTTTCTTTTGGCAAGGTGATCATGACGTTGGCATCGGTCACCCCCGAAATTTGTTTCACCAAATACGCGAGTTCGTTTTGCATCGCGTCGCGTTCGACAACATCAAAATGGCGGTCGGTCATGCCAAGCCCCATGTTTTCACTGAATATGCCGTACGTGACATTGCCGTTTTTGGGCAAGCCTTCTGCCGCTAAACTCACTTTCAAGCCGGCGACTTGTTCTTCGGGAACGGAAATCGTCGAACCGTCCGTCGACACTTCGACCGGAATTCCTTGGCTTTCGATCGCTGCCTTGATTTCGCCCGCTTCCGCTGGGTCCAAATTGGAATACAAGGGCGACATATCGGATTGGCTATTGAAGAAAACAAAAAGCCCCAAAGCAAGCAAAGTGATGAAAAAGGACGCGGCCATCAGCCATTTGGTCGCTTTTGATAAACTGCCCCAGGACTCTTTTGTTTTGGTTTTATAGGTTTCGAACTTTTCTTTCATTGATCGCACACCTTAGTTTTTTTCATACTTGCATTCTCATCACTTCTTGGTACGCTTCCACCACTTTATTGCGCACTTGCATCGTCATTTGCAGCGACAAGCTCGCTTTTTGCGACGCAATCATCACTTCATGGACATCTTTCACTTCACCCGTCAGCAACTGGTCCGTCTTTTTATCAGATACATTTTGTGCCGCGCTGACTTCTTTCAACGCATTTTTGAAAACATCCCCGAACCCTGTCGCTTGCGGCTCCGGCTGCATTTTTTCCAGGAATTGATTTTGCAGAAACGGTGTCTGCAGCTGTGCAATTTTCTCCATGCTGCCCCTCCTTAACTAAACTTCGTTACTTCCCGATTTCGAGTGCTTTCATGAACATGCTTTTCGAAGCGTTCATCGCCGTGACGTTCGCTTCATAGGAACGTGTCGCCGACATCAAATCGACCATTTCCTTAATCGGATCCACATTCGACGTGCGGACATACCCTTCCGCATCGGCATCCGGATGTTCCGGATCGTAAGTGACTGGAAACGGCGTCGCATCTTCCCGGATGGCGCTCGCTTTAACGCCTGCCCCGGCCCCTTTATTTTCCATGGCGGCCGTTAATTGCTTGGCGAAAGGTGATGCGCCGGCGGTCGACAATTCCACGGTCTTGCGGCGGTACGGCACCCATTCCCCGTTGACCAATTCGGCACGGTTCGTATTGGCATTGGCGATATTCGAAGACACGACATCCATCCGCAAACGGTTGGCGGTTAATCCGGACGCGCTAATATTCAGACCATTAAACAAAGACATGCGTTTTATCTCCCTTCATTGATGACCGAACGCAAGCTCGAGAACTTGCCGTTGACCCGCTCTGTAACGGCGTTATACCATAACTGGTTTTTCGCCAGTTCCGCCATTTCAAAATCCATGTCGACATTATTGCCATTCGGCGTCATTTTCGTATTGTGGTTGACCGTCACTGGCGTTGCCCCCGCCCCGCTCTGGAACTCCAAATGGCGTACATCAGTGCGGTAACTATTCATACGCGAAGCGCTCGCCTGCTCCATTGCCTGCTGAAAATTCACTTGCTTGCTTTTATAGTTCGCCGTATCGACATTGGCGATATTGCCGGCATGGACACGCTGTTTCAATGTCGAAGTCGACAAGGCCTGCTCCATTTTTTGAATGCTTGATGGAAAGATATTCATCATTTTTCTCCCCCGTCCCGAATTTGACCAAATAAAAAACCCACTTTGAAAAAGGTGGATTTGAGACAAATCTACCATCTTTCGGCGGCTCGGCGATCATGTGTCTTAGACAGTTAGACCCGTAGCTTTGCGTCCTTAACTTTCGTATAAGTTTGCTATTATCGTCATGATATGGGTATATTTTTCTTTAAACTCGTCTTTTCGAATCATTTTTAGTCTTTACTACCTCGGTATAGTATCATGCTTTTTTTATTTTGGCTATTTTATTTTATAAAAAAATTCTACTATTTTTTCCATTTAATCTACGGTTTTCTGTTAAAATAGGGATATGACAATGAAATTATAGTCTATAAGACTATATTTTAAGGAGTGAATAGGTAATATGTTCCGAGGATTATACACAGCCACTTCAGGAATGATGTCTCAAAACAGAAGTCAACAAATATTGACAAATAATCTATCAAATTCCAATACTCCCGGATTTAAGACAGACGAAGCAGCGATTCGCTCGTTTCCACAGCAATTGATTAAAGCGCAGAATGCCAATCAGCCTGCGCCGATCGGCCGGCTTTCCACTGGTGTTTACGTGCAGGAAGCGATTCCTTCCTTTTTGCAAGGGCCGATACGCGAAACGGGCAATGCGACCGATTTCGCTTTGGTCAATGATAATTTGCCGCTAGACGATGAAACCGGCGAACGCGGAACTTTATTGTTTGCGGTTGAAACAGAAGAAGGCGACGTCCGCTATACGCGCAACGGGCAATTCACGGTCGACGCGGAAGGATTCCTTGCGACCAGTTTCGGGCAGCGTGTGCTCGGTGACAACCTCCAGCCGCTGCAAGTCGGCGATGGCGAATTTTCTGTCCAAACGAACGGCGAACTCACGCGTTCGGATGGCGTAGGTGCCGGAAGCATCTGGATCGGGGCAACGGATGAACCGGAACAATTGATCAAGCAAGGCCATAACTTGCTTGCGTGGGCAGGAGACGATGCAGGCGCCCCGGCACTGGCCGGTGACGCCGAGCGTTTCGTCAAGCAAGGCTTCATCGAACAGTCGAATGTCGATTTGACCCGCACGATGACCGACATGATGACCGCTTACCGCGGATTCGAATCCAACCAAAAAGTGATCCAGGCCTATGACCGCAGCATGGAAAAAGCGGTCAACGAAATCGGCCGGGTCTGATAAGGAGCCAAGCATATGAACATCCAAATGAATGCAGCGAGCAGCTCGATGCGCGAACTGCAGAAAAAAATCGACATGATTGCCAATAATGTCGCCAACGTCAATACGACCGGCTATAAAAAACAAGAAGCCAATTTTGCGGACGCGTTGCTCCATAGCGTGAATAAGCAAGCCGGGCCTGCCAATGAAATCGGCCGGAGCACGCCGAACGGGCTGCGCATCGGCGGGGGCACACTGTTATCCGATGCCATCACCCGCCATTCGCTCGGGCAGATGCAGGAAACGGGCCGCGAACTGGACTTTGCGATCGATTCCCCGAATAGCTATTTCCGCGTTTCCAATGAGGATGGCGTTTATTACACCCGAAATGGATCGTTCCAAGCCGAGCCGATTCCAGGCAGCGGCCGCTTGGCACTTGTCACCGCTTCCGGCGATTCGGTTTTGGACGCTGACGGGACACCAATTACGTTTGCTGCCGGATACGATGAATTGAACATCGGGTCAAACGGCGTCGTGACGGCAACTTATGCCGGCCAAGCAGCTGAAACCTTCCAATTCGGTACCGCTCAAATCAACCGTGCCGCCCTTCTGGAAAAAGCAGGCGATAATCGCTACCGCTTGCCAGGCACTGAAGCTGAACAAATTGCCACCGGTGCCTTGGAACTAGGGGGTTCCCCCATTTCTCAAGCGGTGCTGGAAACTTCGAACGTCGACATGGCGAGTGAAATGACCGAACTGATCGCAACGCAGCGCCTGTTTCAATCACAAGGCCGCGCCATTTCGTTTGCAGACGATATGATGGGTTTGGTCAATACGATGAAATCCTAATATTCTCCAATTATATTTGATTAATATAGCAACGAAAAAACCCGCATTTCCAGGAATCATCTGGAAATGCGGGTTTTTTATGCAATGCGTTGGATAATAGCTATCAAACAATCAGCGTATCCTTCAAGCTTATGCAGCCGATTAGGTAAAAACAAAACAGCCGATGCTTGTGTGCATCTGCTGTTTATCGAAGAAAGTCCATTAAGTTGGTCTGCATAATCTTGGCAGAAGATGACAGGCTCGCTTGGTAAATGCTTTCTTCACCTTTTAATTTTATTAGTATCTCAGCATAATCTACATCTTCTATAGAAGATAGCGCAGATCCAAGAGAAAGTTTGGCGTCCAACAAGCGGCTTTCGGTCGCTTCGACACGATTTTGGCGTGCGCCGTTTTCAGCGGCTGAGGTCAACAAACGCTCCATCGCATCATCGATTTCATCGAGATTGACGGAATCGCCAGCTTGTATACTGTCAGCGAGTTTTCCAACTGCCCGGAACAAATTGCTGGGCTCGTCGCCGCTCCCGACCAGAGTTTCCGGCAAGATGCCGATTTCAAGCTGCAGCCCGACACCGATTTTCGCCGTTTTCAGCGGCCCGTTCGCTGGTGCTGCTTCAAAAGAAACGGCATCCGCAAAAGGCTTTACCGTGCCGTCGCCGCCTCCGAACAAATATCGGCCGTCGACTTCGGCATTGGCGAATTCGCGCAATTGCTCATTGAGCACGCTGACTTCCTTGAAAATCAGTTCACGATCTTCGGGAGACAATGTCCCGCTGCCCCCTTGAACCCCAAGCTCCCGGATGCGCTGGGTGACATCGACCATCGCTTGGATGGAACGATCGTTTTCATCCAGCCATAAATTGGCATCTCCGATATTACGCTCGAATTGGTCGTTCGCCGACATGACGCTTTTCAAGCTCATCGATTTCGCCACCGCTTGCGGATCGTCAGACGGTTTGTGAAGCAATTTTCCGCTGGATGCCTGCAAATTGGTTTTCTCAAAGCGCCCGAGATTTTGCTGCATATGGTTGACGGAATTTTGATGCATCATTTGTTGGGTTACTCTCATTGGACTGTCCTCCGTTTATCAGCTTTAGCGTGCAGCCATCCGGTTAATGATCGTATCGAGCATTTCATCGGTAGTTGACACCAAGCGGGCTGCCGCATTATACGCATGCTGGAATTTCACCAAATTCGACATTTCCTCATCCAGCGAAACACCGGCGACTGACTGGCGGCGATTTTCGGTCGAGGCCATCAATTGCTGTTGCGTCGAAACCGCATAGCCTGCGCTCTGTGCTTCCGCACCCAAACCGCTGACCAGTGCCCGAAAATCGGCTTGTACTTTTTTCACGTCTGCGTCGAGCCCTTTTGGCAGTTGGAGCTGGACATCTTTCACTACACTCAACTCACCCGTCGGCGAACTTTCAAAAACATTGCCGTTCGCTTCAGCGAACTCTGTCACCGCGACGCTGATTTTTTCTTGGTAGCTCGCGACAGTGGCTGTGGCTTCTGCGAGCCCGCCAAGTTTGCCGCCTGCTGTTTCAAGGTCGATCGCTTCGCCGGCTTTCACTGGCTGATTGTTCGATGCCAGCGTTAGTGCATAGCTGCCATCTGTTTTTTCTGTGACTTTGATGTCCATCAACTGAGACAACTCATCGACAGCCGCATCGCGTTCGTCGCGTAAATTGTTTGCCTGCGGGCCTGTTCGGATGATGTTTTTGTTCAATTCTTCAATCCGCGAAATCAAGGTCTGCGCATCTTTTTCTGCAGCCGTTAAACGCTCTTTTAATTCTGTGGCCAAATCGCCCATCGACCGGTCAATTGTTTTTGCCACGTCCGCAAAAGCTTGCGCCCGTTCTTTTACGACTGCTTGTACGGCAAGATTCGACGGATCACTTTCCAGGTCTTGCCAGGCGCTCCACAAACGGCCCATCGAAGCGTTGAGGCCATTGTCTCCCGGTTCCCCGAGAATCGTTTCGACGTTTCCGAGTGCCTCGCTTTTCGTTTGCCATTCCGCAAGTTCTGCCGTATGTCCCCGGTACTGCTGGTCGAGAAAGCGGTCACGCACGCGCATCACCGAATCGACGGAAACGCCGGTGCCAAGTTGGCCGGCACCTTGACTGGTCCAGACTTCAAGGGAAGCAGAGGAACTCGTATTCACTTGTTGGCGCGAATAGCCTTTCGTATTGGCATTCGCGATATTTTGGCCGGTCGTAGAGAGACTTGCCTGGCTTGCAGACAAGCCGCGGTTGCCGGTTTCCAAAGTATGAAAAGTTGACACGTGATCCCCTGCTTTCTTCTCGGGACTTTATGCTTTTGTATCGAAAAAGCCCCGATTGGTTGACTGTGTATTTTTGGTGCCGGATTGAGGCTTGTAATTGTAGGGCTGTTTAGCAGGCGTCGTGATATGCCCGATCATGCCTGCGATAAAATCTACGGAGTCCTGTACCAATTTTTCGTTTTGGCGGTTTTTCGCTTGCAGCTCCATGAGCAATTGCTTCAAGGTCGTTAATTGGTCCTGAAGCGCTTGTTTTGCCGTCTCATCCGACAATTGTTCTGTGAACTGGCTGAAGCTGAGTCCGGGATGTTCTTCGAGAACTTCCACTACGAGGCGTTCCCGTTCATCTTCCAGTTGTCCGAGCCTGCGGATGAGCCGCGTCTCTTCTTTGACGAGTTCTGTCAGCTCATCGACTTTATTCTCGATCAACACCGTTTGCTTGCGTTCAGCGTAGCGGATCAATTGCTGCTGGATTACGATCAGCTCATCCAGTGTTGTGGTCATCATTTTCAGCACTTGAGTTCCCTCTCTTCCCATCGCTCAACTGTCATTTATCAAACCAGTACTGATGGATTTTCTCAGCTACCTTGTCTTGGTCCACCTTGTATTCGCCGGAAGCTACTTGGGCTTTCAGCAGCTGTATTTTTTCCTGACGGGCGATATCCGCTTCCGTATTCTTCTCGAACATCGCCTTCGCCTCACTTGAAATCTGCAGATGGTCTTCCTGTTGGAGCGGGCGCGCCTTTTGGGCCGGCGTCACCTGCATTTGTTTTTGATAAGATTGTATAAAGGAAGAACTATTCGTTTTATCAATATTCATTCCTTCACCACCTCTTAAGTTTATTTCTTCATTTTCCAATGCGCCTGGCTGGCCATTAACTTGCCGCCTGGCGCCTCTTCAGCTAAAATTTCGTTCGCACTTCTGATGAACGATAAGCGGCAATCCTCACATAACATGTGCCGATGGATTAACTTCTTGCAATGCGGGCACGGGTACCCCAAGTTCGGATAGTCCCCGGTCAAGATCCGCCCTTCCCGCAAGAACTCTGAAATTCGATGCACAGAAACGCCGGTGAACAGATGGACATCCTCGAGCGAAGCATTCTGGTGTTCATTCTCTTGCAAAAACGCATAAACTTTTTCAAAAGCTATTTCATTTTCGTGATGGCATTTCAAGCAGTAAGCAATTTGATCACGAAAAAAGAGTGCTCCACAACTCGGGCAGTTGTCCAGTTTCGGGGTTGTCAAATAGATCACCTTTTTCCTTCTTACAATCAGCCCTGGATGGACTTGAATTTCGATTTACTAGCTATACTACTATTATCGGCTATTCCTAAAAAATGTTTAGCCTTTTTTTAAAAAACATTATTGCACTTTGAACTGCGTGACCAACACCCGTTCGACCTTCCCTTTGCCGACCAGACTTTCGAGCTGCGCTGTCATTTCATCCTGGAGCAAGGCAATGCCTTCTGTGCCCACCAATTGCTCTTTTTCCATGCCGGCCACAGTCGCAATTGCCGCTGCCCGGACTTCCGCATGGCGTGTTTCCATTTCTTCTTTTATTTTTTTATCCGCTGATAGAATATTAAACTGCACCACTGCATAAGATGCTGGCGTGGCGAGATTCGTCGTAATTTCTTCCGTGTCGATGCTCAGTTCGACCATTTCGTCGGCCGTCAGCGGTGCATCTGCATCTACTTCTTTTTGCGTTAGGAGAAAATAGATTGCTCCTCCAGCACCTAAAAGCGCCGCAATCAATAAGACCAACAATATTTTTTTCATCATCCACCTCTTACTCTTCGGTTTCCGGCTGACTCTCATAAGGAGAAATCAGCACTTCGACGCGGCGATTTTGCGCACGTCCCTCTTGTGTATCGTTCCCGGCGATCGGCTGGTATTCGCTATAGCCGGTTGCGCTGAATTTTCTCGGGTCCAAGTCGCCGTTTTCCAGTAAAATCTTCATAAAGTTGATGGCGCGGGCCGAACTGAGTTCCCAGTTCGATTCGAACTCGCCGCCAACTGCCGGCACGTTGTCCGTATGGCCTTCAATATAGATCATTCGCGGCGGATCGCTGACGAGCAGCTCTGATAACTCGCTCGCGATGGTGCGCGCCTGGTCGTCGATATTCGCGCTTCCGGACTGATACAAGACGCCTTCATTGATTGTCAGCATGAGCCCTTTATCGGTCAACTCCGTTTGAAGTTTGGGCGATAAGCCCTTTTCATCAATATACGATTCGATTTTCTCCTGGAACTCCCCCAGTTCCTTTCGGTCGCGCATTGCTTCCAGATCTTCCATCATTTCTTTGGTCATGCCTTCTTCTGGAACAATCGCAAATGGCGAAGTGTCGGTATCCAGTTCCACAGGGGCGGACTGGTCAAGTAGGCCGGTGCCTCCTTGCAATTCCACATTGAACGATTCGGAAATGGCCTTGAATTTCTTCGCATCGACATCACTTGCCGCAAACAGCACGATGAATAGCGCCAAGAGCAGCGTCAAGATGTCCGCATACGGAATGAGCCAGGATTCGTCGACATGTTCTTCGTGCTTTTTTTTACGCTTCAACTTCAACACCACTCTTTTGTTCGTCTTCTAGCACACGGTCTTTAGCCGGCAGATACGTCAAAAGTTTTTCTTCTACACTCCGTGCAGGCAAGCCTTCCTGTACGGCAAGCAAGCCTTCGAGCATGATTTGTTTCACGCGCGCTTCCTTCTCGGATTTGCGCTTTAATTTATTGGCGAATGGGTGCCACAAAACGTATCCTGTGAAAATCCCGAACAGCGTCGCAATAAATGCTGCGGAAATCGATTTTCCCAGCAATGCCACATCGTCCAAATGGCCGAGCGCTGCGACGAGACCGATAACGGCACCAAGTACGCCGAGCGTCGGAGCGTACGTCCCGGCTTGGGTAAAAATTTTCGCCCCGAGTTCGTGGCGGTCTTCCATCGCCGCGATGTCTTCTTCCATCAAGTCACGGATGTGCTCGAGCGATTGGCCATCGACGACCATTTTCAAGCCGCGCTGCAAAAACGGGTCTTCCACTTCTTCTGCGCGCTCTTCCAAGGCGAGCAAACCTTCTTTTCTTGCGACCATCGCCCAGCCAGTGAACATTGGGATCATTTCTTTGATCGACAATGTTTTCTGTTCACCGAACAATACTTTGAACAACCCCGGGATGCGCTTTACTTCTTCCATCGGAAAGGCGATCAAGATACAGGCGGCGGTGCCGATGAAAATGATGACCAATGCGGCGGGGTTATACAGTGCGGCCGGGCTGGACCCTTTCAAGGCCATGCCGCCGACGAGCACAAGTACGCCCAAGATGATGCCTAACCAAGATGTCTTATCCACGTCCATACCTCATTTCACTTTGGATATTTGTTGAGTTGAATAATTTGGAAAAATATATGGGCGATGAAGTCGCTGCAGGCGGACGCTTTCCGCGGGCATGGCTTGAGCCTCCTCAGTCGCTTCGCTCCCTGCGGGGTCTCAAGACTCATGCTATTCCCGCTGGAGTCGCCGCCTTCCGCTTTTTTCAGCACTGAAACGCTATTGTGCATCACAGCTTTCCCGGTGAACCGAAAAGATTTTTGCGGGAAGAGATTTCGTTGTTTAGGAGATCCGCAAGAGTTCCACTTTTTTCAATACTTCAACCCAACATATCCCTTATTGTTTTGCCAGTGCCATGGCTTGCTTCCATGTGTTGCGCAGTTCTGTTACATCCGCGAGTACAGCATCGAGTGCCTCGGCGTCGTTTTTCATATTCGCTTCCATGAGCGAATTGTTCTGGTATTCATAGAGCTGTTCGAGTTCTTTCGACAGCGCGATGTCCGGGTTCAAAGTGCTGCGCAGTTCCTGGATGATGGCCTGCGCTTTCAGGAGGTTTTTGTTTTTTTCTTCAAACTGTTTATCAAGCATCGCTTTTTTCGCGAGTTTGATGAATTTCAAGCAGCCGTTATAAAGCATCAAGGTTAATTCCTCGGAAGATGCAGTCATGACAGAATTTTGCTGGTAGGTCTGGTAAGGATTGATCGTTGCCATTATTGTTCCCCTTTCTTACTTGCGTTGGTCGATAAATGAGCCGCCGCTCGTCGGTTGGCGGTAAGCGCCAGCGTATTGTCCGGAGACTTTCCGCGTTTGGCCGAGCCGGGTCATCTGTGCGGAAAACTGTTTCTGCACCGTCTGCATGAGCGGCTGCAGCTGGAGTTCCGTCTGCTGGATCTCGGTGATAATCGCTCGTTCATCCGCCGACCATTCGCCCGTTCCTTGTGCAGCGAGCGTTTCAATCGTTTCTTGCCGACTGTCGAACAACTCCTGAAGCCGTTCGAGCGCTGCTAGTTCATTTTTATCCATATCTGAATCGATCAATTGTGCTTGTTCGTAAATCGCTTGCGTCTGCGCCAAAAATTCGGTGAGGCCATCAATTCTTTTTTCCATTACATGCCTCCGAACATATTCTGCTGCATCCAGGCGCTTTGTGAGTTCATCTTGCTGAGCGCTTTTTCCATCGCCGTGAACTGGCTCCAGTAGCGGTCTTCGATGCTCGTCAAGCGGTCTTGCCAGCGCGTGATTTCCGTTTCCATGCGGCGCAGTTTCTTGGACATTGTGCTATTGTCTACGGCGCTTGCCGGGCTGCCCGCCTGTGTGCTCAAGTTCTTGACGATGTCGTTGAGCTTGGCATAGACACGCGCACCGATGCCGTCGCCCACTGCACTGCGGACCGTGAACAAGTTCATCATTTCATCTGGTTTTTCCGAAAGAGCGGTCCTCAATTTGTCTTCATCGATGAATAGCTTGCCGCCTTCACGGTAATCGCCTGTGTTGATGCCAATCTGGGACAATAAATTGATGCTGCCGTCCCCGATGCCGCCGACTTTATCCATGAATGCACGGCGCAAATCCTGCAACGCTGATTTCATGATGGGGTCGTTGCGCAACAAGCCGCTGCGTGCTTTTTCTTCCCATAATTCGATTTCGTTGTCGCTCATGTCTTTTTTCTGTTCGTCCGAGAGCGGCTGGAAATCAGGGTAGCGTTTTTCAACGATCTGTTTTTGCAAGTCTTCGATTGTTTTGTTGTACGCTTCTACAAACTCCTTGAGCATCTGCACCGGTTTTTCTGGATCTGATTTGACGGTTATGGACGACGAGCCGTTTGTATCAACTTTGAGCATTTCTATCGTCAGCCCGTTAACGGTTGTTTTATTGCTGGTCAGACCGGTTACTTCAACGTCATCGATAACAATAGAACCATTTGCCCCGTTGGTTGTTGTAACCGACAAATCGTTTGTTCCCGTAATTTGTTTGCTGAGCTCCGGATTATCTTCAGCCCCGTCAGCAGTCTTGAAAGACAAGCTAAAGTTTTGCGCCTCGCCCAGTTCTTTCGAGGAAATGAAAAAGCGGGAAGTGGTGTTATCAAAATTGACGCGAAGAGCGGGTACGCTGCCGGCTGTTTTCGACTGCAATAAATCTGCAACCGCTTTATAAGTCATGTCTGCTGTAATGTCTACCTCGACATCAGTCTCTCCTCCGACGTTTACGAGAATTCTTCCGGCAACACCAATGGCATCAGTCGATTTTGCTGCTTCTTCCGATGTCTTTTGAATCGCTGCTGTAGAAGTATATTTCGCGGGAGTTGCCAACGCAGTAACCTGCACATCATACTTCCCGCTCATCGCCGTTGCTCCCGCTGTCACTTTCGCACTGCCGGAGCCTGTCGCTTCGGCACTATAGGCGTTGAAGCTCGACTGAAGGCGCAGGTTGCTGGCGCTCGTCCGCAGACTCGAGAACGCGAGATTTTGTTCGCGCGTCGCTTCTTGTTGCCACTCGGTCCAAACTTTTTGCTGCATCAGTTTATCTAAGGGCATTTTCTGTATTTGCATCATTTGTTTTACGATGGAGTCGGTGTCCATCCCGGAAGCTAATCCGCCGATTCGCATTGCGCTCATAGCTCGTTCACTCCTGTCTTATCGTTTTTCGTCGATCATCATGCCGGCTATTTCGGCCATCGAGGCGTACATGTCCAAAAATTTCCGGTTTGGAATTTCCCGCAGCACTTCTTCGGTTTTTGTATCGATCACTTGTACATAATAGACTTCTAATTGTTCGTGCAACTGGAATTTGACGTTCGTTGCAGTAGGCTCTAAAAACTCGTTCATGACGGCGACTTTGTCCGTCACCATTTCTTTCGTGATAGCTTGAGCCGGTTCTTGAAATTGTTCTTTTTCAGGAATTCCCGTTTGTTTTGCAGTAATCGGATCTATTTTGCCAAGCTCTTGAAACTGTGGCATTGATTGATTAGTGACTTCCATGACGACACTCTCCCGTCTTCTCATATCGACCTAAAAAGCTCTCTATCCTTATTATCGGCACGATTCGCTTTTTTTTTAGTACAGAATCAAAAAAATAAGACAAGCCCGTAAAGAGCCTGCCTTATCTTATGTGAGTTGCGTATAAAATTTGCTGACGCCTTGTGTCCAGTGGTTGTTGAGGCCAGTCGGATCGTTCGCCGCGCCAACAGGGGCATATTTCGCGCCGATTTGCGCGATGCTTTCCTTGCCTTGATTCAAATAATTCTGCCGCAAATTGCGCGCCATGTCGTAAATACTATCGGCAACAGACTCATAACTGCGCAGTCCGTTTTTGCCCATCATGCCGGCGATATTGTTTTTCTCATTCGCCGCGCGCGACGAGCCGTTGCCGGTTTCATGCACCGCAATCGCAGACAAAAGATTCGGGTCGATATCGTATTTTTTGCCAGCTTCGATGAAATGCACAGCGGTGCCGCTCAATTTCCCGGCGAGCTGTCCATCCAATTTCAAAAACTGGACCGGCCGGAATTTCAAATCGCTTTGGTCGGCAGCGCTCGTCGCCACGTCTTTATGCTGCATCGTCAGATTCGCGACAGCCGGATTGTACGACGAACTTGCCGGCGTCATGAACGACAAGCTGTTCGCGGCCGGCGCTTGTTGCGTTGGCATTTGCTGTGACTGCATTTGCTGGACATTTTCTAGCATCGCCTCCATCAACAGCATCATAAACGACCCCGGCCCCGCCATCCCGGGCATTTGGCTGTTCGCTGCACCACTTCCGTTTGTGGCTGACGACTGCTGAAGCGAACTCATCGCCGACTGAAACAGCCAATTTGAATTGATCGGCCCCATCATACTCTTCCACACCTTCCGTTTCCATTTATTCGTTTAGTTTACAAGAAGATGTTGGAAAAAAGAATAGGCGGATGGATAGGAAGGCTAGTATTAAGAGAATTTATTTTAGGAGGGAAGCTGTGACTTTTTCCATGTTCTATTCATGAGCTTGTGAAGTGAAAACTTGTGCTTGAATGCTTTGTTCTGTTTTGCATACATCACTTTAAATTCATATAATTATTTAAAGACTTCTCTAGACCAAGGAGGAGATATACGTATGGAAGATATGATGTGTGGAAAACTGCTTGGAGATGGCTGCTTAACAAAACAGAATGAAAGAAAACCTAGGTTTCAGTTTACTCATGCTTTAACTGATAAAGGCTGGTCAGAACACTGCTTCGAAGGTCTTTCAGAATTCTATCCACTAGCTCCTCCAAAATATAAAAGAGTAATAGACTCAAGGGTCGCTCAAGGGTTTACAGAATGCTATGTAGTTCAATCTCGCACTTCTCAGGAATTAAATACTTTATATGAAACATGGTATCCTCATGGCAAAAAGGAATTACCCTTCGCTTATATCGAACAGCATTTCACTGAAAGATCCTTATCTTGGTGGTACCAGGATGATGGCCATTTAAATCAGCAAAACGGGCTAGTGAAAAAAATCATTCTTTCTACTGACAGTTTTTCTCCTACAGAAAACCAGTTCCTCATTGATTTTCTCAACATAAAATTTGGTTTCAACTTTTCTATAGATGGCCAGAACCGCCTCGTCCTCTATGATCAATTTCAGATTAACTATTTCTTGAGATTAGTTACACCATATATTCATGTCTCAATGACTCGAAAAAAGCCATTTCAAAGAAACATGAGACCTATAGCGAAAAGGTCAACTATCTATTTACCTGAAGATTTAATTCTTGAAAAGCCGACTTCAGAAATCAATGACCAGTATGAAAAGCTGCCCATCCTCCAGGAACTGCTTCAAGATCACATCAGTTTTTTCAAAATGGCTACCTCTGTAAAAAGTACAATCATTCACACAAAGCCATACCAAATAGAAATCAAGGAAAGTTATAAAGCCCAATTAATCAAGTTGAAACTTGAGACAGGCTTGAACATCAGTCAGATTACCAATCATTGTTTCCGCATATAAAAAGGGCTGCCGATTTTGTTAGCAGCCCTTTCGTTATAACTATTTCAGCCTTTCAAATCTATCGATCCGCCAATATGCGGCTGCACGGATTGTTCAAGCATCTTCACGACACTCGCGCTATTGGTCTCGGCCTGGTCCATCGCTTTCTTAGTCACTAACACACTTGCTTCCTGCCGGACATTCATCTGGCTGAGTGACATCGATAAAGCAGCGATATCCATATGAACTCCTCCTTGTGAACTTGCTTATAAAAAAAGGAGCCTAAAATCAGGCTCCTTTTCGTATTTAAAATTAACGTAGCAATTGAAGAACTTGCTGCGGCGCTTGATTCGCCTGTGCCAACATTGCTTGTGATGCTTGTGCAAGAATCGAGTTCTTTGTTTGTTCCATCATTTCTTTCGCCATCGTGCGAACATTTACTTTCATAAATGACTAGACTATATCTTCACCCTCTAGTATTAGTAGGGGCCGGGCACTTCGGATCTGCCAGTGCTGATGGACACTGTGTCACCTACGGATTTCATCATCATAGCTCTCGCCTTAGATGGTCTATCCTAGTCGTTGAACCTTCTCCACTCTTTCGAGACAGGAGTTTGGCTGCTGATTGCCCAATCTTTTATTTTCTCAAGCCGTCACGTCTGCCGTTTCCAGCTGCGTTGTGGCAATAAAAGCTATCAGGGCTTTCCAGCAATTCACCCGGTTGTAATCTCTGATCGTTACCAATCAGGACGACTGTACCTCCACTCGCTTACGCGGCTTCGGCATAATCAACGTCGCGGATACGTGATTCCGCAGCTGTCAGGTTTTCAGAAGATGTGTTCAAGTTGTTGATTGTGTGTTCAAGGCGATTTTGATTTGCGCCCATAGAAGAACGTTCTCCTGAAACAAGTACAATAGCGTTGTTGATAGCTGTGATAGCTTCGCCAGCTTTTGTATGATCTGAAACATCCAATCCAGCAAGTCCTAGAGCACTAGTATCCATGTTACCGATTGTGATTCCCAATCGTTGCCCTTCGTTAGCTCCAATTTGGAGATCGGCTCCAGTTGCCGCTGTTGTGACTATCTCTCCTGTATTTAAAGGGTTACCCAGCGCTGTGGTGTCCAAATCCTTAACGCTGATTTTAATACCTAAGTTATCAAAGTTTAATGTTCCAGTGTGGGATGCGCTTAAATTCTTAATAGTTTGTTCATTACCTTCGTCATCTGCAATCGTTATTTCTCCATCTGCTGCTGAAGTTAATGTGTAAGTAGTACTTGCTTTAGCTCCGGCAATATCTAATCCTGTAACACTATCAGAACCAACACTAATTGTGGAGTCTACATCATCAATTTTAACTCCTAAAGTTCCATCAAGTAGATTTTTTCCGTTAAATTGAGTAGTCTCAGCAATTCGATCAATTTCCCCAAGTAAAGCAGCATTCTCTTTCTGAATTTGCGCTCTGTCATCGGCGGTGTTAGTGTCGGATGCAGATTGAACAGCTAGTTCGCGCATACGTTGAAGAATATCTTGAGTTTCTCCTAATGCCCCCTCCGCAGTTTGAATCATCGAGATTCCATCTTGTGCATTTCGTGATCCTTGTTCTAGTCCACGAATCTGTCCACGCATTTTCTCAGAAATTGAGAGTCCTGCTGCATCATCCGCCGCTTTATTGATGCGAAGTCCTGAAGACAATTTCTCCATGCTGTCCATTTGCGCGCTTTGAGCTGTGCCCATTTGGCGGTGTGTGTTAAGTGCTGCGATGTTGTGATTGATAATCATTGTGTATTACCTCCGTGTAATGTTTTTTTGTTTTTTTTGCAAGCGCCCAAATCCGTTTGGACTGCCTTACACTCTATTTATCGGTAGGCGTTTTAAAATGTTTAGCCTTTTTTGAAAAAAATTCTAAAAATTTTTGAAGCCGCTTCTGTTCCATTGCGTATTAGTAGTAAACCCCTTTATATAGAAGGAGGAGCTACCCATGACATTCCGCTCCAAGATTGACCGACCGTTTCTGACGCTTTACGGTGCGGCGACGCTCTTGATTGCTGTTTCTTGTTTTTGGCCATTCTTTTTCGATGAGGACATGCCACTGTCCGCTGCTATTATTCTCATTTTAATATTTGTCGGCACTATCAGCTTCATGCTGTGGCTCATACTCGGCATTTCTTATGTATTCCGTGACGAGCATCTATTTGTGAAAGCGGGACCGCTGCGAATAAAAATTTCTTATGAGGACGTTTCACTCATCGCACCGACTTCTGACATTCTTACAGGCACACGGATGCTTTCTTCACGAGATGCACTCGAGATCTTTTACCCCAAAGCATTTATGGGCAGCGTGAAAATCTCCCCTGCCGAACAACAACGGTTCCTTGATGAATTGATGAAGCGGATGCCGCGTGATAAGTTTCACCGCTCTTTGCTTTAAATCAAAAAACCTGAAGCAAGCTCAATTTTGAGCCCGCTACAGGTTTTATTTTTTCATTTTCAAAAAATCACTAATATCAATCACATTCGATACCGCATTCTTGTTCTCTTCCTGAATCTCCAAGTAAATCTCTTTCCGGTGGATCGGAATTTCCTTCGGCGCGGAGATTCCCAGTTTGATGAGGTCGCCTTCGATGGAAGTGACCGTGATTTCGATGTTGTCGTCGATGACAATTGATTCGCCGACTTTGCGTCCGAGTACGAGCATCCCTTACACCTGCCTTGCCGCTTGTTGGAACAGCGGATGTTTCACTTGGTAGTTCGGGTTGTTCAGGACAATTTGCTTGCCGAGCTGTTGTTTATGATTGATTACGACCGGCGCTTTCAAGTTCGCCGTGGCATCCACGATTCGTTTATTTGGCGTGACGGTCACCAAGACGATCGCATCGGACGAGTCTTCCAGTTTCAATTGCCCGGTCAACGTGTCATCCAGCTTCACTTCGTAGTCCGGCAAAAAGACGAACGGGTCCGCCATGAAGAAGCTGATTGCCGCGTGTTCCGTCGACTGGAGAAAAAAGAATGGCGAGTCGCCTGATGGGTCTGCCGGAAGCAAGACGAATGTCGTTTCGTCTTCGAAGCCCGGGATGCCGCGCTCGAATGTGAGCAAACGATTGTCTTCAAGTTCGAGCTCGCCGAATTGTTCGGTGTGGATTTTCATGGCTGACTTCCTTTCTATATGAACCTGATTTAGCCTGCTTCTATATGAGCTATTTCTTGCATGCGCAAACGCACTAAAGCTTGCTCGCCTTCGATGCCTTTTAATTCAGCACTGAACGATTCAATCGACAGCAACGGAGAATTCAGCAAAGCTGCCACGTCCGGTTGCTCAACAAGTGCTTGGCTGATGATCACTTCGCCCGCATCTCCCTGCCCTTGCACACGCGCCGCCAAATTGACCGTGCGGCCGAAATAATCGAGCCGGTCGTTCGAGTTGACGGCAATCGCCGGCCCGCTAAAGAGGCCGAGCCTTAGTAGCAGTGTATCATTTGTCTGTTCGTTAAAGGCACCCAGTTTTTCCTGGATCGCGAGCGCCGCTTTGACGCCGTCCGCGGGTTTCGAGAACACCGCCATGACTGCATCACCGATAGTCTTGACGACGCTGCCTGAATTCTGTTTGATGTGTTCGGTCAAAAAATCGAAATGGCCGCGTACGCGTCCGTAGGCATTGGCGTCTCCCGCTTCTTCATACAGCGCGGTCGAGCCTTTCAGGTCGGTGAACAGAATCGTCACGTGTCCAATGGCGATTTTCTGCCCCGGCGCCAACACTTCCGACGAAAACAAATCGCGGAATTCCTGCATGGCGGTCACTTTCGCCGCCGTCACTGTCTCTTCACTCCAGTCGGCGTTTTCCAGCGCGACGACAATATCTTTCGCACTGTCGTTGATGACGGAAATGTTCGATGCTTCACGCGATTCCTCTACCCATCCCGCTTCCGCATAACGGAACGAGCCCTTTTGCCCGACTGGCACTTGGTGATTTTTCTGCAACACCCGCAAGCGCATTGACGCCTGATCCGCCAGTGAAAATTCTGCCGTGCCACCCGGTTGCAAAATCCGCTGCGCTTTAACATGAGGCGTGATCACCGGGCCGCCGACGCAATACACTTCCGCATAGGCCTGGCGGACATTCGGATGCACCGCGAATTGCAGCTCAACGGACTGGTCGAAATTCGCATCGTACAAAACGCCGCACAGGTCGCAATGGAATTGCTGCTCGAGTTCGGACAAGCTGCGGTGGTCGTCTTTGGACACGCGGCAATTCGGGCAAATGACGTGCCAGCTCATTTCCGAAAGTCCGATTTTTGTTGCATACAATAAGCCTCTCAGCACTTGTTCACTGCCCATCCCCCAAAGCTTGGTGAGTTGGCTTGGCACCAATCGCGCCGCGTCTTGGTCGCTGCTTTCAGCAAGATGCGTTTTTAGCTGCGCGATAAATTCCGGTGCAACGGGATAAGCGCCTAGCTCGTTCGACAAGCGTTCCAGTTCGGCATGGTTCACTTTCGGCGCTGGCTTTTTTGCAGGCGCGGCCTGTCCCGTATCCAATTGAACGTTTTCCAAATACAACAGGATCTTTTTGACCGCTGGCAGACCCGTCGTTTGGATCGCCGCATAACCAAGCGCATTGCGCGGCGCGAACTCGGCCGTTAAGCGAATTTTTGTTTGCATGCCGACACTTGCTGCATCGGACAACTCGACTTTCAATTTATAGTACAGCAGCGGGCCTGACAAATAGCGCCGCTCGACCGCATAATACTCCTGTTCCTGCCATTCGAACGGGAACTCCTGCCACTTCATCGGCACAAGCCCCATCACTTTCGCTGCCGCTTCCCGGTAAAACACGCCGCCGGTTTCCGTTTTTGCCTGTTCGAACGCTACAGGAAACAAGCCGATCGCGTCATTCATCCGGTTGTTGTCGGCGAGCAGCTGCCATGCCGTTTCACGGCCAATTGGAAATTCCTGTTCGAGTATGTAGATTTTCGGTTTCAATTTCATCATCGTTCACTCCTATGTCAACGCAATCGCCAAAGCCAGAAACAATAGGTGGAAAATCTGATCTGCCATTATCGTGAGCCACTTGCTTTCGGCTCCTGTCGTCATTTGGATGCGCTTGACCCAAAACTGGACAAAGCGGCGCCGATCCAAGATCACGTGGCTGATGAAAATCACCGCGATTGCCGTCAGCGACAAGCCGCCCGCAAGCTGCGCGAACAAACTGACGATGGCGGTATAAACCGTCACATGCGCCAATAGCGGCAGCCACTGCGTCGCTTTGTGTTTCGCCATCCACGAAGTCTGGAACAAAAAATCACCGACCAGATGTCCCAGCAGTAAAACATCAAACATGCTCATATCCGGTATCTCCGCTCTGTTTTATACGTGCTTAAATCGTAATCGCATTCTTCCAGGATCGAAATCATCGCATCGACCAATTCCGCCTCGAACAACTCGCCCCGGCAGCGCAGCAATTCTTCTGCGCCTTCTTTAGTGGTGAAGCCTTTGCTGTACGGGCGGACAGTGGTCATCGCGTCAAAAGTATCCGCGACGCCGACAATGCGCGCGAATAGCGGAATCGCATCGCCTGTGAGCCCTTCCGGATAGCCGCTGCCGTTCAAGCGCTCGTGATGGGATTTTGCCGTTTCCACCGAGCGCTCCATGGCATGTGTCGGCTCCATGTTCGCGAGAATCCCTGCACCGATCACCGTGTGCTGTTGGATCGCGTGGAATTCTTCTTTTGTTAAGCGGCCCGGTTTTTGCAGCAAGTCGTCGCGGATGCCAATTTTCCCGATATCGTGCAGCAGCGCCGCTTTATACAGTTCTTCGCATTCAGCAGGCGCCATCCCGATTTTCTGCGCGATCCATAAGGCATAATTCGCAACGCGGCCCGAATGCCCCGCCGTGTAAGGATCGCGCGCATCGAGCACCGTCGCGAGCGTGCGGATCATGCTGATGAGCATGCGGTTCAGCTCATCGTACATTTGGCTATTGTGCAGCGCGAGCGCGGCTTGATGCGCCAGCGCTTCGGCTAAGCGCAAGTCCTGTTCGGTGAAAAATTCGCCGCCCCGCTTATTGAGCAATTGCAAAGAGCCAAGCAATTGGTTTTTGACGATCAACGGCACGGTCAAGAGAGAACTCGTGATAAATCCGCTCTCCTGGTCAATCCGTTCGTTCCAATCGGCATGCTGCGTGACGTCTTCGATGCGTTCGGCCCGGCCGGTTTCGAGCACTTTCCATACGATGCCACGCCCTCTTGGCACTTTCACGTCGAGAATTTCTTTGGCTGCCACACCGAATGCCGACACGGCCTGCAAGTGCTGCCCCTCTGTATCCGCGACCCACAATGTGCCGGCTTCCGCGCCGATGACGTGGATCATCTGCTGCAAAATATTGTCGAACACTTTATCCTGCTCAAGATGGGAGTTGAGCTCTTTCGATGCATCCCATAACGCCATCAGCTCCTGGATGCGCTGCTTCAATTGCTGCGTTTCGTTCATGAAATGGCCTCCGCTATAAGTTTTTACCTTGATATCAAGATGAATTATTTAATCCAAACGATAGCTCATTATCACGTTTCCCACAATACCTTATGGATGGTTAAATGAAAAAATTTACATTTTTGACTGCATCCAGTCTATCGAACTGTCACTTTTATTATCGGCAGTTTCAATAAAGTATTTAATAAACGCCATAAAAAAACCGGACCCCACAGAGTCCGGCTTTGTTTACGATTCGATTTTTTCCAAGCTTTCCAGTGCCTGCTTGACGGTTGCATAGGCGTCCGCGGATGCTAATTGAATGCCCGACTGGACGATCGTCTGCACCAAGTCCGGCCGCAACCCCGCCACGACGACGTGGATGCCCATCAAGCTGAGCGTGCTGCCGATATGGTGGATCGCTTCTGCGGTCTGGTCGTCGATTGTCAAGACGCCCGAGAAATCCGTGATGACGTGATACACGTCCATCTCCGCAACGCGCGGGATGACATTCGTCAAAATGTGGTTGACCCGGTAGCTGTCGAGATAGCCGATCAACGGCAAGACGACGACATCATCCGCGACCGGAACGATGGGTGCCGACAGCGCGATCATCTCGCTCTGCACTTCCGCTTCGTATTTTTCCTGAAGCCGCTCGAACGCAAAGAAGGTTTCGTTCAGGCTGACATCGAGCAAGGTGTTGACGCGTTTGATGACTAGCGCGTTTTCTTCCAGGCTGAGCCCGGATTTGACGCCCAGTTCCGTGAACAATTCCGCCATGACGACGCGCGTCGGCGGATAACGCACGACGATTTCTGAAATCTTGCCGCCGGAAGACACTTGCATCTCGGCATTTTGCTTACTCCACTCGATGAGTGCATCCGGCACCTCGAGGTCGGCTTCATTGCCGATGGTCTCGCCGAGATAACCAAGCAATTCCTCGTACATGTCCACCGCGCGCAAGCGTTCCTCTGCCGGGATGTCCTGGTCGATTTTCGCAAGCACCCGGTCCACTACTTGTTCAGCGAGCGTACGCGGGCTCGCTGTGATATATCCGCAAAACTCCGTAAATGAAGACATTCCGCCTGCCACCTTTTCCAATGAATTGCTTTCAGTATACCATTATGTATAAGCTCAGGCACGCCGATTTGACCATGGAAATGACAATGTCATACTCCTGTAACAAAGCCCCGCCTGCAGTTTCAGGCGGGGCTTCATGCGCTTATTGGATTTTGATCGTTTTTCGGATGGCGCTCATCGTCCCGAGATGAAGCGCATCGTGTGAAATCATGAATGCCAGGACTTCCCCGAGCGTCTCCATGCCAAGAAATGGCTCGAGCAATTTGTTGTCGAGCTTGCCGGCGGTCACGTGTTCGATCTGGTCGGGCTGATCCCGCAGCACTTGCTTGAGCTCTTCCAGCGACGGCACGTCGCTTTCCCAGTTTTGCGGTGAGGTGCCGCTCGCAAACAGGGCTTTGTAATGCTCTGGCAAAAACGGTTCCGTGTCGAGTGATTTCGAGACGAAGCTATCGATGCCCGTGGCCAAATGCCCCGCGTTCCAGCGGATAGAATTGCGAAACGGCGCCGGCATTTGGTCCGCTTCTTCTTCACTTACCTTGTCCAGCAGCTTAATGATCATGCCGCGCCAGGTTTTCCATTGCCGAAACATTATTTCTTCATTCATCCTATCGCCTCCTGAAGTTATGAATATTCCCATTTTAGCGTTTTCACTGGAAGCTACGCAAAGTTTCCGGCTCATCTTTTAATCGCCAAGTCAGAAAACTAACTATTTTTTGGTGAAAAAATTGCCTTTTATGGTTATACGGCCTGTTTTGTAAATTTTCATTGTGTATTTAGTCACATTCGATATACTTTAATTACCACAAATATAAGGAGGAACATGTGTGAGCTGTAATAATTGTTCTGTTTCGACACTGACATTTGATATTCGCCTAAGCGGTGAATTAAACCATTCCATCATTCCCATTGCCATAGACCATCTAGAGCGCCAAGGCTTGGACGTCTCTTTGAAAGACAGCCGGCTGCGTATGGGCGAGTTCGGTGCGCGTGAATTTTTGAGTTTTTGTGAAGACTTGCTTGAAACTGAGTCGGCGGAATTTCGCATCAACCAGGAAAGCTACCAGCCAATCACCAATATGCACCAAGTATTCGATATGGAATGGATCGATGAAGTCATCCAAAATGAACGCATCATTTCCCATTTCCAGCCGATTGTCGATCAAGACCGCAATGTCTTCGCTTACGAGATGCTCGCACGTTTCCACGACGCCGACGGGCAAATCATCTACCCGAATACGATCTTCCCCGCCGCAAAAAGCCGCGGCCGCTTGTATGCGCTTGACCGCGTCTGCCGGATGACCGCTGTGCGCGCGGCCGGCCAATTGTCCAGCGAAAAAGCGTTCATCAATTTTATCCCGACGTCGATTTACTCGCCGGAATTTTGCCTGCGGTCGACGATCGATCTCGCCCATCAGACGGGCGTCGACCCGAACCAATTGGTGTTCGAAGTCGTCGAATCCGAGAAAGTCGATGACCTGGAGCACCTGAAACGCATACTCGGCTATTACAAATCGAGAGGCTTCCAATATGCACTCGATGATGTCGGTGAAGGCTATAGCACCGCCGAAGTGCTCGGCGAACTGAAGCCCCATTTCATGAAACTCGATATGAAATACGTCGACGGCGTAGCGAACGACAAAGCGAAACAGGACGTTGCGCAAAGCTTCCTGGAAAAAGCCCAGGCAGTCGGCTCAACGCCGCTCGCAGAAGGCATCGAAAGCGAAGAAGATTTCCTGTGGCTGAAAAAACAAGGCTACGAATTATTCCAAGGCTATTATTTCGGCAAGCCGGCGGCAGCACCGCTCGACGCCAAGACGGCATCATAAATAAGAAGAGGAAGAGACATTTTGGTCTCTTCCTCTTCTTATTTTACAGCTTGTCGAGAAAGATAAGGAATCGTATTTTCCGAAGCTCATCGCTCGCTTTCCGTGTGGCGGGAATCGAGCCTCCTCAGCCGCTATCGCGGCCTGCGGGGTCTCTCAAACCCGCTGGTCCCACAGGAGTCGAACGAACGCTTCTCCAAATACTTAGCTAGATCATTGATTTATATCTATCAAAACGCAATCACCTTTTTAAAAGTTTAGTAGATTTTAGACTTATTCAACACTTTTCTTATTTTAGGATGAAAATTCATCTGCATACCGTACCACACCGCTCACACTATACAGTGCACCTGGTACCAATTCCAACGCCATGAAGGCCTCCTCTGGAACTTCAAACGGCGCATGGACATTCCAGCGGATTGCAGGTTCGAAACCGAACTTCGGGTAGTATCCTGGATGGCCCAGCACAATCACGGAAAGGAAATCCAGTTCCTTCGCGCGTTCAAGTGCAGAACCGATCAATGCGCTTCCGATGCCCTTGCCCTGGTGTTCAGGCAATACCGATACTGGAGCCAGCGCCAAAGTCTCGCGTGACTTCTCCCCCTCTACAATCTGCGCTTTAGTTAGCAAAATATGGCCGAGCAATTCGCCAGACGGGAGTTTGGCCGTCAACGACAATTCCGGTACATAAGCCCGGCTCTCTCTTAGGCGCTTCACAAGCCGATGCTCCGTCTGGTCGCTAAACCGCTCGCCGAGGAAGGCTTGGCGAACGATGTCTTCTACTTGTTCAAATTCCCTTGTGCGCTCTTGCTCAATAATTACTTTCATTCAACCGCCCCCCATACTCTACTGCATCGTTATAGTTTGTTAGCGCCAAAATTTCTCATAACCCGCTTTGTCTTCGATGTTGAATTCAATCAATTGGCCAAGCAACGTGTAATCGACGGGACGGTCCCAGCCCATGCGGATTAATTGCTTTGTGCTCGAGTGTCCCCCTGCTTTGATGGCCTCTTCAAAGCGGTCGATCGCCGCTTTTTCCGGCGCTACCGCCATGTGTTTTTTCGCGGTGCTGAAGGCGATGATAAAAGTGCCGTGATCGGTAAACATCGGTTGATTCCATGCTACACGCGGGGCGAGCTGGGGATAGCTTTCCATGACCCAGTTCAACACTTCTTCCACCCGCTCGCGGTGATCCGGGTTATCGATCGCCGCCAAGTACTCTGCAAATTCATTCACGTCTTCTTCCTCCTTTAAATCGAAACTTCCTCTTATTCCGTTTCCACGAAATACTGGTCTTTCCGGTACGCTACCCCGTCAACCGTCGCGATGACCTCACCGCCGCGCAGCACATCGACGCGGTAAAAGCCGACACGGAAATTGCGCTTCGTCTCGATGGCGCGCGCCGTCAACAAGTCTCCAGGTTGTGCCGCTTGGATAAACTGGGCATTGGTCGACAAGCCGACCGACGCTTTGCCGTGCGCATTGCTCGCGACCGACATGACATGGTCCGCGAGTGCATAAATGACCGCACCGTGCGCAGTTCCGTAGGCATTGACCATATGATCTTGCACGACCAGCTCCGCTTCAGCTAGCGTTTCCTCGAATTTCGTCAAGCGAATGCCGAGCGACCGGGCATACGGGTCGCTCGCCACTGTATTGCGAATTTCTTCGTAATGTTTTTGATGGAGCGCTTGTTCATCGATTCGTTTTGCCATAGGAACCTCCTTCATATTCGCTGTAGATCATTTCCCGGGAAATCCGGCCAGCTGCGATTTCACCGCCGCCGCTATGTTTGTCCGCGTATCGGCCAGTTGGCTCTTCAACGCTTCGTTACCCCACTCATCTCCTGCATAAAAACCCGCAAACGGCTGGTTTTTCTTTCTTGGCACGACATGCAAATGAAAATGCGTCAATTCGTCGGGCCCGCCGCCGTTTTGCGTTTGCGTGATGCCGAATGGTGCGTACAGTTCCCGGATGGCCCGGCTCATCACTTGTGACGCGTTTAAAATGGCGAGTGCCGTCTCGCTGTCCATATCGTCGATAAACCGGTAATGGGCTTTTGGCAATATGAGCACATGCCCTTCATTGAACGGATCATGGTCCAAAAAACACGCGACCCACTCGTTTTCATACACCATATGCACCGGCAGTTCGCCTTTTGCCAGCTTGCACCCTAAGCAAGCTTGTTCTTTATGACTTAAAATTTCGCTCATCGCTCATCGCCCATACCCCTTATCCCCCGCAGCACAACCATTGATGCTGCAGTCATTTTCTTTCCATTATACATCCACAAAAGGAAAATCTAACGCCTTTTCGCACGATGTCCTATACTAAGAGGCAAGGAGGAGTTTAGATGATCCGCATACTCGCAGTAGACGACGATTTACATATGCTCCAGTTTGTCGCTGGGGAACTCCGGCAAGCCGGCTACGAGGTGGTATCTGCTGAAAACGGTGACGAGGCACTCGCACTTCTTGAACAGCAACCGGTGGACCTCGCCATTGTCGATGTCATGATGCCCGGTATCGACGGGTTCGAATTAACCGAACGCATTCGCACAGACTATGGTATCCCCGTCATTTTATTGACAGCGCGCCACCATATCGAAGACAAGGAACGCGGATTTCTCGCGGGATCCGATGATTATTTGGTCAAACCGTTCGAGTCCAAGGAATTGCTGTTTCGTGTCAAAGCGATTTTGCGCCGCTACGACCACCCTGAAAACAATACCCTCACGGCAGGGTCTTTAACGATCGACTTGAAAAGCTACGAACTGCGCTCGCCGAACGGCTTGTCGTTCATCCCATTGAAAGAATTCGAGCTGCTCGCCTTGCTCGCCTCCAAACCGCGCCACGTCTTTACGCGAGATGCCATCATTGAAAGCGTATGGGGGCTCGATTTCCAGGGGGACGAACAGACCATTAACGTTCACATCAAACGGCTGCGCACGAGGCTCGAACAATTCGCACCGGACGTCAAAATCGTCACGGTGCGCGGCGTCGGTTATAAACTGGAGGCCGGCTTATGAGCTTGTATGTCAAATTCATCTGGTTCACGTTCCTGACGATGCTCATCAGCAGCGCCATTTCGTTTTTTGCGATGAACACGCTCTATCACCAATTTTTGAAAGAAGACAATAACAATAAAAACCTGGCGATTGCCGAATCGTTTGCGGGCCATTTGAACAGCCTGCCGCCCGAACAAATAGCAGATACTCTCGCTGTGCTCGGCGACGCCGGCTACCAATTGTATTTAACAGATGGCCGCGATGTCTCGCGCTTCGGCGGTGAATTCCGCGATGAAACAATCGCCCAACAAGATATCCAGCACGTGCTCGGCGGCGACATCTTTAACGGCATCCGTGATTTTCCGCGCCAAACTTTCGTCACCGGCTTTTTCGCCAATGAACTGCAAAATTCCATCGGCGTCCCGGTAACACTCGGCGGTGAACCTTATGCTTTGTTCCTGCGCCCCGACATCGAGCTGTTGTTCCAGGAACTCCACCTGCTGTTCGGCGGCTTGGCTGTCGGGATTGTGTTGTTGAGCTTTCTCGGCATGCTGGTGGTTGCGCGTTTGTTGATCCAGCCGATCACGAAATTGACCGAAGCGACCGAGAAAATGGCGACGGAAACCTTTGACGTGCCGCTCGCGATCGACCGAAGAGACGAAATCGGCCGTCTCGCCGATCAGTTTCTATTGATGCGCTCGCGCATTGAACAATCGACCATCAAGCGCAAGGAATTCGTCCATAACGTCTCCCACGATATCCAGTCGCCGCTCCATACGATCCAAAGCTACCTCGGCTTGCTCGAAAAGCCGGGCATTTCTGATTCCGACAAGCAGCACTACGCGGAAATCATCCGTGAAGAGACGGCGCGGCTATCGCTGTTGACGACGCAACTCTTGACCTTGGCATCGGTCGACAAGGAAACGCCGGAAGCGCTCGAAACGGTTGCGCTTCACGAACAATGGCGCACGACGCTCAGCCATTTGCGCCATGCCTTCGACGACAAAGAATTGGCGCTGTCTGCACAGCTCGCCCCGGCCTATACGCTAGGTAACGCAGTGCTGCTGCAAACTGTCTGGGAAAACTTATTGACCAATGCGGTGAAATACAGCGAACAGGGCGGCTCGGTCGACATAACCCTTACGCAAAGTGAGGGTCATGTCCATGTTACGGTGCGCGATTACGGTATCGGCATGACCGAGGACGAAACGAAACATGCTTTCGAACGCTTTTACCGTGCCGACCAAGCCCGCACCCGCGGCCAAAAAGGCTCCGGCCTTGGCCTATCGATCGCCAAGGAAATCATCGAGCTCCACGGCGGCCGGATCGAACTCGACAGCGCGCCGGGTGCTGGCACAATCGTCACGGTCACTTTGCCGGCTTCCCAGAATGAAGGATCTTAGTAAAAATTCTCTATTTCTAATTAGACAGGCAAATATATAGTGAACAAGTTAGTTAGTATCGAAGTGTTTGGAGAAGCGTCCGCTCGACTCCGGTGGAGCAGCGTAAGCGACGAGACGACCAAGACCCCGCAGGGAATGAATGTGCGAAGCAGCGCTGAGCGCATTCATTTGCGATGCTTGAGCATAGCGAAAGTAGAGCAAACCGAGGAGGCTTGGGCGCGAGCCCACGGAAAGCGAGCGGTAAGCTTCGGAAAACACGTTTCTCTAATGTTAGTTGAAAATTTTTAGCCCTCCACAACTGGAGGGCTTTTTTTATTCCAAACTGTTAACGCCCGTTCACCTTCCATTAATCTTGCCTCTGTAGACTGAAAGTACAACAAAACGGAGGCGAACAACGTGAACTTAGCATGGAAAGAAATGAAGAAAAGCAAAACGAAATTTGTGATTCTCGGCTCAATCGTCTTTTTGATCAGCTTACTCACCTTCATCATCTCAGGGCTTGCGAACGGCTTGTCCCAAGATAATGCCGCCCTGATCAAGAATTTGCCGGACGGGACAATCTATCTGGAAACGGCAGCGGAAGAAACCCACGCCTTGTCCGCGATCGACAAAGAAACGCAGCAATCAGCCCTATCGGAAAACGATGGCGCGTTTGCGTTCTCCATCCAGATGGGCTTTTTATTGAATGAACGAGACGACCAGCAAAGCGTCGCCTTCGCGACAGCAACGGATTCCACTCAATTCCCTGATGTCGAAAAAGGCGAGATCGTCCTCGACCGCTCGCTCGAAGAAGACGGCATCAAGCAAGGGGACCGATTCACCAACAGCCAGTTTGATGGCGAATTTACCGTAGCCGGCTTTACCGACGGCGCGAAATACAGCCACGCCGCTGTCGCTTTTATCCACCCGGACGACTTTGCGGAAATGTACCGAACAGAACAGATGCAAGTGCTGTTCCTCCCAGAGACGGCAGAACCCGGCGCAATCCCCGGCCTGCAAAGCTTCTCTACAGATGAATTCCTCAACACTTTGCCGAGCTATAGCGCTGAACAATTATCGCTGTCGATGATCGTCTGGTTTTTGGTGGTCATCAGCGGCATGCTGTTTGCGATTTTCTTCTATATGATGAACATCCAGAAACTCGGGCTGTACGGCATCTTAAAAGCAATCGGCGTGAAGACCGGCGCCTTGTTCCGGATGATCTGGACACAAATGCTCGTCATTACTGCGATCGCACTCATCTTATCGGTCGCCATTAGCCAATTGTTCGAACGCGTGGCACCAGGCGATATGCCGTTTTACTTGCCGATTGACGCCACACTGCAATTAACAGCGGTATTCTTTGTTATCGGATTTGCCGGAGCTACCTTGTCCGGCCTTCAAATCCGAAAAGCTACACCGCTTCAAGCCATTCAACAAGGAGAAGGATCCGCATGATTTTCACGACACAAGACATCCGAAAGACCTTCCAAACCGGTGAGCTAGCAGAAGAGATTTTAAAAGGCATCGACCTGTCGCTGATACCAGGGGAAATTACCGCACTCGTCGGCGCATCAGGCTCCGGAAAAAGCACGCTTCTGACGATCGCGGCTGGGCTTCAACCCGCTTCCGGCGGCGAGATTCGTTTTGAGGGCGAGGAATTGACCGCCATGAACTCAGAACAGATCCGAAAAATCCGCGCGCACTCGTTCGGCTTTGTGTTCCAGTCCGCGCATCTTGTACCATTTCTTACCGCCGAGGAACAATTGCTGCTCATGCTTGAGACAGCCGGCTCCCCGCTTTCGAAAAAACAGCGCCGCGAAGAAGCGGCGCGAATGCTCCATTCGGTCGGCATGGGCCACCGGAAAACCGCCTATCCCGCCTCAATGTCGGGTGGTGAAAAGCAGCGAGTCGCCATCGCACGCGCCATCGTCCACCAGCCCAAGCTCTTGTTCGCGGATGAACCGACCGCAAGCTTGGATTCCACCAAATCGCACGAAGTGATGGACTTGCTGCAGCAGCTCACGAAAACATTGAACATCGCCACCTTGATGGTCACCCACGAAGAAGACATGCTCGCCTACGCGGACCGCGTCATCACCATGAAAGACGGCCGCTTGGCATAAAGAAAAGAGACGGCCGCAGCCGTCTCTTTTTCGTTATCGCTCTCTACTCCAGTTCCTTCAATTGCTTTGTCAATTCCATAAAGCGCCGGTCGAGTTCTGCATAGCCCTTGTCTTTCGGCTGCATGAAGCTCAGTTTGCCGAGCACGGCCTGGCGCTCCGTCTCTAGTTTCAATCGGAGTTCACCGGTGCTTCCAAGCACTTCTTTTTGCGGCGCTTCCCCGAGCTGCTTGCGGATCGTTCCGTTTTCAAACACCAGTTTGCCATCCGTCGCCTTGTCGAGCAAATAGCGGTCATGCGACACGACGAGAAGCGTGCCGCGGTAGTCCGATAAGGTCGACTCCAATTGTTCGCGCGACGGCAAATCCAAATGATTGGTCGGTTCATCAAGCAATAACGCGTCTTTGTCTTCCAATATGAATTGCATCAATTTGCATTTGACCCGCTCGCCCATGCTCATCTCACGGATCGGCTCCAGCCATTGCTCTTTACGAAAGCCCAAATGCTTCAATAAGTTCTGCACACGCCCCCGGTCCTTGAAGGTGAATTGCTCGAACAATTCCGCAGGCGCCCGGTCAAGCGGCAAATCAAAGACGTCTTGCGTCAAATAGCCAATGGACGCGGATGGTGATAACCACAGCTCCCCCACGCTTATCGGCTCCTCGCCCGCAAGCATCTTCAAAAACGTCGTCTTGCCGCTGCCGTTTGCGCCGACGACCGCGATTTTCTCCCCATGCTGGACCGTAAACGAGGCGTTTTTGAATATTGGCATGTCGCTAAAAGATTTCCCGGCATCTTTCACTTCCAAAAAGCGTTTGCCGGCTTTCGGATTGGCGCGGAACGCGAAGTCCACCTCGTATTCCGATTCGACAGCGTCGACCGCCTCGTTCGCCAATTCCTTCTCCAGGCGCTTTTGCTTCGATTTCACCTGAGCATCCATGCTTTTCGCTTTGACCCGGTAATATTCTTTGAAACCCTCCTGCTTGGTCGAATTGGCATGCGCCGATTCAGACCACGAAGAAAGCTGCTTCATTTGGCTCTCAATTCGTTCAATGCGTTTTTGCTGTGTGTCATAAGCGTGCTGCTGGCTTTTGCGCTGTTGTTCGCGGAATTCCATATAATCGCTGTAATTGCCGTTATGACTATGGACCTTGCCGTTTTCGATCGACCAGATCTTCGTCGCGATGTGGTCGAGAAAATAACGGTCGTGCGAGACGATGGCGATGGCGCCCGGATAAGCTTCTAATTCGCGCAGCAGTTGCGCTGTGCCTTGTGCATCCAAATGATTGGTCGGCTCATCCAATAACAAGAGATCCGCTGGCTGTGCCAAGCCTTTCGCAAGCCTCGCCTTTAGTTTTTCGCCTCCACTCAATTGGGCGAACTCACGGAACGGCACTTTCCATCTATTCAATAGCGCTTGTTCCGTTTTCGTTACGTCTTCAAAAGCGTAATCCGGCAATTCCTGTTCGACTGCCCGCACGCTCATACCCGGCGTACCTTGAATCAACTGTCCACTGGCCGGTGCGATGTCTCCAGCGATCAACCGCAAAAGCGTCGTTTTTCCGGCGCCGTTTTTCCCGATGATGCCGATGCGGTCGTGGCTCATGATGTTTTCAGTGACGTTCTCGAATAGCGCTTGTTGTTCGATTTCCACCGATACGTCTAATAATTTCATTAGTTCTGTCATGCAGAACCACCCCTTCTCGTGTTGACAGGGAGAATTAAAAAAATCCTCCCAAATCTAAATTTGGAAGGATTAGCCAGTACATTTGGGTGCGCCGAATAAACAGCAACACCTGTTGGATGAAATGGGCAGACTAATCCTATGTTTTCGTCTTCGAAAAATAACTATTTCAAATGACTAAAAATATAGGTTAGTTACGCATTGTCCACCCATCAACTCGTTTCATTTCAGAATTGAGTTGATTTTATCATGCAAAAACTTTGTGTGCAACCGGGCAAGCCCGGATTACGCAGCGCTTTGTTCGCGCTTTTTCTTGACGCTGACGAGTGCACCGACTGCCACGATGGCAAGAAGGACGCCCCAGAAGATCAATTTCCATTCCGTCGAGTGGGCGAAATCGTACGGCAAGATACCGACGCCTTCGTGCCCGAGCGTCAAAACGGTCAATTTCACGCCGACCCAGCCGACGATGACGAACGCAGTTGTTTCAAGCTGCGGATAATTCGCCAAGAGTTTCACGAATTTATGCGCCGCAAAACGCATGATGACAAGTCCGACCAAACCGCCGGTCAACATGACGGCGAACTGCCCGCCGTTGATGCCGCCAATTTCCATCGAGCCAAGATGCGGCAAGGTAATCGCAAGTGCTACCGCTGCAAGCATGGAATCGACCGCGAACGCGATGTCCGCAAGTTCTACTTTCAATACCGTCATCCAGAAGCCAGAACCTTTCGTCGCTTCCGGCTCGATGGTATGTTCCTTGCCTTTTCGCTGATCGTAAATATGCTTAAACGCTATGAACAAGAGATACGCTGCCCCGAGTGCCTGGATTTGCCAAACATCGACGAGCAAAGTGATCATGAATAATGCCGCAAAACGGAACACGAACGCTCCGAGTAATCCGTAGAACAATGCTTTCTTTTGCTGTGCTTTCGGCAAGTGCTTGACCATGACCGCCATGACGACGGCATTGTCCGCAGCAAGCAAACCTTCAAGTGCCACTAAGACGAGCAGCACCCATAAATACTCCAATAAAATTGCTTCCAACTGAAAAACCTCCTTAAATTTGGCAACAAAAAAGACCTCTGCCTATAGAAGGCAAAGGTCTTGCTAAGCAAAATGATTTTGCTATCACAACCGATGGAACGGGTCCATGTAATGACGACTGTGAAATAGGTTTCCCCATAGCTACTCCCCTTTGACGTGATGTCAAGGTCTATTGAGTTGTTAAAAAAAGTATAGCACAAAAAAAGAAAAAAGCTACTACATAATATCGCCAAATGCACTGCTGAATTTTCGAATAATTGCGCATGGAATTTCTACTATCTGCCAGTATATATGGTATTATACTTCTTAATCATAAAAGGAGGGGAACCCATTGGGAAGGGATTAGCGCATTTTGATCTTAAAATCGAGCATTTCATTTGTTTAGCCAGCTTCGTGGCAGGCTGCCGCAAGTGCCAAGAGATCAAGGTTCACAAACTCATTGCCTGATTGGTTCCTCTCTTCGGCAAACGGCAGATTTCTGTTCTCGACTGGCAGAATCCGAAACACTCAGCAGGCAAACCGGGATTTTTTTACGCCCCCGCCTGTCTGAATTACTTATGGAGGTGAATCCCTTTTTAGGGAATCTTACGTGGACATAATCACATTACTGAATTTAGCTTTGCTTGTACTATTGCTCGCATTGACCGCTTTTTTCGTCGGCTCCGAATTTGCCGTCGTCAAAATCCGCATGTCGCGCTTGGACCAGCTCATTGCAGAAGGCAATAAAAAAGCCGTGCGCGCCAAAGAAGTGGCAAACAAACTCGATTATTACCTGTCTGCCTGCCAGCTGGGCATCACGATCACGGCATTGATTCTCGGGGCACTCGGGGAACCGACCGTCGAACGGCTGTTGCATCCGTTGTTTGAAGCGTTCGACTTGTCCCCTGCCATCGCCACCTTGCTGTCTTATGCCATCGCCCTCAGCATTGTGACTTTTTTGCACGTCGTCATCGGCGAACTGGCCCCGAAAACTTTGGCAATCCAATACGCAGAGCGCATGACTTTATTGCTCGCCCCGCCCCTGTACTGGTTCGGTAAGTTGATGAGCCCATTCATCTGGCTATTGAACGGCTCTGCTCGCTTGTTTTTGCGCTTGTTCAAAGTGGAACCAAGCGGCCATACGGAAGCCCACTCCGAGGAAGAATTAAAGTTGATCATGGCGGAAAGTTTCCAGAGCGGCGAGATCAACCAGACCGAGCTGACGTATTTGAAAAATATTTTCGATTTCGATGAGCGCATCGTCAAGCACATCATGATCCCGAAAGAGAAAATCGTCTCGGTCGAAAGTTCTTTGACACAGGAACAACTTTTCAAAGTCCTCGATGGCCATGAATATACACGCTACCCCGTGACAGAAGGTGGAGATCCCGACCGTCTGCTCGGCTTCATCAATACGAAAGAATTGTTGACGAGCATGGCGGCCGGCAGAACTCAAGCGCCGGAATCGTTCCTGCATCCGATGCCAAGCTTCCCGGAAAACACGCCGATCCAAAAAGTGCTCGCCAGCATGCAGCAAAGCCGGACGCATATGGCCGTCATTACCGGAAAAGACGGACGCATCGCAGGCCTCGTGACGATGGAAGACATTCTCGAGGAAATCGTCGGCGAAATCAGCGACGAATCGTTCGAAGCCGGCACCATTTAATAAATCCATAAAAAAGAAGAGCTGCTGCAGCTCTTCTTTTTTCATGGCATATTATTGGTTTCCTCGAATTTTTCAGCTAAACTGGAGCTAATCAGCACCTTCACCACTCTCCGTTTTCGTTAGGCTGTCAGGTTCAACCGGCTCGACTACCGATGATCACAAGGGGGCTTCCATGATGGGATGGGCACTTGGAGTATTGATTGCATTGATTTTCGCCAATGCCTTGTTTGCAGCGTCTGAAATCGCGTTGATTTCGTTGAATGACTACAAGATCAAGAAGATGGCCGAGTCAGGCAATAAAAAAGCCCAGCTGATCGACACCATGCTGGCACAGCCGAGCCAATTCCTCGCGACGATCCAGATCGGCATTACACTCGCCGGCTTTTTGGCGAGCGCTTTCGCCGCGGATAGCTTTGCGGATGAATTGTCGCTCTATGTCCAAGGCACGTCGCTTGCCGTCTCCCCTGGCATCGTGCAAATCACTTCCCTGATCTTCATTACCTTGCTGCTGTCCTATTTCACGCTCGTCTTCGGGGAACTGGTGCCAAAACGCCTCGCCCTCCAAAAGCCGCAGCCCATTGCGATGGCCATGATTTACCCGCTCCGTGTGCTCGCCGTCCTCACCAGCCCGTTCGTCACCATTCTTTCCTGGTCGACCAATGCGGTAATCCGCCTGTTCGGCATCGATCCCCATCAGCCGGTGCCCGAAGAAACAGAAGAAGAAATCCGCCTGATGCTCGAAGCCGGGAAGGAAAAAGGCACTATCGAAGACATGGAACAATTCATCATCACGCGCGCGTTTGAATTCAACGATAAAACCGTCGAAGACGTTATGGTTCACCGGACGGAGATCATCGCCGTCTCCGCGGATGATTCGCTTGAGGACATTGTGCGCCTTGCCGCGCAGCACCCTTTCACCAAATTCCCGGTCTATCAGGGAGATAGCGACCACATGATCGGCACGATCCATATCAAAGATTTATTCCGCTATAGGGAAAACCCGCCTCAGCAAGCCTTCGATATCCGCCAACTCATGCGGGCGCCCCATTTTGTGTTTGAAAAGCGCGAAATTGATGAAGTGTTTCTGGAAATGCAGAAAAGCCATGACCATTTAGCCATCGTGCTCGATGAATACGGCGGCACCGCTGGCCTGATCACTTTGGAAGACTTGCTCGAAGAACTGGTCGGCGACATCCAAAGTGAAGACAAGCCTTCAGTCTGAGTCAAGCGGTTTTACGGCTTTTTCGCATCAACAACCAGACGACTGCGATGCCGGCCAAAACGAAAACCCCGATGGCCACGGCGATGTAAACCGGATTTTCATTCACATCCTGTGGGATCCATTTTTCCGCAAGCGGCCCCGCACTCATCAACGCCGCGACGATGATCGTAATCCAGGATTTCGTGTAGAGCGCATAGGCGATAAAAGCGACAAGGCAGACCGCGAGAATCACGTAATTCTGTTCAGCGGTGGCAGTGAAATAAGCTGATGGAGCCTCGGGAACCATCCACAGATAAAATGCCACCCAAAAGCCGATGACCAAAGTGGAAACCGCCACTGCGATCACGCCGAGCTTCACCGGCTGATCATGAAATTTCGGTAACACCTTGAAAATCAGAAAACTGTAGATCGCGAGACTTAAAACGACCGGAATGATGCCCCAAAGCACCGTTTGCGATAACTTGAAATCCCCTGACAAGGCCGGCACATACGCCAAATACGCGAGAATCACCAACACCGTTGCTGGAATAAGGACCATCAATTCTTTCGCCGCAATCGGCAGCGACGCCCCGATGCTCTTCATATAGTGTTTTGGGTCTTTCCCGACGATACTCTCGACGCTTTTGCCGTGTTTCTCCGATTCGATCAAATGGCTTTCCAGTTCATCGACCACTTCGTTGATGTCTTCATCGCTTTTTCCCCGCTGCATTAAATACATGCGCAGTTCGATCAGAAATTGTTCAGATTTAGCTGATAGCATATCATTGCCCTCCTTTAGTGATGACCGCATCGACCGATTGCTTCAACTCAGCCCAGCGCCCAAGAAATTGCTCCAGTTCCGCTTGTCCCGCTTCCGTCAATGAATAATATTTGCGCTTCGGGCCGGCTGTCGATTTTCGCTGCACACTCGACACGAGCCCTTCTTTTTGCATCCGCAATAGCAGCGGGTAAATGCTGCCTTCGCTGAATGATCGAAACCCGTAGTTCTGCAGCTTTTCGGCCAGTTCGTAGCCGTAAATCTCGCCTTCTTCGATGATCGACAAGATGCAGCCGTCCAAAATCCCTTTGAGCATTTGTGTAGAATCCGCCACTTTGCGCATCCGTCCTTTCTTTGTCGCACCACTACCTTGCAATGCAAGTGTTATAAATTCATCATAATCGATAAACCCTTGCATTGCAAGATAGTGAATGAAATTTTTTCCATGGAAAAAGCCAGCCTGCAGTTAGGCTGGCCTCGCATTTTAATTGTCTAATCGTTTTTGCAGGAAATACTGGCTGAAGCCTTTCGGGTGGTCTTCAAGCATGCCAAACACTTCGTAGCCGTTCCGCTTGTAAAAATCAGGCGCCTGGAAACTGAACGTATCGAGCGTAATCAGACGGCAGCCTTTTTCTTTCGCCGCCTGCTCCATGTTCTCAAGCAATGCACTTCCTTGGCCTTGCCCTCTCAGGCTATCATCCACCCACAGGAAATCGACATGCAAATGCTGCCAAAACGTGGTTGCCGTGAGCCCGCCCACAATGGTCCCGTCATTGTCTTTCAATAAAAAGTTCAAATGCTCGACCGGCGTCTTCACTTCGTCAGGCAAGTTTTTCATATTGTGTTCGATCACTTTCTTTCTGATGAACTCGCTGTCTTGTTGATCCGATCCAATTATCACTTTCATCGGCTTCCTCACGCCCCTTCAGGTTGAATCATTTCCACACGGTTGCCGAACGGGTCGCGGAATTCAAACCGAGCAAATCCCGGAATCGGCACCGCTTCCAGAATCTCCAAACCGCTTTCTTCCAGGCGCTCACGCCAGTATCCGATCTCTTCCACTTGATACGCGAGGTGCGCTTTTGTCGCAAAACGGTCAAAGCCCTCTTCAGTCCCGACATGCACTTCCTGTTGGCCGACTGAGAGCCAAAAGCCGCCGCGTCCTTTCAAGGCTTCCGGCTTGTCGATTTCCTGCAAGCCCAATAGTTCGCAATAAAATGCTTTTCCTTCTGCTTCCGCCCCTTTTGGGATGGTGATTTGTGCGTGATGCAATCCGATGATCATCCTGAGTCCCCCTGTTCATTAATGGATATCGCGTTTCTTGAAGTTCCCGCCTTTCACTTCAGCGACATCGTACACCGCCACAAAGGCCTGCGGGTCGATTTCGTAAATGATTTCCTTCATCTTGCTGTCTTCGAGGCGGTTGATGATGCAGGTGATTTCCTTGTAATCTTCATTGGTATACGCCCCTTTGACCAAATTGTATGTAGCACTGCGCCCCAAGCGGTCGCGGATCGTCTCGACCATATTCTCGGGGTGACTCGTGATGATTTTGTATGTCTTCGACCCGCTCAAACCTTCTTCCACCATATGGATCACTTTGGAAGCAATAAAATAAGCGATCCCCGACAAGAATGCACCCTGTAATCCGAATACCGTCGACACGACGATAAAGACAAATAAATTCAGGAATAAAATCAAGTCACTCGTGCCAAACGGCAGTTTCCGCGACAGCAAGACCGCGAGCATATCGATGCCGTCCAACGCGCCGCCGTTGCGCAAAGCAAGCCCCATGCCAAAGCCGATGATGATGCCCCCAACCACGGTCACGAGCAGCGAGTCGCCTTCGACAATCGGCGGGACATGGTGCATGATGGTCGTCCCGTATGCCAACGCGGCAATGCCGATCACCGAATAGATGGCAAAACTCTTGCCAATCTGTTTGTATCCAAGATAGACGAACGGGATATTCAGCAGGCCGATCAAAATTCCGAGCTGCATGCCCGTCAGCTGTGAGCCAACAATGCTGAGCCCCGTCACGCCGCCATCCGATACATTATTCGGAATCAACACGGCTTCCAAACCATAGGCAGTAATGAATCCGCCGATGATGACCGCAACAGCCCGCAAGATCTTCTTGGCGCGCTTGCTGGTTCTTTTTTCTGTTATCTTCCCCACTCAAATTCCTCGTTTCCCGCTAAACTCTTTGCTGTCTCCTTTAATGATACACTTTCTTCCATGCGGGTTGAACTGATATGCCAAGCGTTCATTCTTAACAAAAATAAAATCCTGGATAAAGGACGCTGCTGTTCGCGTCGCTCATCCAGGATAAAGTGGAAATTGTTATTCGTTGGAACCTTTGCGCAAAGGTTCCAATGCGTTCGTCCAGGCGTTCACTTGGTCAAGCATGATATTGACCGATTTTTCGTGGAATGCTGCCGGCTTGAATTCGCTCATTTTCACGAAATCCGTAAACAAAGACATGGCCGGATGCGCACGTACCGTGGCCACTTGCAGTTCTGCCATGATGATGCGCAAGGATTCCGCTGCCCGGACGCCGCCTGCCGTCCCGTAACTGACAATGCCTGCCGCCTTATTGTTCCATTCGATGTACAAATAATCGATGGCATTTTTCAACGCCGACGTAACGCCACGGTTATACTCCGGGCAAATGAAGACATAACCGTCCAACTCCTCAATCTTTTTCGCCCATGGAATCGCTTCAGGGGTCTGATAATCCTGGCTGCTCGCCGCAGAAACCGGTTCTGCATACATCGGCAAATTGTATTCAGCCAAATCCACAAGTTCATAATCAGCGTCGCCGCGCTGGTCGGCGATGCCTTTTACCCATTTCGCCACTTGCAAACTATTGCGTCCGGGACGTGTGCTGCCGGTAATGATGCCAATTTTCGTCATAACTCTGCCTCCTTTATGATGACCGCATGTATGCAGCTCTCGATGTTCTTTCATCATAGGAGAAAACCCATTTCTTTTCAATTAAAAGATTGAATATTCTTTCAATAAAATCAGCTTGCTTCCATCACTCTCTTGAAGCCGGCTTCTTCACAGCCATCCAAATCTCGCTTTTCACATGGGCGGGATCTGACAAATCACCGGTAAATGAAATTTCCGGGGCTTTGGCCAGTTCATAACCGGACGATGGGAGCCATTCAGAGACGATCTTTCCCCAAGTCTCTTGCATCACACGGGGAAATTCCCCTTCTGCCGCAAAAACTGCCCAGGTGAGCGCGGGTACTTCTACACGATCGAGGCCGTTTCCAGGGGCAGCATCTTTCGACGTTAACATGCCGATCATGTGATCCAAACTGCCTTGTTCATCCATTCGTCCTTCGTCAAAATTGAACGATACATTAACTACTTGATGCGGTTCCATATCCGCATAGCTGCGCATTTCCTCACGTTGTTCCGTCGAGATATTTTTGGCAAGCGCCGTAATTTCTTCATTTTCCCCTTCGAATTGGATTGCCACCCTTTTCTTCACGCCGATAATTGCAAACGCCTGTTTTTCTTCGATTCGGTATTCCATTTCCACTCCTCCTTTTATCGTTAACTGGAAGGTCAATTTCGGGAATGACTTCAACGTGCCGCTCTTTTGGACCGTTGAAGGGTTGATGCCTGCCCATTCCTTGAAAGCACGCGAGAACCCATCGGCTGAATCATAGCCATATTTAAACGCCGCTTCCGTCACGCTCATACCGCTATACAAATCCGCTGCAGCATTCGACAGCCGCCGCTTTCTCATATATTCGCCCAAGGTAAAGCCCGACAGGAATGAGAACATCCGCCGGAAATGGTAAATGGACGTGCCGGCTATGCGTTCGAGTTCCCGGTCGTCGATTTCCTCTTCCAAATGCGCTTCGATATAGGCAAGCGCTTCATTCATTTGTTTCAGCATATCCCCTGCCCCCTTCCTGCTTTCATTATAGCTGCCCGCTGTTTCCCATACCCGATAAAAACGATACGGCTTTTGGCGGATTTCGGGATATTCCCCAGGAAATAAAAAACCCCCGCGCATAGGCGGAGGTTCATTCATTGCTTATTCAACTGTTACGGATTTTGCCAAGTTGCGCGGCTTGTCGACGTCACAATCGCGATGCAGCGCAGCATAATAGCTGATCAACTGAAGCGGGATGACCGATACAAGCGGCGTCAGCAATTCATGGACTTTCGGCAAGACGTGGCTGTCGCCTTCTTCGTTCAAGCCTTCCATCGAGATGATGCACGTATTTGCGCCGCGTGCCGCCACTTCTTTGACGTTTCCGCGGATGTTCAAGTTCACGGATTCCTGTGTCGCAAGCGCGATGACCGGCGTGCCTTCTTCGATCAATGCGATCGTGCCGTGCTTAAGTTCCCCGCCAGCAAAGCCTTCTGCTTGGATGTACGAGATTTCTTTCAGTTTCAATGCGCCTTCAAGGCCGACGAAATAATCCATCAAACGGCCAATAAAGAAGCAATTGCGTGTCGTCGAAAGGTAATCCGTTGCGATTTGTTCAAGTTCTTCTTTCATATCGACTTGTGCCTGCACGGCGTTCGCCACGATGCCCATTTCCTGGACCAAATCGAAACCGATGTCGCGTCCGCGGCGTTCTGCCGTTACTGCTGCAAGGATTGAAAGGACAGCTAGCTGTGCTGTATATGCTTTTGTTGATGCAACCGCAATTTCAGGGCCTGCATGCAGCAAGAGCGTATGGTCCGCTTCGCGTGAAAGCGTAGAGCCTGCCACGTTTGTGACCGTCAGTGATGGGTGGCCCAATTCTTTGATGCGCACCAATACTTGGCGGCTGTCCGCTGTTTCGCCGGACTGGGAAATGAAGATGAACAACGGGTTTTCAGAAAGAAGCGGCATGTTGTAGCCGAATTCACTCGCTACGTGCACTTCTACCGGAATGCCTGCCATTTTCTCCAAGTACTCCTTGCCGATCAAACCAGCATGGTAGCTCGTGCCTGCGGCAATGATGTACAGGCGGTCTGCAGCTTCCAAAGCGTCCAAAATGTTCGAGTCGATCGTCAATTGATCGTTCTCATCCTGGTATGCTTGGATGATTTTGCGCATAACTGCCGGCTGCTCATCGATTTCTTTTAGCATATAGTGAGGGTACGTCCCTTTATCGATATCGCTCATGTCGATTTCTGCCGTGAACGGATCGCGCGCCACTTCTTCGCCGTCGAGCGTCAGGATCTGCACGCTTTCTTTTTTCACGATGACGACTTCTTTGTCCATCAATTCAACGAACTGGTCCGTCACTTGCAGCATCGCCATGGCATCGGATGCGATGACGTTGAAGTTTTCGCCAAGGCCGACAAGTAGCGGGCTCTTGTTTTTCGCTACGTAGATCGTCTGTTCTTCTTCTGCATCAAGCAAGGCGATCGCGTACGAGCCTTTCATCAATTTCAAGGCTTTGCTGAATGCTTCTTTTGTCGTCATGCCTTCTTCGACGAATTTGCCGATCAGTTGCACGATGATTTCCGTGTCTGTATCCGACTCCATTTCCACGCCTTCCAAATGGTCGCGCTGGATGTGGTGGTAGTTCTCGATGACGCCGTTATGAACGAGCGTGAAGCGGTCTGATGCATTCTGATGCGGGTGAGCGTTGACTCTGCTCGGCTTGCCGTGCGTTGCCCAACGTGTATGCCCGATGCCTGTGTTTCCTGTCACATCGTCTTCCACGACTCCGCGCAGATCCGCAATGCGGCCTTTTTCCTTGAATACTTTGATGCCTTCGCCGTTGCGCACTGCAATCCCCGCTGAATCATATCCACGGTACTCCAGACGCTCCAAGCCTTTCAATAAGATCTCTTTTGAATCCTGTTCTCCAATATACCCGACAATTCCACACATAGTTTATATTCCTCCAATTTTCTAAATGTCAAAATAAGCGTTCACCAACGCTTTATGGTAAGCCCGTGCAAGCTGGTTGTCCAATCGATCACTCGACTGTTTTAAGCTTGCACATAACGACCGGGCTTCGCGGCCGGGAGGTATCCGCCGAAATCTCGATACTCCTCCTCCTCGTCTACTGAAGACTGACTGGTCCGTCCGAGTTCTTCAGTACAGGCGCTATAATTGGTTTCCTTCGCACTTACCTCTATCCCCCTTTTGCATCGGCATTAAACTGACCTCCTTATCATAACCGCTCCTTACAATTCCGTCAATCAATGCACAACTTTCATTAGGACAATCTGCACAGTCATCTTCCAGCGGATGGTTCATAGTTCCTCACGTTTTCTAACCATTTTCAGCTCCGGACAATTTACAGACTGTACCAAACACTGCGAGGACAGGGATTCTTGCTTTTCATGGCGCATTTGTGCCAAAAACCCCGAAACCTATCTTTTTGAATTCCTTGGTAAACTTTTGACGGCGCAGCCCCTTGAAATGACGATAAATAGCCATAAAGGTTTCCGCTAATGAAAATCTTGTGGGGTGGAGTCGGACAAGCGAATGAGAAGAAGCTGTCATGGACCCTTTCATCGTCAAACAGCCGCCTCCCGCTTAGGGCATGCCTCCCGCCTTGAGCCAAGAAGAACATTTGTCTCATTGCTCCGGCTCGCCCTTGTGCGCGGTTCGGCTATTAGATTTCATTGATTGCTTTGAGCGACTGAGCTTCAGCTTCTTTTATTGCATCCACTGGTTGTCGATGCTTAGTGGGATGTGTGAGTGTGGGGTTATATGGCCGTTGATTGTTTCATCTGTAAGAAGAGGCCTAGCTAGAGTTGATAGTGGAAAAGCTGGTTAACTAGCTATTCTTTATGTAATTACAAAACTGTCTAAAACTATTCCTGCTAATTTCAATGACAGTTGAATTTGATTTCCGTACTACACTTAGAGATGGAGCGGAAGGGAGGCGACTCCGGGAGGATTAGCGAGACAATTGAGACCCTGCAGAGCGCGCAGCGATCGAAGCGGCTCAATGCGAGCCCTCCGGAAAGCGTCCTCCCTGGAGCCTCTCCACTTTTTCAACAAAAAAAGGCCAGAGCATCCGCTCCGGCCTCTCGCTTATTTATTTCATGCCCATTTCTTCGCGCACAACCGCCGCGATCCGCTCCACGTACTCTTCGCACGCTTCTGCAGACGGCGCTTCGACCATGACGCGGACCAATGGCTCGGTTCCGGAAGGGCGCACGAGCACACGGCCATCGCCGTCCATGTCGCGTTCCACTTCCGCAATCTTCTCGGCCACGACCGCGTTATCCGTCACGCCGTGCTTGTCCGTCACGCGGATGTTGACCAGCTTCTGCGGGAAAATCGTCATTTCATTCGCCAGCTCAGACAATTTCTTCCCCGTGATCTTCATGATGTTCACCAATTGAAGGCCTGACAACAAGCCGTCGCCTGTTGTGTTGTAATCAAGGAAAATGATATGGCCCGACTGTTCGCCGCCCAAATTGTATTCATTCTTCTTCATTTCTTCCACTACGTAACGGTCACCGACAGCCGTCTTCACGCTCTTCATGCCGTTTTCTTCAAGTGCTTTGTAGAAGCCCATATTGCTCATAATCGTCGAAACGACGGTATCCTGCTTCAAGCGGCCTTCTGATTTCAAATGCTTTGCGCAAATGTACATAATCTGGTCGCCGTCGACGATTGTTCCTTTTTCATCCACCGCGATCAAACGGTCGCCGTCGCCGTCAAAGGCAAGGCCCACATCAGCGCCTTTTTCCACGACCAGCTTAGCGAGTGCTTCAGGATGTGTCGACCCGACGCCTTCATTAATGTTCAAGCCATTCGGCGAAGCGCCCATCGAGCTGATGTCCGCGTCCAAGTCGGCAAACACATGAGTTGCCAGCGTCGATGTGGCACCGTGCGCACAATCTAGCGCCACGTGGATGCCATCGAATTCCTCGTCCACTGTTTGCTTCAAATACTGGATGTATTTTTGGCCGCCTTCGAAATATTCGGTGATGCTGCCAAGGTCCCCGCCTGTTGGACGTGGCAGGTCGTCTGTTTCTGCATCGAGCAAGGCTTCAATTTCGGCTTCCTGATCATCCGACAATTTAAAGCCGTCCGAGCCGAAAAATTTGATGCCGTTATCTGCGACCGGGTTGTGGGAAGCAGAGATCATGACTCCCGCTTCCGCGCTCATGACGCGTGTTAAATATGAAACCCCTGGAGTGCTGATGACGCCGAGGCGCATGACTTCTGCACCGACTGACAACAATCCAGCCGCCAATGCATTTTCAAGCATTTCCCCTGAAATCCGCGTATCCCGCCCTACGAGCACTTTCGGTTTTTCCTTTGAGCTTTTCGTTAAGACATAGCCGCCAAAACGCCCGAGTTTAAATGCCAGTTCCGGCGTCAATTCGCTATTGGCCACCCCTCGTACACCATCGGTCCCAAAATATTTTCCCATACTTTTCGCTCCTTCAATCACTCTGTATTATGATTTGTTTATATTAACCTAATTTTACATTTTTAGCTATTTTATTCTTCATCGTTGCTGTCGGCAATTTCCGGATTTTCTAATTCTTCCGGCACGATCAAAGATTCATCCACTGAAATATCCGCTTCTACCTGCATCTCACCTGGAGAGACCCCGGATGCGCCCGATGGAATCGGCAATTCCACTGTCACCGTCGTATCGGATGCGGTGACGCTGTTCGCTTCCACTTCGATGACATATTCCCCCATCGCATCTACCACGCTGCGCGGACCGAAGACCCGCACTCGCTCGCTTGAAGGCGCCCATGAATTGATAGTGATGCCCGTTTGCGGATCGCCGGTCGATTCGATGCGCACCGGCAATTCACGGCTGTATTCCTCTACCGTAACGTCGACCGCTACGGATTCCGGCTCGATCGTGACATTGTCGAGTTTCGTCAAATCCTCTGCCAGCACGCGAACACGCGCTTCCGCAGTAAAGGATTCCTTGATTTCCGGCTCCCCGGTCACCGTCGCTTTAACGAAGCTGATTGCGTTGATGACGCTTTGCGGTCCCGTCACGGTAACGGTATCCGGTTCAACTGACAACCCATCCAACACAAACCCTTCCGCCAGCAAGCGTTCATTCATTTCCGCATCGATGTCGAATTCCTGGGACACCCGCTCTTCCAGCACGACATTGACAAATGCCGGGTCCACGCGGGCGCTCAATTGCTCCGATAAGTTCTCTGTCTGGATCGGCACTTGATGCTCACCTAACGGCAGGCTGCGCAAGTCGATGAACAGCGTGTAATCCTCCAGCTGCCGCGTCGTCTGGATAATGCTTGCCGGGCCGCTCAAATACAGGTCGACCGTATCCGGCACGCCACTGACCATCAAGCTTTCATCGTAATACACTTGCAATTCCACGTCTTCGATCATTTCCGACACTCTTCCCGTTTCGGTCGTGGTCGTATTGTTTTCCGTCTGGACGGAAAAGAAGAGCAGAAAGGCCAGGAATAATGCCATGATTCGGAGAAACCACGGATTGTCCATCATCTTATCCATTCTTTTTCCCCCTCCAATTCCACCAGGAAGTCGCCGCCTGCTGTTGTTCGGCACCGAACCAAATGCGGCGGAGCTTCACTTCAAAATCTTCGAGCGACAAATTGCGGTGCAAATCGCCGTTTGCCGTCAAACTGATTGCACCGGTCTCTTCCGACACGACAATGGTGATGGCATCCGTTACTTCACTGATGCCGAGTGCTGCACGGTGGCGCGTCCCCAGCTCTTTTGAGATGAACGGGCTCTCGGACAGCGGCAAATAACAGGCAGCCGCAGCGATGCGGTTTTTCTGGACGATGACCGCACCGTCGTGCAGCGGCGTGTTCGGGATGAATAAATTGATCATCAATTCCGAAGTGATATCCGAATTCATCGGAATGCCCGTCTCTATGTATTCGCTGAGCCCGGTTTCGCGCTCGATCGAAATGAGTGCCCCGATGCGGCGCTTCGCCATATAGCTGACCGATTTGCTCATCGCCTCGATCAAGCGGTTGCGCTCGGATTCTTCATTTAGCGTGCTGCTCGAGAACAATTTCCCGCGCCCGAGCTGTTCGAGTGCGCGTCTCAGTTCCGGCTGGAAGATGATGATGATGGCAAGAAAACCCCATTCGAGCACTTGCTGCATGATCCAGCCAAGCGTTTCCAGGTTGAGCGCCTGGGTCACAAGACGCGCGATGATAATAAAGAAGATTCCTTTTAATAATTGGACAGCCTTCGTTCCCTTGATGACAGTAATAAGTTTGTAAATAACGAACCAGACCAACAGGATGTCGATAACATTTCCGAGCATCTGAAGCGGCGTCTGGTCATTGAAGTTTTCCAAAAAAGGCATCTGCAACCCTCGCTTTTCTCCATGTACATATAGATTCAGTATATCATATCCCGAGACATCTGCCCCCATGCAAAAAGCCCATCCATTAAATGGATGGGCTTTACAAGGGTATGAAGAAGTCTATTAATCCGTTATGACTGAAAAAGGGATTGTCTTTCTTACATTCAAAATTCAACGACCTATCTAAGTATTTAGAGAAGCGTTTGCTCGTAAACCCTTCTGCTCAATAATGCTGCGCATTACTTCGCAAAGATAAGGTCTCACGTAGTTCGACCTCATCTTTCCTGTGGGAGCAGCGAAGCGACGGGTTTGAGAGACCCCGCAGGCAATGAATGAGCGAAGCTATGCTGAGCACATTCATTTGCGACGCATCTGCTTGCAAATCTTTTTTGCGATGCCCGAACATAGTGAGGGTTGAGCAGATGTGGGAGCACAAGGGTTTTCGATAGCGACTGAGGAGGCTCGATTCCCGCCCGCGGAAAGCGAGCGATAAGCTTCGGAAAATACGGCTTTTTAACTTTCTCGACGAGCTGAAAAAGCCCATCCATTGAATGGATGGGCTTTACTTGTCTATTGATTAGTCATTGCCGCCAAAAAAGCTGACGGCATCCTGGAATGTCCCTTTGATCGTATACCAGAGCCATTCGAATACTTGGTCGATTTCTTCGATCTCACCGTTGATGACGCCACTCGATGCCATATACTGGCCGTTGACGATCGTTACGTCGCCTTCAAGTTCACCGTCCACGCGTAAGTCGCCATTGCGGATCGTCAAATCCCCGATCACCGTCTGGCCTTCCGGTACGACGACCGTCTGCCCCTCAACCACCAAATTCTCCTGTTTGGTGAATGAAAATTGCTGGTCGTCGCTAAAGCTCGACATCATCGCTGCACTCATCAACAAGACGAAAAGCGCTGCGGCGATCATCAACGGGTGATGGCGCATAAAACGTTTCACCCCGACGCGCTGGGATTCTTTCGGCAAGCCCGCCATCGTCTTTTGCACAAAATCCGGCGGTGCCTGGACATGTGAAGCGCTTTGGACAAACGCGACGGTTTTGCTTAGTTCTTGATATATTTTTCTGCAGTCGCTGCAGCTCTGCAAGTAACCTTTCAGTTCTTTTTCCTCTGATGGACTGATTTCCCCATCCAGGTAATCGTCCATCATGCGAATGACTTTTTCCGGACACGCATTCATCATGCTCGCCTCCTACAAATTGCTCAATTGCTTGCGAAGTGCTTCGCGCCCGCGGTGTATCCGCGTTTTCACCGTGCCAAGCGGCAAATCCAGGATTTCGCTGATTTCGGCCAGCGGCAATTCTTCGATATATTTTAACACAATCGCTGCCCGGTACTTATCCGGCAAGCGGCTTATCTCGTACTGCACCCGCTCCTGGACTTCCATCCGCATTAATTCCTCTTCCGGAAGCTCCTCATCATTGGCAATCTTCGAATACATATTCAAGCCTTCCGTGCCTTTGACTTCCGCATCCAAATGGTAATCCGGCTTTTTCTTGCGGATCCGGTCAATGCACAGATTGGTGGCGATGCGGTAAAGCCACGTCGAAAATTTACGGTTCTGGTCGAAGGTGTGTATGTTCACATAGGCCCGCGTAAATGCTTCCTGTGCAATATCTTCCGCTTCATGCCGGTTGCCGAGCATGCGGTAGCAAATCTGGAACAACTGATGTTGATACAGCTCCACGATTTCAGCAAATGCGTCTTGGTCGCCCTTCATGACTTGTTTTATTCGTTTATTCACTAACGCATCCATGATCTCATTTCCCTCCGCCATGCGGCTGTCTTTTATATACGGTCCAGTTCTTAAAAGGTTTCATTTTTTTCTCTTCTTCTATCCTATCAAACCAGCCCCGGAAAAAACCAGCCAATTTCCAGTTCTTTGAATGAATTCATCAGTTTCTTATTTCGCTGTTAAAAATCGCGCGCTTAGCCATTTAGCGGTCCTACACCCTTCTCCCTAATTCCTTATACATGGCGCATAATAAAAAAGCTGCCCGGAAATTCCGGACAGCCGCTTCATTCTTATACCAACTTTTCGCCTAGCAACGAACCGATCAATGCGACCGCCACATCAGCTGTACGGTTCTTTTCATCAAGGATCGGGTTAACTTCGACAAACTCTGCAGATGTAATCAATCCTGCATCGAACAGCATTTCCATCGCCAAATGGCTTTCCCGGTAGCTGATGCCGCCTGGCACCGGCGTACCGACGCCTGGTGTATACATCGGGTCGATCCCGTCGAGGTCAAGCGACAAATGGACGCCGTCGGTTTTACGCTCTTCGCGCAAATAGCGGATTGACTCCTCCATGACGTGGTCCATGCCCATCTTGTCGATTTCGTGCATGCTGAACACTTTGATGCCGTGCTCTTTGATCAATTCGCGCTCACCCGGGTCGACAGAACGCGCCCCGATGATGACGATGTTTTCCGGCTTCACTTTCGGTGAGTAGCCGCGGATGTTCGTCAATTTCTCATGGCCATGGCCAAAGCTCGCCGCAAGCGGCATGCCGTGGATATTACCCGATGGCGAAGTTTCGCTCGTGTTCATATCTGCATGCGCATCATACCAGATAACGCCCAAATTCTCGTAATGCTCAGAAATGCCGGCAAGCGTACCGATCGCGATACTATGGTCGCCGCCTAGCACCAATGGGAAATTCCCGGCTTTAGCCACGCCTGAAACGGTTTCTCCAAGTGCTTCTGTCGCTTCGGTAATCACGTCCATATTGCGCAAATTGGTGTTTTCATCCACTTTTCCGTCCGCTTTGCGGATTTGGATATCGCCTTCGTCTTTTACGTCGTGCCCAAGGTTTTCAATGCGGTCCACCACGCCCGCATAACGGATTGCGCTTGGCCCCATATCGACGCCGCGGCGCATTTGCCCGTGGTCCATTGGTACACCTATTATAGAAACATTTAATTTATTCATTATTTTATACCCCCTCAGTAAGATACATTCATTGTACCCTCTGAGGTTCTCTTGGCTCAACCTGACATTATTCCGAATATTTATTCATTTTATCTTCCAGTGATTTTTTCACTTCCGGCCATTCCCGGTCAATAATCGAATAGACAATCGCATCCCTCGGTTCACCCGTCGAACGGATCCGTTCATTGCGCAAATGCCCTTCTTTCACCGCCCCTATCCGCTCGATCGATTTTTGGGAACGGATATTTTCAGCATCGGTTTTGAACTGCACGCGGATCATCCCTCGTTCTTCAAAGCAATAGCCTAGCAGCGCATGTTTGACGGCCGTATTGACATGCGTGCGTTGTGCTTTTTCGCTATAGAACGTCGCCCCGATTTCACAGCTTTTGTTCGTCTCATCAATCGAATAAATGCGGGTCGTTCCGACAATCTCACCGCTTTCCGGCAGCTCCACGGCAAACACCAGCACATTGGATTGGTTCATTCCAGCCGATAACCACGCCTCCAAATCTTCGAAACGTTCCACCTTTGTCAGCATGTATTCAAAGATGTCCGGTGTATAAAGCGCCCATAATGCCTCAAAATCCTCACGTTTCAACAAGCGAAGCCGAATATTACGCTGTTCAATATACATATCCATCCCCCTCCTTATCTGCAGTATACCAATAAATCCACCATTTTCTATCCTAGTGTCGCCTCTTTACTCTACTGAAAATAAACCGATTGGACGCGCTTTAAGAAGTCTTCTTCAAGCTCCCCCATATTGCGCGATAAAAAATATGTCGCAACGCTGGGCAATGGAAACAAATCGAAGCGGGCTTCCATCAAACGCCCTTCAATCAACTCACGGCGCACCATCGATCTCGGCAAAAACGACACGCCCAGCCCTTCCTGGATAAAGCGTTTCGCAATATAGGCCTGCGTCACTTTCATTGTGCGAAGGCCAGGAAGCTGCACGCGCAATTTCACCAATAGCTCTTCCCAAAAAACAGGATGATGATGCGTGAAGATGAAATTTTGCTGCAATATTTCTTCCCCTGAAACTACCGGGCCCCGCTCATCATCATAAGCATCCCTCGGCACGATGAGCAGCAAAGGGTCTTCATAGACCACTTCATGGAGAATCACTCGTTTCGTGGGCGGCAACGCCGAAATGCCTGCAGACACTCCCCCGCTTTCCACCAGGTCTTCAATCGCTTCCGATTCTTCCACACGGATGACCAGTTCAAGGTCTGGATGTGTTTTCGTAAATGACTTTAGAATATACGGCAGCACCGTCTCCGCCATCAACGGGGAAATCGCGATGGTCCATTTTCGCCTGTAGCCCTGGGCAAACGACTGAAGTTCATCTACCGTCGAATCGAATGTCTCAACCAATCCTTCTGCCTGCTGTTTAAAATGCCTCCCTTCCTCGGTTAACACCACCCGGTTCTTGATGCGGTCGAACAAGCGAATCCCCAAATACTCTTCCAATTGCCGGATATGCACCGTCACACTCGGCTGTGACAACATCAAGCGTTCTGAAGTCTTACGGAAATTCAAGGTTTCCGCAGCATCTGCAAATGTCCTGAGCCATTGCATCTCCATTTCGGTTCCCCCTTCAATTAGTTTTTTTAATTATTTAAATTATAAATCTTTAATTTTCATAATTAAAGTAGTGGCTTATACTTGAAAAAAAGGAGGAATTCACATGTTTCAAAAAGGCCTCAAAGGCGTTGTCGCGGTCCAAACTGCCATTGCTTCAGTTGAAGGGGATAAAGGCGAACTTCGTTACCGTGGAACATTGATCAATGAAGCGATAAATCAAAAGAGCTTCGAACAAACAGCTTATTTCCTGTGGCACGGCCATCACGCTTCAAAGGAAGAGCTCGCAATTCTCACTGAACAACTAAAAGCTCATCGTGAATTGCCGGATTATCTCATATCTATCGCCCAGCTCCTGCCCAAAGAGACTTCCTTAATGGATGGAATCAGGACACTCGTCTCGGCTTACCAGCATGCCGAATTCAAGAAATTGGCGAGTCAACAACAAGCCATTGCTTTGACTGCTGCCCTTCCGGTAATGACTGCTCTTCTATACCGGCTAAGTACTGGGCTGGAATTCCTCGCACCAAGAAACGACCTGGGCCATACCGCTAACTATCTATGGATGATCAAAGGGCAAGTGCCAACATACGCCCAAACCGAAGCTTTGGAAACCTACTTGAACTTAACGATGGAACACGGCATGAATGCCTCCACTTTCGCTAGCCGTGTCACCATTTCTACAGAATCCGACCTAAGCGCGGCCATCGTTTCCGCACTCGGCACAATGAAAGGCCCTTTGCATGGAGGCGCCCCATCCGGAGTTCTAGAGCTACTAGACGAAATCCAGTCTCCTGAAAAAATAAAACCAGTAATTGAACAAAAGCTCGCGCAAGGCGAGAAAATCATGGGGTTCGGACACCGCGTGTACCGCACAGAAGATCCACGCGCTATCCTGCTTCGCGAAAAATGCCAGCAGTTGCAACAAGAAGACCCATGGCTGAACCTTGCAGTCATAGCAGAAACCGAAATTACCCAGCTATTAAATGAACGGAAGCCGGGACGGGCCCTCTATACAAATGTAGAGTTCTATGCAGCAGCGATTATGCGGTCTATCCAAATGCCGCCTGAATTATTCACTCCTACCTTCAGCATTGCTCGGATCGTCGGCTGGACTGCACATGCCTTAGAACAACAGCAAGATAACGTGATTTTCCGGCCGCAATCCGAATACATTGGAAGCTAAAAAAACCCCGTATCCAATTGAATGGATACGGGGTTTTTACACATGGATTGCACATGGAACAATGGAGCCTAGGGGGCTCGAACCCCTGACCTCGACGCTGCCAGCGTCGCGCTCTCCCAGCTGAGCTAAGGCCCCGCGCGAAAAATGCGCAAAGATAAATGAGCCATGAAGGATTCGAACCTTCGACCCTCTGATTAAAAGTCAGATGCTCTACCAACTGAGCTAATGGCTCAAAATAAAAAAATGGCTGGGGTACCTGGATTCGAACCAGGGCATGACGGGATCAAAACCCGTTGCCTTACCGCTTGGCTATACCCCAAAGCAATAAAAAAACTGGTGGTGGGGGGCAGATTCGAACTGCCGAACCCGAAGGAGCGGATTTACAGTCCGCCGCGTTTAGCCACTTCGCTACCCCACCTAANCAATAAAAAAACTGGTGGTGGGGGGCAGATTCGAACTGCCGAACCCGAAGGAGCGGATTTACAGTCCGCCGCGTTTAGCCACTTCGCTACCCCACCGTTATTCGATTAACATCCTAAATGGACACATGGTGGAGGATGACGGGATCGAACCGCCGACCCTCTGCTTGTAAGGCAGATGCTCTCCCAGCTGAGCTAATCCTCCATGAATGGTGACCCCTACGGGATTCGAACCCGTGTTACCGCCGTGAAAGGGCGGTGTCTTAACCGCTTGACCAAGGGGCCGTACAAAAATTATAAAGAAAACAGTTTCCGATGTAAAGAAACTTCAAAGAATCAAAAGCTTCCAACCGGGCTCGAACCGGTGACCTCTTCCTTACCATGGAAGCACTCTACCTACTGAGCTATGGAAGCAAGGTAAAAGAAATCTCGGTACAAAGTAAAAAAAGATAANCACCTAATGGTGCCGGAGAAAGGACTTGAACCCTCAACCTACTGATTACAAGTCAGTTGCTCTACCAGTTGAGCTACTCCGGCATGGAGAAAAAATATGGTGGGTCAGGACGGAATCGAACCGCCGACACTTAGAGCTTCAATCTAATGCTCTACCGACTGAGCTACTGACCCATATTATTTAATAAAGATGGCGGTCCCGACCGGGATCGAACCGGCGATCTCCTGCGTGACAGGCAGGCATGTTAACCGCTACACCACGGGACCATTTGGTTGCGGGGGCAGGATTTGAACCTGCGACCTTTGGGTTATGAGCCCAACGAGCTACCGAACTGCTCCACCCCGCGATAATATTGAAATTTCCTTCTACACTGATATGAATGAAAGAAATGGTGGAGGATGACGGGATCGAACCGCCGACCCTCTGCTTGTAAGGCAGATGCTCTCCCAGCTGAGCTAATCCTCCATGAATGGTGACCCCTACGGGATTCGAACCCGTGTTACCGCCGTGAAAGGGCGGTGTCTTAACCGCTTGACCAAGGGGCCTTTATTTTGAGCTTAAGATACTGGCGGAGAGCAAGGGATTCGAACCCTTGAGACGGTTGCCCGCCTACATGATTTCCAATCATGCTCCTTCGGCCACTCGGACAGCTCTCCATAATTGGCTCCGAAGGTAGGACTCGAACCTACGACCATCGCATTAACAGTGCGGTGCTCTACCACTGAGCTACTTCGGAATAATAACCAGACTAGCGACGTCCTACTCTCACAGGGGGAAACCCCCAACTACCATCGGCGCAAAAGAGCTTAACTTCCGTGTTCGGGATGGGAACGGGTGTGGCCTCTTTGCCATCATCACTAGACTGCATTAATTTGAAAGACAAGATTTATTATACCAATAATACCGATTTTTTCAAGCATTATCTTTAAAAATATTATCTTATTCTTTCAAAACCGGATAAATCGACATTGGAAACGCATGTTCAGTTTGTTGGTTAAGTCCTCGATCGATTAGTATTCGTCAGCTGCACGTG